>CAWFKR010000016.1:0-250751 GCA_963816415.1 uncultured Pseudomonadota bacterium
AGTTCTAGGCCGGGTGTCGTGGTACTGAGGCAGGTGGCGCCTCGTCACGCTTCGCCGGGCGCCGTTTGAGAACATCGTGCGTCGTCCGCAGCCAGGACGAACGATAGCGATTGACGTGATAGAGGGTGCGGACTTCGTCGGTCCATCGCTGATGCCACTCCATCACCTTGCCGTAGAACTCAACGCGCCTGATCGAGCCGCCATCGAAAATCTGCCGGAAGTATTCGTGGCGCATCAACGACGCGGGTGAAACGGTCTTGTAGGTCTCGTCGTACGCGGTCTTGAGGATCACCAGGACGCCCGCATGCTCGATGCACAGGTCCATCGCCACGACCTTGTCGTCGAATAGGTAGCGATAGATCCGCCCCGCGCCCCTGGCGCAGAACGATTCGAATACGCTGGTGTAGAAGCGCCCCTGGGCGTTGTCGGCTGCGACCGCAGTCCCGATGCCCGCCTTCCACCCGGCAGTCTCGAGGCGGCCGTACTCGGCGATCGCCGCCGCGACGGCGCCGGGCGTCTCGACGACATCCAGATGCGCGACCACGCCCTCCTCGGCAAGCTTCGCGCGCTGGCGCTTGACGTTGGTGCGCAGGTTCTTGCCCCGCGCCGCCCAGTAGTCGTCGAACGTGCCTGCCACGGGCACGTGCGCCGTCTCGATGTAATCCATCGTGCGCAGCCGTGGCGAATCAGGCGGCCGCGCGACGATCGCCGGATCCTGCTGGGTGATCGCCGCGACGACCGCGAACCCGGGAAGTGCGGATACCAGTGCTGCAATCGTCTCGTCGATCGGTCGACCAGCGCGCTGCACGAACGCGCCCAACGGAAGCTGTGACGGCTGGAACGTTTCCCAGACACCGGCCGTCTTGCGCACGAACAGTCCCATTGCAGAAGGTTCGGCGCCATCGCCCCTCACGACGAAAATTTCGCGTCCGGTCCCGAATTCGCGCAATGCCGGCACCAGGAAATCGGAATGGAGGAACGGCGGGTAACCACCCGCCGACACGATCGCATCCCAGTCGGAAGCTCGACGAGCGAATTCGGCGACGGGGAACGCCTTCCAGCGACCATTGGTTGGGGATCTCATTGGGCGCGCATTATGGCATTCGGGCCGGCGCGGCCTGTCATAATCCCCGACTGCAGTATCAGGGCCCGGAATTTGCTTGAGGAATTGTTCCTTCGACCCCGTTCCCTGTATCCGCATCACCCCGTCATGAACGAAGCGATGCTGCTGTCCGAACTCGTCCGCGTCTCGGCCTCGCGCCGACCCGACGCGATCGCGCTGACCTCCGGAGCCGAGTCCATCGGCTACGGCACGCTGGCGCACAGCATCGAGGCGTTCGCATCCGGGGTCGTCGCCTTGGGACTCGGTCGCGGCGAGCGGGTCGGCATCTACCTCGACAAGCGCCCCGAGACCGTCATCGCGGCCTTCGGCGCGGCCGCCGCTGGCGGCGCCTTCGTGCCGCTCAATCCGATCCTGAAGCCGGATCAGGTCGCGTACATCCTGCGCGACTGCAACGTGCGCATGCTGGTCACCTCGCCGGAGCGGCATGCGGCGCTGGCCGGAGTGCTCGGTGCATGCCCGGACCTTCGGCACGTCGTACTCACGTCCGATCGCATCGCCGAGCGGACCGGCCCCCTCCCCGTGCACGCCTGGCCGGATCTGCTTGCGGGTCCGGACCGGCCGCCGCACCGCGTCATCGACACCGACATCGCGGCGATCCTCTACACGTCGGGCAGCACCGGCAAGCCCAAGGGTGTCGTGCTGTCCCACCGCAACATGGTCGCCGGGGCGAAGAGCGTCGCGTCCTATCTCGGCAACCATGGCGACGACACGCTGCTCGCCGCGCTGCCGCTGTCCTTCGATGCCGGCTTCAGCCAGCTCACGACCGCGTTCCACGCCGGCGCGCGCGTCGCGCTGATCAATTACCTGCTGCCCCGGGACGTGATCAATGCGCTGGTCCGCGAGCGCGTCACCGGCCTGACCGCGGTGCCACCGCTCTACATCCAGCTGTCGCAGCTGGACTGGCCCGCGTCGATCGGCGAGCACCTGCGCTACTTCGCCAACACCGGCGGGCGCATGCCGCTGGAGACGCTCAAGGCGCTGCGCGGCAAGGTGCCGCGCGCCAAGCCCTTCCTGATGTATGGCCTGACCGAAGCTTTCCGCTCGACCTTCCTGCCGCCGGAGGAGGTCGACCGCCGGCCGGATTCCATCGGCAAGGCGATTCCCAATGCCGAGATCCTGGTGCTGCGCCCGGACGGGACGCGTTGCGCGCCAGACGAGCCCGGCGAGCTCGTGCACCGCGGCGCGCTGGTCGCGATGGGCTACTGGAACGATCCCGAGAAGACGGCTGAGCGCTTCAAGCCGCTGCCGGGACGCGAGGGCGGATTCGTGCTGCCGGAGCTCGCCGTGTTCTCGGGCGACACCGTGCGGATGGACGCGGAAGGATTCCTCTACTTCGTCGGCCGCCGCGACGAGATGATCAAGACCTCCGGCTACCGCGTGAGCCCGACCGAGATCGAGGAAGTGCTCTATGCGACCAATCTGGTCGGCGAGGCCGCCGCGTTCGGCGTGCCGCATCCGACGCTGGGCCAGGCGATCGTCGTGATCGTCACGCCCAAGGACGGATCCACCCTGCTGGAGGCCGCGCTGCTCGCCGAATGCCGGACACGCCTGCCGGCCTACATGCTGCCTGCGGTGATCGATATCCGCCAAGGGCCACTGCCGCGCAACCCCAACGGCAAGATCGACCGCAAGAGCCTCGGCATCGAGTTCGCGGACCGGTTCACGCCGGAGGCACGGCAACCCGCCGAGCCGGCGAGACTCCCGCTCATGACCCCTGCCACCGCCGTCGAACGCAAGGCTGCCGCGATCGTCCGCGGCAGGCATCGCTTCACCGATCCCGAGCTTGCGCACATCGCGGCCGAGCGCGGCAATGAGAGCGCATGGCGCGCGGGCTTCGAACGCTACGGTCGTGACGTCGTCCACAGGGTCGAAGGCGATTTCGCGATCTGCCTCGAGGACGCGCGCGGTCGCCGGTTCGCGGCGGTCGACCGCTTCGCGATCCATCCGCTGTGTTACCGGATGGATGGCGACGGCCTCCATGTCGGGGAGCGTGCCGACACCGTCGCGGGCGCCGGGTCCGATCTGGATCCGCAGGCGATCTTCGATTACCTGTACTTCCACGTCATCCCCGCCCCGCAGGACGATCTTCAGCGGCGTGTCGCGCCTGCCTGCCGGGCATTGCGCGCTGGAGGAGAACGGGAAGCTGACGGTCTCGCGCTGGTGGAATCCGGTCTTCGTCGAAGATGCCCCGGCCGACTTCGCTGCGCTTCGCGCCGAATTCAACGATCTGCTGCGCGAATGCGTGACTCGCCAGTTCGACGATCGGCGAGTCGGCTGTTTCCTGAGCGGCGGCACCGACAGCTCGACCGTGGCCGGCATCGTCACCGAGCTGACCGGCCAGCCCGCGCGCACCTACTCGATCGGCTTCGATGCGGCGGGCTACGACGAGATGGAATACGCGCGCATCGCCGCGCGGCATTTCGGGACGGACCATCACGAGTACTACGTCACTGCCGACGACATCGTGCGCAGCATCGGGGATCTCGCCGCGAGCTACGACCAGCCGTTCGGCAATTCGTCGGTGCTCCCCGCCTACTACTGCGCCAAGATGGCGCGCGAAGGGGGCGTCGAGCTGATGCTCGCGGGCGACGGCGGCGACGAGCTCTTCGGCGGCAATTCGCGCTACGCCAAGCAGCGAATCTTCGAAGCCTACGGCCACCTTCCCGGGCCGCTGCGGCATTCCGTGCTGGAGCCCCTGCTGGCGGACTCTTCGGCGTTCGACCGCATGCCGGGGATCGGCAAGGCGGCAAGCTACGTCAAGCAGGCAAGGGTCCCGATGCCCGACCGCCTGCAGATGTACAACCTGCTGCTGCGCCTCGGGCTGGACGAGGTGCTGCAACCGGAGTTCCTGGCCACGGTGGACCCTGCCGACCCGGCGCGGCAGCAGCGCGAAATCTATGACGGTGCGTCCGCCGGATCGCTGATCAACCGGATGCTCGCCTACGACTGGAAATACACGCTGGCCGACAACGACCTGCCCAAGGTGATGGGGGCGACGGCGCAGGCCGGCGTTGCGGTCGGATTTCCGCTGCTCGACGACCGCCTCGTCGACTTCTCGCTGCGCCTTCCGCCGCGCTTCAAGCTGAAGGGCGGGACGCTGCGCTGGTTCTTCAAGGAGGCGCTGCGCGGATTCCTTCCCGACGCGATCCTCGCCAAGAAGAAGCACGGCTTCGGGCTGCCCTTCGGCGTGTGGGTGACCGGGCATCGGCCGCTGCGGGACCTGGCGTTCGATTCGCTCGATTCGCTGGGACGCCGTGGAATCGTGCGGCCCGAATTCCTCGGCCGGCTCACCGGCGAATACCTTCCGCAGCACCCTGGATACTACGGCGAGCTGGTCTGGATCCTGATGAGCCTCGAGTTGTGGATACAATCGCACATGCCAAGCGCAGGCACATGAGCGCGCATCCTCGCATCGTGATCGTCAACTCCTCGCTTCCAGCGCGGGCCGAGAGAACTCACCGGCGGCGCAGCCATTTAGCCCCTTCTTGAACGATTCCTGCCCATATCCAATGAAGAATGCCTCGCCGCCACGCTTGTTCGCAGAGTGGATCGCCGGCAAGCTCGGTTGCGCCCTTATCCCGTCGTGGCGCCTCCCGCAGCGCGAGTTGGCCATTCACCTGCGAAAGCTGTTCGACCTGTACGACGTGCAGGCGGTTATCGACGTGGGCGCCAACCGCGGCGAGTATCGTGATTTCCTGCGCCTGGAGGTCGAATACGACGGAATCATCCATTCCTTCGAGCCTGTCGCGACACTGTACGAAGGCCTAGTCGAGCGAGTTCATAGCGATCCGAATTGGAACGTGTACTCCTTTGCTTTGGGAAGCGAAGACCGCGAGACCACGATAAATGTGATGCAAAACAGTCATTTCTCGTCGATACTGCAGCCCCGCACATCTGGCATGAGTGACTTCGACGTCGAGAATCGGGTAGTGCGGACGCAACCAGCTTCGCTGCGGCGTATCGACACGGTGGCAGCGGAAACGCCATCGCTGGTGACGGCGAAGAATATCTACCTGAAAATGGATACACAGGGATTTGACCTCGAAGTGCTGAAGGGCGCGAGCGACCTGCTCGCACGTACAGTGGCCATGCAGAGCGAGGTGTCGGTGCTTCCTTTGTACGATGGCATGCCGGACTACAAAACCTCGATCGAAGCCTTCAATGCCGCAGGCTTCGCTCTTAGCGGACTGTTTGCTGTGTCACTCGATCAAACGTTGCGCGCCATCGAATTCGATTGCGTGACTGTTAAGGAAGGTCTGAACAAGTCGCCATGATTTCCGTTTCATCATCGGGCGGGAACAAGAGTGTCCGCGGCCCACCGTTATGGGTTCTGACCCGTGCCGAGCCAGGCGGCTTCGACCCGCAGCCCGCACCGAAGTACGAATTGGATCAACGCATCACTTGGTAACGCCGAGCGTCGACCGCCGTTCGCGCACGACGCCGGACAGGCGCATGCCGACGACCACCAGGCGCGCTCGCTGACGCTCGCGAAACGCCCGGTGCCGGACAATCACGGCGTCGCGGCGACGCCGGATCACCCCGGCTTCCCGTCGGCCCGCGCAAGTCAACCCGTGCTACGCTACTGTCGACGCGGCTTGGAGGTGTTGGATTTTGTATCTCTATCCCTAAGGTGCGAGATGACGCACAGCAGAGAATCGCTCGAGAAAGCGCTCCGCATACCTATCGGGCTTTTCGCGCATCCAAACGGCAGGCCGCGCGCCGGTTATCTCCTTGGACACGCGCGAATGGCCCGTGAAGCAGGCTTTTCGGCCGCTGTCTCCACCGGGACACCGCGGATCGTGGTAGCGATGCGATGCAGTTGCCGCGGTTTACGCGGTGGGATCCGACGCGCGGACGATTCGGCGCGCGAATGCTGCGCAATATGCTAGGGCGCGCACAGTCCGCATGAGCGGCATTGGCACGTCGCAGGGAGGCGTCCTCCGACGCTATCTGGTCGCGCGGATGGGTCAGCGGTTGCCCGGGGAGGGCCTCTGAGAGCGCTGGCTGTCGTCGTCGGATCGGGATTGAACGCGCTCGGCGTCGTGCGCAGTCTCGCCCGAGGGAACATGCCGATTGCCGTCGTCGGGCCGGCGGCGGGTTGCGCGATGCGATCGCGCTTCGGGAGGAAGGTCCCGCTCGCCGACACGGCGGGTGAGCCGCTCGTTGCGGCGCTCGTGGCCATTGCCAGGGGGGCGAAGGATCGCCCGGTGCTGTTTCTTACCGAGGAAAAATCCGTCGAGACGGTCTCGGATCGACGTGCCGAGCTGGAGGGATCTTTTCGAATCCGGCTGCCGCGCCGGGAAACGCTCGAAGCGCTGCTCGACAAGACCCGATTCCAGGGGCTGGCCGAGCAGACCGGCGCCCACATCCCGCCGGCAGCATCTCTGCGATCAGCGGAGGATCTTGCGGCCGTATCCAGGCTGCGCTTTCCCTGCGTACTGAAGCCGGCGTGGAAGAGCTATGCATACGGCGCCCGCTTCAAGAAAGCGTATGTGACGCAGACGGTCGAAGAAGTCGCGCGCCGGTACGCAGAAATCGCGCCGGTGATGCCCGACATGATCGTCCAGGAATGGATCGATGGCGACGACAGTGACATCTACTTCTGCCTCCAATATATCGGGGGCGGAGGCGCGTTGGTGGCCTCGTTCGTGGGACGCAAGCTGCGTTCCTGGCCGCCACGAATCGGCGGCACGGCGAGTTGCATTGCGGCTTCCGACCATGTCGTGGAGCTGACCGAGGCGACGTCGCAGTTCTTTCGGGCCGTGCAATTCCAGGGCATGGGCAGCATGGAGTACAAGCGCGATCGCCGTGACGGCCGCCTTTACATGGTCGAGCCGACGGTGGGGCGTACGGACTTTCAGCAGGAAGTCGCCACTGTCAATGGCGTCAACATTCCCTTGGACGCGTATCGGCACGAAGTCGGCGTGTGCGTGCCACTGCCCGAGAGCGTGTCCCCACCCAGACTGTGGAGAGATCCCGTCGTCGATCGATGGGCGCGGGAGGAGCAGAATGGCCCTTCCGTCGAGGCGACAATTGCGCATCGTTGCGTGGACGCGTACTTTCGCATGGGCGATCCGGGCCCGTGGTGGGATAACATACGGCATCGGATTAGAGGAAAGATCGAGTCGGTCCTGCGGAAGAATGCGAGGGACAGACTCTCTTCCTGAGAACTGGCACCCTTTGCACACGAGACACCTCACGAAGGCGTGGCGCGACCGCATCGGCTGGTCGCGCGAGGCAGTTCGACCAATCGAGGCACACTTGGCTGCGGCAGCCGAGTGGATCATCCGTGCCCAGGACGCCACCCTCGATGACGGGGTGGCACATAGCTACGACATCCGCGAGAGTCGATGGCTTGCGTCCTACCCGGAAACTACTGGGTACATCATCCCGACACTGTACGATTACGCCAAACACTTTGATGCCCCGAAATATCGTGATGCCGCCTACCGTATGGCTCTCTGGGAAGTCAAAGAGCAGTTGGCGGACGGGGGTGTTCGCGCCGGGACGATGGATGCGGAAGTGCTCGCCCCGACGATATTCAACACTGGGCAAGTGCTATTTGGCCTCGCGCGAGCTGCCATTGAAACCGGCGACGAAGCGATTCGCGCCGCACTGGAACGTGCAGCGGACTGGTTGGTTGCTGCGCAGGACGCCGACGGTTGCTGGCGGAGATTTCCCTCCCCTTTCACGACGACCAAGCACGCCACCTACAACACGCGCTGTGGATTCGGTCTGATACGGGCATTCGAAGTCGTCCCGAAGCAGGCATACCTCGACGCCGCGGACCGGAACATAAAATGGGCACTCGGCACGTCACAGCCGAACGGATGGCTGCCCGGCAATTGCCTCACCCACAGCGCGGACGACAGCGCACTGACTCATACGATCGCCTATTCGATCCGGGGGATTCTCGAAGTCGGCGCCCGGATCGGCCAGTCCCGCTACGTCGACCATGCGCTGCGCATGAGCAAGGAAGTTGCGAAAAGACAAAATGACGATGGCTCCCTGTCGGCATACCTCGATCCCAAATGGAGCCCAAAGTCGAACTGGACCTGCGTGACCGGCAATGCCCAGATGGCGATCAACTGGCAGCGACTGGCTTGGGAGACTGGAGATGACACACTTCTTCAGCACGCGATCGCCGCGAATAGATTCAACATGAGCATCCAGCAGCTGGAAGCTCGAAACCCAGGCGTGCGGGGAGCGCTACCCGGTTCATTTCCGATCGATGGGCACTACATGAAATATCGCTACCCGAACTGGGCGGCAAAGTTCTTCATGGATGCATTAATGCTCGAGGCGCTGGGAAGGGACGGTCACGAACTTGGGATAGCAACTGGCCGTTCCAGGCAGACGGCGATGGCCTGGCATACCAAGCGCATATCGGAAACCGCCATTCTGGAATGGCTCGGAACTTCGAGCAGGCGCCTGGCGTGCGTTGCCGCAATGGGAGCATTGCGAATGACGATCTCGGGGCTCGCATAGGCCGCGCGGGTCATGATGCCCTGCCCCGCTAGCCGCGCCCGGAGCGGAGCCACGGCGGCACATTCTGGCATCATCAGCACGATCCGCGACAGATAGCGCCCCGTCGCAAACTGCGGAAATCCGACCTCCGGAAGCGCGGCGAGTTCGCGTTGATAGTCCGACGCAACACGAATCCGGCCGGCGCGCATCGCGTCGAGACGGTCGAACTGCCTGCACGCGATCGCCGCCCAAAAGTTGCCCATTGCCGCGGGCTGGTAATAGTCCTTCGATATGCCGCGCGGCCATAGTCGCGCCGCAAGTCTGCCGAAATAGTATCCGGAGTGACCGGTGTAGGGCCCCAACTGATAATTCCATACGAAGTGCAAGAAAGGACCGAGCCAGTTGGCTGCGGCCGGAAGCCGGGCATGTGCCGCGCGAAATTCCTCCTCCAGACTATTGTCATTGACGAGCAGCACGGCTCCGGATCCCCTGTGACCCGTCACCACGGCTTTCGACTGATTGAAGCTGAACAGCCCCGCATCACCGAAGGTCCCGATCGGCCGCCCATCGACCGTTTCGCCGATGACCTGCGCCGCGTCGTCGATGAGAAAGACGCCTGCGTCGCGGCAGATCCGTTCGATGTCGGAAATCCGGGCCGGACAGCCGTACATGTGGGGGACGATGACCGCCAGCGTACGGTCGTTCAACGCGCCTAGCACGGACGCCGGCGCGATGTTAAGGTCCGAGCCGATATCTGCACCCACCGGCACGAGCCCGCACGCCTGGACGGCGTCGACCACGCTCGGGCAGATGTAGGCCGGAACGATGACTTGAGCGCGCGATGGCCGCTTGGCACGAAAGACTTCCAGCGCCAGGCGAATGGCATTGCGTCCAGCGTTGACGAGATGGATCGGGCGGTCCCCGACGACGCCGGCAAGGCGGTGGCGGACGATGTCCAGCCGGCGACCGCTCCGCACCTTCGCGCCAAGTGCAGCCCCAATTGCAGCCAGCCACTCGCCTGCGCCCCACTCGGCGTAATGCAATCGCTGCATCAGGTCACTAAACGGTTCCGAGACAGCGGGAGCAAGAGGCGCACTGAGCCGTGGCGAAGGGCGCGCACATTGATCAACTGTTCCGCCCTAGAACCGCAGCAATTTACGCGTGTAGGACACGTAGCGAATTCCGCCGGGCTGGAGCATGCTTTTCAGATGGAATCGCCATGCATAAGCATGTTGCTTGAGTTTTCGGTAATGGTCAGCGCTTTCGTGGAGGGCGGCCCCGTACTTCTGGCGAAGGGTCGAAAGGACATCGCCGGGCAAATCAAGCCGCAGGATATTCTCAAGGACCGAGGCCTCCGCGAGCCTGTAGCTGTTCGACTTCGACGCGGACTGCTCGGTATCGTGCATGACGTGACCCGGGAGATCCACGAACATCACTCGCCGCATCACGCATAGCTTGAATGCGAGGTAGGTCCATTCGAAATATTCAGGAGCATCCAGGAAGAAATCGACTCCGAACCGCGATGTACGAAAGACCGCCGCGCACGGCGCGAGCCAGTTGTCTACCAGCAATTCTCGGAGGGGATCATGCGACGATGGATCGCCCTTCTTCCATCCGCTCGTGCCTCGCCTGTCCCCAACGAGCCGGTACCCCCCGCCGACGACGACATCTACTGCGTCGTGCTTAAGAAGCAACGCCACGCGCCCCTGCAGGCCCCCGGGCAGATATTCGTCGTCGTCGTCCAGAAAGCAGAAGTATGGCGTATTGACCATTGTCCGCCCCTGCCGAATCGCCGCCGGCAGGGATCCCTGTTCCAGGTAGTGAAAGCGTACGTCGCGCCTCGCCTTGAGTTCCGCGAGCAGGGAAGGGTCAAACCTGTCGCCGTTCGCCACGATTATTGGGATGGCGTTCACACCTTGCTGTCTGGTGATGCTGTCCAGCGCGCGATAGATCGCGTCGCGACGGCGTCCCTCAGCCAGCGTCCGGATGATTACTGAAACGGACGGCTCGGTCGCGTTCAAGAGCGCACTTCTCCCTTTCGGAGCGTCGCCGCAACGTCGAGCAGGAACGATTCGGCCCCATTCGGTCGCCCGCAAATGTGCCACAAGGCATATAGCGAGACTCCGTAGGCGCCGGCGCCGAGCACGACGCTCACGGCCAATGCCCAATAGTGATTCGACGGGGCGACTGCCGCGTACCACTCGAGTACCAGCGTCATCGCGAGTGTCGCCACAAGCGGGCGAAAGATCCGTTCGCCGATATCCCGCCTGGTGATGGACGACACGCGGGTCACGGCATAGAACAGGATAATGGAGAATGCAATGCCGGCGGGCACCTTTGCGATGGCGACACCCGTGATACCTGCAACCCTGACCCCGACCAGCGAGGCGCCAACCAGGACCACTAGTTGAAGCATCGTGAGAGTCGCCAGGAGCCTCGTCTTGCCGAGCACGACGAGAAGGTTCCCGGCGCCGCCATTCAAGGCACGGACCATCCCGAAAACCGCGAGATACTGGATCAGTGGAATGGAGTCGACCCACTTCCTTCCTAAGAGAACCGGGACGAGGTGCGGGGCGAGCATGGCCACGCCGAGTGCAGCGGGGACGGTGATTGTCGAGACGAAGCCGAGCACGTTGAGAAATGCCTGCTTGAGTCGGCCGGGATCGTCCTTGAGCAGCGCGTAACCGGGCAACAGCGCGCGCGCCAACGGATAGACGAGCTCCGTGGAAGGCAGCTCGGCGAGTTCCGATGCAACGGAGTAGAGTCCCATGCTCGTTCCGTTGCCCTGTCCGCCTACAACGATCTCGTCCACCCTGCCGAGCGCGTACGTGGATATGTTGACCAGCAGCATCCATTGCGAAAAGGACCAGATATCTCGCGCCGCTCTGAGACTGAGCGAGGGTCGATAGGGATGCATCAGATACGACTGGAGACAGCCGAGTATAGCCCCCACGACCTGACCGATGACAAGCGCCCAGAAGTTCCGCAACGCAAGGGCAAGTGACACCGTGGCGACGAAGCCGAGTAACTTCCCGACGATCATGTATTGAAATTCCTTACCGAATCGAAGCTCCTTTCGGAAAGCCACGACGCCCACATTGCCGAAGCTGCGGATCACGATGGCGAGGCACAATACCTGCAGCACTTCGGCGACGCGGGGCTCCTTGAAATAGCCGGCAGCCAAGGGCGCAATGAGGAGCAGGAGGCTGCACACCAAGGCGCCTTGAACAATCCCCACCGTCCAGGCGGTGTCGAAATGGTCCTTCCCGGCGCGCGGATTCTGAATGAGGGCAGTGTCGATCCCGTAGGCGAAAAGCACCTCCGTCAGTCCAACAACGATCATCGCCATTGCGACCAGGCCGAAATCGGCGGGCGAAAGCAGGCGGGCGAGTATGATCGTGCTGACCATTCCAATGAGGCGGATGCCCCATCGCGCGGCGACCATCCAAGTGGTGCCCTCGATCAGCGAACGGCGGAGTGACGGGACCTGCATCTTTGTCACCTGTGATGTTCCATCGCTCGCCATATTTCAGTGGCATGAGCAGGACACGGGTTGCGAGAGAATTTGGATGTTGAGCAAAAAACGTGCGAAGCCCCGAGGGTCCTGTCGTGCGCGACTCGTGCGCACGTGGTCAATGGATGGCACCAATCTTGCTGCGGTCACATTGTCATGCAAATGCGTCGGGCAGCCAAATCCGTCGGAGCGCGTCACCGCTGTCCGAGCGGCGGCCTTCGTTATGCCCGGCTGTCGAGACCCTGGCGGCGATCAAGAACCCGCAGCCGGTGGCATTCGTGCGGCAAACAAACATCGCGGCCGGGCCGCAACAGCTGAACAACGGCGCAACTGAGCCTAGAACGGTACGCGCGGGCACCCGCGCAAGCGCGCGGGAAACCGAGACCGCGCCAACCGAACTATCAGGAGTGACGAATGAGCCACGTCAGGACACCCGACCACCGTCGATTGCGGGCCAAGCTGATCCGCAAATGGAAGCCGTGGGAGAAATCGACCGGGCCGAAGACGCCGAAAGGTAAGGCGAAGGTGTCGCGAAACGGGTATAGGGGCGGGACGCGACCCTTGTTGCGCGAATTGGCGCGCAAGCTAAGCGTGGAGATCGAGGCATCCCGTGAACGCCTGAAGCGACTGCGATAGACGAAGCCGAACGCGTGTCAAGCTCGGTGCCTCACGGCTTATTAGGATTCAGGCCAGCGAACCGCCCTGTGTACTGGCACCCGGCATTAGTGCTTTGACCCAAAAGACGACCACTCATCATTCCAACGCGGTTCGTCATTTGAAAGAACTTCATGTTCCCCGTTTCGCCCGAGCTGCAGGTATAGGTGCGCAGGAGCGCGCCCAAGCCGCGCCGCAACCGCCGATGCGTTACCGCCTGAACCGACCACAGCGGGCGTAAGGTCCGCCTGTCGCGTTGCGACCGAGCCCATGCAAGCGCGGCAGCGGCCGATCGGGAACGATCGCCCCCACCTGTCATCCAATCAGGTGCCGCTCGCCGAAAGGAGGACCCTCGATGGACCGACGCTTCTTCCTGCTGGGCATCGCTGCCGGGGCCACCGGCGGCGCCGGTATCGTCCGGGCGCAGTACGCCAAAGTCGCCCCAGCGAAAGCCCCGACGCCTGCGCCCGCACCTGGGCGTGCACCCGTAGGCGGCATTCCGGCGCTCTACGCGCAAGCACTGCCGGGCACGATCGTCAACGCGTCGATCAACATACTGGCGTCCTTAAATCGGTGCCCGGTGTCGCGCTGCTCGTGGTCCAGCGTTGGCGGGCTCGAAGCGATCTTCAACGACACCGCAACTCCGTACCTTGAGTCGATGGGTGCGCTCGGCAGCCTCGTGTTCAAGGGCGGCGGCCACGGCGACTACTCGGGCAATGAGGTCTACGCGTTCGACATTGCGACGCGCATGTTCACGCGCCTCACCGATCCGTGGCCTACGCTCTACAACGATCCAGCCGCTGTCGCAGCGAGTCGCGCTGGGACGCTGCCGAAGGAGCAATACTGGAAACTCTACAACGCGCACATGGTTACGGGCGAGTTGTGGGTCGATGGCAACTTCGACGGTTGCGAGGACGGGTATCCGCCTCCGATCGGCAACAAGGCCACGATGCCGGACCAGCCCGGAGCAGGTCATATGTACGGGTTCCAGCTTGGATTGCCTCCGGGCTTCGGGCATGACGATCCGCTGGGCGCGTTGCTGACGACGGCCACGCCGTCGCTGACGCCTGTCGGTCAAGCGGATGGGCGCATCGCGCACATCCTGCCGATGACTCCGGGTGCCGATGGCAAGCGGCACTGGTCGCGGTTCTCGGATGACGCGTTCTTCGAGGGCATTGCCTATACGGGGGCACTGCTCGACACCAAGCGCCGCGTCGTGGCATCGCATACCTACCACTGGAACTTCGACGTTCTCAATCTCGCCACTAAGAAGCGCAACCTGCGAATCGTCTCATTGGCGAAAAACATCAACATCATTTACGGCACGTGGGCCTACGATGCCGCGAATGATCTATATGTCTATTTCCGTGGCGATCCGGGCGCGATCATGGTCATTGTGGTCGATCCGGTAACGGCACAGGAGTATGTCCCGCCGGTCACTGGCGACACCATTCAGATTCAGGACGTGACATTTGCCGGACACACTGGCAAGACCAACGGTGGCTCGGCATGGGTGCCGCCGATGGGCGGATTCACGTACTACAACGGTGACGGGTCGATGATCGTCTACAATGTCACACCGACCGGAGATCCGCGCACCGCGCCGTGGCGCGTCGAGGCCAGAGCATTCACTGGAGATCAGCCGCAGGTGCAGTTCTCGCCCTTCAATTCCTTCCATCTTGGGCGGTTCGTGTACGTCGAAAAGCTCGACGGGTATCTCTGGCTCGCGAATTGGGCTGCGCCGGTCCAGTTCTGGAAACGCTAATGCCGATCGCCTCGTCCGGCCCACTACCTCTGGGGGATGAACGGTGCTCACAAGCGCGCAGCTGAACGCTGTCAAGGCGGCAGTCCTCGCCGATCTGAACCGCCCCGGATTTGCCCGAGGCTCCATTCCTTGAGAGGATGGAGCAATGAGCAGACCTTCGAAGTTTTCACCTGAGGTGCGGGAGCGGGCGATCCGGATGGTCGGAGAGAGCAGCGCCGAGCATGGTTCGCAGTGGGCAGCCATTAGGTCGGTTTCGGAGAAGCTGGGTTGCACGACCGAGACGCTGCGGCGCTGGATCCGACAGTCCGAGGTTGACCAGGGCACCCGCGCCGGAGTTACGACATTCGAGGCCGAGCGGGTCAAGCAGCTTGAGCGCGAGAATCGGGAGTTGCGTAAGGCTAACGAGATTCTCAAGGTGGCCAGCGCATTTTTCGCCCAGACGGAGCTCGACCGCCGCACCACGTCCTGATGGACTTCATCGACCAGCATCGCAACCGCTTCGGGGTCGAGCCGATCTGCAAGGTGTTGCCGATCGCCCCGTCGACGTACTTTGCGCATGCTGCCCGCCGTGCCGATCCGGACCTGCGCAGTAATCGCGCCAAGCGGGATGCCGTGCTGCTGCCTGAGGTCGAGCGCGTGTTCGGCGAGAACTTCTAGGTCTATGGGGTTCGCAAACTCTGGCGGCAGATGCGACGGGAAGACTTCGACATTGCGCGTTGCACGGTGGAACGGCTGATTAGGCGGCTCGGTTTGAAGGGTGTCATCCGCGGCAAGCCGGTACGCACCACCATCGCCAATCCGGCCGCACCTTGCCCGCTGGACCACGTCAACCGGCAGTTCAAGGCTGCGCGGCCGAACGAATTGTGGGTGTCCGACTTCACGTACGTATCGACCTGGCAAGGCTTCGTGTACGTGGCCTTCATCATCGACGTGTACGCCCGGCGCATCGTGGGCTGGCGCGTATCTTCGACGCCTCGGACAGATTTCGTGCTGGACGCTCTGGAACAAGCCTAGTACGAACGCAGGCCTCAAACGGGGAGGCGCTTGGTGGCGCATTCGGACCGCGGCAGTCAATACACGAGTATTCGCTACACCGAGCGTCTGGCCGAAGCGGGCATCGAGCCTTCGGTGGGCAGCGTGGGCGACTCCTGCGATAACGCGCTGGCCGAAACCATCAACGGGCTGTACAAGGCAGAAGTGATCCATCGCCGGCGTTGGCCCAATCTGGCGGCGGTGGAACTGGCCACACTCGAATGGGTGAACTGGTTCAACCATCGTCGCCTTCTGGAGCCGATCGGCAACATTCCGCCGGCCGAGGCCGAGGACCACTACTACAAACAATTTTCCGAGTTACCCATGGTGGCGTAACTCACTTCAAGGAGCCTCCGAGATTCCCGGAGCGGTTCACAGAGGTAGGTGGTTCATGACTGTCGCAAACACCAGCTTGACCGTGTACATTCGTTGTTTCCGCGATGGATTGCCTCGCAGGTTCGCAAATCTCGCGTCCGCAGTTCAAGCCGATAACAGGCAAGATCAGAAAAAAACGCTTTCCGTTGATTTGCTTATGAGCTGCTAATCCTTAAGCGTTGGGACACTATTGAACCGATGTATTAAATTCCCAGGATTGTCAACATGGCGCGGGGCGTATCTGTTACCGGCGGCGCAGGCTTTGTTGGCGCCAGCCTGTGCGAGACTCTTCTTGATCGTAGCTACAATGTTATCTGTGTCGACGACCCATTCACGGGCACCGTGACATCGCAGGTGATCGCATGAGCATGCAGTCACCCACACCGATGACACATTTTCCGGCTGAAGGCGGTGTACTAGTTGTCGGAGGCATACCATTGACTCGACTTGCCACGCGCATTGGACGCACACCGTTCTATGCCTACGATCGCCGGGTCCTCGACAAACGTATTGCCGAACTGCGCAGGGCCATCCCTGCCGAGGTCGGAGTGCATTACGCGATCAAGGCCAACCCGATGCCTGCACTGGTCGCGCACATGGGCCGCGTGGCCGACGGACTGGACGTAGCGTCCGGTGGAGAACTGCGCGTGGCTCTAGACGCCGAGGTGGATCCGCTGAATATAAGTTTCGCCGGACCAGGGAAGACCGAAGCAGAGCTCGCGCAGGCAGTCGCCGCGGGCATCCTGATCAACGTCGAATCGTTTCGCGAGCTCCGATTGCTGCCCGAGATCTCGAGGCGCCTAGGATGTGCGGCGCGTATCGCGATCCGCGTAAATCCGGATTTCGAACTCAAGTCTTCCGGCATGAGGATGGGTGGTGGGCCGAAGCAGTTCGGCATCGATGCCGAGCAGGTGCCGCAGGCGCTCGCTCAGATACACGAGGTCGGACTGGACTTCGAGGGGTTTCATATCTTCAGCGGCTCCCAGAACTTGAGTGCACAAGCGATCTGCGAGGCGCAGGCAAAGGCGTTTGAGCTCGCCCTGAGGCTTTCCGAGGCCGCACCTTCACCTGTCCGATCGCTCAATCTGGGTGGCGGTTTCGGCATACCGTATTTCCCAGGCGAGAAGCCGCTCGACCTCGCGCCCATTGGTGCGAACCTCGCAAACCTCGTCATCAAGGCGCGCGCGCAGATGCCGCAGGCCAAGCTCGTCATCGAGCTCGGACGCTTTCTCGTCGGGGAAGCGGGGCTCTATGTCTGCCGCATCCTGGACCGCAAGGTCTCCCGCGGGCAGGTGTTTCTTGTCACCGACGGCGGGCTGCACCAACATCTCGCGGCATCGGGGAATTTCGGTCAGGTGCTTCGCAAGAACTACCCGGTCGCAATCGGCAACCGGATGCACAGTCCCGACACCGAGATCGCGTCGGTAGTTGGCCCGCTATGCACGCCGCTTGACCTGCTCGCTGACCGGATGAACCTGCCGGTTGCGACGGAGGGCGACCTCGTCGTTATCTTCCAGTCCGGTGCGTACGGACTGACGGCGAGCCCGACGCAATTTCTCGGGCACCCACCGCCGGCGGAAGTCTTGGTCTGACACACCAGTTGGTTCGACACGTATCGCTGAAGCGCAACGACAGTGAGACCGCGCCAATGCGCCCGGACTCAGCCAATCTCTCCCGGTAACGGCACGATCTTGTGGCGAAGAGGGTCTCGTTGGACGGCGTTCCGATGTAGCACACACTGTGTGTCCGACCATATACGGTCCGCGTTCCCTCAATGCGCCAGATCTGCTAGAAAGCATCTTGACGACGGATTGCGGAAGGCAGCGGGCGGGTGGATCGACGCAAATTCATTGGTGCAGTCGCGGGAAATCTTGTCACGGTGCCGTTCGCCGCAGTGAATCGGCATGCGGGCAACGTTGCAGGACCGTCCGCTAAGTCGTGGCGGAAAGCAGGCGTGTCGCTTGCCCCCAACACCACCCTCAACATTGGTACCTATGCACCGGGCCGAGCCGGAAGCGGGAATATCACCGACTGCTCTGGCATTTGGTTCGAACGCATGGGACGACGAATGTGCCCGATCTGGGGTGACCATGGTCGATTGCAAGAAGCCAACTTCAAAAGGCTGAGCATGGGCTGGCTCGAGTGGGCGAGCTTGTATCCATCAACCAGGCGCTGCGACATGGCGCTTGCCAATGGCGACAGCGACCACGGAAGGTGGATCTCGACGAATCAACCGTACGCGCGACATACGTTCAATATGACCGTCGTGGCCGGACGGCGCTTCTACAGGTTCGCGTGGTACGGGCAGCCGGACTACTTGGACCGCCCAGCTCCCGCGTATGGCGGACGCGTCCCTTGGTACGACTTCGACGCGAAAACTTGGAGCTACAGCCATGGTCCCGCGTCCAAAACACCTTGGATGGCTTACTCGGCCGCGGCTCTCGACCCTCGCTCCCGAAAGGTCGTCATTGCGGGAGTGGGGCCCCAGGGCGAGTCCCGGCTACATCTGGCTCTCTGACCCTGCGGATGACACACATGTAACCGGCCCCGCGTTTCCTGCTGCGATCGGCTATGCGCCCGACCTTGTCGATTTCCCTCCCGATGATTGCCTTTTCGCACTGCAGACCGACGGGCAGGTATGGCGTTTCGTCCTTGGCCGAGGCGCGCTTGCGCGATCGGCCATAACTGCGCTAAATATGACTGGTCAAAGGCGAGCTGGGAGCGGCCGTTGCGGCTTCGCGTATGACAACGTGAGCAGACGCATCGGCGGCAACGTCGCCGACGGAATCTACTATGCATTTGATCCAGCGGCGCTCACGTGGTCCGCAACTTCCATGAATGTCGAGGCCGGGTCCAAAGGTAATCCAGATCAGGTCGTTCACTGCCTTGATTTCGATACCGAGAGGGGCTGCTTCGTATTACTCGGCGAGCCAGGAACCGCTGCCACGTGGATCTTTCGGCCAGTAGCCACGACTCCGCAGGCGCGCTCGACTAGGTCCGATACGAAAGGTGGCAGTCGGGAGGTGACATGAGCAGAGCATACCAATGCGGTAGGGAAACTTCCGGGGGCCATTCGATGCGCAACGCGGCGTCGAACGTCCTCACACTGCTCCGGGGCACGCTCGTTTGCGTTGGGTTGATCGCAATCGTGGCCTCAAGCCTCTTTGTACCCGCAGTCGCCGCCACCTACACAGCAACTTTCACCCCGATATCCACCTCCAACACGCCGCTAAGGCGCGCATGGACCGCAATGACCTGGTTCGGATCCCTGAATCGCATTGTGATGTGGGGAGGTTCCGGAGCCGACTTCTACAACGACATTCAGGCACTCGACCCCGTCAATGCCGGGTGGATCACGCTCGATACTCAAGCCTATTGCCCAGGCAATACGTCGTTCCTTCGTCCCAATGCGTCCGACGAAAACGGCGTGGTTTGGGATTCGATCTCGAACCTGCTCTGGATCTACAACGGTGGCAGCGGCTATCGCTGCGCGTCACCACAGAACGTCGGCCACACGGCTGGCGCCGGAACGACGTCTACCTCGATCGTCGATCCAACCCTGCCTGCCACGACCGACGACTTCTACAAGGACTGGCAAGTCCGGGCGCCCGACGGCACCCAGGTATATGTGACGGCCTATTCCGCCGCCACCAAGACGCTTTCGCTAGGCGCCGCGCTGAATGTCTCGGCGGGGAGTGCCTACGACCTCTATGTCGACTTTGGCGGCGGGACATGGTGGTATGACTTCGCCAGCGGCCAATACTCCAAGCTTTCCCAAGTGCACTGGGGGTACACCGGATACGTCCCAGCTTACAGGGAGAGTCCGGGTTTTGCCGGCGACGGGACAAAGGCCTTCCTGTTCGGCGGCTTGAGTTACGACAACGGAACCTACAAGCTCGATTTCACCACGCGTGCCTATTCAATTGCGATCCCGCAAGGCGCATCAACGTCTCCCGCAGCGCGCGGACAGATCCAGAATCAGTTCGTCTACGACAGTACGGACAATTTGTACGTTCTGTTTGGCGGCCGGTGTTATGACCCCGCGCGCTGCAGTTATCAGGCGGTGCTGAGCGATACCTGGGTCTACGACCCCGTCGCGAATGCATGGACGCCGATAACCGGGGGGACGCAACCTCCTGCGCGCAATCAGGCACAGATGTATTTTGACCAGGCCAACGGCGTGGTCGTTCTATACGGCGGTTTTGACGGGACGAAGGTATTCAACGACCTGTGGACGTTCGACCCGAAGACGTTGACCTGGACTCAACAGACAATCCCGACCGTAAATCCGGGTGGTATCTATCTAGGACAGATCGCCTATGCGCCCACCACGAACTGCGGGTATCTCGTCTACGGGTTAATCTCCGGCTCGATTTCCACCGGCGGACAATGGCAACTATGCCTCTCGCCAACCGGCACAAATCTTCCGCCGCAGGCGAGTTTCACGGCGACACCTTCAACCACGACGACAGGCACCCCCATCGCACTGTCGGCAACCGCTAGCTTCGATCCCGATGGCTCGATCGTCAGCTACGCGTGGAACTTCGGAGACGGAACCACCGGAAGCGGTGTTACCACCTCGAAGACCTATACTACGGCGGGGACCTACACGGTCACGCTCACCGTAACGGACAATTCCGGCGCCACCGGGAGCACGACCGGCACCATCATCGTCACGACCGGCACAACCACGGTCTGGGTGGAGGACGCGGTACCGGCAGGGGCGTCGATAGCGGGTAGCGGCGAAGGCTGGAACTGGATAAGCAGCAACCCGGCACCGTACTCCGGCACCCTGGCGCACCAATCAGCGCTGCTCAGCGGTCTCCATCAGCATTACTTCATTGGCGCCACGGCCACACTGGCGGTGGTCACCGGCGACACCCTCTTCACCTACGTCTACCTCGATCCGGCCAATCCGCCCAGCGAAGTCATGCTGCAGTGGAACGACGGCACCTGGGAGCATCGCGCCTACTGGGGAGCGAACCTCATCGCCTGGGGCACCGACGGCACCGTCAGCCGCCGCTACATGGGTCCCCTGCCCGCCACCGGACAGTGGGTACAACTGGCCGTCCCGGCGTCCCAAGTCGGGCTCGAAGGCCGCACCCTCAACGGCATGGCCTATACCCTCTACAACGGCCGTGCTACCTGGGATTACGCCGGGAAGACTGCCGGAACAGCGCCGGTCACCTACCAGGTCAGCGGCACGGCCACCCTCAATGGCGGGGCGCTGAGCGGCGTCACCATGACCGCAACCAACGGCGTCACCTGCTCCACCACCGACACCTCGGGCAATTACGCGTGCACGGTGCCGCAGGGATGGTCGGGCACCGTCACGCCGTCGTTGAGCGGCTACACGTTCACCCCAACCTCGCTCAGCTACAGCAACGTCACCACCAACCAGACCGCACAGAACTACGCCGCAGCGGTCGTCACGGGTACCGTGTGGGTGGAGGACGCGGTACCGGCAGGGGCGTCGATAGCGGGTAGCGGCGAAGGCTGGAACTGGATAAGCAGCAACCCGGCACCGTACTCCGGCACCCTGGCGCACCAATCAGCGCTGCTCAGCGGTCTCCATCAGCATTACTTCATTGGCGCCACGGCCACACTGGCGGTGGTCACCGGCGACACCCTCTTCACCTACGTCTACCTCGACCCCGCCAATCCCCCCAGCGAGGTCATGCTGCAGTGGAACGACGGCACCTGGGAGCATCGCGCCTACTGGGGGGCCAACTCCATCGCCTGGGGCACCGACGGCACCGTCAGCCGCCGCTACATGGGTCCCCTGCCCGCCACCGGACAGTGGGTACAACTGGCCGTCCCGGCGTCCCAAGTCGGGCTCGAAGGCCGCACCCTCAACGGCATGGCCTATACCCTCTACAACGGCCGTGCTACCTGGGATTACGCCGGGAAGACCGCCGGAACAGCGCCGGTCACCTACCAGGTGAGCGGCACGGTCACCCTCAATGGATCGGCGCTGAGCGGCGTCACCACGACCGCAACCAACGGCGTCACCTGCTCCACCACCGACACCTCCGGCAATTACGCGTGCACGGTGCCGCAGGGATGGTCGGGCACCGTCACGCCGTCGTTGAGCGGCTACACGTTCACCCCAACCTCGCTCAGCTACAGCAACGTCACGACCAACCAGACCGCACAGAACTACGCCGCAGCGGTCGTCACGGGTACCGTGTGGGTGGAGGACGCGGTACCGGCAGGGGCGTCGATAGCGGGTAGCGGCGAAGGCTGGAACTGGATAAGCAGCAACCCGGCACCGTACTCCGGCACCCTGGCGCACCAATCAGCGCTGCTCAGCGGTCTCCATCAGCATTACTTCATCGGCGCCACGACCACACTGGCGGTGGTCACCGGCGACACCCTCTTCACCTACGTCTACCTCGATCCGGCCAATCCGCCCAGCGAAGTCATGCTGCAGTGGAACGACGGCACCTGGGAGCATCGCGCCTACTGGGGAGCGAACCTCATCGCCTGGGGCACTGACGGCACGGTGAGCCGGCGCTACATGGGTCCTCTGCCGGCCACCGGACAGTGGGTGCAACTCGCCGTCCCCGCCTCCCAGGTCGGCCTCGCAGGCCGCACCCTCAACGGCATGGCCTACACCCTCTACAACGGCCGTGCTACCTGGGATTACGCCGGGAAGTTCTAGGCCGGGTGTCGTGGTACTGAGGCAGGTGGCGCCTCGTCACGCTTCGCCGGGCGCCGTTTGAGAACATCGTGCGTCGTCCGCAGCCAGGACGAACGATAGCAATTGACGTGAAAGAGTGAACACGTCCCATTCACCTGGGAGGCGGCATCGGGATGCGTTGCGTCGAGACGATCACTCGCCGGTACCAGATGCTGAATCTCGGATGTTCTTCGGTTGCGTCCTTGCCGGTGTTGTACGGCGTCAGCATGATCCACTCGTAGGCGGGTGCCGTTGTCGGGAACCCGGTCATCGTGAAATCGATTATCTTCAACGTCTTTCCCGACGTAGTCTGCCAGACCTCCAGAAGGCGACGGCGCGAGTCGACGTGAATCTGGTAGGTGACCCATTCGTCGGCCACGAACCTGGCGCACGGGAGATTTCGCGGTGGCCCGTTTCGCAGGCACTGCGTATCGCCTCCTGGCTGCATGTCGAATTGATCGGAGCTGTCGCCGAGCGGGTTCTGAACGTCGACGGAATGGAACACGCCACACATATAGTAGAAATTGGGAAAACCGCGATAATACAGGTCGTTTCCCACGATTTCGTATGGGGCGCAGCCTTCATTGCCTTGTCCCAATATGAACATCTTCCATCCCCCGCCGCCCCGAAATGGGTACTTCAGGAATGCATTGGGATAGTAAATGTCGAAAGACACGTAGACGTCGACCAGAGGCTCGGGAAACGGTATTTGCAGGTGGCCTGAGGTATCGGCGCCTGAGTGCGAAGGAATGGTAAAGCGCGCAGCGTGCATCGCAGGGTCGCTCCGAATTTGGTCGTCCTGCGCGAGCTTTGGACGGGAAACGCGGAATTTCGCGATTTCAGACTCACTGTCCAGCGGCAGGCAGACGACCACCGCGACGGAGCGACAACGCCGCAGGAAGTCGTCGAGCCCTGCCCCCGTGCTTGGCGGCGCGGCGGTGGCGATACCGGGCGCACAGGTGCAGACCAGGAAAGTCAGGAGCAATGCAGGCCAAAAGGTCTGGCGCCGAACTGACGGTGCCGCAGGCCTCTTCATCTGGCCGCTCCTTGGCGCTGCTTGGAGTTCAGGTCCGAGATGATCAACTGAAGCGTCCGCGAATTTGGTGCGTGACTCAGACCCTCCTTGGCGACCGCCTTCGCCTTCTCCGGTTGCCCATGCGATGCAAGGTAGCCCGCCCACCATGAGTACGCCGGCCAGTAGCTCGGCTTGGCGGCCTGCGCACGCGCAAACGCCTCTTCTGCATCCTTTGGCTGGTTAAGCAGCAGAAGCGTTCTTCCGACGTAGGTAAGGATTTCGGGGGCCAGCACGTAGTTCGGCGGCATGCGGTCGACGACGTACTGGAAATCGCCGAGGGCTGAGGTCAGCTGCCCCCGTTGCAGGACCCCCGGGGTGCCGAAACGCTGCGCGCGATTGAACTTCACGATCGCCAGGCAGTAGTGGTGAAGGTCCCAGAACGTCTGACCGAGCAGCGCTTCCCACTTCGCGCTATTCGGCGACCCTCCACGGCCATATTTGTACCCCTGAGTATCGATGCAATATTCGGGCAACATCTGCCACTCGGACGCGGTGATCGGACCCCCTTCGAGCCCGTTCTCGAAGATGTAGTTCTGCGCATCGGCTCGCGTGCTGAATGCGAGCGAAATGACCATCACCAGCATTGCGCCGGATCCAACCGATGTTCGCAGGCACCTGCGATTGAAGTCACGTTGTCCTTGCATATCGCCCATCCCAAGTCTCGTTCGCCAGCCGTATGTTGGGCCATCCCGCTTATCGTGCCACGGCCACCAGCGCAGGTGACACCGGTACTGCCGCCACCACATGCTGCTCCGCCTGCACGCGCAACGCGGCGAGCAGCGCAAACATCGCATACGAAAGGTCGAAGTAGGCCATGTTCACGGCCGCACCTGAAACGACGTACGGAATAAGGGAGTACTGGAGTGCTCGTGCGAGGCCATTCGCCCACTTCAGCTCCGGTCGCCCCCGGGTCGTCGACAGTACCAACGATGCATTGCGCCACGCGACGATCAGTATCCCGAGAAAGAGGCCCAGACCGACGAAACCCATGTCGCCGAGAACCTGGAAGTAGAGGCTGTGTGGCGCGCGAGTGAACGTCAGCGGCGGCGGCGGGGTATCGAATGAAATCGAGGCGCGGGAACTCGTCGACGTATTTGAGCCAGACGCTCAGCTGCTGCGTCGAATGGAACCCCGCACCCGTCAACGGGTGATCCAGGGCTGCCAGCGTATTGATCTTCCATGCGATCACCCGACCCATGAATGAGTCGTCCTGGCTCGCGGCATCAATCGTATCCATCCTTGCATACCAGCGTTCCGGAGCGAACGACAATGCGGCAACCCCGATCAGGGCCGCGACGACCATGAAGCGCAATTTCTTCTTCGTCGTCACGAAGATCCACATCGCCAAGGCAACGACGCCGATCAGGCCGCCCCGGGACGACGTGCCAATGACCGCGACAACCTGAAGGAAGATTGCACCTGCTATCGCAATACGCAGAAACACATTTCGCGATGTTGCGAACAGATAACCGAGGATCGGGATCACCATGATGATCGCCAACGCGAATTGATTGTTGTCGCCGATGATCGAGCTGCCGGG
Organism: uncultured Pseudomonadota bacterium; assembly: GCA_963816415.1. GTDB lineage: Bacteria > Pseudomonadota > Gammaproteobacteria > Burkholderiales > Casimicrobiaceae > VBCG01. Next base: position 25,228 of record CAWFKR010000016.1, read on the forward strand.
ACCCATGATGTGGTGACCGCCACCGGAGAGTATGAACTTGGCCGACTCATCGACGGCGTGAAAGCCCATCGACAGGGCGATGGCGAAGAGAAGCGCCCTGATGCGAAGTTCGGTGCGAATGAGCGCTGGAATGATCAAGGCGAGCGCTATGATCTTGATGAATTTTTCCCACTCTACCCACGTGACTGCAGGCACGGGAGAGATCGACAGGGCCGAGCTGAGCGTTCCCCAAGCTAGAAAGCAGAGCAACATCACCGTGGTCGAATTGACGGGGATTCGCTTCGGCTCCCTGGACATCAGCCACGCAACCAACGTCAGGATCGGCGATCCAGAAATTGAACCGGATGTCTGTCGCAAAGCCGAACATGTACGAGTTCGGAACCAGCAGCGCGGTCCAGCACCATACGAGCACGCCCAACCAGGGCCGCCATAGAATCAGCGGCACCATGGCGAGCACGCCAAGGGTGAAAATCAGATCGCGCATGGGTTTCTAGGTCAGCCCGGATTCGAACGCGGAAATGTCAGGCGCGCCGTGGGCGTTCGCCGGGATTTGGCCTACCCGACGACACTTGGGCGCCGTCCCGGTTCGCGCTCCAAATGAGAAGCACGAGCATTGCGACGATATCCAGCAGCAAGAGCACGGCATCGATCATCTTTCCGCTCCTTCCTTGCGAAACAGGTTCGCGACCAGTCGAAGGCCGAACCGTCCGCGAGTGTGGTCCCACGGCGTGAATCGGGGCAACTGCATCGGGTCGGTGTTCCGATCCGCGGCACCCCAGCCGGTGCAGACGGCGGCGGCAAAGCCCAGTTCCCGCACCAGCGTCGCGTGCTCAGGCAGGTAGTCGATGCCGGGCTTGCCATTGGGATAGGCAAACAGGCCGATCGGTTCCCCGAGTGCGTCCTGGAGCGCTTCGCGGCTTCGCGTAACCTCCCGCCGAGCATCATCGAGCGAAAGTCGTGCCATGATCGGGTGCGTCACCGTGTGCGCGCCGATCTGCATGCCCGCCGCACGCAGTTCGCGAAGCTGGGCCGTGGTCATCATCAGGTCGGTCGGAACCTGTACGCCGGCGCAGCTCCGCAATCCGGTTCGCGGTCGCTTCAGCGCCGCGACCCGTCGCAGGTACTTGATCTTGCCGATCAGGGCGTCGATCGCCTCGCGCCGGGCCTGGATGGTGCCCAGCGGATGGATGCCCAGCCCGAGGCTTGCGAGGTCCAGCTCCGGACGGCTGCAGCCGCGCACCGCGGCAATGATGCGGTCGTTCCACATGCTGCCGCCATCCAGGAAACCTGTCGCGATGAAGAAGGTCGCGGTAATGCCGTGGCGCCGCAGGATCGGCAAGGCCACGACGCAGTTGTCCGCGTAACCGTCGTCGAAGGTGATCGCCGCTGCACGCGCCGGGAGGGTTCCTTCTGCGCGCCGCCGCACCGCCTCGTCGAGCGGGAGGACATTGAACCAGGACGTCACCCATTCCAGCATCTGGTCGAAACGCGCCGCGTCGGGCTCGCCCGGAAACAGCGGATCGGGCGCAGGAAGGACGCGATGGAAGATGAGGATGGACAGCCGTGCACGCTTGCCCGCCGGCGATGCCAATCCCAGGGCAGTCGTCAGCGCGCCCATGGCTCACGCCGTCACGGCCGGTTGCGCGACGCGGCTCTGCACGTAGCGGAACTTGCCGGAGGCCTCCCGCGGGAGGCTGTCGACCAGTTCCACCGACACGTCGACCGGACCGCCGAGCCGCTGCTTCAATCCGGCTTCGATGCGCTGGCGGGTTGCGGGCTCGAAACCCGGGCCCGGAACGACGAGCACGCGGGTTCGCTCGATCGACTCCTGCACGATCCGGAAGGTTTCGATGCCCGGCAGGTCGCGGATCACGTAGATCAGTGCCAGGCCGTGCATGATCGTGCCGTCGCTCGCGACGACGAAATCGGTCGCGCGCCCTTGTATCTCCTTCAGGAGCGGCAAACCCCGGCCGCAGGCGCAGGTCCGCTGGTCGAGGACACCGATGTCGCCGGTGCGGTAGCGGATGAACGGGAAGTCCCCGGTCGCGAGATGGGTGACGACGATTTCTCCTGCTTCACCTGCGGCAACCGGCGCCCCCGACGGACCCACGGTCTCGACGACGATGTCCTCGGCGGAAATGTGCATTCCGCCGGATGGGCACTCGTGCGCGATGAATCCCGCATCGCGTCCACCGTAGCCATTGGCGACCGGGCAGCCGAAGACGCGCTGGATCGCAGCGCGCTGATCGTCATACAGACGCTCGGAGGTCACGAACGCCACGCGGATGCCCAGGCCGTTCATCGTAATGCCCTGCTTCTCCGCGTGCCGCGCGATCAGGGCGAGGGACGACGGGTATCCGAACAGCATGCGCGGTCGGCGAGCGCGTATATGCGCGACGAACTCGTCGAGGCGGCCGACCGACATGTCGAATGCCGGCAGCAGTTCGCTGCGCAGCAGGCGATCCCGCCATTGCCGGATCCGGTCCTGGGCGCCGAGCTCGATCGGCGACCCCCAGACGACGATCTCGGGATCGCCGATGTCCACGCCCCACCATCGCGTCGCGCGCCATTTCGCCGCGACGTCATGGCTGCGTCGGTCCTTGCCGATGTAGAACACCAGGGGCTCGCCGCTCGAGCCCCCGGTGTTGTAGCGCTTGAGCGCCCTCGCATCGTCGGCCTTCAGCCGGTCGGCATTGGCGCGGATCAGCGCCTTGGTGAGCAGCGGCACCTTCGCGAGATCGGCGGGTCCCTGCATGCGCTCGGGTGCGAAGCCGTGCTCGGCGAACGCCTCTCGATAGTAGGGGACCCGCTCGCGCACGGTCTGGAGGAAACCCTTCAATCGAGCGAATTGGGCATCGTGCAACCGGTCGGCGGACCACCACTGGCTCTTTTCGAGTGTGCGCAGGCGCCCGACGCTGTCGTGGCCTTTCGCGAGCTCGTGCAGCGGGAACAGAACGCCCGCGCATAAAGCGGTGTACGCGCTGCGCGTCATCGGCCCGACCCGGCGTTTCGCGCGCCAACCCCGCGCATTGCAGCATCAGCTCCTGGCCGGTACTTGCGCATCCACATTGGAAAGACGCTATCCCAGGCGCAGCGCCGCGCAAGCGCCAATCCGTTGTCGACCAGACGACGCGCGAGCGCCGGATCGTCGAGCACCTGCGTCATCGCCCCTGCGAGCGCCTCGGGCTGCCTTGGCTCCACCAGGAGCGCCGTCGTACCGTCCTGGACCAGGTAGGGAATTCCGCCGACGTTGGTACTCACGATCGGAATGCCGCAGGACATCGCTTCCAGAAGCGAATTGGGTGTGTTGTCGACGATGCTCGAGTTCAGCAGCAGCGTCGCACTGCGGTAGAGATCCGCCATCGCGTCGCGCGACAGCGTCCCGCAGAACGTTACGGCATTCCCCAGCCCCAGTTCGCCGACGAGCTTGTCGAGCATCGCGCGCTCGGGGCCACTGCCTGCGATGCTCAGCCGCGCCGCGGGCCGCGTCGCATGCAGGATGGCGAAAGCCCTCACCGCGGTCGCGATGTCGTAGATCGGCTCGAGGTTGCGGGCGATCACGACGTGCGGCGCGTCCGGCATGGGCTTCGCCGCGCCTGCCGGGGCAGGCGCGAAGCGCTCGACATCGACGACATTGGGAACGACCGTCGCTTCGATGCCGAATTTGGCGAACACACCGCGCAGGAACTCCGACGGAACGACGACATCGTCGGCCATGCGCAGCGTCGGCCGGACGATGCCGGCAGAGCGCGCGAGGAACGATTCCGCGGCGCCCCCCCGGTAATTGACGATCACCCGGATCCTGCGCAGCTTCCCGATCCAGATCGCGGGCGCCGCGAAGACGTGCCAGGCCCAGCCCGAGTTGGCCATCACGTGGAACACCGTCGACCGTCCGGCAGCCACCCACAGCCGGGCAAGGTAAGGAACGATGCGGAACAGCGCCCTGACCCCGCGCAGGGTCTCGACGAAGCGCGGCCGGTACGGCGGATTGGTGCGAACGATCTCCGCCGCAATGCCCTCGCCGGTCAACAGGTCGCAAAGCTGGCGGGTCTGGCCCGCCATGCCGCCCGCGGGGGGTGCCAGAGGTCCCACGATCGAAACGTGAAGGTCGTCGCTCACCAGCACAGGCCGGTAAGCCTCTGATGCAGCGCCTCGTCCCTGGGCACGCCGATCAGGTCGAGGACGAAATGGTCCGGGCGCAGTCGTTGCGCGAGATCGCGCTGGACCGCGCGATCGCTCGATCCGAGCACGACGACGTCCGACGCTTCGACCACGGTCGCGAGGTCGTGGCGGAGCAGCGATCCGATGTGGGGAACGTGCTGCTCGATGAAGCGGCGATTCGCGCCGAGCAGGCGGGACAGCTCCACCTCGGGGTCGTAGACCAGCAGCTCCATCCCCTTGCCGATGAAATGCTCGGCCAGCAGGACCAGCGGGCTCTCGCGCAGATCGTCGGTGCCGGTCTTGAACGACAGGCCGATCATGCCGATCCGCCGCTTGCCCGTCTCCATGACCTTGGCGATCGCATGGTCGATGTGGCGGCGGTTGGAGTCGAGGATCGCCCCGTGCACCGGCAGGTCGACATCGCGCGTCTTCGCGAAATACATCGTCGCGCGCAGGTCCTTGGGCAGGCACGAGCCGCCGAACGCGAATCCCGGCTTGAGGTAGGCGGGGGAGATGTTGAGCTGCCGGTCCTTGCAGACGAGGTCCATCACCTCGAACGGATCGACGCCCATGCCCTCGCAGATGCGCGCCGTCTCGTTCGCGAAGGTGATCTTGAGGGCGTGGAAATTGTTGCAGCAGTACTTGACCATCTCGGCCGCCCGCACCGACGTCGCGTGGAACTCGCAGGGCAGATGACCGAAGAGCTGGCGCAGCGCGATTCGAGGCGCTTCCGAATTCGCCCCGACGATCGTGAACGGGGGCTTGTCGTAATCGCGGATCGACGTTCCCTCGCGCAGGAACTCGGGCTGGAAGCAGGTGTGGAAATCGACGCCGTCCTTCTTGCCCGAGCGGGTCTCGATGATCGGGCGCAGCACGTCCTCGACCGTGCCGGGAACGAGCGTGGAGCGGAAGACGATGACGTGCGGCTCGGATTTGTCGCGCAGCGCGGTGCCGAGATCCTCGGCAAGGCGCAGCATCGCCGACTGGTTCTGGCTGCCATTGGAGGCCGAGGGCGTGCCGACGCAGACGAGCGACAGATCCGAACCCTTCACCGCCTCGCCGACATCGCGGGTCACCGACACGCGGCCGCTGGCCACGACGTCGCGCATCAGGTCGACCATGCCCTCTTCGACCACCGGCGTCTTGCCGGCCGCGATGAGATCGAGCTTGGCCTGGTCGACGTCGACGCCGATCACCCGGTGCCCGTCGCGGGCGAGGCAGGCCAGCGACACCGCGCCGACGTATCCGAGTCCGAAAATGCTGATGTTCACGCGATGGTTTCCGGTTGTTGTGCTGTAGTGGCTCGCGTTGCGTCGCGCCGGGCGCGGCCGGCGACGCAGCGCTCGATGATCCCGTCGAGCCGCTTCATCGACTTGTCCCAGGCGTGGTGCGACAGCATCCGCCCCCGTCCGGCCTTGGCGAATTCGTTGCGCCGCTGCGCGTCGGTCATCAGCTCGAGGGCCGCCGCCGCGGTCTCCGCGGCGGAATCGGCGACCAGGAAGTGCTCGCCGGCGACCGCGTCGACGCCGCCCGCGGCGGCGCTGCTGGTCACGACCGGCACGCCCGCGGCCATCGCCTCGAGAATCTTGTTCTGCGTGCCGCGCGCGATCGACAGCGGGGCGACCATCACCGCCGATCGGTGCAGGTACGGCCGCACGTCCGGAACCGAGCCGGTCACGGTGACCCCCGGCAGCTCGCCGAGCTTGCGTATCGCGGGAATCGGGATCGGCGCCGACGATCAGGAGCTTCGCGCTCGGCCGCCGCTCGCGGATTCGCGGGAACGTCTCGCGGCAGAACCGCAGCATGCACTCCTGGTTCGGATAGTAGTCCATGCGCCCGATGAAGCTGATCGTGTCCGGATCATAGGCTTCCCCGGCAGGCGCGAAATAGGCGCTGTCGACGCCGTTGGGGAACCAGTCGGTCGCGACACCCGTCCTGTAGCTCTCCAGCGTCTCCCATTCGGCGCGGGTGGTCGCCGTGCACAGGTCGAACGCCCGCGCGAGGCGCTTCTCCTCGGCGGTCAGCTTGATGCCCTCGAGCCGGTAGCCGAGATTCAGCGGGAACGGCTTGTAGTTCGCGTACTCCAGCCACTTCTGCGAATCCATGTCGCCGAAGTCGAGGATCTTCGGGATGCCCTTCACGCGGCTCACGTAATGCGCCACCGACGAGCAATGGACGAAGATCAGGTCGAACGCCTCGGTGGCGAGCAGCACGTCGATGCGCCGCGCGAGGTCGGGCGAATGGAAGAAGCCGATCGACGAGGGCGCGGGCGTGGGCAGCCGCGCGATCATCCGCGCGACCTGCACCGGATTGCGGACCACCGCCATCTCGTAATGGGCGCAATGCTCCGCCAGCCCGCGGCCCTCCTCCGCCTCCTGCGGTGAGCGCGCGAGCGAGGCCACGACCACCTCGTGCGAGGCGTTCAGGTGCCGGATCATGTTGAACGGCCGGATCTTGCCGCCCCGCTTGGGCGGGAACGGAAAGCGGTGGCAGACGTAGAGGATCCTCATGCCGACGCCACCTTGAGCTCGTCGACCACGTCCGCGGGTTCGCGTCCGTCGAGATAGAGCCGCGCCCAGATCTCGAAATTGAGCAGCGCCAGCAATCGGTCGGTGCCGTCGATGCGGTTCGCCTCGTGGGCATCGATCAGCGCGGAAACGGCCGGGTAGTGGAACAGGCCGCGCCTGTCGATCGACTCGCGCGACAGCAGCTGGCGCAGCAGCGGCGCCAGCGCACCCTTGAACCACGCCCCCATCGGCGTGCCGAAGCCGCGCTTCTTGCGCTCGAGGATGTCGCGGGGCAGCACGTCGGCGAGCGCCGCCTTCATCACGTGCTTGAGCCGGCCGCCGCGCAGCTTGATCTCCTGCGGCATCGAGGCGGCGAGCTCGAACAGCGTGTGGTCGAGCAGCGGCACCCGGCACTCCAGCGACACCGCCATGCTCATCTTGTCGGTCAGGAGCAGCAGGTCGTCGGGAAGCTGGGTCGCGGCGTCGACCGCGAGCATGCGGTTCAAGTCGTCGTCGCTCGGTCGCGTCGGCGAATGCCGCGGCGAGCGGGTCGCCGTTGCCCGTCATCGGCGCGCGCAGCATCTCGGCTGCGGCGGCTTCATCGAACACCTCGACGTACGAGCGGTAGCGCTCGTCCAGCGGCAGGCCCGCGCTGGCGAGGAAACCCTTGGCCAGCCGCAGGGTGTTGAGCAGCGGCGAATGCCGGTCGCTGGGCAGCTTCGCACCCAGCGCGGCCATCGCGCGGCGCAGGCCGGCAGGGAGGCGCTCGAACCGCTGCTGGTAATGGTTGCCGAGGTAGCGCCGGTAGCCGCCGAAGAGCTCGTCGCCCCCCACCCCCGACAGGATGACCGTGACGTCGCGCCTGCGCGAACTCCGAGACGAGGTAGGTGGTGACGAAGGCCGAGTCGGCAATCGGCTCGTCCATGTGCCAGAGCAGACGCGGCAGCAGCGATACCACGTCGGGCCGCACCAGGATCTCGTGGTGATCGGTGCCGAACAGCGTGGCGACCCGGCGCGCCCAGGGAAGCTCGTTGTAATACGCTTCCGCATCGCCGCCGTCGAAGCCGATCGCGTAGGTCTTCACCGGCCGGTCGCTGTGCGCCGCCATGAACGCCACGACGGCGCTCGAGTCCACACCCCCCGACAGGAACGCGCCGATCGGAACGTCGCTCACCATCTGCAGGTGCACGGCGCGCTCGATGCCTTCGCGCACCTGCGCGATCCACGCCGCTTCGTCGAGCGAGCGGTCGACGCGGTCGGGGACGCGCCAGTAGCGGCGCTCGGTGACCCCACCGTTCTCCGCGATCAGGATCGTCGCCGGCGGCAGCTTGCGGATGCCCTTGAACATCGACTGCGGCGCGGCGACGTAGCCCAGCTCGAGGTAGGACGCCAGTGCCTGCGGGTCGAGCTCGGTGGGAATGCCCGGCACCGCCAGGATCGCCTTCGCCTCGCTTCCGAACACGATCCGCTTGCCGTCGTTCCAGACGTACAGGGGCTTGACACCCAGGCGATCGCGCCCGAGCAGCGAGGCGCCTGCGGCGCGAATCCCACAGCGCGAACGCGAACATGCCGTTCACCTTCGCCAGGAAATCGTCGCCGTGCTGCTCGTAGAGGTGCAGCAGGGTCTCGCAATCCGAGCCGGTGCGCAGGTGGTGGCCTTGCGCAGTCAGGTCGCGCGCGAGCTCGCGGTAGTTGTAGATCTCGCCGTTGGCGACCAGCCACAGCGTGCCGTCCTCGTTCGACAGCGGCTGGTGCCCGCCGGCGAGATCGATGATCGACAGCCGCCGCATCCCGATCGCCAGCGCGCCGTCGGTGTGGATGCCCTCGTCGTCGGGCCCGCGATGGCGCGTGATCCGGCCCATGCGCGAGATGACCTCCGGCGGCACCGGCGCGCCGGTGAAGTCGAGAATGCCGTGGATGCCGCACATGGTCGCTAGCGCCAGGCCCGTGCCGATTGCACGCCGTGGGCGGATTCGAGCACGCTCGCGTACACGTCCTGGTAGCGCCGGACGCTCTTCGCCCAGGTCCGCTCGGTCTCGACGAACTGCCGCGCCTGCGCCGCGATGCGCGGCCACGAGGCCTCGTCGTCGAGCACCGCGTCGATCTGCTGCGCCAGGGCGGCTGCGTCGCCGGACTTGCACAGGAACCCGGTCACGCCATGGCGCACCAGCTCGCGGTGGCCGCCGACGTCCGAGGCGACGAACATGCGGCCCTGCGCCATCGCTTCCAGCGGCTTCAACGGCGTCACCAGCTCGGTCAGGCGCATGCTGCGCCGCGGATAGGCGAGGACGTCGATCAGCTCGTAGTAGCGCTGCACATCCTCGATGCGGCACCCGCCCGGTGAAGATCACCCGCTCGCCGAGTCCCGTCGCCGACGCCTGGGCGCGCAGCGCCGCGTCCTGCGGCCCGCCGCCGACCAGCAGCGCGCGCAATTCCGGCCGCTTCGGTGCGAGGATCGCCAGCGCCTCGAGCAGCAGGTCGAGGCCTTCGTAGCCGTAGAACGACCCGGCGAAGCCGATGACCCGCTTGCCCTCCAGCCCGAGCTTCGCCCGCAACTCGGGATCGGGCGCCGCGCCGAAGGTGAACTCCCGGGTGTCGACCGCGTTGGGAATGACGGTGACCCGCTCCGGGGGAATGCCGCGCGCGACGATGTCGCCGCGCAGGCCCTCGCAGATCGTCGTGATGTGATCGGCGCGGCGCAACGCCCAGGTCTCGAGCGCACGCGAGGCCCGGTAGCGCAGGCTGCCTTCGCGCGTCGTGCCATGGTCGACCGCGGCATCCTCCCATGACGCGCGCACCTCGTAGACGACCGGAATGCCGCGGCGGCGCCCGACCCGCAGCGCCGGCAAGGCGTCGAGCACCGGCGAATGCGGATGGAGGATGTCGGGCGAGAACTCGCGCGGCCAGCTCGTCGATGCGCCGCGCCGTCGCGGCGATCTCGCGTGCATAACGCACGCCCGGGATGCCGGAGACGACGCTCGCGGGCAGCGGCGTCCGATGGAAGCGCAGATGGTCGACGTCCTCGACCAGCGCCTCCCCGCCGTTCTGCCGCGGCGTGGTGAGCTGCAGGGTCTCGTAGCCCATCGCGCGCTGCTCGCGAAGGATCGCCGCGGTCCGGAACGCGTAGCCGCTGTGCAGCGGCAGCGAATGGTCGAGGACGTGCAGGATGCGCATCGCCGATGCTCACGCAGCCTGGTGCAGGGGCTGCGACGCAACCTCGCCGGACATCACGTTGCGCAGGAACGACTCGAACATCAAGCAGCGTCCAGATCGGCGTGCTGTGGTCGCGCGACCCCCGAAAGGTGCTCGTCGCCGATGCGCTGCAGCGTTGCCGGATTGAACAGCCCGCATTCGACCAGCGTCCCGCCCTGCAGCGTGCTTTGCACCCGACCGCGCAGCGGACCGCGGAACCAGCGCGATAGCGGCACCGCGAAACCCATCTTCGGCCGGTACAGGACCTCGTGCGGAAGGCGGCTCTCCATGCTCTTCTTGAGCAGGATACTTGCCTTCGCCGCCCGCGGATCTTGAGGTCCGAGGGCAGCGATGCCAGCCACTCGACCAGCTCGTGATCCATCAGCGGCTCGCGCACTTCCAGCGAATGCGCCATGCTCGCGCGGTCGACCTTGGTGTTGATGTCGCCCACGAGGTAGGTCTTGAGGTCGAGGTACTGGATCAGCGCCAGCGGATCGTCGGTGCCCGCCTGCCGCGCGTGGCGATCGAACACGTCGCGCGCGTCGTAGCCCCCCAGTTCGGCGCGCAGTTTCGCGCTGTAGAGCTGCGAGCGCAGCGGACGCGCGCAGGTAGGAGACGCTGTTGAAATAGGCGTCGACCGAACTTCGGGCCAGTGCCTCGAACGTCGTCTTGGCGCGGAACATCCGCGGCGCCCAGTCGAGCTTCGGGTACGCGCGCCCCAGCGGGCCGAACAGCGACCGGCGCAGGCCCAGCGGCATCGCCGCCCGCAGGCGCTCCTCGGCGAGATGCAGCCGATAGCGGCGGTAGCCACCGAAGCTCTCGTCGCCGCCGTCGCCGGACAGCGCGACTGTCACGTGCTTGCGCGCGAGCTGGCAGACGCGGTAGGTCGGGATCGCCGAGCTGTCGGCATAGGGCTCGTCGTAGAGGCGTGCCAGCGTGTCGATCAGGTCGAAATCGTCGCTTTCGACCAGGTCGGTGTGATGCGCGGTGTGGTACTGGTCGGCGACCATCTTCGCGTAGCGCGATTCGTCGAAGGCGGGATCCGAAAACGCGATCGAGCAGGTGTTCACCGGCGCCTCCGACAGCCCCGCCATCGTCGCGACGACTGCGCTCGAATCGACGCCGCCCGACAGGAACGCGCCCAGCGGCACTTCGGCGATCATGCGAAGGCGCACCGATTCGCTCGAGGCGACGCTGCAGCTCCTCGCTGGCTTCGGCGACCCCGATCGAGGTCGAGCACGAGAAACGGACGTCCCAGTATTCGCGCGGCTCGGGGACCGGCTGGCCACGCCGGATCGTCAGTGTGTGGGCGGGCGGGAGCTTGCGCGCGCCGCGGAAGATCGTCCGCGGCTCGGCGACGTAGCCCAGCGCGAAGTATTCCTCGACGGCCAGAGGATCGACGTCGCGCCGCAGTCCGCCGTGCGCGAGCATCGACTTGATCTCGGAGCCGAACAGCAGCGTGCCGTCGGGCAGCAGCGCGTAATGCAGCGGCTTCACCCCCAGCCGGTCGCGCGCGAGGAACAGGGTCTCGCGGTTGCGGTCCCACAGCGCGAACGCGAACATGCCGCGCAGGCGCTCGACGCAACCCTCGCCCCAGGCTTCCCAGGCGTGGACGATCGCTTCGGTGTCGCTCTTGGTATGAAACCGGTAGCCCAGCGCAGTCAGCTCGGCGATCAGCGCCTGGTAGTTGTAGACCTCGCCGTTGTAGACGATGCAGACGCTGCGATCCTCGTTGTACAGCGGCTGCTGCCCGGTGGAGAGATCGATGATCGACAGCCGCCGATGCCCCAGTCCCACACCCGGCTCGACGTGCAACCCGCCCTCGTCGGGCCCGCGGTGGTGCTGCGACTCGTTCATGCGCGAGAGCGTCGCGCGATCGATTTCGCGGCGCCCGCGCGTGTCGAAGATGCCGGTGATGCCACACATGTCAGTGGCTCCCCGTCGTCGCGCGTTCGGCTCGCCGGCCGGCATCGGTCCCGATGTCGCGGGACAAGCGGCCGCGCCGCCCCTGCAGCAGCCGGTCGTAGAGGGCCGTGTACTGCGCGACCATGGCATCGAGGCTGAACAGCCGCTCCACGCGGTCGCGTCCGGCACGGCCTTGTGCCCGCGCGAGTGCGGGATCGCGCGCATAGCGCAGCATCGCCTGCGCGAGTGCCTCCGCGTCCGCCGAGGGAACCAGCGTGCCCGTCGTCCCGTCGTCGACCAGCTCGGCGTTGCCGCCGACGCGGGTGGCGATCACGGGAAGCCCACTCGCCATCGCCTCGAGGATCGTGTTCGAGATGCCTTCGGCGAGCGATGGCAGGACGAACGCGTCGAAGCTGCGCAACGCCTGCGCGACGTCGTCGCGTGCGCCTGGAAGCCATGCCAGCGCCGACGCGTTTGCCTCGGCGAGAATTCGGGTGATTTCGACGCGCGCCGGCCCCTCGCCGACGATGACCAGGCGGACGCGATCGCGCAGATCCGGCGCGATCTCGAGCAGGCGCACGAACGCGCGCGCGAGCAGCGTCTGGTTCTTGACCGCCTGCAGGCGCCCGACGGTTCCGAAGACGAACGCATGCGGCTCGTCAAACGGAAAGCCCCCAACCAACGCGCGCCCGCCCGCAGGTGCGAACTTTGCGGTGTCGACCCCGTTGATGATCCGCTGGATTCGCCGCGGCGGCACACCGATCGGCCTCGACCAGGTAGCGCTCGAGGTCCTGCGACAGCGCGACGTACTGCGTGACGAAGGGCCGGTACATGCGGCGGACCCTGCGGTAGGTCCGATTCGATCCGTCGAGATCGCCGACGTCGCGCCCATGCTCGCCATGGATGCGGACCGGAACGCCGGCGAACGCCGCTGGAACGGTCGTCTCGAGCGCGGCGAGGTTGCGCGTATGCACGATCGCCGGTCGCATGCGCCGGAACAGCCGATACAGACTTGGAAAGAGCTTGAAGCCATGCCCCGGCGCCTTGTGAAGCTCGACGAACTCGACGTCGTCGCGCAGGACCCGGGACTCGGAACGACGTTACCTCCGTGAGCGCGATCACCGCGTGACGGTAGCGCTCGGCGGGCATCCGGTTCAGCAGGTTGACGACACCATTCTCCAGCCCGCCGACGTCGAATCGGTAGACGACGTGCGCGATCAGCGGGCGCGGATCGCCGCTCGTTGCGCTTCTCCCGCTCACCGCTTGCTTCCCTTTCGCGTCCTCGAGCGCCGACGCGATCGCAGGCCAGCCATCGCGCACGAACGCCTGCAGCGCCGCGTCCGGGTGCCTATCGTCGCCGGCTGGGGCATAGACGACGATCACCGCGGAATCGTCACCCCGCCCCGTGACCCGCAACCAGGCGACGCGCGCCTTGGCAACAGGATCGCTCGCCGTCAGCGCGCCATCGATCCAGTACCACTGCCGCGCCTCGATCGCCTCACCCGAAGCGCCCCGAATGCGCGCCGACACGACCGGGACCGAGGCGCCGCCGACGTCCATCGTCCGCGTGCCGCCCGCAGTTGCATGCCAGAACTTGTCGTCGGCACGAAGCAGGACATTGTCCGAGCTCACCAGCTTGCGTGTGTCGTTCTGACCACGGTAGTAGGCGACATAGAGACCGATTTCCTGGTCGCCTTTGCTCAGCACCTCTTGCCGCACGGCCGACGGCCTCAGGAAGTGGGGCGTGAAGCTGCCCCGCGGTGCGGGTGTCGCCTGCCACCCTGGAACATCGATGACTCCGAGAGTCGCGAATGAATCGGGCGCATTGCGCTCGATCGCCCAGTTGGCCATTGGCCACGCGGCCGCGACGACAAGAACTGCGAATGCCGCGGACCACGGCCTGCCGGACGAAGACGTCCGCGCCGCCGATGCGGCGGTAACCTCGCGCCCTGCGAGCGCAGTGGGCCCCGCCGGGAGATGCTGTTGAAAGCGCGAGCCGATCCAGAACATGATCAGCATCACCAGGCCGAAGAACAGCCAGCCATAGATCAGGTGGTCGACGCCCGTTGCGATCCGGTTGTCCGACAGGTAGCCCAGCATGACGATGATGTAGGCGCGCAGCCAGTTGGCGACAATCGGCACGGCGATCGAGACGCCGATGAACGCGACCCGCCGCCACATCGACGTGTAATTCAGGTAGGCGAACAGCGTGCCGACGACCAGCGACGCGATCAGGTAGCGCACCCCGCTGCAGGCCTCGACCACCGACCAGCGACCGTTGGGAACCGAAAACACCTGCAGGCCCTCGCGCAGCACCGGCACGCCCGATGCCCGCACTGCGGCGATCGTGAAATCCGCCGTGTGTGCCATCAGCGTCGGCAGCAGGAATTCGCCGATGGGCACCGAGAAGAACAGGAAGCCGAGCGGAAACAGCATCGCGCGGGTGACGCGGATTCCCAGGACCGCCGGGACGGCGAGGACCAGCATCGAGACGAAGGCGAACTGCGACACCGCGTTGACGGCGCCCACCTCGCCCAGCAGCCAGGCGAATCCGGCCGCCGCGATCAGGGGCAACGCGAGCCACGACGGCCGTGGTTCGAGCATTCGAAGGCGATCGCGCATGCGCCAGATCAGCCACAGCGATATCGGCGCAACGACGAAGCCGTGCGCGAACGTCTCCGAGCGCGCCCAGATCGCGACCATGCCGGCCGCCGTGTCGTAGAACACCACGACGATCAGCACGAGGACGACAGCGAGCGCGGGCAGGGCGATGCGCCAGCCGGGCGCAACGCGCGCCGCTCCGTCGGTCGCGCCATCCGCTACCACTGCTGTTGCCTCGCGTGTCGCCTCGCTGGTCGCCACGTTCGCGGAGGGCGCCATCGCGGGCAGGGGTTCGCGCCTCACTGGCAGGTCCTCATCCGAGATTGCGCGCGACCAACGGCCCGATGCGATCGACGACCGACCGCGGCAGGCGTCGCCAGGTCGCGATCAGGGCACGGTATTTCGGGTTGAGCGGGTTGTTCTGCGGCACGCTTTCGCGCGAAATAGCTGGTACTCATAGGCGAGCTGCAGCGGGTTCGAAACCCCAGTTCTTCTTGAAGTCGAACGAACCGGTGCCGCGCTTGCTGCGTCCGTAGTCGAACGTGCGCAGGCCGCGCTCGCACGCGCGGCGCATCAGTTCCCAGTACTTGAAGTCGTTGGCGGCGAGATCGCGCGCCGCCTCGGTGTCGCCCGCGTAGTACGGCAGCACCTCGTCGCGGAAATAGAACGACAGGACGCCGCTGACCGGCCTGCCTTCGGCCGTGGTCACTGTCATGCACTCGCAGGCGTCGCCGAAGGTCTCGCGCAGCCGCGCGAAATAGCGCCGCGACAGAGCGGGCGATCCATGCCGGTGCATGTTGTCGGCGTAGAGCTCGAAGAAGCGCTCGGGCCCGCCATCGATCTCGCTGCGCAGACCCCGCGCGATGCCCTTGCGCACCATCGCGCGCTGCTTGCGCGGTATGGCCAGCATGTTCGCCTCGGCATCGGGAGCGAGCGTCTTGCGGAAGGTCACGTACAGGTCCTGGGACGGCCAATCGGGGCGCTTCGGTTCGCGGTTGCGAAGCTCGAGGTGTTCGACGCGCAACGAACGTGCCAGTTCGACCGCCGCATCGATCAGCACATCCTCGGCCGCGGAATCATTCGCGGCGGGGCCGCCGTAGACGCAGAACGGCAGCGACACCAGGGCGTGGCCGAACAGGCGGCTCTTAACCTCGGCGAGCGGCAGCACCCCGCAGATCGCGCCGCCGCGCTCGGCGAGCAGGTAATGGCAGCGATGCCGGAAGACATTCTCGAGAATGTCGCGCCAGCCCGCCCGATGGAAGAACGTGGCCGATGCGCAAGCCTCGACGAACGCGTCCCAGCGCCCTTCATCCCCCGCGGCGAATGGGCGGACACGCGGGGCGCCCGGAGCCTCCGGCGCCGTCCTGACGACAGCTTCGGCCGCCGCCTCCATCACGCGCCTGCATCGAGGAACACCCGGTCGGCACGGTCCCAGCGAAAATCGCGAAACAGGCGGGCGAGGCGTGGCGCCATGCGGTGCAGATTCAGGTAATGGCGAAACCGGGTCTTCGCCCCGGGACCCAGCACGCGGGGCTGTTCCGGATCGAGCTCCCACGGGTGGAAATAGAACATCGCCGGCTGGCGGTCGTGGGCGTTGATGCGCCGGATCGACCAGCGGGATACCGCGTAGGGCAGCAGCCGGAAGTATCCGCCGCCCCCGGCGGGCCAGTTGGACTTGAACATGCGAATCGTCGCGATCGGAATCTCCAGGAGCTCGGGGCGCACCGGGTGGGCGAAGCGCGGCGCATCGGGAACGCCATAGTGGTCGTGACGTATCGGGTAGAGGCTGGAGCTGTAGCGGTATCCCGCTTCGGCAATGGCGTCGAACGCCCAGGGGTTGGACTTGCCGACCGAAAAACTGGGGGCCCGGTAGCCGCGGACCTCGCATCCCGCGATGTCCTCGAGGATCGCCTTGGCGAGGCGGATGTCCGCGAGGAAACCGTCGCGCTCCTGGTCGGTCGCGCGGTGGTGCTCGAAGCCGTGGCTCGCGAGCTCGTGTCCCGCATCGACGATCCTGCGCATCATCTCGGGATAGCGCTCGGCGATCCATCCCAGGGTGAAGAAGGTCGCGCGGGCGTTCGCCTCGGCAAGCAGGGTCAGGATGCAGTCGATGTTGCGCTCGACACGGCACTCCATCATGTCCCAGGCGCTGCGCTCGATGTGCGGCGCGAACGCGGAGACCTGGAAATAGTCCTCGACGTCGATCGTCAGCGCATTGACGATCGTCCCCGCGCGCTCGGCGGGACGGCGCATCGTCGAAGCTGCGGCGATGGTGTTCATGCCGTTCGCTTCTCCGCGGCGACCGGGCGCGCGGCAAGCCACGACTGCAGATGCGATGCAATGCGCACCGCCGCCCGGCCGTCCCACAGTTCCGGGACGCGGCCGCGCTTGCCACCGCCTGCGAGAATCTCTTCGACGCAGGCGACGATTCGCATGCGATCGCGGCCGACCAGCGTGTTCGTGCCCTGCGCCACCGTGATCGGCCGCTCGGTGTTCTCGCGCATGGTCAGGCAGGGCACTGCGAGCGCCGTCGTCTCTTCCTGGATGCCGCCCGAATCGGTCAGCACCAGGCGGGCGTCGGCGAGCAGGCCCAGCATCTCGAGGTAGCCCTGAGGCTCGAGCACGGCGATCCGCGCCTCGGCGACGAGCGAAGCAAACCCGAACCGGTCGATGTTCGCGCGTGCGCGCGGATGCATCGGCCAGACCAGCGGGACACGCGCGGCGACGTCGCGCAGCACCGCGAGTGCCTCGCCAAAGGCATCGGGACTGTCGACGTTCGACGGCCGATGCAGCGTCACGACGCCGTATCCGGCAGCTCCCGATGAACTGGGTGGCGTCGACCCCTGCCCGCGCGAGGGTCTCCGCCGGCGCGATCGCCCGTGCGCGGTTCTGCAGCATCGAATCGATCATCACGTTGCCGACGAACTGCACGCGCGCGGTGTCGATGCCTTCCCGCGCGAGATTGTCGGCCGCCTCGCGCTCGGTCGTGTAGAGCAGATCCGCGATCTGATCGGTGAGGATGCGGTTGATCTCCTCCGGCATGTCGCGGTCGAAGCTCCGCAACCCGGCTTCGACGTGCACGACCGGCGTGCGCTTCTTCGTCGCGACCAGACTGCAGGCGAGCGTCGAGTTGACGTCGCCGACGACGATCACGCAACTCGGCTTGAGATCGTCGACCACCGGCTCGAAGCGGCGCATCACCTCGGCGGTCTGCACCGCGTGGGTGCCCGACCCGACTTCGAGGTTGAGATCGGGCGCCGGCATCTCGAGATCGGCGAACAGCCGCTCGTTCATCGCGATGTCGTAGTGCTGGCCGGTGTGCACCAGCACGATGCCCGGCAATCCGGGCTGGGCACTGAAAGCGCGGATCAGCGGCGCCATCTTCATGTAGTTGGGGCGCGCGCCGACGACGCACACGATGGGACCGCCCGGTCGCAGGATCTCGCCCATCATCGTCCCACCGGCGTGCCCGGCTTGCCCATGCGCTCGGGATGCAGCAGGCGTTGCAGGAGGCCGATTGCGCGTCCGACCGATTTCTCGAGGCGATCGATTCTTGACTCGATTTCCCGCAAATGCGCGACCACGTTCTGCGCGTCGCCTGTGGCGCCGTCCGCAACGAGCGTCGCGGTGCCCGCCGGCGCCACAACCGCCATTCTCATTGCAGCAGCAGCCGTCCGTTCCGCTGCGTCCGCGGTCGCCGCACCCGAGTCCGGGTCGGCCATTGCCCCCGCAGCCGAATGCTCGGAGGCCGCGGGGACGGTAACCAGAGAAGCGTCGGGCCCCAGCTCCTCTCGAATCTCCCGGACGATCGCCTGGACGTCGGCGACGTCGAACGAGTGCTTCTCGCCGAGGAACCCTGCGAGCAGCAGCCGGTTGCAAAGCGTGTTGATGCGCCTCGGAATGCCGCCGCTCGACGCATGGATCAGGTCGAAGGCCGTGGCATCGAAGCGCGGATCGCCTTTCCAGCCGACGTGCGCGAGCCGGTGCTCGACGTAGGCTTTCGTCTCGGCATGGTCCATCGGCCCGAGGTGATAGGACGCGATGACCCGCTGGCGCAGCTGCTGCATCTGCGGTCCCTGCATCATGCCGCGCAGCTCGGGCTGCCCGATCAGGAAGCTCTGCAGCAGCGCCTGGTCGCCGAGCTGGAAGTTCGACAGCATCCGCAGCTCCTCGATCGCGCGCGGCGTCAGGTTCTGCGCCTCGTCGACGACGAGCAGCGCGCGGCGCTTGTCGATGGCGACCTGGCACAGGAACGCCTCGAGCGATGCGAGCAGCGACGCCTTGTCCACGGCCTTGATCGGCAAGCCGAAAGCGACGGCGACCGCGCGCAGCATGTCGTCGGCGTCGAGCTGCGTGCTGACGAGTTGTGCGGCGACCAGCCGCTCGCGGTCGAGGTGCTCGAACAGGTTGCGCACGATCGTCGTCTTGCCGGCGCCGATCTCGCCCGTGATGACGATGAAGCCCTCGCTCTGGTAGAGGCCGTACTGCAGGTAGGCGAACGCCCGCTTGTGGCCGCGGCTGCCGAAGAAGAAGGCGGGATCGGGGTTGAGCTGGAACGGCTTGCCGGTCAGCCCGTAGAAGTCTTCGTACATGCGGGCGTCACCGGAACTTGTGCGTCACGCCGACGACGACCGCGGCTTCTCGATAGTCGATCGTGACATCGGAAGTCGAGTCCTGATAGCGCACGCCGGCATACACCGACGTTAGCGCGGACAGCTTGCGGGAAAGCGTCCCTGTCAACGACAACAGCTTTGTCGTACCGCTGGGAGCGACGTTCTCCGTCGTTCGCGAAAAGTCGCCGGTGACGTTGAGCGCCAGGGTGGGTTCGATCTGGTGCGTCCAGACGACATTCGTGCCGACCTGCGTATTGTTGAGCAACTGCGACAGCAGCGGGAGCAGCGGCTCGGACGGCAAGCCGGTGATCGGCTCGTTGCGCAACCGATAAGCCGTCAGGAAAATGCTGTTCCGGGCGCCGAGAATGCCGAAGGTCGCGGTCGCCGATTCGACGAGCGTGATTTCCTGTGCGTTCAGCGCGACCGGGCTGCTCAGGTATAGCGGCAGCCCCCGGTTCTGGATGACCTGGTCGACGAGCGCCTGTCGCTGCGCCGGATCCTGGACGCGCGATGCGAACAGGGCGTCGAGCATCGCCGTCACGTCGGCGCCGGCAGGGAGGACGCCGAGCTGCTGCGGATAACTCGTTATGTCGCGCGACGCCTTGATCAACCATACGGTCAGCGGGGTGTGATGGTCGAACGAGACGTGGTAGCTCGTTCCGAAGAACCGATGCTCCGCGCGCGCATCGAGGCTCGTGCGATCGGAAGGGTGCCATTCGACGCCGCCGCCATAGGTCACCCCGCTTTCGTGTGTCAAGAAGAACTTGTTGTCCTCGTATCCGACGCTCGCGGCAAGTCCCAGCTCGGGGTCCGGCTGGTACTTGGCGATGCCGCGGCCGATCTGGGTTGTCTCGTTGTTGAAGCGCTGCTGCCCCGGAAAGGTGATGTCCGAGTAGTCGTACTCGACCCGCCATCCGGCGGGCCGCGGCTCGCGCGCAACGTGCGCGCTGATCTCGTTCGTGTAGCTTCTGTCGGCGCTGGGGCCGGAGGCAATGCCCGAGCCGCGCGTCCAGGTGTTCGCCTGCCGCAGCTCGTAGTCGATGCCACCGCCCGGACTGCCCTTGATGTACGGGCTGACGGTGTAGAGCTGCGACGTGTACCGGTTCTGCGTCGCATTCGCCAGGCTGATAGAGCGCGTGCCGAAAGGATTGGAGTATTGCTGCGAGACGTTCGCGCTTGCGTCGATGAACAGCAGCCTGTCGATCGCCTCGAGGCTGCCGCTGACGTTCGCGTCCGGCGCGACGTAGTTGTTCTCCGAGGTCCTGGCATACACCAGCATCGGCAGCGAGATGTTGCCGTCGAGCTTCGTGTGCGCTCCCGCCTCGTGAAAGGCAAGCGCCGGAGTGAATTGGTTGACCCAATCCGATTTCCGCTGATCCGACGGCAACAGGTTGACGTTGTCGGTCAGCGTCGACTCCAGCGCCACCGATGGAACGATTTTCCACGTCTGTCCGTGGGCAACGGGCGCGCCGAAAGCGATCGCAATCGTGATCGCGACCCCAACCGAAGCGACGACCGGACGGTGCCGGCGCGCAGGCAACGCCCCGAATCGGCGTGCGGCCGCCGAAGTGAAACGCCAACCTGCGCTCCCGACCGATCGTGCGCTAGCTCGCCTCGTCGTTCGCGTAATAGCCATAGTAGGTGCCAACGTCGGTTCGGCTTGCCTTGTTGAGGACCATCATGACGATGTCGCAGCCTTCGACCGTCGCCAGCGCCTGGTTGACCGCATGCTGGGACGTTGCATCGGCTGCGACGACCATGACGATCTGCCCCATGTTCGCCGCGAGAACCCGTGCTTCGGTTGTCGCGAGCAACGGCGGCGAATCGAAAATGATGATGCGGTCGCGATATCTGGACGCCATCTCGCGAAGGAGGCTCGCCATCTGCTCGCTCGCCAGCAGTTCGGTGGAGCGTCGGTGCCGCGATCCCGCTGGGAGCAGGGAAAGCTTGTCGACGTTGGTCTTCACCAGCGCGTCGGAAAAATCCAGATCGTCGCGCGTCATGAGGTCGAGCAAACCCGGACCGTGCGGCGTCCCCAGCAATTCGGGAAGAGATGGGTGCGCGACGTCTCCGTCCACCAGGAGCACTGTGCTATCGACCTCCGTGGCGATACTGATCGCCAGATTGATCGACGTGAACGTCTTGCCCTCGCCTGGAAGTGCGCTGGTCACCATGACGAGGTTGCCGTTCTTGGCGCGCGCCCCTGCCTGACCGAGGGCGTTGCGGATGATCGGGCGCTTGATGACGCGGAACTCCTCGGCGATCTGGGTCGTCCCGGCATCGGGAGTGACAAATCCGCGCGCCTTGAGACGCGCAAAGTCGATGTCGACGCGCCGCGTAGTCCCTGAGTCGGCCTTCGGCAATTCGATCCCGACCGCGCGTCCCGGACTGCGACCGTCATGGCTCCCTGTCACATGCGCGGGCTGACGCGCTTCCAGCGCCAGCACCATCGCTTCGGGCGTTGGAGTCGACGATATCGCGCCGGCCGCGTCGCGCGAGGCGGGGACTGCCGCATCGCCTGCAGGCTCGACGCCCGCGCGGCGCAGCTCTTCGAGCCGCTTGGCGGCCTGCTCGATCAGGCTGCTCATCGGAGACTCCTCATGCGCCTCGTCCGATCAGCAGGACGAACGCGAAAATTGCGCTGAACGTCGCAAGCAGGCCGCCCAAGCCGCCTGCAAACAGCCAGGAGTTGCGCTTGCGCGACCGGTGCAAGGCTTCGCTCGGAAGCATCGACACCATACCGAGGATCGGGCGCTTGCTGATCTCGCGCAGGGCGCGCGCTTCATGAAATGTCGGCATCAGCTGGCTGGCCGCCAGGCTCGCGAACAACCCCGCAGCAATCGAAATGAAGAAAGCCATGGCGAGGAGGGCGATCCGGTTGGGCTCGACTGGTTTGGGTGAAACCCGCGGCGGATCGATTACACGGAACTGCGCGCCACCGGTGTCTTGGACCTCCCTGCCCATCGTCGCCGATTCGCGGCGCGCCACGAGGCTGTCGTACGTCCGCTTCTGGATGTCGTAGTCGCGGGTCAGCTGGGTGTACTCGGCTTCCGCCTCTGGAACAAGTTCCGCCTGCGCCTTCAACTGGCGTTGCTCGGCCTCCAGTCCCGCCAGCTTGGCCCGTGCCGACGCGACACTCGCCTCGGCATCTGCCAGCGACAGCTTCATCTGCTGATAGACGGGGTCCTGCGAAGTTGGCGACGTCGTCTTTCCGGCCGCCTGCGCCGCCTTGCGGCGCGCCGCGATCACCGCCCTGCGCTGATCCTCCAGTTGCGCGATCAGTCGGCGGGTTGCGATTACATCGGGATGCTCGTTCGTGTACTTCCGCAGCAGGTTGTCGAGGTCGCCATGTAGTGCGGCCAACCGGGAGTCCACCTCGGGGACCGCCTCGTTGACGCTGCTGTCGCTCGATCCCGCGAGCAAATCCGGAACCTGCTCCCCCGCAAGCTCGTTCTTGTACGAATCGCGCGCCTGCTCGGCACTTTGCAGATTCAGCCGGGCCGACTGGATCTCGGTGCTGAGCTGGGTCATGCGGCCGTAGTAGTCCTGACCCTGACCGCCCGCAATGCCCATGTACTTGAGCTTGAAGGCCTTGATTCGATTCTCGGTCGCGTCGAGGTTCTTCTGGTAAGTCTTGATCTGGTCGTCGAGAAACTTGACGGCGGTCTGCGTGTCCTGCCGCTTGTCACCTAGGCTCGAATCCACGAATATCTGCAGAAGGGACTGGACGACCTTCTTGGCCCTGTTCGGATCGGAGTCGCGATAGCTGATCACATACAGGTTCGACGACACGTTTCCACCGAGCTGGATCGACTTGGTGATCTGGTCGACGAGTTCCTCACGCTCGGAATTCGTCCTCACGCCCAGATCGAGGTCCGCCATCCGGATCAGCTTCTCGACGTTCGGTCGGCTGATCAGCGTGCGGCTCATCAGCGCGACCTGCTGGTCGAGGTTCGGCTGGATCGCGAGCCCCGCCAGCAATGGCCGCAGCAGCGACTCGGTGTCGACGTAGACGCGCGCGCTCGCCTCGTACTTCTCCGGAATGCGCGACACGACCGCGACGGCGATGATCGCGACGGCCCAGGCGACGGCGAGCCCGATCCAGCGGCGGTGCCACATGCCGCGGAGAAAGCCGATGACCTGTTGATAGAGCTCTTGCATGTCAGCCCGGGTTCGATTGCATCGGTAACGCGCAGCCTCGCAAAGTTCCCGCTCAGAACCAGCTTTGCGGAATGATCAGGATGTCACCCGGCCGCATGTCGACGTTCGCGGCGATATCGCCGCGCTTGAGCAGATCCTTGAGGTGCACGCTGTAGATTTTCCCGCCGTCTGCGGGCCGAACGATACGGGCTGCGTTGCCGTCCGCATAATCGGTGAGCCCGCCGACCGCAATCATCACGTCGAGCAGCGACATGCCCTTGCGGTACGGAAGAATCTGGGGCTTCGTTGCCTCTCCGATGACACGGATCTGCTCGCTCGTCGGGCCGGCGAAATTCGTGACGATCACCGTGACTACCGGATCGCGGATGTACTTCGACAGCGCCTTTTCCATGTCGCGCTCGAGCTCCGTCGGCGTCTTGCCCAGCGCTGGAAGGTCATCTATGAGCGGCGTCGTGATCATGCCGTCGGGACGCACCGGAACCGACATCGACAGCTCAGGATTGCGCCAGACGATGACGTTGACCACGTCGGTGAGGCCGATATGGTAGTTGTAGTCGACATTGCTCAGCGAAACCGGTGCAGGCGGATACGACGTCGTCGCGCAGGCGGCGAGCAGGAGCGTCGCGATCAGGGCGAACGCCCATCGAAACCACAGGCGTCCCGATGGGGATCCAGCTGGGCCAGACCGTTGCGTTTCCTGGTTCATGCTACCTCCCAAAGTGAATGCCGACGAATCGAGACGGCGATCATATCAGCGGCGATGGCTTTGTTGCGTGAATGCCCGGGCTCGCGGCAGTATTCGAGGCTATGACTCAAGCACGCTTCATGCCAACCATAGCACGGGCGTTTTGCCCAGCGGAACGGCGCCGGAGCGAGCCCCGCATCCTGATAATAATGGGCAGCAACTGCCGTTCCTGCATACAATCAGCCCATTTTGCACGGCTTTTCCGCAACCGGCGAATTGACTGTTCAGGACATCGCATGACGAATCATCGGCATACCCCGTCCCTTCCAGTCCGCGTGATACAGGCACTCTGCGCTGTGCTGGCCTGTTGCGGCGCGGTGGGCACCGCGTTGGCAAGCGACGGCACTGCAGCTCCGCAGCCTTCAACGCCATCGCCAGCCCAGTCTACAGTCCAAGCGGCCGTCCGCCTGCCATGGGCTGCAGGAGCGCCCGCTGCGGACACCGTGCAACTGCTTGCCGCAGACGCAACGCCGACATCGCGCGACGCGCTGTTCAGCGACGACAACGACGAGAAGACGACCGGCAAGGCGCCCGCGAAGGACCCGGCGAAGAGCGAATCGCGCGATGCCCTGTTCGGCAACGACATCGCGCCCGCGCCACGGTCCCCGTGGCATGGCTTCGTCCGGGGCGAACTGGCGTACACCTACGCCAACCCGTCGCACTGGTCGAAGATGCTTGTCCGATCCGAGCTCGATACGGAGGGTGGGCTAGGCAACGGCGTGCGCTACAAGCTCGGGGCACGCCTCGATTACGACTTCGTCTACGATGCGACCAATTTCTATCCCCCGGACGTGAAGAAAGACCAGCAGGTCAATGTCCTGCTGCGTGAAAACTACATCGACTTCGGCAAAGGGGACTGGGATTACCGGATCGGGCGCCAGCAGATCGTCTGGGGCGAGATGGTCGGGCTGTTCTTCGCCGACGTCGTCTCGGCCAAGGACCTGCGGGAATTCATCCTGCCCGACTTCGACGAACTCCGCATCCCGCAGTGGGCGGGACGCGCCGAGTATTTCAAGGGCGATTTCCACGCCGAGGCGATCTGGATTCCGGTGCCGAGCTACGACAACATCGGCAAGCCCGGCGCCGAGTTCTTTCCGGCCGTGCCGCCCCCGCCACCTGGCTACGCCACCCTCTACGACAACGAGCAATTCCCGAACCGCACGCTCGCCCACACGAACGCCGGCCTGCGGCTGTCGTACCTTTGGCACGGCTGGGACATGTCCGGCTTCTATTACCACAGCATGGACGTGCAGCCCACGTTCTACCGCCAGATTGTCACAAGCCCCCAGCCGGCCTACGTCTACCAGGCGCGGCATGACAAGATCGACCAGGTCGGCGGCACGCTGGCCAACGACCTGGGATTCGCCGTCTTCAAGGCCGAGGCGGTCTACACGGGCGGGCGCAGCTTCGAGGTGCTGCGCGCGAGCGATGCGGATGGTGTCGTCCGGCAGAACACGCTCGACCTCGTGGGCGGACTCGATTTCACCCTGCCCGCCGACACGCGGCTGAACCTGCAACTCTTCAACCGCACGTTCTTCAACCACGACCCGGACATCATCTACAAGCGCAACGAGCCCGGCTACAGCGTCCTGCTGAACCACAAGCTCAACGAGCGACTCCAGGCCGAGGTGCTCTACATCGCAAGCCTGAATCGCTCGGACTGGATGGTGCGCCCACGCATGATGTGGAATTTCCAGACCAACTGGCAGTTGATCCTTGGGGTCGACGTGTTCCAGGGACCGCCGCTGGGATTGTTCGGGCAGTTCAACGACCGTGACCGGGTCTACACCGAAGCTCGATATTCCTTCTGATTGCGGCAATCGACGTGCACGTGGTGGCGGGTGGACCGGGACTGGCGATTTACGGTCGGGATGGCGTCATGCGTCCTCGTCCACCGGCCGCCGTTCGAAGGCGTAGATCCAATCCTTGCCGTTCCGGACGCCAAGACGCACGATTTCTCCGTCCTCCAGGTCCACGCGGCGGTCCGCCATTCTGATCACCTGCGCGTCGTGCGTGGAGAAGATGAACGTGACGCCCGTCTCGCGGTTGATCTGTCGCATCAGCTTCAGGATGCTGCGTCCGGTCCGGTGGTCGAGGTTCGCCGTCGGCTCGTCCGCCAGAATGATGCTGGGGTGCGCGACCAGCGCTCGCGCGATGGCGACGCGCTGACGCTGCCCTCCGGAGAGCTGGTTGGGGCGATGGCGGGCGAACTCGCGTCAAGCCCACGACGTCGAGAAAATGGCGGACGCGCTCCTGCCGTTCACGGCGACCAAGTTCGCGAAGATGGTGAAGCGGATATTCGACGTTCTCGGCTGCGGTCAGCACCGGAAACAGGTTGAACGTCTGGAAGATGAATCCGATCGTCCTTGCCCGCAATTCTGCGAGCTGGTCCGGCGTCTTGCCGCTTACGTCGTGCCCGTTGATCAGGACACGCCCTCGCGTCGGCGTATCGATGCAGCCGATCAGGTTGAGCAGCGTGGACTTGCCGCTGCCTGACGGCCCCGCAAGCGCCAGGAACACGCCTTTCTCGACATTCAGGCTCACGTTCCGTAGTGCGCTGACGCGCTGTTCGCCCAGCAGGTACTCCCTGCTCGCGCCGTCGATGCTGATTGCGGCCGCACCTGCGTCGTCTTTCTGCAGAGGCTTCATCAGATCGCGTGCCGAAGGGCGTCGACAACCGGAATGCGCGCAACGCGCCACGCAGCCGGTATGCCTGCAAGCGTCGATGCAACGACGCCGACGATTGCTGCACTCGCCACGACTGCCGGAACCAGGGCGATCCGTGCCGTGTACCCGAGGTCTGCGTTGGGCGGCGGCGGCATCGGAATTCCGACGGCCGAAATCGCACCGCACAGCGCCGCTCCCAAAGCAACACCGATTGCCGCACCGATGACTCCGAGCAGGAACGTCTCGGTCAGAATCAGTCGCGCGACATAGCGGGAAGGATCGCCGAGGGCGCGCATTGTGCCGAATTCGGCGATACGCTCGAAGAGACTCATGTTGACGCTGTTCGCAACGCTCAATAGAACCATCAGCAGGATGATCAGCCGAAGGACGCCGAACTGCCTTTCGTAGAGCTTCACTGTTTTCGCGTAGAAGTCGTTGAGTTCCTGCCAGGTGCTCACTTCCAGACCCGAAGCGGCGAGACTCGAGCGCAATTCCGCGGCAATCCTCGCGGTGTCCGCAGTGCGGGTGAGCGAGACGACCAGCGTGTTCACGTCCGGACTGTCCAGAATCTCCTGCGCCGCAGCCAAGGGAATTCTCACCGCATGCGCATCATAGTCGTTGGAGTAGGTCTGGAAGACCCCGACCACGTCCATGTCCAGGGTGTTCAGCGCTCCGGCATCGGTATTCACCATGAGGGTGACGCGGTCGCCGGGATGGAGCTTGAGCGCCTGCGCGACTCCCTTGCCGAGCATGACGCCGTTGCGATCGCTGGCCGTCAATGGCCGCCCCGCGACCATCACGAGCGCCGTGCCCAACTGGGACTCATGTTCTGGCTCGACACCTTCCCCGGTGATCGCAAGGTCGGCGCGGCCATTGTTCAGGAGCCCCGAGAAGCTGACCCGCGCCATCACGTCGCTGACGCCATTGATGGCGGCAAGGCGCGCCTTCAACCGGTCCGAACCGGCAATACGGTACTGCTCGGGCTTTCGCGACCCGGATCGCTGAAAGCCCGCCCTCGACACCTGAATGTGCCCCGTTTGCGAATGAATGATTGCCTCGCCCAACTGGGTGAAGATGTCATGCACGAATCCGCCGCTCAGGATCAGGCCCACGACGCCCGCAACGATTGCGCCCAGCGTGATGGCCGTACGCACGCGATGGCGAAAGACGTTGCGCAGGGCGACCTTCAGCACGTTCGGGCCTCAGCGGTTCGCACGCAACGCGTCGACAATCACCAGGCGCGATGCCTTCCAGGCCGGGTAGAAGCTCGCAGCAAGCGTCGTGATGGCCGCCAACTGAAATGCGCCGACGGTGATTGCCGGCGTCAACCGGACCTGCCCCAGATAGCCGTGCGCCATTCCGGGCGGCGGAGGCATCGGGATTCCAACGGCCGAAATGATTGAAGCCAGCGCAAAACTCAGCGCGATTCCGATGACCCCGCCCAGGACTCCCAGCGCGACGCCTTCGACGATGAACTGCCCGAGGATGCGCCGGCGACTGGCGCCGAGCGCCATGGCCGTTCCGATCTCGCCCGTGCGCTCCATCACGCCCAGGATCATCGTATTGGAAATGCTCAGGATGATGATTGCCGCGATGATGAACTTCACGACGGCCAGCTGCCGTGAAAACAGCGTCACCGTCTTGTTGTAGAAATCGGCGAGACGGTACCAAGGGACGATCTGGAAATCACGCGCCGGCAGCTTGCCCCGCAGCGAAGCCAGCACGGCATCGGTCCGATCCGTGTCGGACAGCAGCACGACCCAGGCATGAGCACCATTCACACGCAGAAGCTTGCGGGCTGTCGAAATCGGCAGGCGCAATGCCGAATCGTCGTATGCCTTGGACACGGTGGAAAAGAGGCCCCTGACCACGACCTCGACCGCATTCACGCCACCGCTCGGCATGGAGACAAGAAGCACCACCGAGTCGCCAACGTGAACGCCCAGGTTTCTGGCAAGTCCGGCGCCGAAGAGAACACCTTTCGTGTCGTCGTCGTGCAGCGTCGTTCCCGCGTCGATGATGAGCGATCGGCTGAGCCGGGCCTCCGCCGCAGGGCTTCCGCCTTCACCGATGAACGATATCGTCGTGTTGCCGTGGCTCGCCAGTCCGGAGAAATAGAGTCTCGGAGCGACGACTTCCACCCCGGGTTCGTGGCGGATGAGTTCGAGCGCCGGCCCGTCCGAAGGCAGCAGGTACTTGTACGGGTCGGCCTTACCGGCGTCGTAGTAGCCGGGCCGGACCACCTGCAGATGGCCCAGCTGCGCATGAATGGTCGACTCACGCAGGTCGAAATAGATCCATTGGATAAAGCCGCTCGCCAGCATCAGCGCCACGATCCCGAATGTCACCGCACTGATCGCCATGGCACTGCGACGCGGCTGACGCAGCAGTTGACGCGTCGCGGTCGAAGCGACCGTCCACGATATGGTCCAAGCGGATCTCAGCAATCGGGCGATGAGTGGAACGGGAAACGCCACGGTAGGAACATCATGTCAGGAGTTGGCCCATCGTCAATTGCGCACAGCTGACGCGGAGACTTGGAGGCGACTCCGCAGCGGCTGCCCGCGACAGCGGCAACCGACGGACCTCGACTCGGAATCTCGCATCCAATCGGTACAGTAGACCAGACCGCACCCCTGCGGGTGCCTTTGACTCCGATGCAGTGTCGGAATTTATTACAGTCGAGCCGACAAGACCTAGACCTGCTGGCCGCTTCGAGCAATACTATATGCTATAAGCCTATGAAATATAATCATTTTTCACCTTCGGCTGTCGACCGTGGCACGCGCTTTGCTCAGTATTGTCCCGAGCGGCACCATGGCCGATCGGTTGACTAGGAGACCTGCAATGAAGAAAACACTTTTTGCGCTGGGAGCGGCCGCTGCAATTGCGGCGTCGGCGCCGGCGTCGGCCGTGGTGGTTGGCGGCATCGACTTCGGCACGCTCGGGAATACGGTAAACATCGAAACCGCGACACTGGCTGAAACTTTGGTCAATGGCCTGGGGCAAAACCTCCAAGGCTACGGCGTGGTTTCGACGGTCAACGGCAACAGCAGCTACTGCGCGGGCGGCGGTTCGTGTGCACTGTATTACTATTTTACAGGCTACACGGTGACGGCCTTCAATGGTTCCCAAGTCCAATTCACTGGTGGGAACGTCCAGTTGTATTACAGCTCAAGCGGTCCGCTGAACCTCTTAAACCAGGATTCAAACGCCAACGTCGCGCTCATCACCGCGCTGACGCCTTGGGTGGATCTTACCGGTCATACCTTCGCAGACGCCTCATTCGCTCTGAACCCCGGAATGGGCCTCACGCAAACGCTGAACGGCACCGGTACGCTGACCGGCGCAACGCTCAGCGAGAGCGGGCAAGGGTTGCTCGATGTCAACCTCGCCGGCCCTGGACTCGCCTCGGTTGGCGCCTACTTGAACGGAAACAGTATTGGGGACTCGTTGGGTGGGCATGCCGACATCGCGGTAACGTCGTCGAGCAACAACTTCGTTCTGAATCCGTTTGACGTATCCAATGGTCTGGCTAACGGGTGCGCCACTGGCCAAGCCGCGGCGGGCGCGTGGTGTCTGCAAGGGACGCTGAATACCCGCGGAGCGACGGTCATTCCCGAGCCTGCAACCTTGGCGCTTGTCGGACTCGGTATGCTCGCAGTCGGATTCGCGCGCCGCCGCAGCAGGACGTAATTCCGAAGCGCGCTTCAACTGGCAGTTAGATTGAAAAAACGGCGGCGGGGTTTTCCCCGCCGCCGTTTTTTGCATGCGGCAGACTGGACCAGCATGCTGGCATCCAGGCCACCAATTCCCGCCGGCGTGGCAAGCGACGCGCGGCTATTCGATCCCGTACCGTCCCGGCGCAATGGTTCGACCGGGATCGAGCGCATCCTTGATCGAGGACAATAGCCTTCGTGTCGATGCGTTGTCGTCGAACACGTGCGACGAGCTTTGCGCCGTTTCGCGATATGGGGGGTATCCGGCGGCGATCATCTCGGCGCGGATTTCCGCATACCAGCGCGACGCCCGCTCCCCCTCCAGCGGTTCCGTCCTGTCATAGAACACGCCGA
This sequence comes from uncultured Pseudomonadota bacterium, assembly GCA_963816415.1. Taxonomy (GTDB): domain Bacteria; phylum Pseudomonadota; class Gammaproteobacteria; order Burkholderiales; family Casimicrobiaceae; genus VBCG01. The sequence goes on from CAWFKR010000016.1 coordinate 55,853, forward strand.
ACAGCATGATCAACGACCGCGGGCTCTCGACGATGATTTCGACGAAAAAATCGAAATCGTGCGTAGCAAATATTGCTCTGGCCTTTCCCAGAACCTCCTGCACGTCCCGCGACCGGAACGGTACCATCGGGCCGATCCAGATGAAACCGCATCGGTCTTTCGCCGGATCGAAGGCGCCCCGCGGCTTTTCCTTGCCCGACTTGAAGTAGACCTGTCGCACGAACTCATCGGTGGGGATGCCGCGGAACAGGTCCGCGGCGGGCTTGATCTGGTCGAGGAACGCCGTTGACTTTCCGCTGACGCGCGCCCCGAGACGCGCGATGCGGAAGAGCATCCGCCCGATCCAGTCTCGGTGCGTCGCTCGACCGAACGACCACAGGCGCCCATACTTGCCCAGGACTTTGCGCAGGGTCCTGCGTTGGCTTCGCACTTCCGCGGCAGATCCGTAGAGGCCGCAACCGAAGGTCCAGAAACCTACGCCATGCTTGCGCCGCCACTGCTCCATCGCCTCGGGCGACAGGCTCCGCCGTCCCTCGAGCAGGTTCTTCGGATACTGCGAAACGATGCACAGCATCGCGAAGTCGTTCGCAAGGTGCGGCCGCGATTTCAGTACGCCGCGGAACACCAGCCCGCGAAGGTCGTCGATCATTGCGGGTAACAGGCCAGGTGACTTCGTGTACTCGAACGCCAGGAAATCGAATGCCTCCGGCTCCGGCATCAGCCAGACCCCGGCCTTCACCACGATTCCGAGATTGGACTGCGCGAAGAGCCCGTCCAGATAGGGACCAACGCCCCATTTGTAGAGGTTCCACACCTTGTTCGGGGTCTCCGTGACGTTTCCGGTCCGCAGCAGCGTCCCGTCCGGCAGGACGACCTCCATTCCGCACAAGCAGCCGAAGTGATCGGCGTAGGGTGTGAGGCCCCGTCCCTTGTCGAGCGCGTTCCCGATCACGCTGGCCGATTCGGTCGTTCCCGCGGAGTCGCTCCAGAGCGCAAGCTTGTGTTCCTTGAGGTACCTGTTCAGATCGCCGTAGGTGACACCCGGCTCGATGAGTGCATAACCCAGTTCCTCGTCGACATGCTCGATCTTCCGCATCCGCTCGAGGACCATCGTGATGCCGCCCGGATAGCCTGCCGACTTCTCGCCGTAGCCCCAGTTCTTGCCAGTGCTGACCGGCCAGAGCTTCACCTTCAGCTCGTTCGCGATGGCGACGATCCGCTGCACCTGGTCTGTTGACGCCGGGTAGACGACGCAATCCGGGATCTGCCTGTAAGGGATGCAGGTCCGGGTTTCCCGCTCGACGTCCGTTTCCTTGTACAGCACGCCGTCGACGCCCACGATCTCCTGTAACCGCTTGATCAAACTGCTGGCTGGGTCCAGAGATTCCAAGAACGGCCTCCCGAGTGATCCTAGGTCGACGAACGACCATACCAGTATTGCAGCACGGGCGTGAGGAACTGTTCAGGCGAGGGCGGCAAGACGTGATCCGTCCGGAAGAACGCCTTTGCGCCCTCGTTGGCGAACGACTGCGCCTCCTCCAGATAATCGAGGAAATAGGGCAGGGATTGCAGGGCACGACGCGTTCGGCCTGCGGTGAGAAGGGTGGTGCCCCGAACGATGGCACGCATCGCTCGACGCGAAACATATCGCGGTGCCTGAACCGCTTCGCCTTGCCCGGAAAGGAATTGCCTGAGCGCTTCCCCGAGCTGTGCGAGCGGCGTCGCCCCGTCGGGTCCTGAACAGAGGTGGAATATGCGGCCTGCGGATTCGGCGCGCCTGCTCGATGCCACGACTGCCTTGGCAACGTAGTCGGCCGGGATCAGGTCGAGCCGAACGTCACCGAATCTGGGCAGCCAGCCTCTGGTGCGCGAGCCGGCGATGAACCGGATCAGGTGATAGAACACCTGGAAGCGAATGATCCGGCCGTCGCGCGAATCGCCGACCACCATGCTCGGGCGGTGCAGGGTCACCGGCAATCCATCATCCATTTCACGGCGCAGGAACGCTTCGGCTTCCGCCTTGGCCTGCTCGTAGGCGTTGTGGTAGCCGAAGGCGCCGTCGAGTGGCTCTTCGGGGATCAATCCGGGACTACGCCCGGCCACGCCGACGGTGCTCAGATGCTCGATCTTGGGGATTGGACGCGACCTCGCGCACGAGCGCGCGAATCGCGCCACTTCCGCTGCAGCGACGACCGCGGAGACCCTGGCCTGCTCGATCGACTGGTTGAGTTTGACGTCGCCCGCCGAGTGCACGATGTTGGTTACGACTCCGGCGAGCGCGTCGTGATCGTGCTGGCTCATGCCGAGCTTCGGCTGACATACATCTCCCCTGACCGCAACGAGCCGGCTTTCCAATTCGTTATGGTCGATCCGATCTCCCCAGAAATCCACGAGGCCCGTAACCCGCGCGCCAAGCGCTTGGTCAGACGGCGCGCGCAGCAGCATGTAGACACGGGTTGCCGGCTCAGCCAGGAGGAGAGGCACGACCGCGCTGCCGATGGCGCCGGTCGCTCCCGTGACCAGGAATGCGCGTTCTGCGCTCACGTCGGCGTCGAGTAGATTTTGTCGATCAGGTCGCGGTACTTCCGCTCGATGACCTCGCGACGCAATTTGAGCGATGGCGTGAGCTCCCCACCTTCCAGCGTCAATGGCTGGGCAAGCAATTCGAACCGCTTGATCCGTTCGTAAGGCGCCAGCTCCGACCCTATCGCCTCGATGTCGGTCGCGATCCGCTCGGTCATCTCGCGCGAAGACACTTCGCCAGTCTGTGCCTGCCGCCTGCGAAGCCCTTCCCTGGCGGCTCTCATCGCGGAGATCAGCAGCGGCATGTTCACGGTCAGCAACGCGGCCGGGTACGGGCGCCCGTGCCCGGTGACGACGACCTGGTCGACATAGGGTATCCGCTTGTATGCCGCTTCGAGCTTTGAGGGCGCAATGCGACGTCCGTTGGACGTCTTGAATATCTCCCCCTTCCGTCCGACGATCCACAAGAAGCGATCTGCGTCGAATCTCCCGAGATCTCCGGTCCGAAAGAAGCCGTCCGCGGTAAGCGGCGGCACTGAGCATTCACCGGCGGCCCAGTAGCCGGCAAACACTCCGGGGCCACGCACGAGAATCTCGCCGTCCTCGGCGAGCTTGACTTCATTCGCTTTAAATACCTGTCCAACGGAGCCGAATCGATATGTGTCGGGTCGATTGGCTGCAATGGGTACCGCATTCTCGCTCAGGCCATACGCTTCCAGCAGAAGGATCCCGAGCCTGTCGAAGTACTCGAGCATCCAGCTCGGGGTCGGCGCCGAACCCGTGATGACGAAGCGCAGGCGGCGACCCAATACACCTCGAAGGCGCCGGAGGACCATGCGATCAAGCACACCTCGCGTCCATGTGGCGGAGTTGGGCGATCGAGTGTCCCGAGCCCCGCTCAGCGACCGGGCAACGCGCTTGCGGACCCAAGCGGGCTTGGTCGCCAACTCGCGCTGAATGCCTTGGTAGAGCTTCTCGAAGAACCGGGGCACACCGATGAAATACGCCGGCTGTACCTCCCTCGCGACCGCGACGACGGTTGCAGGATCCTCGACAAAATAGATCGCGACACCGGTCGCCAGTGCCACGTAATTCATCATCCGCTGAAAGAGCGCTGCCATCGGCAGCCAGCAGATGGTGGCCCCGCCGTACCCTTCAACGCTCGGGAATTCGGCCAGAATGGAACGACATGCCATCGCCAGCTGTTCCTGCCGATAGACGATGGCTCGCGGCTCTCCGGTAGTCCCCGATGTATATAGCATCGTCGCCGGCATGTTTGCGCTGTACGCTTCCCCGCGGGAAAATCCATCCGGAAATGGCGCGCCGTGGCGTCGCTCCCCTGCGCCGCCCGTGTCGTCCACCGGCGATGCGAGTAGGTCGTCCCACCGGTGAACTCGGGCGCCATGTTCATGACCGATGGAATCGCCGACATCGATGCCAACGACCACGGCGAGCCGGTCTCGAATCGGGCCGGGAACTCGCGCAAGCGCAGCCTCGGAGTCGACGACCAGTGCAGCAGGCTTCGATTCCTCCAGTATCTGCGCCACCTGCGCGTCGGGGGCATGAACGTCGATTCCAACGACGACGATTCCATCAGACATTGCCGCAAGCTCGGCCACGACCCACTCGACCCGCGTACGACACATGATTGCAAGCCGGTCGCCGCTCTTCAACCCGTGGCGCGCGAGCGACTGTGAGAAACGGCGCGAGAACGCCAAGAGCTCGCGAAGCGCAATCGGGCGCCATTTCGCGCCCGCGCGCTGGAAGACTGCTGGAGTATCAGGTGAGACTCGAGCGCGATCCGCCACTATCGATAGAATCGTCTCGACAGCCACGCTCACCGCTTCCGCTACTTGGTCTTGCGCCCGGGATAGAAGGTACCCTTCGACGTCGCTGCTCGCGTGATCTTGAGGTCATCGGGTTTGAGGTCGAGCGATTTCATTGACGTGCTCACATTCTTGCCCAGGAACGTCTGGGTCTTGATCATCGTATCGACCACAGGGCCCATGATCTTCCAGTATTTTCGATTCGCCTTCCCCTCGCGGATGAGCTTCGAGAACTCGGGAGCATAGGGGTTGTAACCGAGGTTCTTGAGGTCCGAATACATCAGGAGCCAGTTGAGCGGACAGTTGCTGTGCACCGGACTCGCCTTGGTCGTGTTCTGGATCAGCCCGAGTTCGACAACCCGACGTATGTTCTCCTCCTGCGAGTACGGCCACGCATGGAATGGCGCCAGGTAGCGAGGGAAAGCGGTGCCCTCAGGATACCGAAAAGCGTTCCAGAAATAGCGAAGTTCCTCATCGGAAAACAGTCCGCTCTGCTTCACCTCTGGAGGAGTCCAGTCAGACTCGGCGATCATGGCGCGAGGAAACTCGTAGACCATCCGCTCGGGCTCCGGCTGGCCAGGTGAATAGCCTGCGAGCACCAACGGAATCTTCTTTTCCACCGCGAGTTGCAGCGAGTAGCCTTCATAGAGCGGAGCGCATACGTAGCAGACGGTTCGCACCGCACCACGTTCCTCCTGATTTCGGAGCAGAAAGCCGTAGAGCTTCTGATAGAAGTGACGCGGCGGCGTATACACGACGTGGTCGACGTCGACTTTCTGTAGCGTTCGTTTGATGTTGTCCCATGCGATATCGGGAACATTGACGTCGGCTGTGAACGCGAGCACGCGCAGGCCGTATTCGACGCGGATGCGGTGCAAGAGCAGGCAACTGTCCTTCCCGCCGCTCAGGTTCACGATGCAGTCGTAGTCTCCCTCGCCGCGCACCGTCCGAAGCGTGTCTTCGAGATCCGCCGCGTATCCCATCCTCGCAGCCTCGGCGGACAGCGGATCCGCTAGCGCGTGCTGCCGGCAGAAACTGCATATGCCTGTCGCATCAAGATCTGCGCCAGGCACCGATTCCGGCAAAAGACAATTTCGACATTTTCTCATTGGCAATTCATGACATTAGCATTGCACCGGCCAGTATAGCGCTACAGTCAGCCGGTGCAACTCGCCCTGGATCGAGGTCTGAGCGATCATGCGCGACCGCCGTTCCAAGAAGGGGCGGGGCGTCGGCGCTCCGGCCGCGCGCTCCGCGCAATCTTGGGGAACTCGGCGAGGGGCAAGCACCAGTGCCCCGAAGTGATAGGCGGCGGTTGAACCTTCCGCCAATCCAGCTCACTGACATTGCCGCCGTCGTGAGACGTTGCGACCCTGCAGACCGGTGACTTTGCGTCCCCGGCCTTCGGTGGGTCAGCCTCGAGCCGGATCAGCCCAGAGCTCTCAGCCTCCGTTCGATCCGCGTTTCCTCGTGCGGGCCGAAGGCATAGGGATAGAGCGAGCGCGTAGTTGGGGCCCCGTTCGCCGTGCCCCCGTGGCGCGCAATCTCGGCCTCCGCATGCTCTAGGGGAAGCCGAAGGAGGACCGCAGGTGCACCAACGCGCGGGTCGCCACGCATGGACCCGAACGCCTCGAACCCGAGCGCACGACGGTAGAAGGTCTCGTGTCGTGGATTGACCTCGATCAGGAGATCGGTACATCGATGCATGCGTCGCGCGTAGATGAACGCGATGTGGAACAGCGCTGCGAGCAACGGCTTCGAATGCACGTTGTTGTCGATCGCAAGTCGCGTGAACTCGGCGAGTCTTCGACCCCGCCCGCGCAATCGGTTCGCCTCGTCCGCGTAAAGCCCGTCGACGAACATCGGCTCGGACGCATCGAGTCCGACGGTCACGGTGCCTGCCGTGCCCTCGTTGTCGTAAGCCGCGATGGTGATCCGGCTCGGCAATTCACGCGGCTGTTCCCCGACCGCATAGCCACGCCAGGCATAGCGACGCCGGATCAGGTAGCTCGCCGCGCTTTGCCGCTCCTCGGTGTTCGCGAGACGGATCTTGAACAAGTTGGCCTGCTCGATCGTTTCGGGTTGGCGAGAATCCGGGTCTTCGACGCAGAGCCGGATCGGATCGGGCGTGCGCGGAATCGCGGTGATCGTGTCCCCACCGATCGAACTGTCCACCGGGTACCGTTTAGCTAGCGCTGCCAATATGGACCCTCCCATCGCTTGAAGCGAGATCGAAAAGCAGCCGACTCGTCGACTACAGCTTGAATATTCCGGCGCAGTCTAATGGAGAAAGCTCGAGTCGAATAGTGTCTCCGTAGGGCGACGTGTAAGACGTTCCATATGGCTGCGAATGCGTAGTCCACAACGGCGCTACAACAACGGCGCTACAATATCCATCGGCGGCCTGCGACGTGTACACCCTCGGCCGATTGCTGGCGACGGGAGCCATGTACCTGCCCGAATTCCTGAACCTGGGCGCGGGATTCAGCAAATATTTCCGGGCCGTTCCGGCCATCGACGACGAGCTGCGGCGTGCCGTGTATCGGATTCGTCACACCGTCTACTGCGAGGAACTGGGTTACGAGCCGATACGCGCGGACGGGCTGGAGTCGGATGCCTACGACGCGCGCTCGGCACACGCTCTCCTCCAAAGCGTCAGCAACGGCGAATTTGTTGGCTGTGTCAGGATCGTGCTCGCCGATCCGCAAAGTCCGCAGACACCGCTGCCCTTCGAAGCACTTTGCGGGCCTTCGATCGACCGTGGCATCGTCGATCTGTCGAGGGTCGATCGAACCAAGGTGGCCGAGGTCTCCCGGCTCGCTGTCATCAGCCGTTATCGCCGCCGCAAGGGCGAGCGGCAGGCTCCGGCGGGTGTCCATGAAGGCGATTTCGGAACGACCGACCGCCCTCGCTTTCCCTACATCGCCGCGGGGCTCTACCTCGGGATGATCGCGCAGGCGCGACACCACGGCATCGAAACGCTGTTCATGCTGACCGAGCGCCGGCTCGCCAAGCAGCTGACCCGCCTCGGCGTCAGCCTGACGACGATCGGGCCCCCGGTCGAGCACCGGGGCATGCGCTACCCGTCGATGATGTCGGTGCAGGAGGTGATCGACGGCCTGAATTTCTTCGTTCGGCCGCTGTTCGCGGTGATTGCCGGCGAAATGGAAGCAGCTTACCGGCGCGCCGCTGGCAGGCCCTGAGCAGGGCCGCAGGGCGCGGCAGGTGAGAGGCGGTTCCGCGTCTGCGGCAAGGGCCTCCCACCTCCTCTCTTTGAAGGGCGCGTCAGTCCAGCTTCTTCAGGTAATCCTTGGTGAAGACCTTGTCCGGCAGGTCGCGTGGCTTCATCTCGCTGTAGTCGAGCACCGATTGCTCGCCGGCGCGCAGTGCGTCGGTCATCACCAACTCGGTCGGCCGCAGTCGGCCCGCCATCCTGGCGTACTTTCCATAGGTGCAGGTCTTCAGCAGCCTGTTCGACACCGAGTAGAACTCGGCCTTGTAGGGCTCGGAATTCGATTCTCGCACCCAGTAGAGCACTCGGCGGTAGGTCACGCTGTTGTCGACCGCCATGAGTTCGAGCACGTAGTACCTGACCCCGTCGATGGTGTCGATCCGCAGCACTTTCGGGTTGTAGTCGCCGGTGAAATTCGCGCGCGCCAGGTCGCCGTTCGCGACCTGCCCGGTGAGGCGCTGGGAGAGTGACAGCCGCACCGGCTGCGACACGTTGGGCAGGAAGATCCACAGGTCGTGCTCGCGCATCAGCAGGATCTGGCCGCGCTCGTCGGCGGGCGCGGTCACCATGACGATCGTGCGGTCGTTGCCTTTCGACAGGACGCGGTACCTGCGCTCTTCGGGCGCCTGGTCCTTCGACGTCGTGACGATGGTCACGTCGACCTGGAAACCTTCCGCCGGAAACCGGATCTGGTCCGCCTGCTCGACAATGCGGCGGGCCTTCGCTTCCTCGGCGTGCGAGGCACCATCGAGTGCCAAGGTGTGGCCGGGTGCACGGGCGTCGCGTGGCTGGACCTGGACCGGCACGGGAATATCCCGCGGCGGAGCCCGTGCCGGGACGGGGACATCGCTCGGTCGCGCCGGCGTCGGCTCGGTGGCACCCGGCGTCTGCGCCTGGACGGACGCGACCGTTCCCATGAGCAGCAGTGCGACGATCGGGAGCGCAAAGGCGAAATCGCACGCGCCGCTCCGAGACGCGAACGAACTACGAGGGCTAATTGCACACAAAATGCTGCCTTTCGCGCACGCGATTCTGATCCTTGGCTTATCCCCAGTCCGCGCTCAACTGGATAGCTTACATTGACCGCCTCGTCGAAGCCGAAGGAGCTCGCACGGCTCGCCTCACCGCCCGCTTGTCGGAGTTGTCGAGAAATCTTACAACGGCATCACGCGAGGCTCGTTTGAGAAGGCCCAGGCGATTACCAAGCCATTGATGGTAAATGGATAATTTGTGGATCCGTGTTGTCGGCATGACCTTTGCGTTCTGATATTCGCGAGATTCACATCGTGACTAACCTTGGGAGCGACGATGAAAAAAGGTCTGAGAATTCTGGTTGGGGCGGGTGCCGCCTTGGGTCTTGCCCTATCGGCCCACGCCAACCCCATCGTGACGAGTTGGCAGGGTACCGATAGCGCCACCTTCAGCAGCGCGACGTTCGCTTCCTCCAGTTCTTGTAACCATATTACGGCCTTGCAGCTCAGCTGGGGCACCGACGGGGGCAGTGGATGCGCATCGTTGCAGAGTTCGCTGACGATCACCAATCCGGCAGCCAACCAGACGGTGACTACGTATGTCGGAAGCGGCGTGCCCCCGGCTGCCTACATTGCCGCTGGCGCCTCGTTGCAGCACAACAACTACCCCATCTACCCCCCATCGCTGACCGGCGCCACGCTCCATGACACGTTGTATTTGTCTGCGCTCACCCCCCCCAATCCGGGTGTCCCCGGTCTGCTTCCGCCGATTGATTTCAACATCGCATTCGACGAAACGACGAACAGCTCACCGTGTGGGTTTCCCAGCACGAGCGTTTGCGATGACATCTTCGTGTTGCTCGGTGGGTTCTTCAACCAGAGCTTCGTCTACGACACGAACACGTACTACGTCAACATCTTCCCGACGTCAGGCGGGGTGCTGAGCATCCTGCCGAATGCGACATGCGCGCAAGTGCATAGCGTGAATCCCGCAGCACCGGCCACCGGTTGCTTCGGCTTCCAGACGCCGGAAGACTCATCCACAAGGTTGGCCTTCGGTTACACGATTTCGACGTTGCCTCTGTCCGTCCCGGAACCTGCGACCCTCGCACTTCTTGGCTTTGGCTTGGTCGGGATTGCGGTCTCGCGACGGCGCAAGTCTTAAGCTGTCTCGGCTCCACGACAGCCCCGCTCCGGCGGGGCTTCGCTTTTGTGCAGATCGCTTGGTTACTCGTTGTCGCTGCCCGGCTCACGCGTCCAATGCACAGCCGTTGTCACCGCACTTAACACTTGCGCTTAGCTTCGCCACGGATCGACTTCCGTTGCTCGCACAGCGCCGCGCCACGTCGCGCAATAGTTGCCGCGTCCCCCTTGTATCCATTCCGCGACGCCTTAGGCTTGCTGGCGTGCGCCTTGGGCTTGAGCGGCAGGAAGCCGCCAGAGAGCACCGTAGTGTGCGTAGCGATGGCCCACGAGCGTGCCGAACCCTCCTCGGGGAACGTGCCACTCACCGGGGGGAACCCGGGGGCTTCGACGGTCGCCTGGAACTTGCCGTTCCAGCGGGGGCGGACTTTGAAGGCCATTGCCTGCTTCCAAGCTCTGAAAGCAGCGTATAGCCAACCCCCTTTTATCTTGGCTCGCCTCCCGCCTGGCGAAAGGGGCAAGTCCCTTTCCACTGCGGAAGGTGGCGCGCCCGACAGGATTCGAACCTGTGACCCTTGGCTTCGGAAGCCAATAGCCCGATTAAGCGTCGGTTGACTGTTGCGCTGCGCCTTCTAATTATATCGCCTAAGTCAGCCACCGTGAGTGAATGTGAATGAAATCATTGGTTTCCTGGCCCGGGAGTGTCGGATTTTCCACGAAAGTCGCGCTGTCTTTTTGGCCGTGCAACCGGGCATTCCTGCGTTGACCCGTCGATCCCTCTGACTGGGACCCGCGCCCGGTTCTCTCCCCTAGCAACGCGCCGTCCGAGCGCAGTTCGCCCAGCTGGCGCACCCAAAGCGAGCCAGTTGCCTCGGCAACCCGCAGCTCCCGATTGAGACGGCCACAATTTTCGTTGACGGCGGGATCGACGGAGGGGGCACCAGGGTCTGCCGGACCGAAAGGATCCCGGTCGACCCGTTGCCGGACGTTGAGAATTCGCCCGACAACCTCGCCGGGGACTACGATTCCCCAACAGCGCCGCCGCAACCCGCTCGGAGCGAGCTTGTATTAAAAAGATTACTAGACCCTACTAAAGTAGCCAGCCCGGGGACAGGTTTGGCAGCGAACGTCGGAAGTATGCAAGTCAAGCACGAAGCCGCTGGTCTCTGCCCAACCCACGGCCTCTGATCCTCTCGCAACTCCAGTGACTCACGCGGCGCCCACTTGGGCCTCTGCTGGCTGTCTAGATAATAATACCAATTTAATCAATGGCATATCGGACGAACGGTTGTTGGCGACTGCTCCCAGTCATGAGACCGCTGCATCGAACGTATGTTCTATGCAGAGAACGATCACCGACGACAGCGACTTTGCCCAGCTCCGAATCCACTGGGAGTGGCGCTAAGGCTTCCCCCTCACTGGCCGAATTCGCCCAGGTCGGAGCCTTTCCTCGACCCGCTTCGCGTTCACGCTTATCGGCGCCTCATCGGGGCCGGCTACCTGGAACGCGTTGGGGGCCGCAAAGCGCCCTTCTGAATCCCCGCATCAAGGACGCGCCACCTATGGCGCAGTAGGCCCGATGGCCGTCGGGAGAACAGCCCCGCTCGACGAAGCGCCTGGCCAGGAATCCCGTCGCGGAGCCCCGATAGCTGAGGACGCTACCCTGCGTCTGTTACCAGAGCAGGCGTGCTTAGCGGATCGAAATCAGTCCATTGACTTTGTCGAGGCGCTGCAGCAGATCGGTCAGGGTTTCGCCGGGGCGCCGCACGAGCATCGCCAGGCATTGGTCCTCGTCGGCAGCGGTGGCGACGCAGGGGATCGGACCGACGCGGCAGATCGTGATGTCACGATTGCCGTCGATCAGGAATTCGAGGTTGGCGAAGGCGTTGGCCGGCGCCTTGGGGGAACTGGGCTACGCCGCGAGCTGCTCATGCTCGACGTGTCGGGGTGCGAAGTTCCACGGCAACAATTCGGCGAGCCGGTTGCTCGGCTGCTCGGCGATCCGCTCCAGCACGAAGCGCAGATACGCCTCCGGATCGAGTCCGTTGAGCTTGGCCGTCTCCAGTAGTGTGTACAGCACCGCGGCGCGTTCGCCACCCGAGTCGGCGCCGGCGAACAGGAAGTTCTTGCGCGACAGCACCGGCCCGCGCAGAGCGCGTTCCGCGGCGTTGTTGTCGATCTCCACCGCACCGTCGTCGCGGTACCGCGTGAGGGCGGCCCAGCGTTTGAGTGCGTAGTTGATCGCGCCGGCAAGCTCCGACTTGGCCGACACCGTGGCCCGGACTTCCAGCATCCACTGCTGCAATGCATCCAACAGCGGACCGGCGCGCGCCTGGCGCACGCGCCAGCGCTCGTCGGGCGACTTGCCTCGGATCTCCTCCTCGATGGCGTACAGCCTTGGATGCGCCTCAGCGCCTCCTCGGCCAGCGGCGAACGGGTGGCGGCATGCAAGTCGTAGAACTTGCGCCGCGCATGCGCCCAACACGCCGCTTCGCGGACGCGGCCATCGACATACAGGCCGTCGAAGCCGCTGAAGCCGTCGGCTTGCAGCGTGCCCGGAAGTCCTTCAAGTGGGCGCGCGGGTGCGCGCCCTCGCGCGTTGGCGTGTAGCGATAAAGCGCGGCCGGCGCCTCGCTGCTCCCGGCGGGGCGATCATCCCGGACGTACACCCACAGCCGACCGGTCTTGGTCTTGCCCCGGCCCGGATCGAGCACCGGCACCGGCGTGTCGTCGGCGTGAACTTTGCCGGCAGCGACGACATATCGGCGATCAACTCGGCCAGTGGAGTCACCAGACGGGAGATACCGCCGATCCAATCGGCGAGCGTCGAGCGCTCCAGGTCGATGCCTTGCCGCGCATAGATCTCGGATTGCCGGTACAGCGGCAGGTGATCAAGGTACTTGGAGACGGCGACATGGGCCAACAGGCCCGGGCCGGCGAGCCCTTTGTCGATGGGGCGCGATGGCGCCGCCATCTGCACGATGGTCGAACACTTGCTGCAGGCGAACTTCGGCCGAACGTGGCGAATGACCTTGAAGTGCTCGGGAATGAACTCGAGTTGTTCCGCGACATCCTCCCCGATCTGCTTCAGCGCGCCGCCGCAGTCGGGACAGGTGCACGCCGGTGCGTGGACCAGCGTCTCCCGCGGCAACGTCGCCGGCAGCGGCTTCCGGACGGGCGGCGTGCGCGGCGATGGTGCGGGCGCCGTGTCAGCGGGCGCCGGGTTCGCCGCCAAGCTGGTTTCCAGCTCCTCGACGATCAGCTCCAATCGCACGACGCGGGGATCGTGTCCCCAGACGTGGTGTAAGAGAGCCGGCCTGAGCCCGTGAGGGTGGCCATCGTGATTCTTGGATAGAGTTGGGTTTGCGAAGCTCAACGACTATCGAGGAGAACCACGATGACCAAGGCAAGCATGGCACTGGCGGAACTGGCTGAGAAGGGGGCGGACGCCGATTTGCTGCGGCAGATGATCCAGCACGTCGCCCAACGGCTGATGGAGATGGATGTCGAAACGCTGTGCGGAGCGGCGTACGGCGAGCGCAGTGCGGACCGCGCGAACAGCCGCAACGGCTACCGCGAGCGGGAGTGGGAGACCCGTGCCGGAGCGATCGAGCTGAAGCTGCCGAAGCTGCGCACGGGCAGCTATTTCCCGGGCTTCCTGGAGCCGCGGCGGACGGCGGAGAAGGCGCTGGCGGCAGTGATCCAGGAAGCGTACATCCAAGGCATCTCGACCCGCTCGGTCGACGACTTGGTGAAGGCGCTGGGGATGACCGGCATCACCAAGAGCCAGGTGTCGCGGCTGTGCGCGGAGATCGACGAGCGGGTGAGTGCGTTCCTCGACCGGCCGCTGGAGGGCGACTGGCCGTACCTGTGGATCGACGCCACCTACGTCAAGGTGCGCCAGGCCGGGAGGATCGTGTCGGTGGCCGTAATAATCGCGGTCGCGGTCAACACCGAAGGCGTACGCGAGGTGCTGGGCATGGCGGTCGGTCCCTCCGAAGCGGAAACCTTCTGGACCGACTTCCTGCGCAGCCTGACCCGGCGCGGACTGCGCGGGGTGAAGCTGGTGATCTCCGACGCGCACGAGGGGCTCAAAGCGGCGGCGGCCAAGGTGCTCAAGGCGACGTGGCAGCGTTGCCGGGTCCACTTCATCCGCAACGCGCTCGGCCTACGCCGGCAAGGGGCAGCGGCAGATGGTGCTGGCGTTGATCAACACCGTCTTCGCGCAGGACACCGCCGAGACCGCCAGCGCGCAATGGCGGATCGTCGCCGATCAACTTCGGGGCAAGTTCCCGAAGCTCGCCGCCATGATGGACGACGCCGAAGAGCGAGGTGCTGGCCTTCAAGGCCTTCCCGAAGGAGCACTGGGCGCAGATCGCATCGACCAACCCGCTCGAGCGGCTGAATGCCGAGATCAAGCGCCGCACCGATGTCGTCGGCATCTTCCCGAACGACGCGGCGATCACGCGTCTGGTCGGGGCGCTGTTGCTGGAGCAGAACGACGAATGGCAACTGCAACGCCGATACCTGCAGCTTGAAGGACTGCAAGCCATCAGCGAAAATCAACCCATCAAGCTGTCCGCCGTGATGGCCTGACCAAGGACGATCCAGCCGTCCAAGAATCACTTCTCAGCTTCACCAGATCGCCGCGTTTGCCGCGGAACACGAACACGTCGCCCGAGAACGGTTGTTCACCGAGCGCGGTTTGCACCAGCGCCGCCAGGCTGTCCATCTCACGACGCATGTCCGTTACCGCCGCGGCGATCCACACCCGGGTGGCGAGAGGCAAGCCGATCATCGACCGGTCAGCGCGTTGATGATCGGGTTCAGCAGCTCCGGACTGGGCGAGCCATAGCAGCGCACGACACCCCGCGGTATTTCGATCTCAAGCGTTACCGTCGGGCCGGCCGTCATCGGAACGCTGACCGCAGCAGCGGGGTTCCGAACGGCCACCGGCAGGAGCTTCGTGCCGCTGTCCGTCATTTCGCCAAAGCCGCCACGCTGAAACTTCACCACCCACTTGCGCACCATGTTGGCATTGGCCTGATGCGCCATGGCGACGCCGGCCAGCGACGCGCCCGGCACCAAGCACTCGCCGACGATCGCCAGCTTCTGTTCCCTGGTGTCGAGTAATGCTGCCTTGCGCCCGCTCCAAGTCCGCTGCTCCTTGCGCGCGCAGAACGGCAATGGCGCTCGCCTCCTCCGATGAAGACGTGGCGCTGACGGCGACAAGCACCCCGGACTTCCGGGGCGGAGTTTCGTCACGACCTCGTTCGAAACGGGCTGATTCGCCAGCGCTCGGCTCGGGAGTGCCGGTTCGCTGCAGCGCGCCGGCCAGCGATCCGATATACGCGCCAACGCCAGCGCCAGCCAGTACCGCGATTGGTCCTAGAACGGGAACCGTCGCCACGCCGACCACTGCGCCCATTCCGGCTCCGGTGGCCGCACCCGCGATGGCGCCCGCGCCCGCGTGATGCGCGGCCGCCGACGCGCCCGGGTCTAGCGTAGTCCCATGCAGGTCGTGTTGCCCGGCGGGATTGACGAAAAACGTCGCAACCTGGTTGGGCAGGAATCCTATGGTTTCAAGCGCCGTCGCTGCCGTTTCGGCCCGCACCTGCTCGTCGAATCTACCCGCGATGATTGTATTCACGCGATGTCTCCCGCTTAGGTAACTGCAACCTGAAGGCTCCCTTGCGGAACGGGTCCCCCGCTTCGACTAAGCGTGGCCGGGTGCGCCAAGCAATCGGAACAGTTTGGGTCGAGACCCGATACCGACGAATTATGGACATCGCCAAAGGAATCGCCCTGAGAGGCCCCTTGCGCCATGCCATTGTTGCCCGCCAAGGCAACGCGAATTATCGAGCGCGCACCATCCAGACGTAACGCACCGCCAGTGATACCTGTCGAAGCTTGATCGTCTCGGCAATCCGGGCGGTTGGGGTCTCGCCGAGACCTATGGGAGATTCGGCGCCGCTTCGGATCCCATTTTGCGCGTCGTATCGCGCGCCGTTCATTGCACGAAATCTTCTGATCCAGCCCATCGTTCTTTCCTTTACGACAATTGGCGATCGACGGTCCGACAATGACCAGGGTAAACGTCCGTACTTTCGGCCGACTCCGCGGAGTTCCCCGACTGCCGCATCAGGTGCCTGCTGGGGCGACAAAACAGGTACAACATTCCGCGACGCATGAACGTCATCCAGCACATTCCAAAGACATGATCAGAAGTTAGATGAAGGCCCGTTCGCCGTCTGTTCGGCGTCGCACACTTTGTGACTCCCGCGACCGGTCAAGCCTGAGTACCGTCGCAAGCGTCAAGTCGCAGTTCCAATCCGTGATGCGGATGATCTGCGCGCGGCACGGCTTGCGGCAATCCGCGTGAGTTCAAGGCGCCGCGCGGGCTCACTGCGCAATCGAGCGGCGCATTATTGGGTAAGAGGAAGTTGGTTCGGAGAGCTACCGGACGACGTAGGGCAGCGGCGATCGAACTCGAGCCGCCACGTTCGCAGCTGGCCGATGCATATGCCAGGCTCCCGCGCCATCTGCACCCTGGGCTTCTCGCTCAACGCCGTCTGACAAACCGCTTCAAGTTTGCATTCCCGAGTCAATTTCCTGCCCGGCGCGTATTCCATCGAGCACCTCCTTCCAGCCAGTGTTGCTCTAATTGAGGTGTCCATCAAACGTGGGTACCTTCAGCTCGGCCATACGCAGAACTTTCCCGAAAGGCGTATCCTCTCATCGCGGCTCGGGACCCGACGTAACGCCCTTGGCCCAGCCTGTCCATGCGGGTCGCGGGTAGGGGACAGAATGCGATTGTCCGACTTCATTCTGCGCAACATGGAACCCATCGTTGCGGAGTGGGAGGCGTTCGCCGCCACCCGCTTGCCGGCGGCAGCATCCATGTCGGCGCTGGAACTCCGGGACCATGCACAGCAGATTCTTGAGGCGGTAGCCGCGGACTTGTCGGAACCGCAGTCTCAGGGTGAGCAGGTCGCCAAGTCGAGGGGGCTCGCTCCCGCCCCATTCCCAGGAAGAGATACCGCTGCTCAGACGCACGCCGTGTTTCGGGCGAAAAGCGGGTACGACATCGAGCAACTGGCCTCCGAGTACCGCGCGTTGCGGGCCAGCGTCCTCTCCATGTGGATGAATGCATGCCTTCCCGCCGCTCCGAACTTGCAGGATGTGATTCGCTTCAATGAGGCAATCGATCAGGCGCTGGCGGCGTCCATCGGGCATTTCAGCGCATGGATAGACCAGGCACGAAACCTCCTGCTTGGCATGCTCGGCCACGACATGCGCAGCCCCTTGCAAGCGGTGAAGATGACAGCCGAATACCTTGGGCAGCTCAATGCGGGCTCTGATGTCTCGACGGCCGCGGAACGACTGATTCGCAGCGGCGCTCTCCTTCAAGCGCTGCTCGATGACCTTGTCGATTTCAACCGAACGAATCTCGGTATTGGTATCAGCATCGCTCCATCGCCGATGGATCTCGGGGCACTTTGCACCCAAGAGCTGGAGCAGTTACGCGCAACCTACCCCAATAGAGAGCTATACCTGAATGTCGTGGGCGACTGCCAGGGCTCCTGGGACGGGAGAAGGGTGCGGCAGCTGCTTGGGAATCTCGTCGCAAATGCAATCCACCATGGCGCACCGGACCGCCCGGTGCGCATCGCGGTGGCGGGCGAGAAAGCCGACGTCCGCATCCAGATAAGCAACAGTGGACCCGCTATCGCCGGGGAGACCCTCGTCGAGCTGTTTGACCCACTCAGGCGGGGCACCGCCAGCAAACGCAGTTCTGGTATGGGGCTTGGGTTGTATATTGTTCGCGAGATCGCCCAGCGTCACGGCGGGACCGCTGAAGTGCGCTCTGACGATCGCGAGACGGTATTCACGGTGCGGCTTCCACGCAGCAGATAATCGCAGGCGAGCGGTCCGCCATCGTGCGGCATGAGTGCTTTGCATGGCGGATTCGGCCGGTCATTGATCTCTAAAGCAGCCGCTCGCCGGGATATCGGCGGACGTCAGCTCCTACTCCCACGCGCCAGTGTGACTCAGACGTGGACCGGCGGTCGGGTCGATCGATAAGACATTGACCGTTGGGTTGGATCCCGGATGTGACATGCAACGACTGCGGTGAATGACCACGAACCATTGACCAGGTGCAGGGTGGAGTGCCGACAGTCGCGAAGGTCGCGATCCTGCCTCCATCGTTCCTCCTTCAGAGAGATTCCCGGTCCGTATCGAATAATCACGCGCCCCTAGACGTAGTCGATCGTGCAGGCGGCGTCACCCTGCGTTCGGCGCCGCACAGACAGTGGACAGGGGTATCCGCGATCATTCGTCAATTCGGAGCTTCCGCGGTGAACCTATGGGCAATTATGCATTGCGGCTGAATCACATGCACGAAGGCGACCTGCTCGATCCCCGTCGGTCGGAAGCGCGTGGTCGGAAGCGCGCGGAGTTGCGCGCCAATCGCATCGAAGAAACCGCAAGAAAGGCCTCATGGCCGCACCCCAGCGGCCCTGGGCAACGCGCGGAATCCAGGATTGCCGAGCGCGCTGCGACGGCCCTCCTCCGCGCGATGGAAGACAACACCCGGTTTCCCGTGGCGTTTGTTCTGGATGAAGAGGACCCGACTATCGGGCCGGGCGGGTCGCAGGTGGCATGCGGTTCCGATGCCATCGGCTGCAATCGAATCTCGGTAGGTCATGACCGGGACCGAATGCGCTGACTTCCGGAGGGCGCTGCAAGCGCCCGATCGCGGTGTGCTCGGCGGATGAGATCAGCGCCTCGGTGCGGCGCCGCAGGAGATGCGTCGCCGGACCGAAGCGTCCGAACTCGTCCTTGAGCAACCCGGCGTCGAG
Source organism: uncultured Pseudomonadota bacterium (assembly GCA_963816415.1). Classification (GTDB taxonomy): domain Bacteria; phylum Pseudomonadota; class Gammaproteobacteria; order Burkholderiales; family Casimicrobiaceae; genus VBCG01. The sequence continues at coordinate 74,412 of CAWFKR010000016.1, forward strand.
CCGCAGCGGGATCAAATCAAGATGGGATGCGACCCGCTTGTAATCTTTGGCCGGCAGGGCATCGAGCGGGCGATTCTGGTGCGGACTCTGGCCCGGCGACGCAACGGCCCAGGCCTTGCCTTTCAACGACAACGGTCACGTTCTGGCACTGCGACGACGCGCGGCCCGTCGGCAGCCATTCGCATAGTTCAGACGATCCGGCAGGTGCGTGCGACACCGCACAGACGCACTGTGCGAATCCGGATCAAATCCGATCCCGAAACCACGGGTGTCGGGTTGCTGCCGAACGCAATGGAGTGCCGTGGGGCGATGAATGACATGCGTGTGTCAGACCCGGCCGGGAAATCCTGCGCACGGCTTTCTTCTGTGTCATCTTCCTCCTCCAAGGTGATACAGCCTCCGCCCCGGCCGCAACGTCGGGGCCCTTTTTTTGGGGTTGATCGCGTTGCGACGCGGATCGCTCGACATTGTGTCGATCGGCTCCCGGCTCGATCCCGCACATGCCTGGCAGCGACTGCACGGCACCGTCTGAAAAGGGAAAGGCATCATGCTGCGTCGATTGGCTTGGTCAAGCACCCTGTCACCGTCATTTCCGGTGGCACGTCTCAATGAGATCATTGCCCCGTCACGGCGCAACAACGAGCGCCATCACATCTCCGGCATGCTTCTGTTCACGGGCGTCCATTTCCTGGGAATCCTTGAAGGCGACGAATGGGATTTGGGGAACCTCTGGCTGCGCCTGGAGCGGGACCCGCGGCACTGCGACCTGATTCGCATCGGAAATGACCTATGCGGGGAGCGCTGGTTTCCCGAATGGACGATGGCCTACGCTGACTACGACCGCGTTGCCACACAGATTGAGAAGATTCGCTCGCCGCAGACGTGGATTGCAGCGAAGTGGGCGGAACTGATCCGCCCCATCATGATGCGCGCCGACAGCATGTAGGCGCGCAATGCCCCCCATCGGCCCGGCGGCCAGCTTCTCCAACGGCTTGACGAATGAGCGCGTGCATGGAACGCGCGCCGAGACGCGGGACGTGCCGACGCGTTCGAAACATCGAAGCGCTCTACAACAGGTTTCGCCGTCACTTTCTCGCTCGACGGCGTCAGCCCAATGCGGTTCTACGATACGTGGCTGCGGCAGCAGTCAGTACGATGCATGCCTGCTGGGGCCGCTCGTTGCCGCCCGAAAGGCTGCTGGAAGGTCAGACGGACGCCATTGGTCAGGTGTGTAAAACCAATGGACGACACAATCCGCTCTCTTGTAGTGTGACCCGTCATGCGCCGCCGTGATCTCGCTCCGACGGTGCTGCTCTTTTCGGCCGCGTTGGGCGCATTTACGTGGACGGCGGTAGCGGTCGAGACCGGCGGCACACTGGTGTCTATCGATGTCTGGATCGAGACCTGGCTGCACCTGCACGCTGTGCCCTGGATTATCGACGGCATGATTATCATCAGTTTTCTTGGTGCACCCTCTACGCTAACCGTGGTTTCGGCAGTGGCCTGCGTGATGCTGTTTCGCAAACGAAGCTTCGACCAGTTGATTGATTTGGTGGCACTCGTTTTTGGCGGAAATCTGCTCAATTACGGCCTGAAGCATATGATTCATCGCGGCCGTCCAACGTTCCACGATCCGCTACTTGCCTTATCCAGTTATAGTTTTCCGAGCGGGCACGCCATGGCGTCGACTGTTTTTTACGGATTTGGCATTGGGTGCGTGTTGTCGATGAAAGGTCCACGACGCAATGCTGCCATGGGCGCAGGCATTGTCATGATCGGGCTCGTGTGCTTCAGCCGCGTGTACCTCGGTGTTCACTATGCGAGCGACGTGTTGGCAGGAATCCTGGAGGCAATCGCGTGGTCGACACTGGTGCTAACAGCATTGCACCTCGTACGCGTACGCTGGCGGAACGACGGGTCGCAGGGACCGACCGAATAGATGAACACCCGCGTCCCGGTCATCGTTAATGCATCTTCCGGATCGCAACAAGCCGGAGCGCTTTCTGCCGATATCGCCGAGCGCTTCAAGTCGGCTGGAATTGAGGTGGACATCATCATGGCCGATCCCTCCGAAATCGTTGCGGAAGTGCGGCGCGCGGCGATAGCGAAGCCACATATCATTGTTGTCGGCGGAGGCGATGGAACTCTTAGCGCTACGGTGCCGACCCTGGTCGACACTGAGACGACGTTGGGAATTCTTCCACTCGGCACGCTCAACCACTTTGCCAAGGATCTCAAAATCCCGCTGGATCTGGACGGAGCGGTCCAAACGATTGCGGGCGGCCAGACGACTAGAGTCGACGTGGGTGCAGTCAACGATCGCTTCTTTCTCAATAATTCGAGCTTGGGACTCTATCCGAGCGTGGTTGCCGGCCGCGACGCATTGCGGCGGCGACTCGGGCGGAGGAAGCTGCCCGCCCTCATCTGGGCAGGGATTGCCGTCTTTCGGCGCTATCCATTTCTGAGTGTGCGCATCGCCATCAACGGGGACGAACTGGTACGCCATACGCCGTTCGTCTTCGTGGGGAATAATAGGTACGAGATGGAAGGATTCGTGATAGGTGAGCGGCCGCGCCTCGACGACGCCGTCCTCAGTCTGTACGTTGCAAACCGCACTGGGCGCCTGGGTCTAATTCGCTTGGCGATGCGAGCGCTGCTCAAACGGCTGGAGCAGTCACAGGACTTCGATACGGCTTTCGGCAAGTCCTTCAAAGTCGAAACGCACCATGCCCGGTTGCAGGTTGCGAACGACGGCGAGCTCTGTTACATGGCGTCGCCTCTTCACTATCGGATGCTTCCTGCAGCGCTGTCCGTCCTTGTCCCAAGGTCGGAGAATCCACCGTAGCAATTGGATGACGATAGCCATGCCTGCTCCCGTGCATTTATCAAAGTCTGCACCTTGGCAGATCGGAGGCGTCGCGACTGCAACCCGGCAAGATCGGGGAAACTTATTCCGGCAGGATTGGTCGCCCAAACTTGGGTCGGTTGCCGACTCGCCGTCATGAGCCTGGTGCTGCAGATATCCGATCCCCACTTCGGCACCGAGCAGCCGGCGGTGGTCGACGCGCTCGTGCGACTCGCACGCGATCAGGCACCCACCCTCGTCGTGGTGTCGGGCGACATCACTCAACGCGCTCGGCGGCGACAATTTCGCGCCGCGCGCGACTTCGTCGACCGATTGGGCGCACCGGCCACGCTGGCGATCCCCGGCAATCATGACATTCCGCTCTTCAATCCCGTCGCGCGTTTGTTTTCCCCCTACGCCAATTACTGCCGAGAATTCGGAGCCGATCTGGAGCCAGTGTTCGAATCCAATCAGCTGGTTGTCGTCGCGCTGAATACGACGCGCATTTACCGCCACAAAGATGGCGAAGTGTCCGCCGAGCAAGTCGAACGCGTTGCGCAGCGGCTCGAGGGGGCGACATCATCCCAACTACGCATCGTTGTCACGCATCAACCCGTCGCCGTGACGCGCCCGCGGGAGGAAGTCAATCTGCTGCACGGGCGTGCGGCTGCGATTTGGAGGTGGGCGCACGCAGGGGCCGACCTCATCCTGGGCGGACACATTCATCTTCCCTACGTTCTAGCGCTGCACGAACAATACGCCGGTCTGCGACGTCAGGTCTGGGCGGTTCAGGCAGGCACGGCCGTATCATGGCGTGTGCGCCACGATGCCGGCAACTCGGTGAACCTGCTTCGATATGCCGGCGTGCAGCGGAATCGCCGATGCGTTGCGGTGGAGCGATGGGACTATTCCGAACCTCGGCAATCCTTTCTACCCGCGACGACGAAGGAGCTGAGCTTTCCTGCGTCTGACGAGGTGGCCTCGTAGCCGATTGCTATCAAGCAGTGAAAGATGTGTTTGATCATGCGCAGGCGCGATCCATGTAAGCATCTCGACCGTCGTCGCGCTGCGGTGCAGATGGAGGGCCCGGGGGCCGACTTGACACCGTAGTCGTAGGACGTTCAAAGGGGTGCCCGACTCCGACGTGAAATCGAGGAACACGGATGGGGACTAGAGGAACGGGTTGGCGTTTATACGGCGATCTGGTGAAGCAGTCGGGCGTCGCATGGGTCGAGGATCGCGCTCCAACCCTGGGGGCCGCTCTGGCCTTCTATAGCGCCTTTTCGTTGGCGCCGCTGCTGATCATTGTTATCGCAGTCGCCGGCGCCCTCTTCGGGGTCGATGCCGCGCGCGGGGCGATCGTCGTTCAAATCGCCGGTCTGGTCGGTGCGCCTGCGGCGGAGGCCATTCAGTCATTGCTGAAGGCGGCGCAGGAAACAACGACCGGCCTTTTCGCCACCTTCATGGGTCTCGTGACCATGCTTGTCGGGGCAACGACGATCCTGGTGGAGCTGCAGGATGATCTCGACCTGATATGGAAGGTACCCAAGCGCGGGGGCAGCAGCTTGTTGGCGATTCTTCGTGCTCGGATTCTTTCGCTTGGCATGATCTTGGGGGTCGGCTTTCTGCTGCTGATCTCGCTGGTCTTGAGCGCCGCGATCGCCGCACTGGAGGCTTACTCGAAGTCGCACTATCCCGGCGAGACGCTTCCGCTCCTTCACCTTTGGAATCCCGTCCTCTCGGTGGGCGCATTTACGGTACTTTTCGCAATGTTGTACAAGTGGCTACCGAATGTACCGATCGCCTGGAAAGACGTATGGATGGGTGCGTTCATTACCGCCCTTCTGTTCGGCGTAGGGCGATTTGCAATCGGCCTGTACCTTGGTCGGAGTGCCATTGCATCAGCGTATGGTGCAGCCGGTACGCTGGTCGTGCTGCTGTTATGGCTTTACTACTCTGCGCAAGTGTTCTTGTTCGGCGCGGAGTTCACCCACCTCTATGCAACACACCGCGCGCGTTGTCCAAGGTGTGCGTACTCAGTGGTGGATAGGGGTCTTGATAAATGACGGCTACAAAATGCGCTCCGGAGAAGGCATGTTCATAGATCGCGAATCGCTTCAGCCCCGTGTCGAGCCGCCATCGGAGCTTCCGCCGTCGGTACTCCAGATGCCAATCAACGTGCGAAGCACGTCGCTCGCAGTGCTGGCCTTTGTCGCCGTGATCGGACTTCTGTATTGGGCTCGGGCGGTATTTATTCCAATCACCATCGCGGTGATGGCGAGTTACGCGCTGACACCGGTCGTCGATTGGCTGAAAAGGCGAGCCAGGCTGCCTGAAGCGGTGGGGGCGGCAGTGACGCTCATCGTGATTCTCGTTGCCCTCGGTTTGGGCCTTGAATCGCTTCAGCCGCGGGCCAGCCAAGTCCTGGACATCGTGCCCCACGCCACCGCGAAGTTCAGGGCGGCCCTGCGGCGCAGTGCACTCAGGCCGCCGGGGGCCGTCGAAAAGATGCAAAGGGCTGCAAGCGAAATCGAGCAGGCGGCGCATGCGGCCGCGACAACCCCGAACGCTCCGATGACTTCGGCGGCGACCTCCGCCAGGGCGCCTGCCGATGCTTCCGCGATCAACGTCTGGGACTACGTAGTGATGGGAACCGCGAGCGCCGTTGCCGGGATCGGCCAGTTGGTCGTTGTCGTGGCGCTTGTGTACTTCCTGCTCATCGCCGGCGACAGCTTCCGACGGACCCTGATTCGTGTCAGCGGCGACACGTTGTCGAAGAAGAAGATTACGCTGCAGATACTCGAGGAGATCAACTCTCAAATTCAGCGCTACCTCCTGGTCCAACTTGCCACGAGCGCGCTCCTCGGCGTCGTGGTATGGCTGGTGTTCTTTTGGATCGGACTTGATAACGCGCTGTTCTGGGCGTGCGTCGGCGGCGTGCTCCATTTCATTCCCTATGCAGGACCGACTGCATTCGTCTTCCTTGTCGGACTGGTCGCGTACGCGCAGTTCGACGGCGCGCAACCAGTCGTTCTTGTCATCGGCAGCGTCCTCGCAATCGTCGGCGTGATCGGGCTGCTGCTTGTGCCGTGGTTGACGCAGCGGGTGGGCCGGCTCAATGCGGTCACGGTATTCGTTGCCCTGCTCGTCTGGAGCTGGCTGTGGGGAATCTGGGGCTTGCTGCTGGGCATTCCGATCGTCATGGCGATCAACGCGGTGTGCGAGCGCGTCGAAGAGCTGCAGCCAATTAGCGAATTTCTTGGGTATGCGCCGAGGAGGCAGAAGGATGCGGCAAGCTCGGGTACTCCTGCGATATAGCGCTGCGATATAGCTCCAGATCCATCCGCCGCGGGCTTCGAGGCGCCCTGCCCGGACGGCTCACAAGGCTCCGCATGGTCGCTTCGACCCGGCGCCGCGAGTCGGCCCCGGGGGACACGTCCCGCGGCGCGACATGACGCACAAAGGCGGACCGGCGCTCGTCGAACGCTCAGAAAACGCAGGCAATCGGCGATCGCGCGGGCGGTGGTTGGTGGCAGCTGCAGGATGTGCTCGCGGCGCGAAAAGTCGTATGGCTTGAGGCGCCGCACACCCACGCGGCGCCCCTCACGCAGAGTACGACGTTGTCGTACCGAGAACTCTGTAACTCTGTAGTTGGTGCTTCGACCTCGGCGCAACCGACGGCTATCGAGAGTTCTCGGTACGGGCGGCAACTATCGGGCCGGCGGAACGCTCTGAGGTGTCTCAGTGCGGCCATTCCCAAACGGCCCCGCTACTGTATAGGCGGGGGGACATCGCGTGGACGGCGCATTGCCAGGGCCTCGCCCACATTTTTGTGCGTCAGCGTACAGACAGTCACGCGCCGGCCAAATATCCTCCGCCAATGCTCGCAAGCAAGGTCGCTCTCGCGAGTGTCATTGGATCGAGTGTGTTTGGCTTGGCGACCGAATAGCGCGTGGATTGGCGACCGAGAACCTCGAATGCGCTAGCAATACTTAGCCTTCATCTGGAGACATGGGGCGCCGCTCCATACGTACATCGGAGAACATTCATATGAACTGGGATCAAGTCAAGGGCAACTGGAAGCAGTTCAAGGGCAATGTGAAGGAACAGTGGGGCAAGCTGACCGACGACCAGATCGACGTCATCAACGGCAAGCGCGATCAACTGGCCGGCAAGATCCAGGAGGCGTATGGCATCGGCAAGGACGAAGCCGAGCGCCAGATCGACACGTTCGAGCGGCGCTACGCGATGTGGAAGCCGGTCCCCGGCGACGAGATCACGCAACGCACCGGGAGGGGTCCGTCATCGTCAACATCCCGATGAACGGCTGTTGCAGGGCGCCGTCGACGGCCCCGCACTGACTGCCAGGCAAGTTCGCGAGCGAGAAGTGCGATGCGCTGAGCCGTTGCCCCAAGCTGCATGTCGTGCGCCAAAGCCATGGACCAGAAATGACAACAGTCCCATCTGTCCCAGTGGGGTGGATGACCGCGCACCCGCCTCTTTTTGCGCGCCGGGAGCGCCCCGATGTCGCAAGATTCGGCTGACGCGCCGTCGGGTCGCCACCTCATGGTGGCGGCAGGCGTGCGTTGCAAGACTTGCGTAGCGGCGGTCGCACTGCCGCGCTGACAATCTTATGCAATCGTGAGGAGCGAACGATGGCGAAATATGGAGAGAAAGCGCAGGAAAAGGTCGAAAAGACCATGGACGAGTTCAAGCACGGGACACTGAAGTCGGGGCCCTCCGGCAAGAAGGTCACGAGCCGCAAGCAGGCCATCGCGATCGGCCTGTCGGAAGCCCGCAAGGCGCGTGCAAAGGTCCCAAAAAAGGGGACGTCATAAGCGGGGGTCCACGCGTGGTGTCGTTGTGGCCCGGAATGCCTGCCCCGGCCATTCGTCGTGATGCAATTAAGGCGCTACCCGGCGGGCTCCGCCACATGGCAGAGTGACCTCTGCGGTGGCCGCGCGCTCACCTCGGGTGCGCAGCAGTCGAGACGGATTCACGGCGTGCCGCCAACACGAAGGAGATCAATATGCGCCTGCTGCTTCTCATCCTCGCGATAGTGCTGCTCGTCGGCGCGCTGCCGACCTGGCCGTACAGCTCGGGCTGGGGCTACTACCCGGCCGGAGGTATCGGCCTCGTCCTGCTCGTGGTGCTCGTACTCGCCGTCATCGGTGTGCTGTGACGCCGTGACGCAAAAAAACCGCAGGCGAACTTCTGTCGGCCGGCGTCGTAGGGGACCGCCTACTCGCGAATCAGGTCGCCCTGATAAAGGTTTCCCCGGCGATCGCCGATCATGCTCTGGCGCATCGCACAGGACGGGAGATTGGGGCAGGAGTTGCTTCCAAAGACCCCCGTCCGCGGCGCTGCCGAAGGGTTCCCCACCAGCGCTGTCGGGCTCACCGAATTGCTGACATCGGGGCATATCAACGCAATCTCAGTTGTTCAGGAGAATTCCATGGTCACACGTTCTAGCCTCTATTCCAGCACGAATCCGCGCGGCGCCGATGGCGCGACAATCATCGGCGCCAAAATGCGCAATGGCGACGGCCCCGGCCCGCAAGTCATGGACGCCGCGACGCTCATCGGTGACCCAGTCGTCAATGTCGCCGACGAGGATCTCGGCAAGATCGAGGCGATCATGCTCGACGTGTCGGCCGGCCGTATCGCGTACGCAGTGTTGTCGTTCGGCGGCTTCCTCGGCATGGGTAGCAAGCTGTTCGCGATCCCATGGTCGGCGCTGACGCTGGACGCCGACGACAAGTGCTTCATCCTCAATGTCGAGAAGGACGTGCTGGAAGGCGCGCCTGGATTCGACAAGGATCATTGGCCGTCGATGGCAGACTCGACTTGGGCGACCGAGATCCATTCGTATTACAGCGCAACGCCGTACTGGGACGATCCATTGCGGTCGCCGCGCGGCACCCGCGCGAGCGGCGCCGACACCATCAAGGATCCGAACGCGTCCTGACCCGCGATCGCGGGCGGACGGCAAAAGCAGCCGGCGGCGCGACGCGTCGCCGGCTTTGTCGCGCGTATTGACGATCCGGCGAGACTCGCTGCAACGAACCGCTCCGTGGCGCAGTGCGGGGCCCATATCTTCAGCGTGACCCGCTTGCGATTAGTCGCTGCCGCCGCGACCGGTGCGGGTTGTCGAGTTGGTCCTTCAGGGATTCCGGGCGCGAGCCCAATTCGGACCGCGCTGGGTTCGCCGCGCACGCGCGCACGCGCTAACTGGCGGCAGGCTTCAAACGCCACGCGTGGGATTCCTGGTCGGACGTCGGCAGGGAGCCATCCCCGCCGGCCGAAGGAAATGAGGATTTCTCAGCCGCGCAGGTCGTATTGCCGGCACTGCCACCGCCCGAGGCCACTTCCCGGACGGCGGCGGCAGTGTGCTACCGGCTAGCGCGCTGTCCCTTGCGACCGGGCGCTGCGGTCGCAGGCGCCGTCAGCGCCACGACGTCGACGGGGTCGCCGCCGCACAGCTCGGCCTTGCGCGCCAGGAGCTGCTCGCCGAGGGCAACGAGGTCGCAATCGGCCTCGCGCGCCTTCGCGAAGAGCGTGCTCTCCTCTTCCTTCACGTGATGTTGCACGTATTCGGACAGCACCGTCATCCGCGCCTCGAACAGCTCGTCGCCGGGCAGCGCGGATTCGAGCCGCGCGGCGAGCTCCTTGATTTGGTTGTGCTCGACATCGGCTTCATCAAGGGGCGCGTCGGCATCGGCGGCATCGCGCAGCGCCGGATAGAAGATCGATTCCTCGATCTCGGCGTGGATCCGCAGCGCCTTGCAGACGGCCTGCGCGACCTGCTGCATACCTTCGCCGTCGTCCGACTTGGTATAGCCCTCGAATTGCTTGAACAGCGTGGCGACCTCGGCATGGTCGGACTTCAGCACGTCAAGGGCCGTCGTCGTCGTGCGACGGCGGGACGAACGGGGTGTTGCGGCTCGCGGCATCTCTTTTCTCCGTCCAAAGCGTGACTTGACGTCCGCTCAGAACCGCGCCAGGCGGCCGAGCAGATAACCAATGACGACGGCGCCGGCGACCGTGGAGATCGGACGGGCGCGGACGGCGGCAAACGCCGATTCGGACAGACGGGTCGCTTGGTCGGGAACCGCCGACGCCCATTCCGCGGCAGACGTGGCGGCGCCCGCTGCGCCGTTCACGGCCTGGTGCGCAGCGCCACTGACGCGGCCGAGCGAACCGGTCGCCTTGTCGGCAACCTTGTCCACCACCTCGTGCGCGATCTGCGCGCCGGATTCGATCTTGCTCGTCGCCTCCGACGCAAGGGGATTGTTGCCGCTGTAGGAAGTGTTGGTGCCACTCGAAAGGCTGCGGTCCATGATGGTATCCATGTAGAGAAGTTGACGGAAAGAACACTGACACCGACGCCAATGGCGTCCGTGGCCCTAATCTCCGCGATTCCCTCCGTCGCTCCTATCGGCGAGCGCTGATCTTTCTGTAGGACGAGGCGAATAGCCACGACCGTCGCCGTGCCGCGATTGATTTACACGTGAACCCGGCAGCACCCGACACAGGAACGCTCTTGCCATGGCGGTCCGCGCGTCACCGTCGCATTCCAGTATTTGGGGGATCGGGTGATGGAGGCGACTTTCGGCACCATCCCCCGTCTCAGTCGGCATCATCCTGCGCGTCGGACGCTCGCAGCCGTTACGTTGCCGCACAGGGTTCGGGTGCCCCCGCAGTGCGAGCAAAAGGCTACACATCGCAACGCTGGCCTTTCCGATGATCGAACGCGGACCCGCTGCGCGACCTCACTCGCTTCAACCTCGCGATCAACGCAATTGATCACATGTACTCAAGGCGCACTGACCACCTCGACGACGAAGGACGCGAAAGAATGGCGACGGAATACGCGCTGCGCCCCCATTCCAGATCGTTGCGGCCCGAACGTTCGCCGTCGCCAGTACGAAACCGCATCGAGCGGCGCTAGGCGCACCCTAGCGGTGCCCGAACCCGGCGTACCATTTCCGCATGAGGCGCAGCTATCGCGCACATTGGACACGGCACGGGAACAGGCCAGAATGTGGCAGGTACCGACATGCGGTCGCGTAGGATTTACCCTACAGAGAAAGCCCGACTGCGCGCGTACGCTATCGGCAACCTCAAGCTTATGAACAGCGAACGCCTTTGGATGCTCGGGATTTCGGTGCTCGCGCTCGCGGCGATCACCAGCGTTGGCGCCCTCAACGTCGCCGACCGGGGACTCCACGACCTGCGCGACACCGCAGGATCGGTCGGGCGCACCCAGCGCGCGCAAGAGCTGATCGAGCACCTGCTCCGGCTGACGGTCGATGCGGAAGCCGGACAGCGCGGCTATCTGATGACCGGTCGCGACACCCAGCTCGAGCGCTTCACCCAATCCCGTGCTGAGATTCCGGGCGTTATGAAGGAGCTGCGCACCCTCACTGCGAACGATCCAGTGCAGGCAGCGCAGCTCGTCACGGTTGCCACCGAGCTGGACGAGCGCCTTGCAATTCTGCAGACGGGAGTCGAGCTCAAGAGGAAGGGCGACGATCCGGGACTCGCCGACTACCTGCAGCGGCGCGGCGGCAAGATCGCGATGAGTCCCCTGCGCGTCGCCCTTAGCGGCATGGCCGACGAGGAGCGGAAACTCTACGAGCACCGCTTCGAGACTTTCAAGCACCAGCTCGATCTGGCGCGCCGGGGCTTCTATCTTCTCGTTGGTCTCAACCTGGTCCTGTTAATTCTCGGCGCCGCTGCGCTGGGGCAGGACGCGCGAATGCGGCGCAAGAAGGCGCTCGAGGCGCAGGGCCGGAGCGCCGAGCTCGCGCGCGCGGTGCTGGAGCGGACCACCGAGCTGACCGAGCTCTCGCACTTCCTGCAACGCGTGCAGGAGGATGAGCGGGCCAGGCTCGCGCGCGAAATCCACGACGAGCTTGGCGGCACGCTCGCCGCGGCTAAGATCGACCTGCAGATGCTGTCGGGCACGCTGGCGCTGGAAGACGTGCAGGGGATGCGGCTGGCCCGTGCAATGACGGCGATCGATGACGCCGTCCTGGTCAAGCGACGGATCATCGAGGATCTCCGCCCGTCGCTTCTCGACACCCTCGGCATCGCTGCGGCGCTGCGCTGGCAGTGCTCCGAGCATAGCAAGCGCACCGGAATCTCGTGCCGCGTCGAGCTCCAGGAAGAAGCTCTCGACCTGTCACCCTCCTACCGCATCGCGTTCTACCGGATCGTGCAAGAATCGCTGACCAACATTTCCAAGTACGCCAATGCGAAGAATGTCACGGTCTCGCTCTCGCGCGAGGACGATCACTGGTTGCTGCGCGTCGCCGACGACGGCGTCGGGCTTGACCAGAACAGGCGACAAAACGCCACGGCCCACGGGCTTCTCGCGATGCGCGAGCGGGCGAGCGCCCTTGGTGGTGAGTTCAGCGCGCGCCGCGGACCGGCGGGAGGCACCGTCGTCGAGGTTCGTGTCCCCGTTGAAAACAGGGGTCCGTCGGAGCGTGCGTCCGGCGCGCAGGCTGCTCCTACCCCTGGACGATTTCGGTAAGGCAATGTCCTACGCGAGCAGGAGCGGTTCGCCTGCTTGTACCCGCGTTCGGCCCTCGCGATACTTTGCCTTGAGACACCGTCAAGGCTACGCCGGTGAAGACCGAAATGCTGATATGTCCGTCGGACATGCGCTGGTGTGGTCGCCGCGATTGCACGGTCACATGCTCGCAGTCTGGCGAGAGCCCGCTGTGCCCCTGCAATGCCTGCGGCAACCTTTTTGTGTGGGTGAATTACGGCTATTGCGCCAAATGCTTGCCCGCATTCGGACCCCCGACCGACGACGCGGAGTAATCGATGGCGCACTCGCTCTGGAAGGGCTCTATCGCGTTCGGGCTCGTCAACGTGCCGGTCGAGCTCTTTCCAGCAGAGGAACGCAAGGGGTTCCAATTCTCGATGCTCGACAAGCGCGACCTCGCTCCGGTCGGCTACAAGCGCTTCAACAAGAAGAGCGGCAAGGAAGTGGAATGGGCCGACATCGTCAAGGGTTACGAGTATGAGAAAGACCAATACGTCGTGCTGTCGGATGAGGACTTCCGTCGCGCCAACGTGAAGGCGTCGCGCACCCTGGAGATCAGGGCGTTCGTACCCGCCGGCGAGATACCACCGATCTTCTACGAGACTCCCTATTTCCTTGCACCCGATACCCGTGCCGAAAAAGTCTACGCTCTGTTGCGCGAGGCACTTCGCTCCACGGGGCGCGTCGCGGTGGGTGAGCTCGTGATCCGCACGACGCAGCATCTTGCCGCCGTCGTTCCCGCGGAGCGGGCGCTGATGCTCATCACGCTGCGCTATGCCGACGAGCTCCGCGGCGCGCGCGGTTTCGAGTTGCCTGCGGCGAACCTCAAGACTGCCGGTGTGACGACCAAGGAGCAGGACCTAGCCAAACGGCTGATCGAAGACATGGCCGATCACTGGAACCCTGGCGAATTCAAGGACACCTATCACGAGGACCTCATGCGCCGGATCAAGGAGAAGATCAAGCGGGGTGAAACGCACGAGATCACCAAGCCCGATACCGGCGACGTCGGGGGGCCCCCGTCGGCGCAGGTCTTCAACCTCGCGGCGCTCCTGAAGCAAAGTCTCGATCACGGTGCGCCGCGGCGCAAGGTGCCCGCGATGCGTGCGAAGCCGGCCGCGGCCAGGGCCGGCCTTCGCCTCGTGTCGAACGCGCGCAGCGAAAGTCGCGTGTCGGCGAAGCATAAGCGCGCCTGACACCCCGGCAGGCAGCATGCGACTCGAGCGCTATCGCGAGAAACGCGATTTCCGGTCGACGCCGGAGCCGCGTGGGCGGATCGCGCGTCGCACCGCGCGCTGCCTTCGCTTCGTCATCCAAAAGCACGCGGCCCGTCATTTGCACTACGACTTTCGGCTCGAGCACCAGGGCGTGATGCTGAGCTGGGCGGTGCCGAAGGGGCCGAGCCTCAATCCCGATGACAAGCGGCTCGCGATGCATGTCGAGGATCACCCCCTTGAATACGGTGATTTCGAAGGCATCATCCCGCCGCACCAATATGGGTCGGGCACGGTGATGGTATGGGATCGCGGCACATGGCAGCCGGTCGGCGATCCGGTCGAAGGCTACCGCAGGGGCCGACTCAAGTTCACGCTCGACGGCCAGAAGCTGAAGGGCCGCTGGACTCTGATCCGCATCCGCGGTGGAAAGTACGGCGACAACGAAGGCGATAAGGCGTGGCTTCTCATCAAGGAGAACGACAGGTACGCCAAGGCAGGGAGTGCGGCGCGCATCATCGACGAGCAGCCCGACAGCGGGATCTCGGGGCGCAGACTCCACGCGATCGCGCGCGACAAGGCGCACGCATGGCATTCGAACCGGTCAGTGGATGCGAATCCCACGGCAGGCGCGACCACGAAGTCGACGACGAAGTCGGCGAAGAAGGCGCGGCGCGCCGGAGCGACGAAGTCCGTGGCGCGCGCCGCCGAACCGGTAGGTGTCACGCCCTCCGCCGCGGCCGGCGCAAGGAAGGCGCATCTGCCGGCAACGCTCGTGCCCGAACTCGCGACGCTGGTGCGCGCCGCGCCGACTGGCGACAACTGGCTGCACGAAGTGAAATTCGATGGCTACCGGATGGTGTGCCGCCTCGACGCCGGGACGGCGCGCATCTTCTCTCGCAGCGGCAAGGACTGGACCGCGGCGCTGCCGGGAATTGCGACGGCACTGCAGTGCGCGCAAGCGGAGCAGGCGTGGCTCGACGGCGAGATCGCTGTCGCCGACGCGCAGGGACGCACGCGGTTCCAGACACTGCAGCGTGCGCTGTCCCATCCCGCGACCGGCGCGATCACGTACTTCGTATTCGACCTGCTTCATCTCGACGGCTACGACCTGCGCGGCGTCGCACTGTGCGAGCGCAAGCGACTGCTACGCGCCATCCTGCCCGATTCCGACCCGCAGATCCGCTACAGCATCGACATCGCGGGCGCCGGCGCCGAATTCTTCCGCCAAGCGTGCGCCCTCGCCCTGGAAGGTGTCGTCTCGAAGCGCGCGGATTCCACCTACCGCGAGGGCCTTCGCACGCGCGAGTGGCTGAAGGTCAAGTGCGGGCGGCGCCAAGAGATGGTCATTGGCGGTTTCACCGATCCGCAGGGCTCGCGCGAAGGTTTCGGCGCGCTGCTGCTCGGAGTGTACAACGGCGGCAAGCTGCGCTACGCGGGAAAGGTGGGCACCGGCTTCGACACGCGACTCCTGACGCGGTTGCGCGGCCTTCTCGACAAGCTGGAGCAGAAGACTCCTACCTTCGTCGATCCCCCGCGCGGCTGCGATGCGCGTGGGGCACACTGGGTGAAGCCGAAGCTCGTCGCCGAAATAGCTTTCACCGAGTGGAGCGACGACGGCGCGCTGCGGCATCCGTCCTTCCAGGGCCTGCGCGAGGACAAGAAGGCGATCGACGTCGTGCGCGAGGAGCCCGCACTCAAGCTGGGCGATTCGAATTCGGCTGTGGCAGATCCCGCGCGGGAACGCACCCGCGGATCGGCGCACGGCAAAGCAGCGAACGCCCCGGTGCCGCGCGGATCGGCGCGAAGCGACGCCCTCCCCCGGCCGCGTCGAGCGCACCAAGGGGACCGCCAGTGGTGACGCGGAAGTCCTTGGCCGACACCGTCGCCGGTGTGAAATTGAGCCATCCCGACAAGCCCTACTTCCCGGAGGCCGGCGTCACCAAGCGCGAACTGGCCCAATACTACGAGACCGTCGCCAGCCGCGCGCTCCCGTACGTGAGTGACCGCCCGCTTTCATTGGTTCGCTGCCCCGACGGTTGGCGTGGCCAGTGCTTCTACCAGAAGCATGCCGACCGCAGCATGCCTGCCGCGGAGGCGCGCATCGAGGTGCCTGAAAGGGCCGGAATGGCGACTTACTTCTCGGTGAGTTCGGCGCGGTCACTCATTGGACTCGTTCAATGGGGCATGATCGAGTTGCATCCGTGGGGCTCCCGCGCGCCGAGGCTCGATCGTCCCGATAGGCTCATCTTCGACTTCGATCCGGACGATGCCGTCGGCTGGAAGCCGCTGGTCGAGGCCGTGGGCGCGCTCCGCGTGCTGCTCAAGGATCTCGGCCTCGAAGGGTTCCTGAAGACGACCGGCGGTAAAGGATTGCACGTCGTCGTCCCGATTCGCGCGACGCTCGCCTGGGCCGAGGCGAAGGGGTTCGCCCGGGCGGTGGCCGACGTTTTCGAGCGGACCTCTCCCGACCGCTTCACGGCGGCGGCGTCGAAGGCGAAGCGCAAGGGCCGCATCTTCGTCGATTACCTCCGCAATGCCGAGGGCGCGACTGCGATCGCGCCGTATGCGGTCCGTGCCCGCGCCAACGCCCCGGTGTCGACGCCCATCGGCTGGAGCGAACTCGACGCCGACGTCCGCTTCGACCACTTCAATATCCGCAACGTTCCGGAACGCCTCGCAGCGATGCGCAACGACCCTTGGGCAGCATTCGACAAGACTCGGCAGACCATCACGCGTTCCGCGTTCCGGCGCATCGGATTCGGCCGCTGATCCGGCCGGATTTTGCATCGTCCCCGGCGACCGACTCGCCCTCCACAACGTTCAAGCATCGCCGCGTCGAACCGGCGGCGCCTCTCGTGGCAACGGCGCCCTCCGAAGCACGCCAGCGCGGAACCGCGAAGCGTCGCTTGACACAATCTCCCAACGTTCGCCGGATGACGCTCCCGGTAGCGATCTGCTTCGCGGCCAAGTCGCGCCCGTCGCGGCTCGGTGCTCCTCGACTTCTCTGCCCCGCCCTGCGAACCGGATCCGGACACCGCTCGTACCGATGGAAATATCGGGGTAGGCCTCGGCCTACAGTGACTTCAGGGAATCGCCACTAGGTGACCCCCAGTCTCGCCTTGATACTCCTAGTTAGCGCCGAACTCTCTCTGAAATCAATGAGTCCCCGATCGCGGAGCGCCGTAGGGATCTCGATGAAAGCACGATCTCGTGGTGGGTGGCATTTGGCGAAGCAACGGCAGCGGCCGTTCCATCGCTCGGCGGATACATGCCCGGCCAGATGTGCACGATTCGGCCGTGAACTGTACGCGCGCTCACCATCCGGCCCTTTCGTTCCCAGGCACCCGCGGTAATGGTGTTTCGCGCGTTGCTCCCACGATCAAGACCCAGCCAAGATCTTTGCAGGAGTCACTTTCCGGAACATCATAGCGATTCACATTGGCCGGGGCCGCAATTGCTGCCACACTATGATTAGCTCGCATTCTACGACTTCACAATTGCATTCCCGGCCGATTCTCGTGGTGGATGACAACCGCGATGCGGTGGACATGACCGCCATCATGCTGCGAGAGCGGGGATACTCGGTTGCAATCGCGTACTCAGCGTTTGAGGCAGTCGATTGGTTGGACCGCAACACCCAAGTTGCGATGATCATTTCGGACATCCGAATGCCGGAGGTCGATGGTTTTGATTTTCTCCGTCTTGTACGGAAGCGGTTCCCCACCCTTCCAATGGTGTTGATGACCGGTCTCCCGATCACGGCGAAAGACTTCATTCCACATGGAGCATCAATCCTTCAGAAACCGTTCACAATTGAAGAATTGCAGCGCATGATCTCCCGCCATCTTCACTCCGACGCGCCGTAGTTGCGTGGTCCGCCACCCGCACTTTTGGCCACCGCTGCCAATCGCACTTCGCGCGATATACCATTCTGCGGAGCGCGACAGGACGCAAATGGTCGAGAAATGTTCTGCGGCGGACTTTCGATTTGGGCTTTCCGTCGCCTATCTTCGGTTGCCCCCGTAGTTATCCCCCAATGAGTCACTCCGGCTTCCTGCTTCTGCTTCTTGCCCTTACGTCGACCGCGCTTGCAGTTGCTGCGTCCATAATTGTCTATCTCCTGCGGAAGCAAAGCCGGTTCAGTCGCCACTCGGATCATGAAGGCGAGCACCGCGAACATCAATTCGCCGCATTGGTCAACGGCGTCACCGAGTATGCGATCTACATGATTGATCCCGACGGCCGCGTGGCAACCTGGAATATTGGCGCGGAGCGCAAGAAGGGTTACACCTCGGATGAGATTATCGGACAACACTTTTCTCGCTTTTATACCGAGGAGGACCGTGCGGCCAACCTGCCGCAGAAGGCGCTTCAGGCTGCCTTGGAAAAAGGCCAGTATGAAGCTGAAGGCTGGCGCGTACGCAAGGACGGAACTCGCTTTTTTGCCAACGTCGTAATTGATTCACTTCGTGACGCTTCGGGCCAACACATCGGCTACGCCAAGGTTACGCGCGACGTCACTGACAGGTTGCGTCAGCGAGAGGCGCTCGCCGAAGCGCAAGCGGTGTTAGCGCAGTCCCAGAAGATGGATGCAATCGGACAACTCAGTGGTGGCATCGCTCACGATTTCAACAATCTCTTGCATGTGATCGCGAATGCCAATGAGGCGCTCAGCCGAACGCTCGCATCCTCGGACCCGAAGATCGTCGACCTGCTAGCCCGGGCGCGACGAAGCACAGACCGGGCAGCGACCCTCACCAAGCGACTGCTTGCCTTTTCGCGCCGCCAACCGCTCGCGCCTGTGGCTCTTGATCCGAATCGCGTTGTTCTTGACATGAAGGAGTTGCTTCAATCCTCGCTCGGAGAGCGCATTTCTCTCGAGATTCCCTCCCGCAACGCAACATGGCAAACCTCGGTCGACCAGAGCCAGTTTGAGACCTCAATATTGAATCTCGCAATCAATGCGCGCGACGCCATGCCAAACGGAGGCACGTTAACGATTGAAACCAGTAACACGCTTCTCGATCACACGTACAGTGCGTTATGCCACGACGCCGCGCCAGGGGAATACGTCCTCCTTGAAGTACGCGATACGGGGATCGGTATGACGAGCGACGTAGTGTCCAGAGCGTTCGATCCATTTTTCACGACAAAGCGAGTCGCAGATGGAGCGGGGCTCGGTCTCTCCCAGGTATATGGGTTCATCAACCAGTCAGGCGGTCACGTAAAGATTTACAGCGAACCCGATCATGGGACGACCATAAAACTCTATCTGCCGCGACTGCTTGCTGCGTCGACGCACATAGAACAGAAGCAAATTGAGTTCGGCGACAGTTTGCCAGGAAAGGGCGAGATCCTGTTGGTCGAAGACGAAGAGGATGTCCGCGTTTTCACCGCTGAAATGCTTCGCGAGCTGGGTTACGGCGTCACCGCCACTTCCAATGCGGCATCGGCGCTTGCGGCCCTGGATACAATGCAGCCGTTCGATCTGCTGTTTACTGATGTCGGCCTTCCGGACGGAATAGACGGCCAGCAGCTCGCCGAGCGCGCAACGTATCGGCGGCCCGGGTTAAAGGTACTTTTCACCACTGGCTACGCTCGCAACGCCATCATCCATGAGGGTCGGCTCGATCCCGGCGTGGAGTTGATCACGAAACCCTTCACGCAGGGGACCTTGGCGCAGAAGTTGAATGTGCTGCTTGCGGAATCGAGTTAAGCGGGGCCGCATGCGACGCCTCGTATTGGTCGATTGTCATTCGACGCCGGGCGGCATCCCTATGGTTCGCGTGCATCCGCCATGCCGGCGGAGCACCAGGGTAAGGCTTTGAATTTTGTATCGAATCGACGGAGCCACCGCGCGAGTCAGTGCGGGCGCGCGCGAAGATTGGCGAGAAGCGGCTGCAGGGCGCCGATTTGGCGCGACTTATCGAAGAAGAAATCGGCGCCGCATTTGCGACATGCGTATTCGAATTCGGGGAATGCATAGTTTGTGAGGACGATGATTATCGGCGGCGGGGCCGGATGCCGCTCGCGCAGCGCCTTGATCACGCCGAATCCGCTTCCCGCACGAAGACTGAGATCGACGATCGCGACGTCGAAGTTCGTCTGCGTCAACCATCTCACCGAGTCTTCCTCGGTGTCCGCTACGCCTGCGATCTCGACCTCGCCTGGCATTCGGAGGAGTTCGACCAGGCGATTTCGCAGCACTTCTGAATCCTCGACAAGAAAGATCCGCAGCGGTGCGGTCGCCGCACTCAAAGTCTCGGATCGCGACGACCCCACCATATCCACATCAATCAATTGTCGCCCCGTACGCCCGGATCGGGCTTCCGCCGGGCGCGCTATTGCATGAGGCCGTTCTTGATCGCATAGTATGTAAGAGCGGCGTTGCTTGAAAGGTTCATCTTCTCAAGAACCCGGGCGCGGTAGGTGCTGACGGTCTTGTTGCTGAGGTGGAGTTCCTTGGCGATCTCGCCCACAGACTTGCCTTCGGCGATCTTGTGGAAGATCTGGAACTCGCGTTCGGACAGTGTCGCGTGCAATGGTCGCGCTTCGCCGTCGACGTCACTCGCAAGGATCTGCGCCACCTGGCTGCTGATGTACTTGCGGCCGGCGAAAAGGGTCCGGAGCGCAGTGAGCACTTCCTGGGGTACTGCGTCCTTGGCGAGGTATCCCATCGCGCCGGCGCGCAACAGGTTCACCGCGTACTGTTCCTCGGGATACATACTGAGGATCAGGATCGGAAGCGAGGGCTTGTGCGCCCGGATTTGGCGCAGGATGTCGATGCCGCTGCGGTCCGGCATGGAGATGTCGAGGAGCACGGCGTCCCATTCTTCATCGCGCATCAGGGTGAGCGCGAGGTCCCCGGTCTCCGCCTCGCCGCCAACTTCCCAGTCGGTCTGGTCCTCGAGCAGCGCGCGCACGCCCGCACGAAACAGGGCGTGGTCGTCGACAATAAGAATTCGTCGCTTGGCAAATGCCATGGTTTCCATCATAACTTAACTCCGGCGTCCGTCCCTGAGGTCCGAGCCGTCAGGTGAGGCGCGAAAGGGCAATCACGAGGATGGCAACCGCGGTCAGTACCGCGCCGGCGTCGTCCCCGGCGAACGGATTTCCGATGAAACGGAGGAGGCCGCGCATCCGGAGATGCCGACAATTCAGGCGCGCGGCAGTTGCGCACTGGAAGCACCGTAGACTGTGGCCGTGCTCCGCCGCCATGCGCTTCTTGCCGCCGCCGTGACTCGCCGTGGCAGGGATCATTCCGCGGTCGGCGAAATTCCGATGCTTAACCGCGTTGCGCTCGAATTCAGCCTGCACTTGACTGTCGGGAGCGTCATCGTCGAGAACATTCTCCATCGAGTCCTCCCCGCCAAGAAAGGGTCGCCTCAGCGGCGCCCACGAAGCCGGATTCTGCGTTGCCTCGATGCCCTGCGCTGTAGGCGTTGCGGAGCATCGTCTCGTAGCAATATCCCGGTCGACCTGTAAGGATTGCCCTACATCCGGAAGCGGCCGCACCGTCTACGCCTACGGTGCGATGAGGTCGCCGCCGCATCACACAGCAGACTGCTGGCGATGATCGAATCCGCGCATTGCTCATCGGCGCTGCGTGCTGAGCCCGCGCTCGACCGCCGGGCGGAGGGGAGAGCCTACGCGGCGACGGAGGAGCGTCCGATGACGCGGACCGGACCGCGACGCGATGATCGCCCAATGCCTCGCTACCCGACCATTACCTTCGCGGCGCGCTTTCCGGATGCGCGTTGTGCGACTCTTGTCCTTTGCTGGATCGTGGCACCGTGGCGCCCAGTGGGGGCGTCCGCGCCGCGGCCTTGCACATGTTCGTTCTAATGCCGAAAGTGGGATTACAACGCGCAGCATTGTCGTTGTACGGAGCGGTGGGCGCCGCCGGCCGGCGAATTGTGTGTTCGACGTCAACCGGGTCCCCAAGTGGCGCGCATCACCCCCGTCTGGGTCACGTTACCGGCAACGCAGCACACTACAAAACGTTGTCCCGATGATATTCGCAGAAATGGGCCGCTGGCACGAGAGATTTGCAACTGCGGCGCTCCCCATTTGCGGCGCCCTGCAACCTTGTTTTCCGGCGCATGTCGAAGATAGGAACATGGGCGGCTCACATGAAATCCATTCTCGATCGGACATTCCGTTACGTGCCAAGTGCGGACACTGACCTTCGGAAGACGTTCTCGCGAATCCGCGGAGAAATGGAAAAGGCCGCGTCCGAGCAGCTTGCCGAGGCTGCGGAGAGCGGGAATCGCATGGTGGTCCGCAACCGAGCAGGTGAATTCCCTACGCCGCGTTCATAGTTCGCCGCCGCTTCACCCCCCCGCGACGTGGTCGAACGATTGCAAGACGGCCAGGAGATCGATAGGCACTACCGGCTTCACCAGATGCCGGTCGAACCCGGCGTCGCGCGATAGCTCTCGGTCAAGGTTCCCACCCCAGCCAGTGATCGCGATCATCAGGATCTTCCGATCGCTGAAATGCGCGCGGATGGCGCGTGCCGCTTGGTAACCATCGATCCCCGGCATTCCAAGATCCATGAGCACGACATCGGGTCGGAATTGCATTACGGTGGAGACAGCGACAGCTCCGTCGTAGATTGTGTCGACCTGATTGCCGAGCTGCCGAAGCATGGTTGCCAGCGAGTCGGCTGCGTCCCGATTATCGTCCACCACCAGGATCCTTCGTGAGAAGCCCGGTGGCAGTGCGGCACGCTCCGACTCGCGCTCGCCACAGGAATCGTCTGTTTTCGCCGGAAGCCGCACATGGAATTCGCTTCCCCTGTTTCGGCCAGGGCTCCATGCGGAGACACTGCCGCCGTGAAGCTCTACGATCTGCTTGACGAGTGCGAGGCCAAGCCCGAGACCGCCATTTCGGGCCCCCGCGTGCGCATCGCCCTGGAAGAACATCTCGAAAATCCGGACATGCTCGATTTCCGACAGGCCCGCGCCATTGTCCGCAACGCGCATTGCGATCTCGTCGTCCTCGCGTACGACGGACAGGGAGATGTTACCGCCGCGGGGCGTGAACTTCACCGCATTGTTCAGCAGGTTGGAGAGTACTTGCGTCACACGGGCTTCGTCGGCCAGGATCTCGATCTCTTCCTCAGGGCACTGGACGTCCAGCGTGAGCTTCTTGCAGTCGACGATGAATCGCACAGAGTCGACCGCGACCGACACGATCTGCGATATCCTGACAATCTCCCTGCGGAGCTCGAGCTTCCCGCCGCTGATCCGGCCGACGTCGATCAGGTCGTCAACGAGCCGTGCCAATAGCCTGACCTGACGCTCAATGACCTCGCGTGCCCATTGCCGCTCCGCGGGAGCAACCCTCGGCAGGCGCGCGAACTCGATCGCGGTGAGTATCGGCTGCAGTGGATTGCGCAATTCGTGCGCAAGCAACGCGAGGAATTCGTTCTTGCGGCGATCGGCTTCCGTCAACGCCTCGCGCTGCTGCCGCAGCCGGCTCTCGCTTTCGCGCAGCTGCCGGATCGAATGTTCGAGCTCGGAAGTGCGCTCCGCGATGCGGGCCTCGAGCGTGGCATTGAGATGCTCGAACTCGGCGGACTTGCGGTAGAGGTCGAGAAAGACGCCGATCTTTGCCCTCAGGATCTCCGGGACGACCGGAACCGACACGTAGTCGACCGCGCCGATTTCATAGCCGCGCAAGCGGTCCGTGTCGGTAAGGTGAACGGCGGAGGCGAAGATGATCGCCGTCTTCCGGCAGCGCGGATGCTGGCGAATCATTGCTGTCAACTCGAAGCCGTCGATGTCGGGCATGTTGACGTCCATGAGGACGACAGCGATTTCCTCGCGCAGCAGGTGCCTAAGCGCGTCGCGCGCCGTCGGCGCCTTGATGAGATTGGCGTCGAGCCCACCGAGCATCGCCTCGTAAGTCAGCAGCTTCGCGGGCTGATCATCCACTAGGAGGATGTTGAACCCTTTCATCGTCCGACTCGAGGCGCTAGCGGTGCAACCACATGCGCAAAGCGGCGATCAACTGCTCGGTGTTAACGGGTTTCGCGAGATAATCCGACGCGCCCGCCTGCATGCACTTCTCGCGGTCGCCCATCATCGCCTTGGCGGTAAGCGCGATGATCGGTAATCGCCTATATTCCGCGTTGCGGCGGATTTCGCGCATCGTCTCGTAGCCATCCATCTCGGGCATCATGATGTCCATCAGCACGATCGCGACGTTCGGAGTCTGCTCGAGCTTCTCGATCGCCTCCCGACCGGTGTTGGCGGTCAGTACGCGCATGCCGCGGCGCTCCAGGACGCTCGAGAGCGCGAAGCTGTTGCGCAGGTCGTCGTCGACGACCAGCACTTCCTTCCCGATGATGTCGTCGTCGGAGACGTGCAGCCGCTCCAGCGTGCGCCGCTTGTCGTCGGGCAGGTCCGCGATAACGCGGTGCAGGAACAACGCCGTCTCGTCAAGGAGCCGGTCCGGCGATTCGACGCCCTTGACGACGACACTGCGCGCCAGCGTGCGCAGCTTTGCGTCTTCCTCGGGCGAGAGTTCCTTTCCGGTAAACACGACGACCGGAACGTCGCGTAGGTTCCCTTCGTCCTTCATTGCCTCGAGCACGTCGAAGCCGGACATGTCCGGCAGTCGCAGATCGAGCACCGCGCAGTCGTAGGGCTGCTCGCGCAGCGCAACGAGCGCTGCGGTGCCGGTGTCGGCCATCGTGATGTCGATGTCGTCGTGCGCGAGCAGCGCGGCTATGCTATGTTGCTCTGCATGGCTGTCGTCGACGACAAGCAGCCGCTTGCGCCGTGGCTGCGCATACGCCTTGAGCCGCGCCAACGCGCTGTTGAGGCCTTCCGCGGTCGTAGGTTTTGGCACGTAGGAGAACGCGCCGCGCGCGAGGCCATGCAGACGGTCCTCGTCGAGCGTCACGACCTGCACGGGAATGTGACGCGTCGCGGGATCGCGCTTGAGGTGGCTTAGTACGGTCCACCCGAGCATGTCGGGCAGGAATACGTCGAGCGACACGGCGGTGGGTTGGTATTGGCGCACCAGTTCGAGCGCGTCTGCCCCCTTTGCCGCCACCAGCACCTTGAATCCGTTGGCGTGCGCGAGATCGATGATCACTCGCGCGTAACTGGCATCGTCCTCGACGATGAGCATCACGGTGTCACCCGGCTGCAGGTCGGCGCGATCGTCGGGCGGGCTCGCCGTCGATGGGTCCGACCGGCGTGCGATGACGGGCGCCGGGGGCGGGCGCGACGATCCAGGACCATCGGTCTTCGTCACCGACGGCTCCCCGCCACCTCCGATCGATCCCATATATCGCAGTGGCAGATAGAGCGTGAACGTGCTGCCGGACCCAGGTTCGCTCTGGAGCACGATCTCACCACCAAGTAGCCCGGCCAGCTCGCGACTGATCGCAAGTCCCAGCCCCGTTCCGCCGTACTTGCGGCTTGTGCCTGCGTCGGCCTGCTGGAAAGCCTCGAAGATGAGCTTCTGCTTCTCTGGCGCAATGCCAATGCCGGTGTCGCTCACCTCAAATCGGACGACCGTGTCCGTCGCCGACAGGACCGGGTGGTCGGGACTCCAGCCATCGGCCGCTGCCGCAACGTGAAGCCGCACGCCGCCGTTGGCGGTGAATTTGAACGCGTTCGACAGGAGGTTCTTCAGCACCTGCAGCAGCCGCTTCGAGTCAGTGATGATGCGCCGCGGCAGCCCTCCATCGACATCCACATCGAAGTAGAGGCGCCGGCGCTCGGCCTCCAGATGGAACGTGCGGTTCACGGTCGCCACGACGTCGGCGAAGAGCAAGTCCTCCGCATCGACGGTCACGGTGCCGGACTCGATCTTGGAGAGGTCGAGGATGTCCGTGATGAGATTGAAAAGATCGGACCCCGCGCCATGGATCGTGCGCGCGAACTCGACCTGCCGCGGGGTGAGGTTTCCATCTGGGTTGTCGCCCAGCTGCTGGCCAAGGATCAGTATGCTGTTCAACGGCGTACGAAGCTCGTGCGACATATTGGCGAGGAACTCCGACTTGTATTTCGATGTGAGGGCAAGCTCGGTCGCCTTTTCCTCCAGCGCCCGCCGCGCCTGCTCGATTTCGCGGTTCTTGCGCTCGACCTCGGCATTCTGCTCGGCGAGCTGCTGCGCCTTCTGGCCAAGCTGGTCGTTGGTCTGCTGCAGTGCCCCCTGCTGCGTCTGCAATTCGGCGGCTAGCTGCTGCGACTGCTTGAGGAGCGCCTCCGTCTGCATCGTCACCTCGATGCTGTTGAGGACGATGCCAAGGCTGGCGGTGAGCTGCTCGAGGAAGCCCAGGTGCGACGGCGCGAACTCGTGGATCGACGCAAGGGCCAGCACCGCCTTGATCTTGCCTTCGAAGATCACCGGGAAAACCGCGACGCTTTTCGGCAAAGCGCTGAAGAAGCCCGGCGCCAGGGAAACGGTGTCCTCGGGGACGTTGGTGAGCAGGATGCGTCGGTGGTCCGCCGCACACTGGCCAATGAAGCCTTCGCCGAGTGAGAGCCGCGTCGGGTAGGGATCGCGATGCGCGGTTGCGTAGCTCGCGAGGAGCCGCAGGAACGGCCGCCCATTGTCCGCCATCTGATACATGAGCCCCTGATGCGCGTTGACGAGCGGTGCGAGCTCGGAAAGCAACATCTGGCCGACTGACGCGAGGTCACGCTGGCCCTGCAGCATCCCGGTGAACCGTGCGAGGTTGGTCTTGAGCCAGTCCTGCTCGGTGTTGCGATCGGTGGTGAGCCGCAGGTTGTCGATCATCGTGTTTATGTTGTCCTTGAGATCGGCCACCTCGCCGCGCGCATCGACCTGAATCGAGCGCGTAAGGTCACCCTTCGTCACGGCCGTCGCAACTTCGGCGATCGCGCGGACCTGATTGGTAAGGTTCGCTGCGAGCAGGTTCACGTTGCCGGTCAGGTCCTTCCACGTGCCGGCAGCGCCGGGAACGTTAGCCTGGCCGCCGAGACGCCCTTCGACGCCGACCTCGCGCGCGACCGACGTAACCTGATCGGCGAAGGTCGCGAGCGTGGTGGTCATGTCATTGATCGTGTCGGCGAGTGCCGCGACTTCGCCTTTCGACTGCACGAAGAGGTTCTGCGTCAGATCTCCTTCCGCGACTGCGGTCACGACCTTCACAATGCCGCGCACCTGCTCCGTGAGGTTCGCCGCCATCACGTTGACGGTGTCGGTCAGGTCCTTCCACGTCCCCCCCACCCCGGGCACCTGTGCCTGGCCGCCCAGTTTGCCCTCGGTGCCTACTTCGCGGGCGACGCGCGTCACCTCGGACGCGAACGCGTTCAACTGGTCTACCATCGTATTGATCGTGTCCTTCAGCTCCAGGATTTCGCCGCTCACGTCCACCGTAATCTTGCGCGACAGATCGCCGCGGGCGACGGCAGTCGTGACCTCGGCGATGTTGCGCACCTGCGTGGTCAGGTTCGCCGCGAGCAGGTTCACGTTGTCGGTCAGGTCCTTCCAGGTCCCCGCGACGCCAGGCACGACGGCCTGACCGCCGAGCTTGCCTTCGGTGCCGACCTCGCGCGCCACGCGAATCACTTCCGACGCGAACGCCCGCAGCTGCTCGACCATCGTGTTCATGGTCTCCTTGACGATAAGGATCTCGCCGCGGACGTCCACCGTGATCTTGCGCGAAAGATCGCCACCTGCGATCGCCGCCGCCACTTCGGCTATGCCGCGCACCTGCGCGGTCAGGTTACTCGCCATGAAATTGACGTTGTCGGTCAGGTCCTTCCATGTGCCGCCGACGCCCGGCACCTCCGCCTGGCCGCCCAGCTTCCCTTCGGTGCCAACCTCGCGCGCGACGCGCGTCACTTCCGACGCGAAGGCGTTCAGCTGATCCACCATCGTATTGATCGTAATCTTGAGCTCGAGAATCTCACCCTTCACGTCGACGGTGATCTTGCGCGACAGGTCGCCCCGCTGCACGGCGGTCGTCACCTCGGCGATGTTGCGCACCTGCGCCGTGAGATTGCCGGCCATCAGGTTGACATTGTCGGTCAGGCCCTTCCAGGTACCCGCAACACCCGGCACTTGCGCCTGGCCTCCGAGCTTGCCCTCAGTGCCGACCTCGCGCGCGACGCGCGTTACTTCGGACGCGAACGCATTGAGCTGGTCGACCATCGTGTTGATCGTGTTCTTGAGCTCAAGCACCTCGCCGCTCACGTCCACTGCGATCTTCTTCGAAAGATCCCCGTTAGCGATTGCCGTCGTCACGTCAGCGATGTTACGCACCTGCGTGGTGAGATTCGCGGCAAGAAGGTTTACGTTGTCGGTGAGGTCCTTCCAGGTCCCGGCCACACCCGGCACCACGGCTTGGCCGCCGAGACGGCCGTCGGTTCCGACCTCTCGAGCGACGCGCGTCACTTCGCCTGCGAAAGCGTTTAACTGGTCGACCATCGTGTTCAGGGTGTTCTTGAGCTCGAGGATCTCGCCCTTTACGTCCACCGCGATCTTTCGCGACAGGTCGCCGCGCGCCACCGCCGTCGCGACCTCCGCGATGTTTCTCACCTGCGTGGTAAGGTTGCTCGCCATCGAGTTGACGCTGTCGGTAAGATCCTTCCACGTGCCGGCAACGCCGGGTACCTGCGCCTGGCCGCCGAGCTTGCCCTCGGTGCCGACCTCGCGCGCGACCCGCGTCACCTCCGACGCGAAGGCGTTGAGCTGGTCGACCATCGTGTTGATCGTGTTCTTGAGCTCCAGCACTTCGCCGCGCACGTCTACGGTGATCTTCCGGGAGAGGTCGCCGCGTGCAACCGCCGTCGTCACCTCTGCGATGTTGCGTACCTGAGTCGTGAGATTCGCGGCGAGCAGGTTGACGTTGTCGGTCAGATCCTTCCACGTACCGGCCACACCCGGCACCACGGCTTGGCCGCCCAGCCGTCCGTCGGTACCGACCTCGCGCGCAACGCGCGAGACCTCGGACGCGAAGGCATTGAGCTGATCCACCATCGTGTTGAGCGTCTCCTTGAGCTGCAGGATTTCGCCGCTCACGTTGACGGTGATCTTCTTGGACAGATCGCCGCCCGCGATGGCTGTTGCGACCTCGGCGATGTTTCGCACCTGGCCCGTCAGGTTGCTCGCCATGAAGTTGACGTTGTCGGTCAGGTCCTTCCACGTACCGCCCACACCCGGTACCTGCGCCTGGCCGCCGAGCTTGCCTTCGGTGCCAACCTCGCGCGCGACGCGCGTCACTTCGGAGGCGAACGCATTGAGCTGGTCGACCATCGTGTTGATCGTGTTCTTGAGCTCAAGCACCTCACCGCTGACGTCCACCGTGATCTTGCGCGACAGGTCGCCGCGCGCCACCGCCGTGGTGACTTCCGCGATGTTGCGCACCTGCGTCGTAAGGTTGGCCGCGAGCAGATTGACGTTGTCGGTGAGGTCCTTCCACGTGCCCGCGACACCCGGCACCACGGCCTGGCCGCCGAGACGGCCGTCGGTCCCGACCTCGCGCGCCACGCGTGTCACTTCGGACGCGAACGAGCGCAACTGGTCGACCATCGTGTTGATGGCCTCCTTCAGCTGCAGGATCTCACCGCGCACGTCCACCGTGATCTTGCGCGACAGGTCACCGCGCGCGACCGCTATCGTGACTTCCGAGATGTTGCGCACCTGGGCCGTCAGGTTGCTCGCCATCAGGTTGACGCTCTCGGTCAGGTCCTTCCACACGCCGCTGACCTCGGGCACCTGCGCCTGCCCGCCCAGCTTGCCATCGGTCCCTACCTCGCGCGCAACACGCGTGACCTCCGACGTGAACACGCTTAGCTGCTTAATCATGGAGTTGACGATGTTCGCCGAGCGCAGGAATTCGCCCTCCAGCGGGCGGCCCTCTACGTCGAGCCGGACCGTCTGCAGCAGATTGCCCTGAGCGACCGCTGTGACGGCGCGGGTGACCGCTGTCGTGGGCCGCACGAGGTCATCAATCAGTGCGTTGAAGGAGGCTTGCATCTCCCCCCACGCGCCGTAGGAGCGGGCGAAGCGCACCCGCTGGCGCGTCATGCCCTTGCGTCCGACGACCTGCCCGACGCGCGCCAGCTCGCCGGCCATCTGCTGGTTGGCGGCGACGATCTTGTTGAAGCGGTCGGCGATCTTGCCTTCGAGGCCGCTCCAGTCGCCCGGCAGGCGCACCGAGAAATCGCCATCTGCGACTGCCTGCAGCGCATAGAGCAGCGCACGTCGGTCGAGGCAGTCTTCGGGCATTTTGGCAGCCGATGAACTCTCGCCGCCTCCGCCGCGCCGCGGCCGCGGCAGTGTAGATCCCTTGGCGACTGCCGTTGTGGTTGCCTTCATGGCTGCCTCCCATCGGACGAGATGCGACAGGACGCATGAACACAACGCGGGCGTCGCGAATGCTCACGCGCCTCAGCCGCGTGCCGGCGTGGTTCGCCCTGATTGAATGGGAACGTTCGCCGGGCTTCTCGGTCCGATACCGCCGTAGGAATGGCCTCCCCGATGCTCTGCCACATTTCCCGTCCTCCTGGACGACCGGAACGAACCCACTGTGGGTCCAGATACTCGCAGCAGCGATCTTGACGGGAAATATGCCGCGGGACCGTAGTCCGCATAGCAGCGCCGCCGTAGGTCAGGTCCTACAAATCCGGGTTCCCGCGCTGTACGAGGACGCCGACACTCGCTCTGATAATCGCGTTTCTCGCGCGAATTCGTAAGCAGCGCGATTCGGGAGTTCGGGTCTCCAAGAGGCGGCGATCCGAGCGGTCGGGTTCCTCGTGTAGGCACAGGGCGCGTTTGGGGACAACGCCGACCGAAATTGCTTGAAGGGCGTCATTTCCGTAGCCAACGCGCGCGCCTAGCCTAGTTCTGTGCATGGCGACGCCGCGACTGCCTTTGGTACTTCTTTGCCGGTAGCGCCTCCAACGCAACGCGGGCCTACGCAGCCGCGACCGGTGCGGGCGCGACTCGCATATTTGGCCTCCGCGCCGCGATCGTGGGATCTGATTGCGCTACCGGCGCTGTGACACGTCAGCTGATCGAACGGTCGTAGCCTCGGGGCTGGGGTGATGGCCGAATGAAAATCGCGGCGATGGCGAGATTTCTGGCTCGACCGACAATACGCAGGTGACGGCCACCTGGATAATGGCTAGGCCGCAACGTTGACGGCACGGCGCCCGACCCACACCGTTCGCCCTCTGTCCTGGATGACACCCTTGTAGCAATCGCATGCTCTCGACTCCAATTCCGGGCGGTCGAGGACTTCAATGCGTCCCCGCAGGTAGCGGATCACCCCAGCGGATTGCAGCTTGTGGGCCGCGGCGGTGACGCTCTCGCGGCGGACGCCAAGCAGGCGGGCAATCTGCTCGTGCGTCAAGAGGAGTTCGCCGGTGGGCAGATGATCAATACTAAACAGTAAACGGCGGCAGAGCTGTTGCTCCACCGAATGGTGACGATTGCAAAACGCGGCTCGTGCAAATTGCATGATCAGAGTCTGTGTGCAACGCAACATTTCGGATATTAGCGGGGTCATACGACCAAACTCGCAGTTGAGATGCCGCGCCTCTAGGCGGTAACCATGACCGGCGTTCGTTACGATAGCCCGATTGCAGGCCGTATCTCCGCCCGTGAACAACTCGAAGCCGACCACGCCGTCGTTGCCAACAGCGCAAATTTCACTGGACGCACCGTCAGCCGTTTCGAATACGAGCGACACAATCGCCGTCGTCGGAAAATAGATGTATCGCGGCGTGCAGCCTTGTTCGTAAAGTACTTCGCCGGCCGACATGTTCACGGAGTCCAATTCCGTCGCAATTCGATCGAACTCGGCGGGCTTGATCGATGCCAAAACCCTATTTGCGCGTGGCGGTGGCGAGTGGCGTATCGGTACGGAGCCCGCGACGACTCGCGGACTATCTAGAGCCGCAGCATGCGCACGCACACTTCGCGCCCGTGGAATGTGAGCTATTGATATCATTTGTAGTCCAAAGTTTATGTTGGTCGGTCGGGTCCGTTCACAAATCGACCCTGCGCTGCCATAAGCACCCGCAACCAATTTTCATCGACCGGCCTCGGCCGGATCAGGTTGCAACGTCCGGCTGCGCTTCAGAACGCTCTTGCGGACATTGCACCGATTCTGGGATGGATTCGCTCCAGGGTTCGAGGCTTTGAGGTTCGAGCTGACTTGAGCCCTCGTTTGCGTCATCTCCATTTGCACCTCCAATCGGTCGTCCCCGCAGCACGACGCCGAGAGACACCTGTGGGACGAAAGTTACCGCTTCGCGATAGTTGGGCACGACGGCGGGCGACCCAATGTCACGTCAGCCGAGCGCTGCCGCGGCCGTCCGGCGATCGCCTACGCCCGGCCTGACTACGGTTCGGAGGAGACAATGTCCCTTGTTGGCAGCACGCGCTTGCGGCTGATCGCCAAGCCCTCGCGGCGCAACAGGACGTGGATGCGCTGATGGCCGAACCGCGGTCGTGTCGTCGCCGGTTCCCGGATGCGCATCCGCAACGGGGTCTGCTCTCGGAAGACTCTATTAGATTTCTCAACCACCATAGCTGCCTGCAGCGCAGGACCTAGGGCTTACCGGGACTCGGGGCGAGTGTCTGTTCGTTCCGCAGATACGAGCACCTGCCAGTCTGCCTAAACGCAGAGTACGGCCGCGGCAAATGCGCGACTGCGTGCAGACGAAGCCTCATCGTGCGGCCGAGATGGTTGACATCATTCTTGCGGACAGGGCTGCTCACGCTCCCTCGATCGTTCGCGCCTGGTCAAGAGGGCGCGCTTTGACCATGCGCCGATATGGCGTATTGCGCCATGTGCGCCAACGCACAGATTGCCAAACGATCACCGCGCATAGTTTCACGCTCCCGCTTGTGGGTGGCGCGTCGAACAACTGCCATAAGCCTGCAGCGGCTACTCGTCATGTATTGCAGTTGCGCGAGTTGCGAGTCCTGATCATTGCCGGAGGCTCATGCAGGCCCCGCGGCTGCAGGCACACGGCGTTCGACACCCGGCCCAAACCCTTCGATGACCCTGGAGACACTCATGATTCGCACACCCAACAAGCATTTCGCCAATACTCGCTCGGCAAGCGGCGCAATTACCACGCATCGACCCAAAGGTGACTCGAAGCCCGCTTCGGCGAGCAAAGACGGCGTCCAGGGCGAGGGTAACTACGAGGCTGCACGCGAGTTCAACGCAGCTGAACACAAATTCGTCGCATCGGGGAAGGTTCCGGGAGCGGCGCGCGCAGCTGCACCAACTACCGAGGCCGAACGGCAAGCGATGTTTGCGGCCGAAGAAGAGGGCAAGCGACGAGCGAAGAAATAGGATCCGGCGCAGCCGATATTGGGGTGAGGCTGGCCGGCGATCAGGAGCGCCACCGGTCACGAGTGCCGGGGCCGGCGCCGGGACGACTATCGACGAACGGCGCCGACAGAACGGTCAGCGGAAGCATGACGAGCAACGGGACTGCCGGGACGGCGATGCCCATCCACGAAGGGGCGCGGGGCAAGAGTGGACCTGCGATCGTTCCGCTCACGAAGAACGGGGACACCTATGCGGCCCCCCCCCGGCGCAAAGCTTACGGACGCGCAGTTTGCAAGCTTCCAAGCGGGAAACCTGTATGGCAACGTCTCAATGGCCGCGTACTTGCCGTCGCCTCGATCTATCGCGACGCCGACAGCCTGATGGCCGAGGACGCGATGGAGTGCGAGGCGATGCAAACGTGACTCGGTAACGCCGTTGCGAAGACGGGAATCCCCTCGCCGCGCATCACGAATGGGAATTCCAACTGCCCCGCTGTGAATTCCTCGAGCAGGCGCACAACGTAGTGCAAGTCGGGTTCCCCGAGGCCGGCCGCCAGGATCCACTTGGCGATGGCACTCGGCTTCGAGGCGCTCGGGCATCATCGCCGGGGGACCGCTTCTGTCCGATGATCGAGCTGGGGAACGCATTGGCGCTGGAGAAGACGTACGGCACGCAAGACCAGCTGGCGCATCGGCAGGCGCACGCTGACCTGGCAATCCTGGACGAACCCGGCGACCTGCCGTGCAGCCAGACCGACAGAGTGTCAGCACGATCTCGACCTGCCGCATCGGCCTCCTCGACGCGATCATCTCGGGTTCTGGCGAGCGGCAGCAGCAATACATCGCGGGCCTCGCTGCGGGCGTGTTAGCGCTGGCGTTCGGGCGGCTCGCGCCCGTGTTCACGCGGCCAGTCGCTCGACACCGCGATGGACACTAGCCTCGGGGGTCGCCCTCGCGATCGACCGTAATTGTCGGTCCCGGTGGCGACGTCATCTGCACATGGTGCACCTGACCGCGAAACGCATATGTCACATCCCACCAGTCCGGATGATCATAGTGCGTGACTTCCGTGCAACGCTTGACGTCGCGGCTATAGGTGCTGTCCTCGCCGTGTCCCACGTTGGCGCCAATGGCCGCACCAGCGACTGCGCCGCCCGCGGTCGCGACGTCCCGTCCCGTACCGCTACCGATTTGGTGACCCAGAATGCCGCCGATGACGGCACCCGCAATCGCGCCAGGCACGCTAGCATCGCCCTGGATTTCGCGCCGCTCAACCCAGCAGCGCCGCTCCGGGGGCCCCACCACCGCATGAACCGACGTCACGGGCGCCTCGAAAAACTGCTGATCCGGGCGGCGATGGCTGTCGTATCCTTCTGCGACATACGGGCGACCGTCTCGGTGATCGTCGTGGCCATACTGCGCTTCTACCGGGCGCACGGACGAGATTTCGTTCTCCAAGCCTACATTCGTGAGTGAGGGGTACTCGCCTGGCTCCAGAACGACACAGCGCCCGCCGAAGTCGGCGTCCTCGCAAATCTGCCAGTTTCCACGATCGACCACGACCGAAGATGCGCGGTCGTTGAAGCTGACCCAATCCATGTTTCGAACTGTGTGGTCAGTACTGAATTGTCGACCATGGAAGTCAGGGCGCGAATAGAACGTCACCTGCGCCGCGGCAGTCGTAGCGACGGCGAACGCGACGATCCCCAGCGCTTCTCTCAAAGGGGTCACCATACATTTCCTCCGATCTCCAGATTGGCGGACGGCACGCATATACCGTAAGGCACGGCGTCATTCGAGGCTGTCGGCGAACCGTCCAAGGTTACGTAAGACGGCCCGCACGCCGGTCGGGCGGCTGTAGTGCTGAGACCCGCGCCGCGCCGTTCATGTGCCGACGTGGCATATGGTCGCGATGGGCCAGTCCTTCGCTACGTCGCCCGCGTGCTCGTCGAGATCGCCCGGCGCCGACGGTGCGGCGATATGGCCAAGTGCTCTGGCGAACTCGTCCGCCTTGCGCACGCACGGCGACTCTTTACGGTCGGGCCCGAGCCCCAACGCCGGCAAGGTGACGACCCGGGCGCGATGACGCCTTCTCGACACGCGACCGGCGAAGCCGCGGTGCCCGCGCGCCGTGCAGCGCCGTCCTCCGACGGCGCGCGCAGTGCTGCTACCCCGATGGCAATGACGCAGGCCAGTTCGAGCGCAGTGAGGCGCACGCGGACCTCTTGCTTCTGGCTCGGCGATTACGGACCTCGACGCAGCAATCCGATCGCGAACGATACGACGAAGAGCACCAGGAATATGAAGAACAGAATCTTCGCGATTTCCACGGCACCCGCGGCAATGCCGCCGAACCCGAAGACCGCGGCAATGACGGCGATTACAAAGAATACGAGCGAGTAATACAGCATGATGTTCCTCCCCAGACGTATCACTTCCGATTGGGCATCAGCGAGGTCGCTTCCTTACTGTATCGCCGTAGCCTGCGCCAACCCTACCCCCGATGGTTATCGCGCGCGATCGGACGTTGTCCAATCGCAGTGTCCGCTGCGTCCTACAGGCATGCTCGCTCAAGTCGGTGATGCTTAGAAGCGAGCCGTCCTCCTTCGGGGTCATGGCGGGTGGATCGGATGCCCGACGGTGTCGCTCGAGCCACCAAGAAGGCGCCTGCGTTCGAGTAGTGCCCTCGGGTGAGGATGCTGCGCGAGCGTGTGCGGGCTCCTCGACCCGGTCGCGACATGTCGACGCGGTCGTCGTTGACGGCACCGGTCGCGAGACGAGCGCCTAGCGGCGCCGCGGTCCGTGAGATGTCGCGATAACCTGCAGGTCGCGCCTTTACGGTGGCCTTGCCACTGCGCAATCGGCACCGGTACCTACATATGGTCGGCCAGCCGGCCTACACGGAGATGCGGTCATCACCGACGCCTCAGCGCACAGTGGAGCGCTACGATTCGAACCGCAGTCTCAACATCGGGAGGTGATGATCATGACGCACAAGTTCGCGACAGCATGTTTCGTAATTGGCGCAGCCTTGGGGCCCATTTCCGCCCATGCTGCGGATTCGGAGATGGACCGCGGGCATCCGACCGCCTTCGTCAAGGACTCGGTCATCACGACGAAGATCAAGGCGGAGATGGCAGCGGAGCACCTCGACAGCCTCAAGAACATCAGGGTCGATACGGACGCCAATGGCGTCGTCTCGTTGAGCGGCACGGTGGAGAGTCCAGAGGAAGCGAACAAGGCCGTCACCATCGCGCGCAACACGGAAGGAGTGAAGTCGGTTTCGAGCCACCTGAGGGTGGAGAAGGACCGCTGACGGCGCAGCTGTCGGAGGCGGCGGCGAGAGCTGCCTGCCGCCATGCGCTGCCGTGCGTATCGCACCCCCCGCCTCATCGCGGATGGCGGGGGGCCTGCGAAGCTCCTCTCCGAACGGCGCAGGGCGCTGTTGCTCCAATGTGACATCGAGGTGCCCTGGCGTGGGTCTGACCGAAGGATGCCGCGCGCTACGATGAGCACCCAAATATGCCCCCGTTCGTCCGTGTCCTGCGTGTCGTTGCTTTCGCTCTGTCCGCACTGATCGCGGCCGGATGTGCTTCGCTTCCTCCTGGGGTGGACTACCCAAGGGCATCCTCCTCGGCACTCGCCAATCCGGACCAGACGCGGCTCGGGCGTCAATTCGCGAACGCCGCGCGCGGCCACGATGGCAATTCGGGGTTTCGCCTGCTTTCCGTTGGCGTGGACGGCTTCCTGGTCCGGGCGCAGATGATCGATGAAGCGACACGGACCCTCGATCTCGAGTACTTCATCTTCCGTCAGGATGAGACCGGGCAGCTGCTGGCCGATGAGCTGTTGCGCGCCGCCGATCGCGGGGTGCGGGTGCGGCTGCTGGTCGACGATGCCGAAACCCATGATGTCGATGATCGGCTCGCAGCGTTGAGCGCACATCCGAACATCCACATCCGGATCTTCAACCCCTTCACATATCGAGGGCGCGTTCCGCTGTTCCGGGACCTCGATTTCGCGTTCGACGCATCGAGACTCGACTACCGGATGCACAACAAGTTGATGGTCGTCGACAACGCGATCGCGCTGGTCGGCGGCCGCAATATCGGCGACCGGTACTTCCAGGTCGATCCGGACTCGCAATTCGGCGATGACGATGTCTTCGCCGCTGGTCCCGTCGTCAAGGAGCTATCGCAGTCATTCGACGAGTACTGGAGCAGCGAACTCGCCATCCCGATTGCGGCACTGCAGCGCGACAAGCCGACTGCTGCCGCCCTGACCGCCTATCGCGCCACCCTGGACGAGCACCGCAAGGCGTTGAAGGCGGACGGGGTCGCCTACGCGCGCCGTATTGCAGCCGGAGAGCCGCTCGCCGGCATGCTCTCGGGCCGGCTGCCACTCGTCTGGGCGCATGCCGAGGTCATCTGCGACAGCCCAGACAAGAGGCGCGTCGAACGCGGCGAGATGGGAGGCAGCCTGATGCACGGCGCCGTGGCCGACGCGGCGAGATCGGTCCAGTCGGAACTGTTGATCGTCACCCCCTTCTTCGTTCCTGGCGCCGCGGGAATGCGGCTGCTCGCCGATCTCCGGAAGCGCGGAGTGCACATCCGCGTCCTGACCAACTCGCTCGAATCGACGCCTGAGTTGATCGCCCAAGCCGGGTACATGCACTACCGCCGCCCACTGCTCGAGGACGGGGTGGAGCTTTCCGAAGTCCGGACGCAACTGGGGAGCGCCCACGGCAGCGGCGAGACTAGGGCGGATGCTCGCTACGGCAACTACGCGTTGCACGCAAAGCTGTTCGTCTTCGACCGTAAGCGACTGTATGTAGGGTCGATGAACTTCGACGAGCGCTCGCGCCACATCAACACCGAGATCGGACTGATCATCGACAGTCCGGAGCTGGCGCGGGAGGCTGCGGCGCGCTTCGAAGCCATCGCGTCACTCGCCGACAGCTACCAGCTGGCGCTGCGCGCTGAGCCCGCGGGAGGCTTGTCGCGCCTGGTCTGGCGCACCGAGGAGCGGGGCAAGCCCGTGGAGTACGAAATGGAGCCCGCAGACAGCGCCTGGCAACGGATGGAGGTCGACCTGCTTTCGCTGCTGCCGCTCGACCGCGAGCTGTAGCAGGCGCTCGCTGCTGCGCGCATTGGTTGGGGTTCTGCCGGCGCCGGCCCTGGCGCGGCGGCCCCGGCGGCTCGTTGCTGTTCGCCGTCATGGCTTCGCCGCAATCGCCGGCCGCAGCCGCGGCGTCGCCCAAGTCACCGGACATCGCCGTCGTCGTCCGTTGCCATGGGGCGATGATCGTCGTCGGTTCGAACCGGCTCGTCCGGACCTCGCCGTGGAAGGCGTGGGACGTACTGACCGATCAGGACGGCATTGCCCGCTTTGTCGCGAGCCCGACCATGAGCCGGACCCTCGAACGTTCCAACACAACGCTCCTGGTGGCAGGGGAGTGGCTCTTCGTTGGAATGGCATTCGTTCCAACCCGGTCCGCAACGACATGAAGGCGTCGGCATTTACGAACCGACTCGCGGGAGAGAACGAGACGACACGAGTCATCCATCACGCTCGCTCCATTTCGGATCGCGGGATCCCGCTGGTGATTGGGCTCGCTAGGCTGAGCACCGAGGCCCCGAGCCAATTCAGCAATCTTTTCGCCGCGATCTTGCGGCGGTACATCTGCTTGGAACTGAACCGGAGGCATGGCACCCGGCACTGTGACCTCGCGCACGAAGCTTTGTCCGTTACCTCGTCACCTCTTCCCTGTCACGCGCCGCCTTTCGCCGCTGTAGGCGATGCTCCGACAGCGCACGAAATGGATCGACCACAGGCAGTTGCGCCGCCGTCCGGCCGACGGCGCGCCGCGCAAGGCGCAGCTTGACGGTGTCGTACTCACCCATCGTGGAGGATCACATGAAGCTGCAATCAGTGGCATGCGTAGCCGCGGCGGGTCTCGCAACCGCGTTGGCCGGCTGCGGACAGACGTCGGACACGTCGAAATCGGCGGCGACCACCCCGCCGGCGGCCCTGTCGTCCGACATGGCGGCCGCGAACAGCCCGTCCAAGGCCACGTCGTCCGCGTCGTCGGACATGGGGACCACAAACAGCGCGGACAGCTCGTCCACAGCTCCGTCGTCCACGCCTTCGTCCGACTCGGCGCCGGCACCGGACAGCACCGCCATGCCGGCGGCGGGAGCGCCGGACGCCAGCGTAAGCCAAGTGCCCAGCTCGCCGGCCGCCAAGGCCGACACCACCGGCACCGACGACGCCACGATCTCGTCCGAGGTCGAAGCGGCGATCAAGGCCGAGCCGACGCTCGAGTCGCAGCCGATCACGGTCGCGACCACCAATGCGACCGTGACCCTGAGCGGCAGCGTGGCCAACAAGAACCTTCGTTCGCGCGCACAGCGGATCGCGATGGCGACGCCGGGCGTCAAAAACGTCGTGAACGCCCTCTCGGTCCAGGCTTCCTAGCGCAACTCCGGGGCGACGCGCTGACCGATCACCTGAAGCCACGCACTTCGATGGTTGGTCGCGCGCTGTGCCGGATGGCATCGAGGTTCGCGGTCGCTCTCGCGGCCGGGAGAATTCTGCCGACCCGCCTGAAGCAGTAACCACG
Organism: uncultured Pseudomonadota bacterium; assembly: GCA_963816415.1. Taxonomy (GTDB): domain Bacteria; phylum Pseudomonadota; class Gammaproteobacteria; order Burkholderiales; family Casimicrobiaceae; genus VBCG01. Next base: position 113,942 of record CAWFKR010000016.1, read on the forward strand.
CCGGCAGACTAGGTCAATCAGGTCGCCAAGAGGTCGAAGCGGCGCACTCAGATGCATGAGTCACGTATGCCTCGGGCTGCAGCGCCATGCGCTACAGCCCGTTTCCTCTCTAATTCAAAGTCCAGCCAAAACGGTCGCTTTTCGTAGTCCTACCACGACCGCTCACCAGGCCACGAATAACTACCGATCTGGGGTTTTCCAGCGTTACCCCGGCGAGCCACGTCTGCACGGACTCGTCCGTGCTAAAGCGATTGCTCTTACGGAGGTTGTCCGATGCCGGGATTACGCGTAGGTTCCACGGCACATGAAGTCCGCAAACAGCTTTGTGTCGGAGCGGAATGAAATGGTCGACAACGTGCGGGATGCCGCCGCCTTTTGACATTCGCCTGGCCAGTGCGTGAATGGGAATGAAGTCCTTTCGACGCTGCCAAGGCGGCATGGCTCGCATTTCCGCAGCACGACGACACGCGCGGTCCGCCGCCACCGCATCAGGGTTCCGGCGCTTCCATTTTGCTTTCGCCCTCCTCAGAACATCCGGATGCGCTAGCGCGTATCGACGCGCCTGCTCGAGTACGCTTTCGCGATTGCGCCGCCTATACTCGCGCTGTGCCTCCAAGCGCTTGCGAGTGTGCTTCGCATAGTCGCGTCGCTTCAGTTGACGAGCGCGTTCGACGTCGCGGTGGTATGTCTTTCGCTTCAGTTCCCGCATTTTTTCACGATGTCGCTGTCTCCAAGATTTGCATGCCGCTCGCACCTTATCAGGTGATGCTGCGCGATACCTTGCGGCTCTTTCAAGCTCCTTCGTACGGTGCTTCTTGTAATACTTCTTGCACGCGGCTCGGCTTTGTTGAAGATTCGCCCTACGGCGATTTCGTGTGTCAAAGCGCTTGCACGCCCTGCACATGGTTTGCAATCCATCTTTTGCAGTCACGTTCCGATGGAACTCACTTCGCTGCAGACTGTCCCTACAACGACAGCAAGTCTTGAGTGTGCGCTTTACTCGACTCGAGGAAGATTCACGCGTTGGCATGTATCACCTGTTTCATTGGCGTTGAGTTACGCCAGCGCGCAGGTGACACACAGGCAGTCGAGGACGAGCCACGGCGACACCCAGCGCGTTAGCACCAGTGCCGCCGGTCGCCTTCGTTGCCGACGGGTACTGCAGGAGGACCGTTGATGCTCGGCTTAGACAGCCATTTTCAGCATGCTGAAACGAAATCAGCGAAGGTGCGGGGCCAGAAGCGCCGCTAGCGCATCAACCCAGGAGCATCGGGTGCAATTGTTAGCGCAGCGGGAACGATGGTCAAGAGGTCATTGATGTAGATCTTGAGCAGCGTCGCCGGGTGATACGCCGGCCGACCAGTGGCCGCTGCCTGCGCCCCCGCAAAGCCCAGTTCGATCAGGTCAAGCTTGTCGACGAAGGCGTCGACCGCGCGGACTGAAAATCCTTGTGTCGGTGGTTCAATTCCGCCCTTGGCCACCAATCAAATCAATGGCTGGCGTTCGCGCAAGCCGTTTTCATTTCCGGTCGGGGTAGCGCGGGGGTAGCGCCCGGCTCGATTTCGCTCTTCTCCACCACCGCGCTCGCTCGTGCCCCGTCACTTCTGACAGGTTCCCAGTTCAACCGCTGGGCGCCACGATGCGTCGATGGACGCGGGAGCCTTCTTCCTTCTGATGGACAGCCGGGCGGCGGTCGCCGAATTGACGGCGGAATGCGCGGCGTGCGGCGCCATTTCGACGCAGGTACTAGAACTGGCTTGGCGCGCCCTAATGCCCGAATGGTGACGTGTGTGAGTTCTCAAACAATGCTGACCAGGTTTCGGGCAGTCTCGACGTCCCCCCGCTTTCAGTAGCGGGGGGACGTCGGGGCGACCGACCACGACGCCACTAGGTACTCAGCGGCGCGAGATCAAGGTCGAGAGGGACGCGTCAAAGTTCTGATTCTCTGTACCTCTGCGGGTCTCGCGCCCTGATTCGATTGACTCGTTCAAAGTAACAACAGACCCCACCGAAGCGGGGCTGTCGTAGGAGACCGACTCTTACTGCCTGCGCCGACGCGAGGCGGCTAGACCGGCGAGGCCGAGGCCAAGAAGGGCGAGGGTCGCGGGTTCGGGGACCCTCGAGACCGCGAAAGTGATCGGCGTGCCAAGATGGTTCGGATCGCCGCAATTAGCAGCCGAACAGTCTGCGCCAGCCAGATCGTAGTACTGGCCGTTCGAGCTGTAGTAATAGACGTTGTACCTGTCGGTCCCCGCATGGAAAGTGAATCCGTAGAAGTCGAGATACGGATCGGCGGGGAAGAGCAAATTGTCGCTGATGAGAAGGCCCCCGCCGCTAGCGAGATATGTCCCCGCAGGCAACAGCGAGTTCATGGCGCTGCCGTTGCGCGTGCCGCTCAAACCGACAATCTCGTAATGCCCGCTCACTTGCGTCGCCAGGGTCGTCAGAATTCCACTGGCGGATATTCCCGGCCCCGAGTACGAGAATTGCCAGTCTATTGATGGAACCAGGGTCGCCGCAAATGCGATCGGCGTACCGAGGTGTCCCGGCAAACCGCAAGTGCTCGCGCTGCAGTCCGCCCCAGCAAGCTGATAGTACTGACCGCCTGTGTTGTAGACGTTGTACAAGTCGGCTCCGGCAGCCAACGTAAAGCCCCCAAGGCCAAGCATGGGCGAGGTGGGATAAAGCAAGTTGTCGCTGATGAGAACGCCCCCGCCACTTGCGGGGTATGAACCGGCTGCAAGAAGGGACTCTACGGGGAGCGCCCCTAGGTTTCCGCTAACACCCGTTATCGAATATGCGCCCCCGCTAGGTGTGTTGGACGTTGTCATGTAACCGCTTCCCGACACGCCGCTCCCTGAATACGAATAGTTCCACAGGAGGGCAGCGCGGGCGGCCGGAATCCAAACCAAAGAAATGGCCATCATCAGACACGCTATGAATCGCATTTTGGTTCTCCATTCGCTGCGACTATCGACGCGGGATCGCCTTCACGACGACCTAATGTCCTGATCTTGCAGCTTCTCCGGAGGGCAAATCTCGTGCCGAGAACGCGAACGAGTATTAAAACAATGCCCTAGCGGAACGGCGCCCAGCGAACGACCATGCTGTGTAAATAAACTCGACAGATTCGGCGACTAGCAAAGCATCCAGCGGGAGAAACCGGCGGATTTATAGTTCGCCGGTGGGTCATCTCCGCCGAGGCGGTCCTCCTTCATGCTGAGGACGACTCGCACCAGCGCCGCCACATCGCTCCGCTGACGCCCTTTGGAACGGTCGCTTCCGGCTTCCTCTGATGTCAGCAACGGGTCGGACTGCCACGCTCGACGATTAGACCGAGTGCGGCCAGTTCCTGCCGCTCGCCACGGTCAGCTACCTGGCACCTAACTAGCCCCGCATGTACTCCTTGAGCTGTTGGATCGTCGACGCCGCCCACGGAGGGCGGCGACTTGCGGTTCAAGCTGCCCCGCGCCAGCTACTTGCTGCCGTGGTGTCCGAAGTGCACCCGAGCGCGCGGCGTGGCGCATGGGCCAACCGGCCGCAAGAAGATGGGGCAGAGGAGACTTGAACAACTGCGTGGGCAGCGCAACTGGCCGAGGCTGCGCCGGCCGCGCCGCTACGGCATCGTGAAGAAGAACGTGGCGCCGTGCCCCGTCGCGCCCTCGGCCCAGATGTGGCCGCCGTGGCGCTCGATGATGCGTTGCACTGCGGCGAGGCCCACGCCTGTGCCGTCGAACTCGTTCGACGCGTGAAGCCGCTGGAACGGCGCAAAGAGGCGATGCGCCTGTGTCATGTCGAAGCCGACGCCGTTATCGCGCACGAAGAAGACGTCTCGCCCCTCGACGGCCACCGTGCCGATCTCGATGCGTGCGTGCGCAACCCGCGCCGAGTATTTCCACGCGTTGGCGATCAGGTTTTCCATGGCGGCGCGCATCAGGCTGGCATCGACATTGCAGCGCAGGCCGGGCGCGACCTCGACCGTCAGATGGCGTTCCGGGGACGCGAGACGCAGATTCGCCACGATCTCCTCGCACAGCTGCGACAGGTCGATCTCGGCGCGTTCGAAGGGCGCATTGCCCACCTGCGCAAGCGCCAGCAAGTCGTTGACGAGCTGGGTCATGTACGACACCGAGCGCCGGATGCGGGCCACGCTGTCCACGACGGGCTGCGGCAGATCGTCGCCCGCCCTGGTCGAGATGAGCTCGCAGCTCAGCGAGATCACCGAGAGGGGCGCCCGCAGGTCGTGGCTCACGGTGGCGTTGAAGGCCTCGACGTCATGCAACGAAGCTTCGATGGTGCGGGTGCGCTCGGCCACGCGGAGTTCGAGCGCGGCGTTGAGCTGCCGCACTTCCTCCTCGGCGAGCTTCTGGTCGGTGATGTCCTGACAGACGCCGACGAGGCGCGTGAGGGCGCCGTCGTCGTCGAGCACGGGATGCGCCCACGTGTGCAGGTAACGCAGCGATCCATCGGGGCGAAAGATCCGCTCGTCGTGCGAGTAAGGCACGTGCTCGTGGAAGACCCGGTTGGTCGCGTCGATCACCCGCTGCCGATCGTCCGGGTGCACCATGGCGAGGTAGGCGTCGTAGCTTGGGATGTAGTTCGCGCGCGTCAGCCCGTAGATCCGGTAGAGCTCGTCCGACCACTCGGCGGTCGGCTCGCGGACGTCCCATTCCCACGTGCCCAGGTGCGCCACGCCCTGGGTATCGACCATCAGCTGTTCGCTGCGCCGGAGGCGGATCTCGGCGCGCTTGAGCGCCGTGGTGTCGGCGGCGATGCAGAGATAGCCGGTGATGGCGTCGCCCTCGCGCAGCGGCGAAACCGTGTAGGTCGCCCACGCCCGCACGTCGCTTGCACCGTGCTCGCCGGAGTCAAAGGTGGCGGCCTCTCCACTGGCGAGGACCTGCGCCGAAAAGGCGGCGAGGTGCCCGCGCGTCTCGCCAGCGAAGAGGCCGGCGGCCGAGCGCGCCCACCGTGGCCGCTTCGCCCCATCGCGCTCGGCCTGCGGCATTGACGTAGACGATGCGGCCGTCGGCGCCGGCGGCGTAGACCAGGTGCGGACTCGAGTCGAGCGCCCACCTGAGCGCGGCGACCCTGGAATCGGAATGCGGCGAGCTCATGGCAAAGGATAGGACGAGGGATAGAGGGAAACCGTGAGAGACATGATGTCACAGTAATCGGCACGCGGCGTGCGCCTGGCGAGGGGGCTGCTGCAGGATCCCGTTGCTCCCGTGGTGTCCGAAGTGCACCCGAGCGCGCGCCTCGGCGCCCAGTCCTTCCAGAACCGCCTTCTCCGCCTTGACGTAGGTGGTGGCCGGCTCATCAGCCGAGTCCCGGCGGAGCGCATGTACGCGCGGGCAGCCTTCTGGGCCGCGGCATGACCGCCGAACTCCACGACCTTGCCGTCGACCGTGATCAGTCGGGGTGCCTTCGAGCGTTGTGCGTGAGCTTGGCGCAGATATCGAATGGCTGTTGTCCTGACTTCATGCAGCGCATTCCGACGGTGTGACCGGCTGCTTCTGGGTAGCGAAGGTCACGGGATGAGTGACTCTTGTGGGTCGCAAGCGGGCATAGAGGAGTTGGTGCTCATCACCGTCGGACTGCGTTGTGCAAAGGAAGGCGGGGCCACCCTATCGTGGCCCCGCCCGACTTGACCGAGATCCCACCGGTCTGTGCCTGATGCCGGAAGGGCAAAGGGGGCGGGCGGTTGCCCGCCCCCTGCTCCAATCAAGTCATAGCTTCTCCTAGGTAATAGATGCGGCGGCGAGTGCCACCTCGCACGCCCTCCTCTGCCCGCTGCGCGCCACCACGCGCTGCCAGCGGGCCGCCTCAAGGGTTCCGATTGGAACCGACACGTCACTGCTCGCTGCCCGCTTTCGACTCGGCCCAATTGCCAGGCCCCATCCGTCTCACTCCCCACCACGGTCATGCAGCAGGGAAGATTTCGTCGTCTACTTACGTGCGCTCCTCGTCTCTCTAGCCGCGTTTTCTTAACGGCTCCGCTTTCTGGTCCGGGTGCCAGCCCGGACCGCGTAGAGACGGTCCCACGTTAGTCGCTTGCTACTACGTCATTGCACGCTGCGCCTCACAACTGAGCCTAGCCGCTAACGGCTTTCAAGATCCCCGTGGGGACCCGGATTTGGGGGGGAGAAGAGCCCATAAAGACCTCCCTTACTCGGCTCAGTGCTTCCGGATGATGGCCGTACTGCGGGCCACCACGGGTGCGACTGCACCCCATTGACCGACCACCCACTGGAGGGGTGGCCACTTGGCTTGCAATGACTCCGTGCAGGGCCCACCAGGTTCGTCGCCCGGGCCCCGTTAGATGCTTAAGTTGTCTGCGATCCGGGCAGCTTGCGCCGCTCGGTACCGCCTGCTCCAGATTTCTCCTCGCAGGCTCACCCTCCTCGCGGAGGATGCGTGCAGCCCACATCCACGGCAGACGTTCGACGCTTTCGCGCCGCCCGTCGTCCCGGCTATGTCGGTTAGTACTCCGACGTCACGGGATTTCGCGCACGACAGGTTGGACCTCCTCGGGGGAGGTCCGACCGTTTCCGTGTCACCCACTATTCGCATGGCTCGGAGCGGGTCGAATCACGGGGGTAAGCCGTGAAGCGCCCGGAGTCACTGGACGAGCGCTGCTAAGCGCAATCCAGCGACGGCTTGCACAGGAACCTGTTGGCGCAGGTTCTGGACGTGTATGGCTCAGGCGTCGGGGTGGTGGCACACCCCGGGCCCGTCGGAACGAGCTGGGGGTGGCTGCGCACCCGGTCGAGTCTCCTCAGTAGGGTTGTACCTCCTTCGTATAGCGCGCGCGCCCGCCGGGGGTCCCGGCTGGCGTTGGACTCTTCTTTGATGCGCCCATGCCGAGGTTGAAAGCACGCTGGCGGCATGCGTGTACCCCGCTGCCGACAGGTTCCTACACGAGGCATCACTTACCGCACAGGAGTGCATGCATGTTCAACCGCCCACGGCTGTTCCCGGTCGGCACGTCGTACGTGCAGATACCGGTCACCAAGACCGCGACCATGCGCGAGTTGCTGGAGCTCGTGCAGCGCGGCTACCGCTACGGGACCTGGGGCCTGGTCGCGCGCGACAAGGCGCTGGCATTGGCCGACAAGTTCGCCGAGCTGTACCGCGCCGACGCGACCCGGGGCGCGCGCGACTATGCGCGCGGCAAGGGACACGCGGTGGCGCGCCTGCTGATGTATCCCGACGACCGGACCGATGCCATTCTGTGGTGGCTGGTCGCCACCTCAGGCACGGGCTTGGTGCATGAACGTGAAGAGCTCATCGACACCTGGCAGGCACGACTGCCCTGGCGCCGCGTCAACCATCACGGCGAGTGGGCGCCGCAGTATGAACTCGAGCACTATCAACGCACCCGGCAGGCGGGCGGGGGTAGGCGCTGGACCTGGCTGATGGCGGATGCCTACTATGCCGAGCTTGAACGTGCACTCGTATATGCCAGCAAGCGCAAGGGCAGGATGCGCGTCGGGCCCGACGAGAAGAAGCTCCTGACCGACAACATCGCGCGCCTCGACCAGTTCCTCGACAGCGTGCGCAAGATGCCGGGCTTCCATGGCATCCGGCAGCAGAAGCGCGCACTGTTCCATGCCGCGCGCACGGCCTGGGACGCGCACCACCCGCCGCGCGAGTGGCCGAACATCGGCACGTGGGTGGACAAGCACCTGACCGTGTTCGATGGGCTCACCCTCGATGTGCTCGTCGAGTGCCTCGCTCGGCAGCACGCGAAGTAGACCCCCGCGCCGACGTGACTGCACGCGGTGGCGCACATGTGGGTGTGCTTTCACTGGCGTGCCGCGGCTCCCGGACGATCTCCGACCGTTTACCGAATCGAGGCCGCTGAATAGTTTGCCGGTATGCCGAATTGCGCCGCACGCTCACGGTGCCAGCGGTCAATCAGGACGTCGATAGGGTTGAGTGGGAGTCGCTCGCCGGTGAGCCCTTGCGCGCGCCTGACCAGGAAGTCTTCGACGTAGCGCGCCAGAAAGGACTGTTCGTCGGACACGAAGATGAAGGGTCTCCTCGTGTTCATTGAACCACTAATCCCACGCATCTGGGGACGCCCCTTCGGTCGGACGCGTCCCGTGCATGCGTCGCGACAACATCGTTGCGCGCAAGCGTAAATAGACTCCGGCGAGGACCCTCGGGTCTTTGTGCCCAGTGAACGCCTGAGTCATCGGCAAGGACCAGCCTTCCTCGGCCTTACGCGAGGCCGCCTCGCGGCGTGTGTCCTGCAGCCGGAGGCCCTTGATACCCGCTCTCTCGCGTGCCCGCCCGAAGCTCTGAGTCAGGCTATCAGGTTTGATCGGAAGGATGAGTCCCTCCTGCTTGATGCCCAGTTCGCGCAGAACAGCCACTGCGCGGGGCGAGAGGGCAACGAAGCGTCCGTTCGCGACGGTCGGGTCCGGATGCTTGGTTTCGGGCAGCCAAAGCACCGCATAGTCGTCGTCGATGACCAGGTTCTCCCAGCGCGCGGCTCCTGCCAGCTCGCTGCGCCGCATCCCGGACTCGAGCAGTAACGTGACTGCTCGGCCAAGCAGGGTCTTGTCGTCGTCGATGGCCGCAAATAGCCGTGCCTCCTCGCCGGCCTCGAACCGACGCTCGCGCGCCAAGGATTTCGCGGGAAGTTTCACGTCAAACAGAGGATGACCCCGCTTCTCCAGGGCAAGCCCGTGCTTGTACGACCACCAGCGCACGGCGCGCTGCAGCAGCATCACCTCATGCCGGCAGCTCTGGCTGGAGACGGTCGCTTTCTCCTTCTCCCCGGCTTCGACCAGGCGTTTGGCCCGGCCTTTGAGTCGGTAGCGGGTCTCGCGTGGCGTGGTCCTGCTTACCACCCCTTGCCGGCCCGTGCGCGCTTCCCATCCGGATGCATTTGAACGCCTCGAGCGCCTCGACCGTGAGGTCGGCAAGGGTGAGGTCGCCGAGCAGGCGGGTGAGGGTCTTGATGCGCGAGCGGCTCGACATCTCGCTGGCTTGCGCCGGGAGTTCGCATTTCTCGTACTCGGCGAGGACGACCTTGACCAAGGCGCGCGCCTTGGGCTTGAGCGGCAGGAAGCCGCCAGAGAGCACCGTGGTGTGCGTAGCGATGGCCCACGAGCGTGCCGAACCCTCATCGGGGAACGTGCCACTCACCGGGGGGAACCCGGGGGCTTCGACGGTCGCCTGGAACTTGCCGTTCCAGCGGGGGCGGACTTTGAAGGCCATTGCCTGCTTCCAAGCTCTGAAAGCAGCGTATAGCCAACCCCGTTTTATCCCGGTGCGCCTCTCGCCTTGGCGAAAGGGGCAAATCCCCTTCCACTGCGGAAGATGGCGCGCCCGACAGGATTCGAACCTGTGACCCTTGGCTTCGGAAACCAATACTCTATCCAACTGAGCTACGGGCGCGTCGTGAGGGAGATTATATCGCGGCGTGGGGCACAGCCCGTATATAATGCGGCGTTTTGCCCTCACCGGGCGCCGCCTTGCGCGCAAACGCCGCGATTGCCCGGCACTTTTCCCGACCGCCGCCGCCATGGAACACGACCAGCACGAATCTCCGATCAAGTCCCCCAAGCAACTCGTCATCATCGTCGTGCTTGCCTTCGCGATTCCGATCGCGCTCATCGCGCTGCTGTCACAGCTGGTGACCAGCGGCAGCCAGGCCGGGCACGAGAGCGAGGACGCGGTCATCGCGCGGATCACGCCCGTCGGCAGCATCGTGATGGCCGAGGCGAGCGGTCCGAAGGGCAACCTGACCGGCGAGCAGGTCTTCGGTCAGGTGTGCAAGACCTGCCACGAGGCAGGGCTCGCGGGTGCGCCCAAGGCGGGCGACAAGGCGGCTTGGGGCCCGCGCATCGCGCAGGGCGAGAAGGTGCTGTTCGAGCACGCAGTCGCCGGATTCCAGGGCAAGTCGGGTGTGATGCCTCCCAAGGGCGGCAACTCCGACCTGACCGACGACGAAGTCCATCGCGCGGTCGTCTACATGGCCAATCTCGCCGGTGCGGGCTTCAAGGAACTGGCCCCGAGCGCGGCGCCGGCCGCAACGGCGGCCGCCGCGGCAACGCCCGCCGCTGCGGCACCCGCTTCGGCCACCGCCGTGGCTTCGGCCGCACCGGCCGACGGCAAGAAGGTCTTCGATACCACCTGCCACGTCTGCCATGCGACCGGCATCGCGGGCGCGCCGAAGTTCGGCGACAAGGCCGCCTGGGCGCCCCGCATCGCCCAGGGCGAAGCGACGCTGCTCCAGCACGCGATCCACGGGTTCCAGGGCAAGTCCGGTGTCATGCCGCCCAAGGGCGGGAACACCAGCCTGACCGACGCGGACATCAAGGCGGCCGTCGAATACATGACGGCGGCAGCGAAGTAACACCCCGCCCTGCCCCTGCCCACCATCCCGGCGCACTGCGCCGGGGTCCCCACGGCAATCGAACGATCCGCTGAAGACGCGTGTCAGCGCGCGACCAGCGCCTTGAGCGCGGCCAGCCGCGCGTTGCCCGTCGTCTTCGCCTGCGCCGCCTCGTCAGCCGACAGCGGCTGATCAGCGTGGCGCAGGTCCTCCTGTGCCAGCTCGGCGATGAAGCGCGACGGCGCGCAGTCGACCTTCTCGCCTGCCCTCTTCCGAGTGCGGCAGTACGACAGCTGCAGGCTCCTCTGCGCACGCGTCAGGCCCACGTACATCAGGCGCCGCTCCTCGTCGACATTCCCCGCCTCGACCGCCTCGCGGTGGGGCAGGATGCCCTCCTCCAGGCCCACCAGGAACACGTGCGGAAACTCGAGGCCCTTGGCCGCGTGCAGCGTCGACAGGCGAACCGCGTCGGGCGCTTCGCCCTCACGGCCTTCGAGCATGGTGATCAGCGCGATCATCTGGGTGAGCTCGAGCAGGTTCTTGCCATCGGCCTCACCCTTGCGCGACAGCCAGCCGATGAAGTCGTCCACGCTTTGCGTGCGGGCGATCGCGTCCTTGCGGTCCAGCGTCGAGGTCAGCCAGTCGGCGTAGCCGATGCCGCGCATCAGGTCGGCGAGCAGCCTCCCCGCCGGCTCGCGCTCGGCGCGATGGCGCAGCCCGTTGATCAGCGCGCAGAACTCAGCCAGCGCGCTTTTCGCCCGCGCGCCGAGGGCCGCGGCCGCCTCGGGCTCGAAGACTGCGGCGAACAGCGAGACCTTGTGCGCGGCCGCGATCTCGCCCAGCTGCCGCAACGTCGCCTGGCCCACGCCGCGCTTGGGCACGGCGATCGCGCGCAGGAACGCAGGATCGTCGTCGTCGTTGGCGACGAGCCGCAGGTACGCGACGATGTCCTTGATCTCGGTGCGCTCGAACAGTGACGTTCCGCCGGAGATCTCGTAGGGCACCGACTGGGTGCGCAGCACCGTCTCGAACACCCGCGCCTGGTGGTTGCCGCGGTAGAGGATCGCGTAATCGGAAAAGCGCGTCCGGTGCTCGAACTTGTGCGCGAGCAGTCGGTGCACGACCAGCTCGGCCTCGGCCTCGTCGTCGGCTGCGGGCGTCACGCGCAGCGGATCGCCGTGCGCGAGCTCGGTCCACAGGCGCTTGTCGAAGAGCTTGGGATTGTTGCCGATCAGCGCGTTCGCACAGCGCAGGATGCGTACCGTCGAGCGGTAGTTCTGCTCGAGCTTGATGACCCGAAGCTCGGGGTAATCGCGCGGCAGGGCGGCGAGGTTGTCGAGCGTGGCACCGCGCCAGCCGTAGATCGCCTGGTCGTCGTCTCCGACGGCCGTGAAGGGCGTCGCCGTGCCGACCAGATGGCGGAACAGCCGGTACTGCGCCGGATTGGTGTCCTGGTATTCGTCGATCAATACATGCGCGCAGCGCGCCTGCCAGCGCTCGCGCGCCGCGGCGTCGCGCTCGAGCAGCGTGACAGGCAGCCCGATCAGGTCGTCGAAATCGACCGCCTGGTAGGCCTTGAGCGCCTCGGCGTAGCCCAGGTAGGCGCGCGCGGCGACGCGCTCGTCCTCGTCGGCGGCGGCGGACAGCGTCTCCTCGGGCGTGAGGAGCGCATTCTTCCACTGGCTGATCTTCCACTGGATGGCGCGGGTGCGACCGCGGTCGGCGGAAGCCGCGAGCTCGCCGACGATCGACTCGAGGTCGCCCGGATCGAGGATCGAGAAACCGGAACGCAGGCCCAGCGCACGGTGCTCGGCGCGCACGATCGAAAGGCCCAGCGAGTGGAAGGTGGAGATCTTCACCGCGCCGGCCGCGTCTGTGGCGCCTTCGCGGCGCAGCAGCTCCTGCGCGCGCTCGCGCATCTCGCGCGCCGCCTTGTTGGTGAACGTGATCGCGACGATGCGCTCGGGCGCGATGCCGCGCGCGACCAGATGCGCGATCTTGGCGGTGATGACGCGGGTCTTGCCGCTGCCGGCGCCCGCGAGCACGAGCAAGGGCCCGCCGTCGTGGCGTACGGCCTCGCGCTGTGCGGCGTTGAGGGAGGGGCTCGACGACGGGCGCGCCACGCCTGCCGTCGTCCGTTCGGGGCTGTTCAACGGACCTTGCTGAGACGCTCGGCGATGCGCGTCTGCCAACCCGGTCCAGTCGCTCTCCAGCGCTCGATGACGTCCACTGGAAGCCGGATCGAGATCAGCTTGCGCGGATTTCGCGATCGGGGCCTTCCGCCCTTCTTCACGACCGCACGAGCCAGAGCCTCCTCGGTAATCTCCGGCAATTCCTTGTACTCGTCCGGACGAATCGCGTGGGCGTCGACCTTGGCGAGGTCAGACTTCAAAGTAGCGCGCGAGACGGACTTTCTCACGATGGTTGGCCTTCCGCATGCTGAAAACGTGGCGCGTCGCACCGGGGCGATACCGATCACGACAGTCGGCCCGACAACAGGCCGAGCGATGATTCTGCGCCACCGTAGTCTCGCGTATCCTCGAGCTCGACGTTGTTCCCTCGAAGCGACCAATGCATCCTCGAAATCGAGGCCGCGGTCGGCGACGTGCGTGCACGTTTCTCCGGATCGAACGTGATACGCATTGTTATTGTAGCTACAATAACCCGCTGCAACGCGCTTCTCGGCGGGCAATGACCCCCTCGGCACAAGGTTGAATCATGGCGCTTTACGCGATCGGCGACATCCAGGGCTGTCACGCGGAATTCTGCGAGTTGCTTTCGCTGATCGGATTCTCGCCGGCCTGCGATCGCCTATGGCTGGTCGGCGACCTCGTCAACCGCGGCCCCGATTCGCTGGCGGTGCTGCGCGAGGTGAAGGCGCTCGGCGCTGCCGCGACGACGGTGCTGGGCAATCACGACCTGCACCTCCTGACCGTCGCCGCGGGTCACCGCCGCCCGCACCGCAGCGACACGCTGGCGGCGATCCTCGAAGCCCCGGACCGCGACGCGCTGCTGCACTGGCTCGCGCGGCGTCCGCTCGCGGTGGCCGAGGACAACCTGCTGATGGTCCACGCCGGCGTGCTGCCGCAGTGGAGCGTCGAGGACGCGCTGGCGCGCTCGCGCGAAGTCGAGGATATGCTCGCCGGCGACGGCGCCGAGGATTTCCTGCGTTCGCTCTACGGCGACCATCCCGACGTCTGGGAGGACGATCTCGACGGCTATGACCGGCTGCGGATCATCGTCAACGTGTTCACGAGGATGCGCTTCTGCACGCCGGAAGGCCGGATGGATTTCCGCGAAAAGCGCGGCGCGGCATTCGCGCCCCCGGGCTTCGCGCCGTGGTACGCGCACGACAACCGGCGCACTGCGGGAACGCGCGTCGTCTGCGGGCACTGGTCGACGCTGGGCCTGACGCTGCTGCCCAACGTGCTGATGATCGACTCGGGGTGCCTGTGGGGCGGTGCGATGACGGCGGTGCGCCTGCCCGACGGCCACGTCTTTCAGGTCGGCAGCCGCTCGCCGGTGGTTCCCGAACCGCGCGACTGAGAAGGGTCCCTTCGTTCAGGCCCTCAGTCCGACTGAAAGCGGAAAAACGTGGTGCCTCCCGGTTTTTGCGTCCCGGTTTTCCGGCGTCGCGTGCCTACAGCCCCAGCGCCTCGCGTATCGCGGCCTCGGCGCGGCTCGCAAGCTCGCGGCGATGGCGGCCCTGCGCCGGCAACGCCGGGGGCAGGATCAGTTCGACTTCGATGCTGCGCTCGCCGCAGATGCGCCAGAACGACGCGAGGAACGTCGTGTCCCCGGCGTACGCCGCCGCCATCGACAGCGAACCGTCCGGGGCGCGATAGCGCATCGCCACCGGCTGCAGGGCGCCCTGGGCGTTCACGATCGGCTGCAGCAGCGAGCTCTTGAACGGCAACAGCTGCGTGCCGTCGGTGGTCGTGCCCTCGGGGAAGACCGCGACGACGTCGCCCGCGGCGAGCGCCTCGTGGGCCTCGACCGTGACCCGATGCGCGTCGTGACGGCGCGCGCGCTCGACGAACAGCGTGCCGACGTCACGGACCAGGCGTCCGAGCAGCGGCCAGCGCGCGAGCTCCGACTTGGCGACGAAGCGCATCGGCCGCACCGAGTTGAGCACGAAGATGTCAAGCCAGGACACGTGGTTGGCGACGATCAGCACGTTGCCGCCGTCGTGCAGCGCGCCGACCATGCGGATCTCGACCTTGAGCATCCGCAGCAGGCGCGCGGACCAGTGGCGCACGCGGTGGCGCCGCGAATCCGCCGACAGCCACGGGAACACGAGGATGGTCGTCGCGAGGCCTTCGAACAGGTGCAGGACGGTGCGGACCGCGCGTGCGGCACGCCGGTGGCCCGGCAGGGGCCGGGGCTCGGACGATGAGTCACTGCCTGCACGCGCCGCATGATCCTGACGGTCAACGCGAACGCGAGCCGGGTGCCAGGCCCCGCCGCGCCCTTGCGATCACCACGGACGGGTGCCGAAAGCCTCATAGTGCAGCGCCGCGACGCGCTCGCGACCGACCGGGTGATTCTGCCCGCCGCGGCTCGCGATCTTCAGCGCACCCATGACCGAGGCGAGGTTGCCGGTGGCCTGCCAGTCCCAGCCTTGCGCGATGCCGTAGAGCAGGCCCGCGCGGTAGGCGTCGCCGCAACCGGTGGGATCGACGATCGCCTCGGGACGCACGGGGGGAATCGTGTAGGTCGCACCGCCGGCGTGGATCACCGATCCCTCGCCACCCAGCGTGACGACCAGCGCATCGACGCGCTCGGCGATCTCGGCGATCGACCAGCCGGTGCGCTCGGAGAGCAGCTTCGCCTCGTAATCGTTGACGGCGAGGTAGGTCGCGCGCTCGATCAGCTCGGCCAGCTCGGGCCCGCTGAACAGCGGCAGGCCCTGTCCGGGATCGAACAGGAACGGGATCTTCGACGCCGCGAACTGGGCGGCGTGCGCCTGCATGCCTTCCTTGCCGTCGGGCGCGACGATGCCGAGGCCGATGTCCAGCACGTCGTCGACGCGATTCACGTGCGACGAGTTCATCGCCCCGGGATGGAAGGCGGTGATCTGGTTGTCGTCGAGGTCGGTGATGATGAAGGCCTGGGCCGTGTACGCGTCGTCGATCACGGCGAGGCCGTCGGTCGCGATCGACAGCGACGAGAAGCGGTCGCGGTATGCGCTGCCGTCGTGGCCGAGCGTCCCCATCACGACCGGACTGCCGCCGATCGCCTGCAGGTTGTAGGCGATGTTGCCCGCGCAGCCGCCCCACTCCCGACGCATGTCGGAGATCTGGAACGCCACCGACAGCATGTGCGTCTGCTCGGGCAGGATGTGCCGCCCGAAGCGGTCCGGGAACACCATGATGGTGTCGAAAGCGAGGGAACCGCAGATCAGCGTGCGCATCGTGAATTTCGGTCGGTGGGGTCAGCGAAAGGCGGGCAGTGAAACCGCGCGAAGTTTACCCCAGCGCCGCGGGTGCGGCGCAGGCTCGATGGGCGGGTGTCAGCCAGGGACAGGCGCGCCCGGTCGGGCGACCGGGCTGCGGCGCCGGATCGCCGGCTCGCGCGCCTCGCGGCGGTCAGGCCGCTGCGCCGTTCACGACCTCGCGGCCGAGCTCGCGGACGACGTATTGCTGCCGCCGCGAGACGGGAAGGGTCTCGGGGATGCCGTGGAGCAGCACTTCCCAGTGCGCGTCGCCGTCGTTGTTGGCGCGCCGCTCGAAACCCCGGATGGAATCCCGGGCGACCAGGCAGTTGCGGTGCACCCGGACGAAGCGCGTGCCGAATTCCTGCTCGAGCTTCGTCAGCGACTCCTCCAGCAGGTACTCGCGCTGTGCGGTCCGGATGGTGATGTACTTGAGCTCGGCCTTGAGGTAGACGATCTCCTCGAGCGGGACGAGGACCACGCGCGAGCGCTCGGTGACCGACAGGAAACGTCGGGCCGACGCGGGCAGCTGGGTGAGTTTTTCTGCGGTCATGGGCTTCAAACGCGGCAGCTTCTGCAATGCGGCCAGCAATCGCTGGACCCGCACCGGCTTGACCAGGTAGTCCACGGCGTTGACGTCGAATGCGGCCAGCGCATGTTCGTGGAACGCCGTCGTGAAGATCACGACGGGCGGGTGCGGAAACTTGAGCAAATGCTGGGCCAGCTCGATGCCGTCCATCCCCGGCATGTGGATGTCCGTCAGGACGAGGTCGGCCGCGACGGCGTGGAGGATGTCGAGCGCCTCGCGTCCGTTCTGGGCTTCGCCGACGACCACCAGCGGCAGCACCGCCCCGCAGTCGTCGAGCAGTTCGCGCAAGCGGTGCCGGGCCGGCGCCTCGTCGTCGACGATCAGGACGCGCAGCGGAGACTCGTTCGCTGCGCGAGGCGGGGACTCGTAAGGCTCATCCATGGCTCACCTTGGCTGCCAGCGTGGCGGGGAGTGATCGAATCGGGTCCGGCTCGAGCCGCTTCTGCATGCCATTGCCGACGTAGGGCTCGCGCCGCGGGGTCGTGCTGCCCTCTGCGCCGGCTTTGGAGGTACGGTACGGAATCCGGATGTGAACCTCGTAACCGTCGCGCGTCACCCGCGCGTCGAGGCTCGCCTCGGCGTCGAAATGCAGCGCCAGCCGCTCGCGGATGTTGGCGATCGCCATCCGGTTGCCCGCCCGGTGCCGCTCGCTGTTCGCCACCAGGGGGTTCTTCAGCACCGCGTGGACCTCGTCTCGCGAGGCGAAGATGTTGACCGAGATGACGCCCTGCTCGGTCGACGGCTCGATGCCGTGGTAGACGGCGTTCTCGAGCAACGGCTGCAGCACCAGCGGCGGCACCAGCGCATCGCCCGGCATGCTCTTGACGTTCCAGTCGACGACCAGGCGATCGCCCAGGCGCAGCTGCTCGAGGTCGAGGTACTGGCGGCAAAGCTCGACCTCGTCGGCGAGCGGCGCCAGGTCGCGGTTGTCGCGCATCAGGACCCGGAACAGCTCGGCGAGGTCTTCCAGCGCGGTTTCGGCGCGGCGCGGCTCCTTGCGCATCAGCGACAGCACGGCGGTGATGCTGTTGAACAGGAAATGGGGACGTATCCGGGCCTGCAGCGCCTGCAGGCGCGCCTCGGTGATCGCCGGAGACAGCGCGCGTGCGCGCAGCCGGAAATAGGCGACCAGCACGAATTGCGCGATCAGCGCGAACACGAGGTTCCGGACCGGTGGCGTGAACGGCTGGCCGGCCAGCCGCAGCATCAGGAACGGCACGCCGACCGCCACGACGATCGTGACCGCCGTCACCACGGCGACTCCGACGGCATCGCGCAGGCGCGAAAGCCATGGGGCCAGGATCCAGAGCACGACGACCTCGGCGAAGAGCTGCGGCTCGACGTAGCCCGACAGCACCGCCCACTCGTCGGCGACCGCCCAGATTCGCGGTTCGCGGGCGAATGCGATGACCAGCGCGGCGGCGTTCACGCCGAGCAGAACGCGCAGGATCGTGCCCAGATTGCGCAAATCCGGCAGCGCGGGCGATTCCGACGGTTGTTTTATAATCCGCGGCATAGCGGACGTATTATGCAATCATCATGCCGGGCCCGGCGTGGCGTCCGCTGCGATGGGCGGCGCGGGCGCCCTGCACCCCGGAACCCCCGAGCGGAATGCTTGCGGCCCGGCGGCAGCCGCCGGATACCGCCGAAGTCCGGGGAAATCCCGCCCAATTCCCGGCAAGCCGTCGCCAACTTGCGTGCCGCCCTACCGGAACGACCATGACCACCCAGACCCCGCCGACCGACGCCAATCCGCAGGGCGGACCCGCGGCGACGCCGACGCTGCCGCAGCACGGCACCTGGTCGGGCCGCTTCGCGGAGCCGATGACCGAGCGCATGCGGCGCTTCAACGCCTCGGTCGGGTTCGACCAGCGCCTCGCGACCGTCGACATCGCCGGCTCGCTCGCCCACGCGCGGATGCTCGCCGGCGCCGGAATCCTGTCCAAAGCGGACCTCGACGCCATCGAGCGCGGACTGGCGACGATTTCCGGCGAGATCGCGCGCGGCGAGTTCGCGTGGAAGCTCGAGAACGAGGACGTCCACTTCAGCGTGGAAAAGCGCCTGACCGAGCTGGTCGGCGATGCCGGCAAGCGGTTGCACACGGCGCGCTCGCGCAACGACCAGGTCGCCACCGACGTGCGGCTGTGGTTGCGCGGCGCCATCGACGGGCTGTCGGTGCAGCTCGCTGCGCTGCGGCGCGCGCTGCTCGACCTGGCCGAGCGCCACGCCGACACGATCATGCCCGGATTCACGCATCTGCAGGTCGCGCAGCCGGTCACCTTCGGCCATTACCTGATGGCCTACGACGCGATGTTCGCCCGCGACCTGGAGCGCTTCGCCGACTGCCGGCGCCGGGTCAACCGCCTGCCGCTGGGCAGCGCCGCACTCGCCGGGACGAGCTTCCCGATCGACCGCGAGCGGGTCGCACGCGAACTCGGTTTCGAGGGGCTCGCGCCCAATTCGATCGACGCGGTGTCCGACCGCGATTTCGCGATCGAATTCGAAGCCGCGGCGGCGCTGGTCGCCGTGCACCTGTCGCGCTTCGCCGAGGAATTGGTGCTGTGGTCGACGCCGCGCTTCGGCTTCGTGACCCTGTCCGACCGCTTCTGCACCGGCAGCTCGATCATGCCGCAGAAGAAGAATCCCGACGTCCCCGAACTGGTGCGCGGCAAGAGCGCGCGGGTCATCGGCGCGCTGACCACGCTGCTGGTGCTGATGAAAGCGCAGCCGCTCGCCTACAACAAGGACAACCAGGAGGACAAGGAGCCGCTGTTCGACACCGTCGACACGCTGTCGGACACGCTCGCGATCATGACCGACCTGGTCGCGACGGGATTGACGGCGAACGCGGAACGGATGCGCGAAGCGGCAAGCGAGGGCTTCGCGACGGCGACCGACCTCGCCGATTACCTGGTGCGCAAGGGCCTGCCGTTTCGCGATGCCCACGAGGCGGTCGCGCGCGCGGTGCGCGAAGCCGAGTCGCGGCGCTGCGATCTTTCGCAGTTGCCGCTTTCCGACCTGCGCGCGTTCTCGCCGCTGATCGACGCCGACGTGTTCGACGTGCTGACCCTCGAGGGCTCGGTGCAAAGCCGCGACCACCCCGGCGGCACCGCGCCGCGGCAGGTGCGCGCGGCGATCGCCGCCGCGCGCGCGTCGCTCGCCTGAAAATCAGGGACGCACCACGTTTTCCGGGATGGAAAACGTGGTGCGTCCCGGCTTCTTTAACGTGGTGCGTCCCTGTTTTCGGATCTCGATGGAGGTGACATGAGCAGCAAGAAACTCGCATTCCTGGGCCTGGGCGTCATGGGTTATCCGATGGCGGGCCACCTCGCCAAGGCCGGCCACGCCGTGACCGTCTACAACCGGACGCCGGCGAAGGCTGCGACCTGGGTCGCGCAATACGGCGGGCGCTCGGCCGCGACTCCCGCGGACGCCGCGCGCGATGCCGACATCGCCATGATGTGCGTGGGCAACGACAACGACGTGCGCGAGGTCGCAAACGGCGCGCTGACCGCGATGCGCAAGGGCGCGATCCTCGTCGACCACACGACCGCGTCGGCCAAGGTCGCGCGCGAGGTCCACGCGGCGGCGGCAAGCCGCGGCGTCGCTTTCCTGGACGGGCCGGTGTCCGGTGGCCAGTCGGGCGCCGAGAACGGCAAGCTGACGATCATGGTCGGCGGCGAGCCGGCGACGTTCGACCAGGCGAAGGACGTGCTCGCCCACTACGGGCGCGCGGTCACGCTGATGGGCGGGCCGGGTGCGGGCCAGCTCACCAAGATGGTCAACCAGATCTGCATCGCCGGGCTCGTGCAGGCGCTGTCCGAGGGCATCAATTTCGCGCAGCGCGCGGGCCTCGACGCCGAGCTCGTCCTCGACGTGATCAGCAAGGGCGCCGCGCAATCGTGGCAGATGGAGAACCGCGGCAAGACGATGGTCGCCGACAAGTTCGACTTCGGCTTCGCCGTCGACTGGATGCGCAAGGACCTCGGGATCTGCCTCGACGAGGCGCGTGCGAACGGCGCCGCCCTGCCCGCGACGGCGCTGGTCGATCAGATGTATTCGCGCGTCCAGGCCCGCGGCGGCGGGCGCTGGGATACGTCGAGCCTCATCCGGCTGCTGCGGGACCAGGCCTGAGCTGCGCGGTCGCCCGGGAAATGGGGTCGGACCCCATTTCCCGGGGAAAACGTGGTCTGACCCGGTTTCTCGGACCCGGTTTTTCGTTACGCGCCCGGGCCGGCGTCGACGCGGTCGCCTTCGACGACCGCCACTTCGTAGGTGATCTCGGCGACGCGCTCCAGCATCGTCGTCGCCGAGCAGTATTTCTCCTTCGACAGCTTGACCGCGCGCTCGACCTGGCGCGCGTCGAGGCCGCGCCCCGCGATCACGTATTTCAGGTGAATGCGGGTGAACACCTTGGGCTCGACCGGGGCGCGCTCGGCTTCCGCCTCGACGACGCAATCGGCGACCGGCTGGCGCGCCTTCTTCAGGATCCAGACGACGTCGAACGCCGTGCACGATGCCGCGCCGGCGAGCACGAGTTCCATCGGGCGCATCCCGAGATTTCGCCCGCCCGCTTCAGGTGCGCCATCGACGACGACCGCGTGGCCACTGCCCGTTTCCGCGACGAACGACACACCTTCGACCCATTTGACCCGAGTTTTCATTCAAACCCCACCTGACTGGCCGCAATGCGGCCTCCGCTGACCGGCCCCGACCGCCGATTCCTCGATCCTCGACCACTGCGGAATCGCAAGAATTTGTTGGTCGGGGAGTTGCATTGTGCGCCGCAATATGGAATCATTGGAACTGTTCGCGGCCCCGCCGCCTCCTCCTTCGGCACCGCGGACACATTCCTCCATTCTCCTCCTATGGTGGAATCCTCGGCGCGATCCTCAGGATCGCGCCTTTTTTTGCCCATTCGCCCCTGTAGTGCGGCGCACCATCCCGGACCGAAAACCGGCCGACTTCGGGATCTGCATTGACCTGCATTGACGGCGACATTGACCATGATCGGCGACGAATAGTATACTTGCGGACTTTGCTGAATCGTGCGGCCGGAAGTCGACCGAGATCAACCGAGGCCACGACGGACCAAGGCGGTCCGGGCCACGATCCTGGGTCCGAGTCGGGGCCCGGACACGATTCCCCAACGCATTCGACGGGACGCTGAATCAAGATGAAGACCTTTTCCGCCCGGCCTCGCGACATCACCCGCGGCTGGTACGTCGTCGACGCCCAAGACAAGGTGCTGGGCCGGCTCGCGACCCAGATCGCCGCCCGCCTGCGCGGCAAGCACAAGGCGATCTACACGCCGCACATGGACACCGGCGATTTCATCGTCGTCACCAACGTCGACAAGATCCGGGTCACCGGCAACAAGGTCGACGACAAGCTCTATCACCGTCACAGCGGATACCCCGGCGGCATCACGACGACGACGTTCGGCGAGATGCAGGCCCGCTTCCCCGGACGCGCGCTGGAAAAGGCGGTCAAGGGGATGCTGCCCAAGGGACCGCTGGGCTACGCGATGATCAAGAAGCTGAAGTGCTACGCGGGCCCCTCGCATCCGCACTCGGCGCAACAGCCCGTCACGCTGGACCTCTGATCCGGTCCCCGGCGCGCGCGGCCACCCACCGTCATCACTCACTTTCGACTGCAATGATCGGCAACTATTACTACGGCACGGGACGGCGCAAGACCTCGGTCGCACGCGTCTTCCTGAAGAGCGGCGACGGCAAGATCGTCGTCAACGACAAACCGATCGACCAGTTCTTCACGCGCGAGACCGGACGGATGGTCGCCCGCCAGCCGCTGGTGCTGACGAGCCACGAGAAGACCTTCGACATCATGGTCAACGTCGTCGGCGGCGGCGAGTCGGGTCAGGCCGGCGCGGTGCGCCACGGCATCACCCGCGCGCTGATCGACTACGATGCGCAACTCAAGCCCGCCCTTTCGAAGGCGGGGCTGGTCACGCGCGATGCGCGCGAGGTCGAGCGAAAGAAGGTCGGCCTGCACAAGGCGCGGCGCCGCAAGCAGTTCTCGAAGCGCTAGACGCGTTTTCGAGCAGCAAGCGAAAGAGGCCGCCAAGTGCGGCCTTTTTTCGTTGCGTGGCAGTTTTCCCTTGCGTGGCCTTTTTTTCGTTGCGTGGCCTATTCGTTGGGCGGCCTTTTTCGTTCCACCGCCTTTTTCATTCTAGAATTCCCCACCAACTCGGGTCGGAACCATGATCAAGATCGGCATCGTCGGCGGCACCGGCTACACGGGCGTCGAGCTGCTGCGCATCCTCGCGCAGCATCCGCAGGCGGACGTGCGCGCGATCACCTCGCGCAAGGACGCCGGCACCCGCGTCGCGCAGATGTTTCCCAGCCTGCGCGGGCGCTACGACCTCGCGTTCGCCGATCCCGCGGACGCCGACCTCAAGTCCTGCGACGTCGTCTTCTTCGCGACGCCGCACGGGGTCGCGATGGCGCAGGCCCGCGAGCTCCTGGGCGCGGGCGTGCGGATCATCGACCTCGCCGCCGACTTCCGGCTCGCCGATCCGGCCGAGTTCGAGCGCTGGTACAAGATCCCGCACACCTGCCCCGACCTGCTTGCCGAGGCGGTGTACGGCATTCCCGAGGTCAACCGCGAGGCGATCCGCAAGGCGCGCATCGTCGGCAATCCCGGCTGCTATCCCACGGCCGTGCAGCTCGGTTTCCTGCCGCTGATCGAAGCCGGTCTGGTCGACACGATGCAGCTGATCGCCGACTGCAAGTCCGGCGTGTCGGGCGCCGGGCGCAAGGCCGAGCTCAACCTCAACTTTTCCGAGGCGTCGGACAACTTCGCCGCCTACGGCATCGCCGGACACCGGCACCTGCCCGAGATCGTCCAGGGATTGAATCGCGCATCGCAGAAACCCGTTCGCGTGGTGTTCACGCCGCACCTGACGCCGATGATCCGGGGCATCCTCGCGACGCTCTACGCGCCGTTGACCGACACCACGATCGATCTGCAGGCGCTGTACGAGAAGCGCTACGCCGGCGAGCCTTTCGTCGACGTCATGCCCAAGGGCTCGCTGCCGGACACGCGCAGCGTCCGCGCGTCCAACATGCTGCGGATCGCCGTGCACCGGCCGCCGGATTCCGACCTCGCGCTGGTCATCGCGGTCGAGGACAACCTCGTCAAGGGTGCGGCCGGCCAGGCGATCCAGAACATGAACCTGATGTTCGGGTTGCCCGAGACCACGGGCCTCGAGGCGGTCGCGGTCCTGCCCTGACGCCCCGGCCGGATCCGCGGTGGCACAACCCGCCTGGTGGCGAAGGGCACGCGCCCAGTTCGGCATCCGCGCGCCGCGGATGGCGGTGCGCACCCGGCTTCCGTGGTGGGGGCGGACGCTGATCGTTGCCGCCCTCGTCGGCCTCGTCGGGGGTATGTGGTGGTGGGGATTCGACTTCGGCCGGATCTTCGGCGGGCTTCGTCACAACGAACTCGAGCAGCGCCTGGCGACCCTCGATGCCGAGACTGCGCAGCTGCGAACGGCAGCAGCAGATCTGCGTGCACGCAATGCCCAGTTGGAGAGCGATCTCGCGATCAGTCGCGGCAGCGTGCAGGCCCTCGAGCGACAAGTCGGCACGTTGACGTCTGAAAATGGGCAATTGAAGGAAGAAGCAGGATTTTTGAGGGAGTTGGTCGCAGATCCGAGCACGCGGCCCGGACTGAGTCTGCCGCGGCTGTTCGTCGAGCGCCAGAGCGACGACCTCTGGCATTACCGGCTGCTCGTCGTCCGCGGGGGCGGCCCGAAGGATGACTTCACCGGTCACGTGGTCCTGCAGGCCACGATCGATTCCCCGGGCCAAGCTGCGCGCCTGACGCGTACGCTGACGCTCCCCGACGACCAGCCGGACACCGCCCCCACCCTGAAGCTCGCCTTCAAGTACTATCAGCGGGTCGAAGGGACGTTCCGCGTCCCGACGGGAAGTCGCGTCGCGACGCTGGTCGCGAGGGCCTACGAAGGCACCGGCGCCACGCCGCTCGCGAGCCGGACGTACACGACGGCGTTGCCGAATCCCTGAGGAGACCCCATGTTCCGGAGCAAGAAAGGGCATGCGCCGCCGCAGAAACGCATCGACAGCCTGATCGGAGCCGGGACGGTGGTCCACGGCAACGTGGAGTTTCGCGGCGGCCTGCGCATCGACGGACAGGTCGAAGGCGACGTGACCACGGTCGGCGGCGAAGCCGGGACGCTGGTGATCAGCGAGCAAGCGCGCGTCGACGGCGAAGTCACCGTGTCGCACGTGGTGATCAACGGCATGGTCAACGGCCCGGTGCGGGCCGACGACTACCTGGAATTGCAGTCCAAGGCCCGGGTGGTGGGCGACCTCCAGTACCGGACGCTGGAGATGCACCTCGGCGCCGTCGTCAAGGGACGGCTCAACCACGCCGAACCGGAGGCCGCGTCCGTGGTCGAATTGCGGCGGGCCCCTGTAGAATGACCGACTGCGCAAGTCGGATACTTTGACGGACGCCTGCGGCCTTGCGATAATGACCGACATTGAGGGAAGCAACCGGAGCCACCATGAATGCTATGAATGAAATGCCGAGCGCGCTGGTCTTCACGGACGCTGCGGCGGCCAAGGTGAAGGCGTTGATCGACGAGGAAGGCAATCCCGAACTCAAGCTGCGCGTTTTCGTGTCGGGCGGCGGCTGCTCGGGCTTCCAGTACGGATTCACGTTCGACGAGGTCACGAACGAGGACGACACGGCGATGCAGAAGGACGGCGTGACGCTGCTGATCGATCCGATGAGCTACCAGTACCTGGTCGGCGCCGAGATCGACTACCAGGAAGGCCTCGAAGGTGCGCAGTTCGTGATCAAGAACCCGAACGCGACGACGACCTGCGGCTGCGGATCGAGCTTCTCGGTCTGACGCAGCAGACGTCATCGACGAAAAGGGCCCCGAGGGGCCCTTTTTCGTTGCCCTCGCCGCACCCTCACCCCGCCCCTCTCCTATGAAGTGGTAGAGGGTGCCGAGCGAGAGCGAGGCGGGTGAGGGGTGGGAGGGAGGTGAGGTGGGGTGAGAGCGGCTTCAGCGCGGATAGATCGCGCCCAGCACCCGCGGCCCCTTGGCGCCGGTGACGGCGGGCAGGTTGCCCGGCCGCCCGGCGATGGTTTCGCGCGCGAGCCACGCGAAAGCGAGCGCCTCGACCTGCTCGACCGGCACGCCTTCCTCGGCCGTCGTGGCGACGCGCCGCGGAGCGAGCTCCTGCGACAGCGCGCGCATCAGCGCCTCGTTGTTCGCCCCGCCGCCACAGACCAGGACCTCCGACGCATCCGACGCGATCGAGCGGATCGCATCCGCGATCGTGCGCGCGGTCAGCGCGACCAGCGTCGCCTGGACGTCCTCGGCTTCGCCGTGGGTGCCTGCCTTGGCCAGCCGCTCCTCGAGCCAACCCAGATTGAACTTGTCCCGATGCGTGCTCTTGGGTGGTGCCGCGGCAAAGTAGGGGTCGTCGAGGAGCACGGCCAGCAGCGCGGCGTCGGCCTTGCCAGTGGCCGCCCAGGCGCCCTGCGCATCGTAGGTCGTCCCCCGGTTGCGCGCGCACCAGAGGTCGGACAACACGTTGCCGGGGCCGGTGTCGAAACCGTGAATAGTCCCGCCGGGAGGGAGATCGGTGATGTTGGCGATCCCGCCGACGTTGACGATGACGCGATGAAGGTCCGGGCGTCCGAACAGTGCCGCGTGGAACGCCGGGACCAGCGGCGCGCCCTGCCCGCCTGCAGCGACGTCGCGGTTCCTGAAATCGGCGACCACTGCGATGCCCGTGCGCTCGACGACGCGCGCCGGATTGTTGAGCTGGAACGTGAATCCCCGGTCGGGGCGGTGGCGCAGCGTCTGGCCGTGCACCCCGGCGGCGCGGACGCGCTCGGGTGCGAGGCTCGCGGCCTCGAGCGCCTTGGTGATCGCCTCGGCGTAGAGCTCGGCAAGCATGTTCGCGGCAGCGCCCGCGCGCACCAGCTCGTTGCTGCCCGGCAACTGGAGCGCGAGCAGTTCGTCGCGCAGCATCGTCGGATACGGGACGTGCGCGGCGCCCAGCGTCTTGCAGGCTGCTCCGGACGAAGGCGAGAAATCGGCGATGACCGCGTCGACGCCGTCAAGGCTCGTGCCGGACATCACGCCGGCGTACAGCTCGTCGTGCATCAAGATTTCCGGTCGCCCGCGAAAACTGCCCGGCGGCCACCCTCGCTACTCGGCAGCCACCATCTGCGTCACGGGAAACTGGTCGACGACGGATAGCTCGCCCACGAGCGGCTCGACGTCGGCGAGGAATTGGCCTTTCTCGTCGGGCGTGATCGGGGCCGCGGCCGGAAGCGCAACCTTCATCGGGTCGCGCGGGATGCCGGCCACGCGCATTTCGTAGTGGAGATGCGGCCCGGTCGCCCAGCCGGTCATGCCCACGAAGCCGATGGTGTCGCCCTGGTGGACGCGCTCGCCGACGTGGAGCCCGGGTTCGAAACGCGACAGGTGTCCGTAGACGCTCGTGTACTTGGCGTCGTGCCTCAGCATGATGACGTTGCCGTAGCCGACCTGCGTTCCGACGAATTTCACGACCCCGTCGGCGGTCGCGTGAACCGGAGTCCCGATCGGCGCGGCGAAGTCGGTGCCCGTGTGGGCGCGCCAGACGTGCAGATACGGATCGAGGCGCGCGTGCGTGAATCCCGAGGTGATCCGCGAAAAGGTGACCGGCGAACGCAGGAACGCGCGACGCAGGCTGCGCCCGTTGTCGGTGTAGTACGACTCGCTGCCGTCGGGTGCGCGCCAGAGGAATGCGCGATGCGCGACACCCTGGCTGTCATATTCGGCGGCAAGGATGCGCCCGGTGGCGACGGGCTCGCCGTCCACGTACCGGGTCTCGTAGACGACGGCGAAGCGATCGCCGCGCCGGATGTCGTGATAGAAATCGATGTCGCCCGAGAACACGTCGACCAGCGCGAGCGTGACCGCATCCGGCAGTCCCGCGGCATCGGCCGCCCCGAACAGCGACGACGACTGGACCTCGCCGGCGCGCATGGTCACGCGCACGTCGGAAGGCTCGCCGCCGGCCTGCACGTGGAATCCGGTGGCGTCGCGCGTCACCTCGAGCATCTCGCCACTGGACGCGAGGAAGCGCAAGGCGACGAGATCGCCGTCCTCGTCGGTGGCGATGCGCAGCGCACGCCCCGGACGCAACTGGTAGAGCGGACGTGCGGCCGGATTGGTCCGCAGGAACTCCATCGCGGCCGCATCGTCGACGTCGGCCCGCGCAAGCAGGCTGCCGATCGTGTCGCCGCGCCGGACGCGCTCCTCGTGCCAGTACCGGTCGTCCGTGCCGGGGGCGGCGGTGGCAGTGGCGGCGGCGACGGCGAGTTGGGGCAACTCGAGCGAGCGCGACACGTCGCGCGTCGGCGTTGTGTCGATGGTCGTGCCGGGCGTGATGCCGAAAGCGGCAACACCCGACAGGCACAGGACCGCGACGGCGAAAGCCTGGCCCGGCGACAGCGCGCGGGGCAGCTTGCGGATCGACTGCGCTAGAATTCGAAGTTTGTGCGTGATCAACGGAATCTGCTGCGCGCCAGCCACAGCGGCGCGCACTCAAACATGGGCTTCGAACAACGATTTGCAGCGGAAGGGCAGCCCCGCGAGGGCCGCCCCGGGGGGGATTGTAGCAGGCATTCCCGTCATGACAAGCGGGTAAAACCGCCGCTCGTCCGGGGCTGGTGATGGGATTCGACGTCGACCAGCACGTGGGCGTGTTCCGGCGGGGGGCCCACGAGCTCCTCGTCGAGGCCGAATTGCGCGCCAAGCTCGCCCGTGGCACCCCGCTGCGGATCAAGGAGGGCTTCGACCCGACCCGGCCGGACCTGCATCTGGGCCACACCGTCCAGTTCAACAAGCTGCGGCAGCTGCAGGACCTGGGCCACCACATCATCTTCCTGATCGGCGATTTCACCGGCCTGATCGGCGACCCCACGGGGCGCAACGTCACGCGGCCGGCGCTCTCGCGCGAGGAGATCGACGTCAACGCGAAGACCTACACCGACCAGGTCTTCCTGATCCTCGACCGCGAGAAGACCGAGGTCGCGTTCAACTCGAAGTGGCTCTCCGCCCTGGGCGCGGACGGCATGATCCGGCTCGCCGCCAAGTACACGGTCGCACGGATGCTCGAGCGCGACGATTTCGCCAAGCGCTACAAGGCCGAGCAGCCGATCGCGATCCACGAGTTCCTCTACCCGCTCGCGCAGGGCTACGACTCGGTCGCGCTCGAGGCCGACGTGGAACTCGGCGGCACCGACCAGAGATTCAACCTGCTGGTCGGCCGAGAGCTGCAGCGCCATTACGGCCAGGAGCCGCAGTGCATCCTGACGCTGCCGCTGCTCGAGGGACTCGACGGCGTCAACAAGATGTCGAAGTCGCTCGACAACTACGTCGGGATCACCGAGGCCCCGGCATCGATGTTCGGCAAGCTGATGTCGATCTCCGACACGCTGATGTGGCGCTATTTCGAGCTGCTGTCGTTCCGCACCGAGTTCGAGATCGCCGCGCTGAAGCGCGAATGCGACGAAGGCCGCAATCCGCGCGACGCCAAGGTGATGCTCGCGCAGGAGATCGTCGCGCGCTTCCATTCGCGGCAGGCGGCCGAGGCGGCGCTGGCGGAGTTCGAGGCTCGCTTCCGTGAAGGCGCGCTGCCCGAGGACATGCCGGAAGTGACGCTGCACGCGAACGGTGCCGGCATGCCGATCGCCCAGCTCGCGAAGCAGGCGGGGATCGTCGCATCGACCTCCGACGCGCTGCGGCTGATCCAGCAGCGTGGACTGAAGGTCGACGGCGATGTCGTCGCCGACAAGACGCGGGTCGTCGCGTCGGGCACGACGGTGGTCGTGCAGGCCGGCAAGCGCAGGTTCGCGCGCGTGACGGTGAAGTAGGGTCCCTCGCCCAGTCCCTCACCCGCCTCGCTCTCGCTCGGCGCCCTCTTCCGCGTGCGGGAGAGGGTTGGGGTGAGGGCTCTTCCGCGTGCGGGAGAGGGTGGGGTGAGGGCTCTTCCGCGCGCGGGTGAGGGTTGGGGTGAAGGTGGCTACGCCATGCCGGGATCGTTCGCGATCCCCTCGATCTTCGGCAGGTTGAGCTTGCGCGGCTTGATCGTCTTCTGCGACCGCAGCCAGCGTGCGGCGACGTCCCAGATCGGCTCGAGGCCGGCGTCGCGCGCCTCTTCCGACACCGGTGCCCAGCCTGCGACCGTGTACTGCTTGGCGGGCTCGATCGGCTTGCCGTTCAGTTCCATCTGCGTGATGCGCTTGCCGATCAGCGCGGTGGGGTCGATGGCGTAGCGCATGCCGCCGACGCGCACCATGTCGCCGCCCTGCTGGTAATACGGATCGGGGTTGAACAGGTTGTCGGCTACATCCTCGAGGATCGTCTTGATCGTCTCGCCGGTCATCTTCGTGACCGTCACGTAGGGATAGGTGATCGCCGTCTGGTCGAGCAGCCGCTCGTAGCGGATCGGATCGCCCGGCAGCAGCGTCGTTCCCCACCGGAAACCCGGCGAAAACGCGATCTCGGCGTTCTTCTCCGCCATCAGCGCATCGAGGATCAGCTGGTCGTAGGTGCCGTTGAAGTTGCCGCGGCGATAGAGGAGGTCCTCGGTGACTGCGAGCGTCTCATCGAGCTTCGCCGCATGGGGCTTGCGCACGCGCTCGATCAGCGCAGTCATGTCCTTGTCCGGCGCGAGCAGGTTCGCGAACACGGGCACCAGGCGGTAACGCACCGCGGCGACCTTGCCGCCCTTGACGTCCAGATCGAGCACGCCGAGGAACTTGCCGTTGCTGCCGGCGTTGGTCACCAGCGTCTTCCCGCCGCGGTTTTCGACTGCAGTCGGCTGCGGAACGCCGTCGTGGGTGTGGCCGCCCAGAATCACGTCGATGCCGGACACGCGTGTCGCGAGCTTCAAGTCGACGTCCATGCCGTTGTGCGACAGCAGCACCACCGCCTGCGCGCCTTTCGACCGCACCTCGTCGACGATTTTCTGCATGCGCTCGTCGTGGATGCCGAAGCTCAGGTCGGCGACCAGGTAGCGCGGATGGGAGATCGGCGTGTAGGGGAACGCCTGGCCGATGATCGCGACCGGGATGCCGTTGACCTGCCTGATCACGTACGGCGCGAAGACGGGATCGTCGAAGTCGGCCGTGCGCACGTTCTGCGCGACGAAATCGACGTGGCCTGCGAAATCCTTCGCGACGACTTCCTTGACCCGCGCCGTGCCGTAGGTGAACTCCCAGTGCGCGGTCATCACGTCGACACCCAGCAGCTTGGCCGCGTCAACCATGTCCTGGCCGCGCGTCCACAGCGACGTCGCCGATCCCTGCCAGGTGTCGCCACCGTCGAGCAGCAACGCCCCCGGCCGGTCGGCGCGCAGCCGCTTCACCAGCGTGGAAAGATGGGCGAAGCCGCCCATCGTGCCGTAGGCCCGCGATGCGCGCTCGAAATCGAGATAGGTGAACGCGTGTGCGTCACGCGTGCCCGGCGCGATCCCGAAATGCTTCAGCAGCGCTTCACCGACCAGGTGCGGGGGCTTGCCGCGGGTGGTTCCCACGCCGAGATTCACGCTCGGCTCGCGGAACCGTATCGGCAGCAACTGCGCGTGGCAGTCGGTCATGTGCAGCAGGCCGACGTTGCCGAAAGGCTTCAGCCCGTCGTAGAAATGTGCCCCGTCCGCCGAATCGGCAGCGAGCGGCGCATCGACCGGAAGACCGGCGAGCGCGGCCGCGGCGATGCCCTGCAGGAATTCGCGACGCCTCATGCGCCTGCTCCCGACGCTGCGATGCGCAGCATGCTATCGGGTAGGGGACCGGGTCACCCCGGCCGCCCTCCCACACCACCGTACGTGCGGTTCCGCATACGGCGGTTCATGAAATACGCTGGAGGCGCTGCACCGTATCGAGCAGCGACACCAGCCCCAGATGGTCGAACCAAGACTTCGGGAAGGCCACGTGCATGTGCGACGCGCCCGCATTCCACCAGGGGCCGCGCCCGTTGGTGGCCGAGCGCCATGCCCGATCTTCCGTCAGTCCCCGTTGCATCAAGTTGCGTGCACGCGCATAGGACCGCTGCCATTGTCGCCACAGGATGCAGCGTAACTTGTGCCGTATCCATCCGTCGCGCTCTTCCAACGCCCGCTTGGTGTCGGTCAGCTGGAAGTACGCTGCCCAACCACGCAGGAGCGGGTTGAGGGTCTGGAGCGTGGCGCCAAGGCTGCGCCCGCGCGCCCCGCGCAACAGTACTTTCACCTTGTCCGTCAGTCGCTCGATACTCGACGCCGCAATGCGCAGCTTCGGCGTCCGATGCGACGTCAGACTGTAGCCCAGAAACTTCCGCTGCCATGGCCGCGCCACCGCGCTCTTGGCCGCATTCACCTTGAGCTTGAGCCGCTCAATCAGAAACCCGGTCAGACTTTGCAGCAGCCCCACGCCAGCCCGTTCGCTCGCGACATAGATGTTGCAGTCGTCCGCGTAGCGGCAGAACGCGTGGCCCCGTCGTTCCAGTTCCCGATCGAGGTCCGTGAGCAGGATGTTGGACAATAGCGGCGACAGCGGCCCGCCTTGCGGCGTGCCCTCCGTGCGCAGCGTTACCACCCCGTCCGTCATCATGCCCGCTTCGAGGTACCGCCGGATCAGTGTAAGCACCCGCGCGTCACCCACCTTCGCCGCCAGCTTGCCCATCAACAGATCGTGGTTGACCCGGTCGAAGAACTTCTCCAGGTCCAGGTCCACTACCCAGCGCTTGCCCTGCGCCACATACTGGCGCGCCTGACGCAGTGCCTGATGCGCATTGCGCCCCGGCCGAAAGCCGTAGCTCGCGTCCGAGAAGGTCGGCTCGAAGATCGGTTGCAGCACTTGATGCACCGCCTGCTGGATCAGTCGATCCACCACCGTCGGAATGCCGAGTGTGCGGACCCCGCCTTGCGGCTTGGCAATGTCCACCCGGCGCACCGGCTGCGGTTGATACTCGCCCGCCAGCAGTCTGGCCCGAATCGTCGGCCAGTGTCGTTTCAGGTGGTCTTTGAGTTCGGCCACCGCGAGTTGATCTACCCCCGCCGCGCCCTTGTTCTCGACCACCCGCCGATACGCGAGCCAGAGGTTGCCGCGTTCCACTACGGCGTCCATCAAGCTCGTTGTCGCCACCTCCGCTTTCGTCCGCGTTCGGGTCGCCATGTCCGCCTCGGCGCAGGTCACCGCGGCCACCGAATTCCGTCCGGTCTCCGCCGCACCCGCCTGATCTGCCCGATCAGCTTCTGCCTTCATCGGCTTCCTTGAGAGTCCCGCCGCCTACTCGCGGCACTTCATGTTCGGCCCTTCGGTTCGTGCTGACCCCTACTATGGCCTCGGCTGACTTCTGACGACGCATCCCGGCACCTCTCGATGCCGGTAGCACAAGGCACCTCGCCAGATCTCCCCGGGTATTGCGCACGCACCTTCCCGCTTATGCCTGTCGGATATACGTCGCAGCGTTCCGTGCAAGTATTGGGCTTTGCAGATATTGGCCTGCTCACCCCGCCGCGCCGCCTCGATCCGCTTCCTGTACGTCAGGCCAGCGCTTTGCCTACAGCTTCCTTCAGATTCCGAATCGCTCCGGACACCCTTGCCGTTCGGCTAACACTTCCCCTTGCCGGGTGTGTAGAGGACTTCCACCTCCAAGTACGTGCACCCTGCCGGGCGCACCAAATGGAACGGGCCGCGCAGCGCGCGGCCCGGCAAAGCGCGCTGCGCCAACGTCACTGGTTGACGGGCGAAGCGGGATCCACGAGCAATGCGACGACGTCGCGGATCTGCTGCTCGGTCAGGATGTGGTGCTGCCCGAAACGCGGCATGTTCGTGCACGCGGAGAAAGCCTCGGCGTCGTAGACCTTCGCCCACGCGTAGGCCGTCGTCTTGTCGCTGAACCCGCGCTTCTTGGCGAACTGGTACAGCGACGGTCCGATCGTGCCGTAGGCCTCCTGCTTGGGTGAGAGCTGGTGGCAGGCGTAGCAGTTGGCGCCGTTGGGCTTCTTCGGGTCGTCGGAGAACTGCATCCCGCGCCCGAGTTCGGCGACCTTCTCGCCTTCCTTCCAGTCCCCGACCATCTTGCCGTCGGCGGGATAGCGGACAGCCGCGAGGCTCTCCTCCTCGATCTTCTTCGCGAGCGAGTCGGGAAGCTTCTTCTCCGCGTATTCGCTGCAGATGCGCTGCACGTCGTCCTGGTTGAGGCGATCCATGCCCGCCTGGCCCTTCGGCTTGAACGACGCCTTCATCATGGCGATGGTGTGGTCGGTGAGTGCGGCGTCATCCTGCGCCGATGGCACGCTGGCACATCCGTAGAGGACTGTGGCGGCACCGAGCGCAACGACAGCGCCGCGGACGAACATTGCGACGGGGAATCGGGTTGTCATGAGTTCATTCCTCCGTCAGAGCTTGATGCCGGGACCGGCGTACACCGCGCCATTGGCGCTCGCCGCGAGGTAGGTCGTCAGCGCGATCGAGAGATCCGAGCCGTAGATCAGGTCGGGGAAGCGCTGCTGGCGGAAGCAGTCGTGCAGGCGCCACTGGAAGGTTCGCGTCTCGCCCTGCGCCACGCGATAGGCAGGCCAGGTCGTGTACGCCTTCTGCGCACCGGCGGGTTTGGTCAGATTCGGAAGATACTGCAACCGGATGCGCACGTCGTCGGCGGCGTGACAGGTCGCGCAGGCGAAATCGTGGGTGCCCGCGTGGTAGAAGAACGCCTTCTTGCCGATCTCGTACATCTCCTTGACGTGCGGATCGGCGAGCGACACGTTCATCTTGACGCCGTCGGACTCCTTGGCGACATAGGCGGTCAGCGCCTCGAGGTCGGAGCGATGGCGGCTCCCGTTGCCGAAGGTTTGCTTGGTCGCTTCGGCATGCGTGTAGCCCTGCTGGTTGACCATGCACCAGACCAGCCGTGTCTCGAGGTCCATCACGCGGTTGGCGTCGGGGAACCAGCGCGGCAGTTGCGCGTAGGCGCCCTTGACCACGCCGGGTCCGAGGCCCAGGTCACAGGACTCGAACGAGACCTTCTTCGGTCCCCGGGGCTCCTTCCACATCTCCTGCCCGCGGGCCACCCACAGGTCGGCCGGGTTGCCTTCCGACAGATCCTCCCGGTATTTGGCGCTCGCGTTCTCGAGCGTGGTCTGCGCGATCACCGGACCGGCGAGCGTCGCGACCGCGATCGCGGCCGCCCCCACGATCAGCGTAAATCTGTGGATGCTTCGCATGAAACGCTCCTCCTATGAATCGGACTGCTACGCAATTGGACGGCTTCGCGCCGCGGCTGTGGCCGCCGCGTTCGCGCGCTGCCCGGTCAGGCGATGACGGCAGTGTCGGTGCGCGAGTCGTTGTGGTTGTCGACCCAGGTGATCGTGACCTTGTCGCCTTTCGCGCCGCCCTTGAAGCTGAACGACATGAACGGGTTCTTGGACACCGCCGTTCCCCACTGCGCGGTCAGCACGACCTTGTCGTTGTGCGTGACCTTGACCGTCTGGATCCACCACGCCGGGATGATCTTGCCGCTCTTGTCCTTGACGAGCCCCGTGTCCATCTCGTGGCTCATCAACACCTTGACCTCGGTCGAATCACCGACGAGATTCGCCCGTATTTTCATCGGATCTGCCATCGAATCCTCCTCAAGCCGCCGTCCTGTCGCGCCGGCGTCGTGCGTTCAGTGTGAAGGCTGCGAAAGACCCCTGCGCTGCCGGCGCTGCGTGCCGCGCCGGCGCCACCGGAATCAGCCGCCGCAGCCGCCCAGCGTGACCTTGACTTCCTTGGACGTCATGTAGTACTTGCCGCCGGCCTTGACCAGCGCATAGACGTTCGACGTCTCGCGCATCTTGACGCGCGTCGAGATCGTGGGCTCGGTTCCCGCGGGAAGATCGAACAGCGCGGCGAGCGTGAACGGGTTCTTCTCGACCAGGATCGCGATCGACTCGGTGTTCGGCAGCTTGCTCGTCACGCCGATCGGCACCACCGCACCGTTCTCCGCGATGTCGGGCGTCGAGAAGAACGCGACGTCGCTGCTGGTCACGGGCTTGCCGGCGCCCAGTGCCGCCAGCGTCGCGTCCATCGTGTGGGTGTCGAACTCCGCCTTGTTCCACCCCGGAGCATCCGCATAGGCGGACGGAATCCATCCTGCGGCGGCCAGCAGCGCGAGAAACGTCGCGCCACCACCGGTCTTCAACGCCTGCCTGCGATCCATGTCCATCCGTTCCTCCTGCCAGAGCTCGATGCGCTCATTGTATTCATGATTCGTCGCCGGCAGACCATCGGCCCCCCGCGCGCCGCTCACGATCTCAAACTCCCCCGGCCGACGCCGGTCAATCCACCCCAACCATCCCGGTCACCCGGGCGACGATCCATGCGCCGCGAACTCGAGAAGCTCCCGCGTGAGCGGGGCACCCGCCGCAATGCGACCGGCGATCCGGATGCAGACGCCGCGGCAGATCGAAGCGAACTCCGGGTCGGCAACGGCATACAACACCGAATGGCCATCGCGCCTCCGGCTCACGACACCCGCCTGGTGCAAGAGCGCAAGGTGGCGCGAAACGTTCGTCTGGGTCGCCCGCGTAGCCTCCACGATCGTCGACACCGATCGCTCGTGATCACAGATCGAATGCAGTATGTGCAACCGCGTCGGGTCCGACAGCAGGTGGAAGTACCCGGCGACGGCCGCGAACACCTCGGCCAGCTCGTCCCTGGTCTGCCCTACCTCCGCCCCGCCCCCCCGCGTCGTCCTCTTGCCCTTCGAGGCTCTGCGCTTGCGCACCGGTGCCATGATGGTATGAGCATATGCGCATGTCCGCGAAGCCGTCAAGCACCTGCGCGCGACGCCCGCGCACCGACGACGACGACGCGACAGCGTGCTGCAGTGCACGATGCGAGAGACAGCTGGGAGATGACGCAACGATGCGCACGCAACGATGCCGGCCGAGCGAGCACGCAGCGCGGCGTCCCGTTGCGTCCGGGCGGACGCGGGGCGCGTCAGTGCAGGGTAGCGCTGGCGATGAAGTGCAGCAGGTGGCCGCTGCCCAGCCGGTAGCCGCCGTCGGCGACGCGCTCTGCACCGTCGAGATCCGCCTGCGTGAACGCAAGCTCGGTTTCGCCGCTGCTCACCTCGAGCAGGACGTCGTCGGCGACCGTGAACTCGTCGGGCTCGCGCAGGTACTCGGTCCGGAACACGACCCCGTCGATGACGACGAAATCGGTGCCATGCATGGACTGGGAAAGCTTGAGGGCCATGGGAATCATCGTCCACGGGCCGCGGATTGCAGCCCCGTCACGTCGAAGATGCGGCCGTGCACCGCCGCCTTCAAGCCAGACCCCAAAACCCGGGACGCACCACGTTTAACACGGGATGGGACGGGTTCAACGCAGCGGCGCTCGTTAAACGTGGTGCGTCCCGGGTTTTGGCCACGATCAGCGCAACAGCGTCCGGACGAAATTGGGCAGCGCCAGCGTCGCGCGGTAGGTTTCGCCGTTCAGGTACTGCAGGTCCCGGATGCGGCGCTGCGAGATCCGCAGGTCGATCGACATCGCCGACTGCTCGCGCGGGTCGAGGTGCGGCGAGCAGCACGCCATCATCCATAACCCGCCGTAGAGGGGGATCGATACCAGATAGGGGGTCACGCAAGCGAACGCCCAGGTCAGCTCTCGCACCGTCGCACGGACCCGTTCGCCGTGGGCGACCGGGCTCGCGATGTGCAGCGTCATCGCCCCGGACGAGGTCAGGCGCCTTGCGCAGGCGCGGTAGAAATCGAGCGTGTAGAGCTCGGTCGACGGACCACCCGGGTCGGTGAGGTCGAGGACGATCAGGTCGTAGTCGTCGGACGTCTCCCGGACATAGGTGAAGCCGTCGCCGATGCGCAGCGTCACGCGCGGATCGTCGAACGCCCCGCGGTGCACTTCCTTCAGGTAGCGACGGGAGATGTCGACGACGCTCGCATCGATTTCGGCAACGGTCACCGAACGCATCGATGGATACTTGAGCAGTTCCTCGGCAGAACCGCCGTCGCCGCCGCCGATGACCAGCGCCCGCTCGGGCCCCGGATGGGCGAGCCCCGCGATGTGGACGAGGTTCTCGTGATAGAAGAACTCGTCCTTCTCGGACGTCATGAAATGACCGTCGAGCCGGAACAGCTTGCCGAACGGGACGGTGTCGTGGACCTCGACCGACTGCCAGGGCGACTGGAAACGCTCGAGTTGCTTCGCAGAGCGGATGAACGATCCCCAGTCGCCGGTCAGGTATTCGGTCATGACGCCCGGCGCGAGATCGCCGGACGGAACGTCGTCAGTCATCCTTGCCGCCGCGGTGTATGGCCTGGAAGTGCTTGCGCTGCGGCTTCAGTGCCGCCTCGAGCGCGGCGAACACGCGCTCGGCCTTCGCCGTGTTGTCGGTCGTGTAATTGCAGACGTAGACGTCGACGGTGACGAACCCGGCTTCCGGCCAGGTGTGAATCGCGACGTGGGACTCCGCCAGCAGCACGGTGCCGGTGACGCCCTGCGGCTGGAACTGGTAGAAGCTGTCACCGACGATCGTGAGCCCCGACGCCTCGACGGCCGCGAGGCACAGCGCACGCAGCGACTCGGCCCGCGTGAGCGCGGGCAGGTCGGCCGGGCATCCGTACCATTCGCCCAGCAGATGAATACCGTCCATGGGATTTCCCCTCCAGGAACTGCTCCCCCCGCGGCGTTGCCGGATCCCGGAGCATGCCTGGCCGATGTGATCTCCCCGAATGTTCCCGATGCAGCAGCAGGAAACATCACCCGGCCAGCGTAAACGTAGAATTATGGCACAATATGCAGCTTTCGCGACAGTTTTCAATCGCTTTCCTTCGAGGCGCCGCGGCGCTGCAAGCCTGCAACCCCGCCTTTCCACGATGCCCGACACCACTGCAACGTTGCAAAACACGGTGAACAACGCGCCTTCGGTGCGTGATGCCGATCTCGCCAATTCGATCCGGGCACTGGCGATGGATGCCGTGGAGGCCGCGAAATCGGGCCACCCCGGCATGCCGATGGGCATGGCCGAAATCGCCGTGGCGCTGTGGACGCGGCATCTGAAGCACAACCCGGCCGACCCGCATTGGGCCGACCGGGACCGTTTCGTGCTGTCGAACGGCCATGGCTCGATGCTGCAGTACGCGCTGCTGCACCTCACGGGCTATGACCTGCCGATGTCGGAACTCAAGCGCTTCCGGCAGCTGCACTCGATGACACCGGGCCATCCCGAGGTCGGCGCGACGCCAGGCGTCGAAACGACGACCGGGCCGCTCGGACAGGGGCTGGCCAACGCCGTCGGGATGGCGCTCGCCGAGCGGCTGCTCGCCGATGCGTTCAATCGCCCCGGGCATGCGATCGTCGACCACCGGACCTTTGCGTTCGTCGGCGACGGCTGCCTGATGGAAGGGATCTCGCACGAGGCCTGCTCGCTCGCCGGCACGCTGCGCCTCTCCAAGCTGATCGTCCTCTACGACGACAACGGCATCTCGATCGACGGGTCGACCCGGGGCTGGTTCACCGACGACACGCCGCGGCGCTTCGAGGCCTATGGCTGGAACGTCATCGCGCCGGTCGACGGACATGACGTCGGAGCCGTCAGCGCGGCAATCGCGAAGGCCAAGGCGCAGCACGACCGGCCGACGCTGATCTGCTGCAGGACCACGATCGGCAAGGGCTCGCCCGGCAAGGCCGGCAACGCCGACACGCACGGGTCCGCGCTGGGCGAGCGCGAAGTCGCGGCCACGCGGGCGGCCATCGGCTGGCACCATCCGCCTTTCGAGATCCCGCAGGCGATCTACGATGCCTGGGATGCACGCCAACGCGGCGCTGCGACCGAAGGCGAATGGTCGAACCGCTTTGCGCGCTACGCCACCGAATACCCGGAACTCGCCGCGGAATTCGTCCGGCGCATGGAGGGCCGGCTGCCCGACGCCTTCGCCGCAGCCGGCGATGCGCTGGTCCGTGCGCAGGTGGAAAAGGCCGCATCGATCGCGACGCGCAAGGCCTCGCAGCAGGCGATCGAGGCGTTCGCAGGCGTTGTGCCCGAGATGCTGGGCGGCGCCGCCGACCTCACCGGCTCGGTGTTCACGAACTGGTCGGGGTCCGTCGCGGTCACCGCATCGCAGACCGGCAATTACGTCAACTACGGCGTGCGCGAGTTCGCGATGGCCGCCATCGCCAACGGCGTCGCGCTGCATCGCGGCTTCATCCCCTACGCGGGGACCTTCCTCACGTTCTCCGATTACATGCGCAACGCCATCCGCATGGCGGCGCTGATGAAGGCGGGAACGATCTTCGTGTTCACCCACGACTCGATCGGTCTGGGCGAGGACGGGCCGACCCACCAGTCGATCGAGCACGCGGCGAGCCTGCGGCTGATTCCGCAACTCGACGTCTGGCGCCCCTGCGACACCGTCGAGACCGCGGTGGCGTGGTCGACGGCGCTCGAGCGGCGCGACGGGCCCACCGCACTGCTGTTGTCGCGGCAGAACGTCGCCTTCGCCGCGCGCGACGAGGCCGCGGTCGCGGCGATCCGCCGCGGCGGATACGTGCTGGCCGATTTCGGCGGCGGCGCAGCCGACCGGCGCGCGGTGATCATCGCCACCGGGTCGGAAGTTGCGCTGGCGCTCGGCGCGCGCGACCGGCTTGCCGCGGAAGGCATCGGCGTGCGCGTGGTGTCGATGCCCTGCACGCAGGTCTTCGACCGCCAGGACGACGCCTGGCGGCGCAGCGTCCTGCCTCGCGGCATCGCGCGCATCGCCGTCGAGGCGGGCTCGACCGGCGGCTGGCATCGCTACGTCGGTGC
This sequence comes from uncultured Pseudomonadota bacterium, assembly GCA_963816415.1. Taxonomy (GTDB): domain Bacteria; phylum Pseudomonadota; class Gammaproteobacteria; order Burkholderiales; family Casimicrobiaceae; genus VBCG01. The sequence goes on from CAWFKR010000016.1 coordinate 154,173, forward strand.
AGCCGACGATGCCGGCGCGGCAGTCGTCGGCATCGACCGCTATGGCGAATCGGCGCCTGCGGGCGTGCTGTTCCAGCATTTCGGATTCACCGTCGACCACGTCGCCACCGTCGTGCGGCAGGTCGTCGGTCGCAGCCCACGCCCATGACGATCACGATTCGCCCGGCGAACGCCCCCGACGCGGCGGCGATCGCGCGGCTGCGGATCGAAAGCTGGCGCGCGACCTACCGCGGTCTCGTTCCCGACGCCTACCTGGCGCAGATGGACGAAGAAGAGAGCGTCGCGATGTGGGAGCGGGTGCTGACCGCAGGACCGAACACGGCAAGCGTCTTCGTCGCCGAAAGCGACGGCGAGGTGATCGGTTTCGCGGCCGCCAACATGCTGCGCGAGCCGCGCTTCGATCTCGACGCCGAACTGTCCGCGGTCTATGTGCGCGGCGCTTTCCAGCGCATGAGGGTCGGGCGGCGCCTGGTGCGGGAAATCGCCCGGGCGCAGCGCGCGCACGGCGCGCACGGGCTCATCGCCTGGGTCATCGCCGGCAACAAGATCGGCCGCGGCTTCTTCGAGCGCCTCGACGCCGAGCTGCTGGTCGAGCAGCCTTTCCAGTGGGACGGCATGGACCTCATCGAGGCCGCCTACGGCTTCCGCGACATCGACGCACTGGTCGAAGCCTGCGGCACGCCCCCGACCGTCCCGTCGACATTGCACTGAACCGCGTGCACGACCACCCCGCGCGGATCCGGATATCGCCAACCCCAGGACCACCACCATCAGGAGGACAAACATGACCATCAAAGTCGCCATCAACGGCTACGGCCGCATCGGCCGCAACATCCTTCGCGCGCACTACGAGGACGGCAAGAAGCACGACATCGCGATCGTCGCGATCAACGACCTGGGCAGCCCGGAGACGAATGCCCACCTGACGCGCTACGACACCGTGCACGGCAAGTTCCCGGGCAGCGTCGCCGTCGACGGCGACGCGATGGTCGTCAACGGCGACCGCATCCGCGTGTTCGCGCAGCGCGACCCGGCGCAGCTTCCGTGGGGATCGCTCGGCGTCGACGTCGTCCTCGAGTGCACGGGTTTCTTCACTTCCAAGGCCAAGGCGTCGGCGCACCTGTCCGGCGGGGCGAAGAAAGTGATCATCTCGGCGCCCGGAGGCAAGGACGTCGACGCGACGATCGTCTACGGCGTCAACCACCAGACCCTGAAGGCGTCGCACACGGTGATCTCCAACGCATCGTGCACGACCAACTGCCTCGCCCCGCTGGTGATGCCGCTGCACCAGAAGATCGGCATCGAGAATGGGCTGATGACCACGGTGCACAGCTACACCAACGACCAGGTGCTGACCGACGTCTACCACGAGGACCTGCGCCGCGCCCGCTCGGCGACGATGAGCATGATCCCGACCAAGACCGGTGCCGCGGCGGCGGTCGGACTGGTGCTCCCCGAGCTGAACGGCAAGCTCGACGGCTACGCGATCCGCGTGCCGACGATCAACGTGTCGATCGTCGACCTGTCGTTCATCGCCAAGCGCGACACCGGCGTCGACGAGGTCAACGCGATCATGAAGGCCGCCTCCGAGTCCGGCCCGCTGTCGGGCGGCATCCTGCGCTACAACACGGCGCCGCTGGTGTCGGTCGACTTCAACCACGATCCGGCATCGTCGACCTTCGACGCGACGCTGACCAAGGTGTCGGGACGGCTGGTCAAGGTCTCGAGCTGGTACGACAACGAATGGGGCTTCAGCAACCGGATGCTCGACGCGACCGTCGCGCTGATGGCGGCGAAGTGACGCCATGAGCCAGAACGGCCGCCCTGAGGGCGAATACCGCAGTGCGCAGCACGAAGGCAGTCCATTGACCTTCAGGCGCCTCTCCGACATCGACGTGCGCGGCAAGCGCGTGCTCGTGCGCGCCGACCTCAATGTTCCGCAGGACGATGCAGGTGCGATCACCGACGACACGCGCATCCGCGCGTCGGTGCCCGGCATCCGCGATGCGCTCGCGCGCGGGGCGGCGGTCATGGTCACCTCGCACCTCGGCCGGCCGACCGAAGGCGAATGGAAGCCGGAGGACTCGCTCGCGCCGATCGCGAAGCGGCTCGCCGAGCTCCTCGGCCGCGACGTGCCGCTGGTGCGCGACTGGGTCGACGGCGGCGCCTGGCACGACGCGCTCAGGCCCGGCGAACTGGTCCTGCTCGAGAACTGCCGGATCAACAAGGGCGAGAAGAAGGACGACGACGCGCTCGCGCGGAAGATGGCCAAGCTCTGCGACGTCTACGTCAACGACGCCTTCGGCACCGCCCATCGCGCCGAGGCGACGACCCACGGCATCGCCCGTCATGCGCCGGTCGCCTGCGCGGGACCGCTGATGGCGGCCGAACTCGATGCGCTGTCCCGCGCGCTCGCCGCTCCGGCGCGACCGGTGGTGGCGATCGTCGCGGGTTCCAAGGTGTCGACCAAGCTGACGATCCTGCGCGCGCTGGCGGCGAAGGTCGACACGCTGATCGTCGGCGGCGGCATCGCCAACACCTTCGTCCTCGCCAATGGCGGACGCATCGGGAAATCGCTCGCCGAGCCCGACCTCGTCGGCGAGGCCAGGGCGATCCTCGCGCAGTTTCCGGGCAAGGTCCCGATTCCGGTCGACGCCGTCTGCGCCAAATCCTTTGCCGCCGACGCGAAGCCCGCGGTCAAGGCGATCGCCGACGTCGCCGACGACGACCTGATCCTCGACATCGGCCCGCGCACCGTGGAAATGCTGGCCCGCATCGTGGCCGGGGCGGGGACGATCGTCTGGAACGGCCCGGTCGGCGTGTTCGAGTTCGACGCGTTCGCCGGCGGCACCCGCGCACTGGCCAATGCCATCGCGGCTTCGCCGGCGTTCTCGATCGCCGGCGGCGGGGACACGATCGCGGCGATCAACAAGTTCGGCGTCGCCGACCGCATCGGCTACATCTCGACCGCGGGCGGCGCGTTCCTCGAGTTCCTCGAGGGCAAGACGCTTCCCGCCGTGGCGATCCTCGAACAGCGCGGGGCGGGCTGACATGCCGCGTTCGACCCGGATCGTCGCCACCCTCGGCCCCGCGTGCAGCAAGCCCGACGTGCTGCGGCGCATGCTCGCGGCGGGCGTCGACGTGGTTCGCCTCAATTTCTCGCACGGCCGCGCCGAGGACCACGTCGAGCGGGCGCGCATGGTGCGCGAGGCCGCCCGCGCCGAGGGGCGCGAGGTCGCCGTGATGGCCGACCTGCAGGGCCCCAAGATCCGCATCGGCAGGTTCGCCGACGGCAAGGTCGACCTCGTCGCCGGCGCGCGGTTCGTCCTCGACGCCGAATGCGAGACCGGTGACGCAACCCGCGTCGGCCTCGATTATCCCGAACTCGTCCGCGACGTCGGCCCCGGCGCGATCCTGCTGCTCGACGACGGCCTGATCCGGCTCGAGGTCGAGGCGGTGGAAGGCCCCAGGATCGTCACGCGGGTGGTCGTAGGCGGGAAGCTGTCCAACAACAAGGGCATCAACCGCCTGGGCGGCGGGCTCACCGCGCCGGCGCTGACGCCCAAGGACATGGCCGACATCCAGACCGCTGCGCAGCTCCAAGCCGACTATCTCGCGGTGTCGTTCCCGAAGAGCGGGCAAGACATGGACAAGGCGCGCCAGCTGATGCGCGCCGCCGGCGGGCGCGCGATGCTGATCGCCAAGATCGAGCGCGCCGAGGCGATCCCGGCGCTCGAGGAGATCATCGAGGCATCCGACGGCATCATGGTGGCCCGCGGCGATCTCGCGATCGAGGTCGGCAACGCCGCCGTTCCCGGTCTGCAGAAGCGCATGCTGCGGGCGGCGCGCGAACGCAACAGGCTGACGATCACCGCGACGCAGATGATGGAGTCGATGATCCACAATCCGGTGCCCACGCGCGCCGAGGTGTCGGACGTCGCCAATGCCGTGCTCGACGGCACCGATGCGGTGATGCTGTCGGCCGAGACCGCCGCCGGCAACTACCCGGTCGAGACCGTCGAGACGATGGCGCAGGTCTGCGTCGAGGCCGAGAAATCGGACCCGGTCGAGCTCGACCGCGATTTCCTGAACCGCACGTTCATCCGCATCGACCAGTCGATCGCGATGGCGACGCTGTTCACCGCGTTCCATCTCAAGGTCAAGGCCATCGCATCCCTGACCGACAGCGGCTCGACGCCGCTGTGGATATCCCGTCACAACTCCGGCTGCCCGATCTTCGCGCTGACCCCGAACGTCGAGACCCAGCGCCGGATGGCGCTGATGCGCAACGTCACGTCGCTCCACCTCGAGCAGACCGGCAGCCGCGACGAGGTGCTGCGCGCAGCCGAGGACCTGCTGCTCGCACGCGCGCACGTGCAGAAGGGCGACCTGATCGTGCTGACGGTCGGCGAGCCGATGGGCAAGTCCGGCGGCACCAACACGATGAAGATCGTCCGAGTCGGGGAGCACCGCTCCTGACTCGGACGATCTCGGCGTTCGCTAACCTGAGCGGCAGCGAGGGTTAAGCGAGCGCAAGCGAGCGGCGAACGCACAAATTGTGCGGGTCGCGCCAGAACGACGCGAGCGGCGAACGCTCAAATCGTCAGGGTCATCTGCAAAGCGAGCGGCACCACCGAGAAACCATGCAACCTCGAATCGACTACACAACCGCCGCACCGGGGGCCTACGCAGCGATGCGCGCCCTGGAAACCTACCTCCACCAGAGCGGGCTGGAAGCCAGGCTGCTCGAGCTCATCAAGACCCGGGTTTCCCAGATCAACGGCTGCGCCTTCTGCATCGACATGCACACGCAGATGGCCCGCGTCGCGGGCGAGACCGAGCAGCGGCTCTACGCGCTCTCGGCCTGGCGCGAGACGCCATTCTTCTCCGAGCGCGAACGGGCAGCCCTTGCGTGGGCGGAGGCCCTCACGCGCGTGGCGGAGGGATCGGTTCCGGACGACCTGTACGAAGCCGCCCGCGGGCATTTCGGTGACAAGGGGCTGGCCGACCTCTCGCTCGCCATTGTCGCGATCAACGGCTGGAACCGGATGGCGATCGCGTTCGCGACGCCGCCCGGAAGCTACCGGCGCGCCCGCAGCAAGTGAGCACGAAAATGAGCGGAAACGGGGCCGCCCCCGGGGCCGGCGCGGCCGGGTAGAATCGACCGGTTGCCCGACCCTGCCGGAGATCCGCAATGCCCCTCGTCTCGATGCGCCAACTCCTCGACCACGCAGCCGAGCACGGTTACGGCCTGCCCGCGTTCAACGTCAACAACCTCGAGCAGGTCCAGGCGATCATGTCCGCCGCGGCGGAGACCGACAGCCCGGTGATCATGCAGGCGTCCGCCGGCGCACGCAAATACGCGGGCGAGGCATTCCTGCACCACCTGATCGAGGCGGCGGTCGAGACCTACCCTGCGATCCCGATCGTCATGCACCAGGATCACGGGCAGTCGCCGGCGGTCTGCGAGTCGGCGATCAAGCTCGGATTCTCGTCGGTGATGATGGACGGCTCGCTGAAGGAAGACGGCAAGACCATCGCCGACTACGACTACAACAAGGACGTGACGCGGCGCGTCGTCGACGCGGCCCATGCGCTGGGCGTCACCGTCGAAGGCGAGCTCGGCTGCCTCGGCTCGCTGGAGACGATGAAAGGCGACAAGGAGGACGGCCACGGCGCCGAGGGAACGATGACCCGCGAGATGCTGCTGACCGATCCCGCCCAGGCGGCGGACTTCGTGAATGCCACGCAGCTCGACGCGCTGGCGATCGCGATCGGCACCTCGCACGGCGCCTACAAGTTCTCGCGCAAGCCGACCGGCGACATCCTCGCGATCGACCGGATCAAGGAAATCCACCGGCGCATCCCCAACACCCACCTGGTGATGCACGGCAGCTCGTCGGTGCCGCAGAACCTGCTGGCCGAGATCCGCCAGTTCGGCGGCGAGATGAAGGAAACCTACGGCGTGCCGGTGGAGGAGATCCAGGAAGGGATCAAGCACGGCGTGCGCAAGGTGAACATCGACACCGACATCCGGCTCGCGATGACGGCGGCGATCCGCCGCTTCCTCGCCGAGAACAAGTCCAAGTTCGATCCGCGCGAATACCTGAAGCCCGCGATGGGCGCGGCGAAGGCGATCTGCAAGGAGCGCTACGAGCAGTTCGGCTGTGCCGGGATGGCCTCGAAGATCAAGCCGGTGCCGCTCGCCGCGATGGCCGTCCGCTACCGGCAGGGTGAGCTGAAGCAGATCGTCAACTGAAGGGGCTCGCCCCCGCGTCGATCCCACGACGCCGGACAGGGCGCGCCTGCAATACCTGAAGCCCACCGAACAAAAGGCCCCGGCGAAATCGCCGGGGCCTTTGTCTGCTGGGTGTCGCTGCCGGGACGGAAACGCTATCCCGCCCGCTTCGCCGGTCTGTGGCCCGAGTCCACGTTAAGGTTCACGCCCTTGGTCTCGTACAGGAACAGGAACCCGATGATCGCCGTGGCCAGTGCCACGATGATCGGATACCACAGCCCGTAGTAGATGTTGCCGTAGGCCGCTGCCAGCGCGGTCGCCACCAGCGGCAGCATGCCGCCGAACCAGCCGTTGCCGATGTGATACGGCAATGACATCGACGTGTACCGGATGCGCGTCGGGAACAGCTCGACCAGGTACGCGGCCATCGGTCCGTAGACCATCGTCACGTAGATCAGCATGATCCAGAGGACCAGCAGCGCCATCGGCCAGTTGATCGCGTTCTTGTCGGCTGACGGCCGGGTACTTGAGGTCGGCCAGCGCCTTCTTCAGCGCCGGCTCGTCGTAGCCCTTGATCTCGGTGTTGCCGATCTTGGTGATCACCGTGTCGGGGGAATCGGCCGGGAGCTGCGCGAACTGAACGACAGGCCGGACTTGGTCAGGAAATCCTCGGTGCGGTCGCAAGGCGAGAACTTGGACCACGGACCCACGAAGATGTGGAAGTTGCAGTCGCGCGCTTTCACCGCGATCGGGTTCGCCTGCTGGAACGTCTCCAGCGCCGGGTTGACGTAGTGGGTCAGCGCCTTGAACAGCGGGAAGAACGTCAGCGCGGCGATCAGGCATCCGGCCAGGATGATCTTCAGGCGGCCGATCCGGTCCGACAGCCAGCCGAAGAAGATGAAGAACGGCGTGCCGAGCAGCAGCGCGATCCCGATCATCGTGTACGCGCTCACCCCGTCGACCTTGAGCGTGATCGTCAGGAAGAACAGCGCGTAGAACTGGCCCGTGTACCAGACGACACCCTGGCCGGCCGTCGCGCCGAGCAGCGCGAGCAGCACGTACTTGTTGTTCGGATACCTGAGGAAGCTGTCGGACAGCGGCGACTTGGAGCCCTTGCCTTCCGCCTTCATCCGCTGGAACACCGGCGATTCGTTGAGCTTCAGGCGGATGTAGATCGAGAAGATGAGGAGAATCAGCGAGACCAGGAACGGAATGCGCCAGCCCCATTCGGAGAACTGCGCCGGCGTCATGATGCCGCTGAACCGGCAGATGCCGATGATGATCAGCGCGAGGAACAGGCCCAGCGTCGCAGTCGTCTGGATCCACGCCGTGTCGTAGCCGCGCCTGCCGTCAGGTGCGTGCTCGGCGACGTAGGTCGCCGCACCGCCGTACTCGCCGCCGAGTGCCAGACCCTGCAGCAGGCGCAGGCCGACCATCAGCAGCGGCGCCGCCCAGCCCACCGACGCGTAGGTCGGCAGCAGGCCCGTCGCGAACGTCGAGAAACCCATCACCAGGATCGTGACCAGGAACGTGTACTTGCGCCCGACCAGGTCCCCGATGCGACCGAACACCAGCGCGCCGAACGGCCGCACCAGGAAGCCCGCCGCGTAACCCGCGAAAGCCGAAAGCAGTGCCGCCGTCGCATTGCCGGCGGGGAAGAACAGGCTGGCGAAGAACGGCGCGAGCACCGCGTAAAGGTAGAAGTCGTACCACTCGAAGACCGTGCCGAGCGACGACGCGAAGATGACGCTGGTCTCGTCGCCGCTGAAGTCCTGCTTCTGGGGACGACCCCCGGGTGCGGCTGTGGCCATCGAACTCCTCCTGAAGTGGCGTCCGCTTAGCGCGCGGATCGAGGGACGATTTGTGGGCTCTTGCCGGCCCGCTACGCGATCTGGCGATCTAGGTTAGGCGTGGAGCCTTACACGAATCTTACGCAGCCGCAAGCCGTGAAAAGGTGACGGTGACCTCGAGCCCGCGCTCGTTCGGACCCGGCCGCAGGACGACCGAAGCACCATGCGCTGCAGCAATCGACCGCACGATTGCGAGCCCCAGCCCGGTTCCGGTCGCGAGCGCCTCGCTGCCGCGATGGAACGGCTCGAACACGCGTTCGCGATCCCCGACAGGAATGCCGGGCCCCGAGTCGGTCACCGACAGCGTCGCAACGTTCCCGGGACCGGATTCGACGTTGACGGTGATCACGCCGCCATCGGGCGTGTACCGCAGCGCATTGTCGACGAGATTGGACAGGAGCTCGCGCAGCAGCAGCCGGTCACCGCGCACCACGGTGCCGTGCCCCGGCGCGTGCCCCTCGAACCCGAGGTCCTGGCCGCGCGCATTGGCGCCCGGAAGGTGGTCGGAGATCACGTCGCGCGCAAGCGCGTGCAGGTCGACGTCGACCTGCGGCGCCCCCAGCGGCGTGTCGGCGCGGGCGAGCGTCAGCATCCGGTTCGCGAGCTCGGTCGCACGCTCGGTCCCGGCAGCGAGCCGCTCGAGCGAGCGCCGCAACGTGGCGGGATCGGACTCGGTCAGCGCGATCTCCGCCTGCGACCGGAGTCCGGCGAGCGGCGTGCGCAACTGGTGCGCCGCATCGGCGATGAACCGGCGCTGCGTGTCGATGCTGACGGCGAGGCGCTGCATCAGGCCGTTGATCGACATGATCAGCGGGCGCAGATCCTGGGGCGCGCTCTCGGGATCGAGCGCCGACAGGTCGTTCGATCCGCGATTGTCGATCAGCGAGCGCAGCCGCTGCATCGGCCGCCAGACGTAGGCGTAGCCATACACGATCAGCAGGATCGCGATCACCAGCACCAGCATCTGGGGCAGCGCAACTGCCTGCGCGCGCAACGTCTCGGTCAGGGCGCGCCGGTGCTCGAGCGTTTCCGCGACTTCGACGGTCAGCAGGCGTGACGCGGAACGCGGATCGGCGAGGAGCATCGCCGCGACTCGCACCGGCTCGTCGCCGATCTGCGCGTCCTGCACCACCGGGGGCGAACGCGCTCTGAGCCCCGTCACCGCCGGCAGGGTCGGATCGCCGGCGAGCACCCGCCCATCGGCATCGCGCAGCGCGAAGAGAATGCGGTCGTGCTCGAGCCGCCGCAGGATGCCTATGGCCGCGGGCCGGATCGACACGCCGCTGCCGTCCGCCCGGGTTTCCGCGGCGAGCATCTGCGCATAGTCGGAGAGCTTGGCGTCGTAGGGGACCTCGACCGCGCTGTTGACCAGGAACTCGCTGATGCTGATCGTCGCCAGCATCAGGCACAGCAGCGCAACCACCAGCCAGACGAGATACTTGAACAGCGTGAACAATGCGCCGCCCTCCCCCGCTGACCGTCAGGGTCGCGCGAGGTAATAGCCGAGACCGCGCACCGTCTGCACGTGGATCCCGACCGGCTCGAGCTTGCGTCGCAGGCGATGCACGTAGACCTCGATCGCGTTCTCGGTGACGTCCTCGTCCCAGCCGCACATGTGCTCGACGAACTGCTCCTTGGCCACCACGCGTCCGCTGCGCAGCAGCAAGAGTTCCAGCACCGCGAGTTCGCGGGCCGACAGGTCGAGCATGCCGTCGCCGACCGAGGCGCTGCGCGCCACGGTGTCGAAAGTGAGTGGACCGTGCGCGAGGACATTGCGGTCGCGCCCGTGACTGCGACGGATCAGCGCGCGCACGCGTGCCTCCAGCTCGGCGAGCGCGAACGGCTTGACCAGGTAGTCGTCGGCGCCGGCGTCGAGCCCCGCCACGCGGTCGGCAATCGCATCTGCCGCGGTGATGATCAGCACCGGCGTCGGCGACGCACGGCCACGCAGCCGCGAAAGCACCTCGCGTCCGCTCACGCGCGGCAGCCCGAGGTCGAGGACGATCAGGTCGAAGTTCTGCGCACGCAGCGCCCGGTCGGCCGCCGCGCCATCGCGCACCCAGTCGACCGCGTGGCCGACGCGGGCGAGATGCTTCGCGATCGCATCGCCGAGCAGCGCATCGTCTTCTGCCACCAGGATTCGCACGCGGCCGGTTTCGTTCCGTGTTCCGGAAGGTGATGGTAGCGAACTCGCTCCCGGCTGTCAGTGCGGGAGACGGGCGGTCGCCGCGCGATCGCCGGCGTCCCTCGGCGTCCGATCGAGCGCAGGCTGGCGGCGTTGCGGGATCCCCTTACACGCGCGGGCGGCGCGGTGCTACGCTGTCGTGCGCGCCAATCCCGGCGCCAACCCGGCTCGAAGGAGGTTCCCGTGGGGCTCTTTCACATCATCGCGATGATCATCGTCGGATTCATCGTGGGGCTCATCGCGCGATTCATCTATCCGGGCGCGGTGCACCTGGGATTCTGGATGACCAGCATCATCGGCATCATCGGATCGCTGGTCGGCGGCGTGATCGGCGGCCTCGTCTTCCGTTCGCCCGACGGCAGATTCCATCCGGCGGGATGGTTCCTCTCGATCGTCGGCGCGCTGGTCGTGCTCTGGGTCTACCTGAACTACCTAATGTAGCCGGGGAAGCGCCCTCCCCTGCGACCCTGGCCGTCAGATCAGGTCGGCGGCCGGGCCGAGGATCTGGTCGCGCAGCTCGCGGTAGCGCGGCAGCTGCGGCGGGTAGACGCACACGTATTTCACCTGCGCGGCCTGGAGGCAGCGCTGCTTGATCGTCTCGAGCTTCTGGTCGCGCGGATCGATCACCTGATCGGGCTCCCGCGTGTCGACGATGGCGACGATCGTCATGTCGCGATCGCAGATGACGAAGCCCACGTGCTGGTTGGCAATCTTGCGGAACGCCCGCAGGCGTTCCATGCCCTGCGGGCCGATCTTCACCTGCAGGACGTCGGCGAGCCGGACGCGGGCGAAGATCTCGTGGCGCGGAAATGCGGCCTTGAGCAGCAGGAACACGGCCCCCTCCGACTTGGAGAGGAACCGCGGACGCAGCAGGTAGAGCCCCGGGACCTCGGCCGACGACAGCAGGCGCGTGGTCTCGCCTTCGGTCCATTGCGCCACCGCCGTGGGCCCGTCGGCCGCCGACCGGCCGTCGGCAGAGCCTTCGCGATTGCGACGCATGAACCCGATCGCGATGACGATCGCGAGCAGCCCGATGGCGAGCGCGAAGACGAGCCCGGACGTCATGTAGACGACAGCCTTGGGGCCGGCGAAACCGCCGCCGAAGATGACCGAGGCATAAGCATTGCTGTTTTGCGCGGATTAAGCCCTGTCCGCACTAGTTTAATGCATTTCGCCAATGGATCGAAAAAAAGCCCGCGTTGCCGCGGGCTTTTCTCGCTTCCTGGAGCGAAGGCGATCACATGTCCATGTCGCCCATGCCGCCCATGCCACCCATGCCGCCACCGCCGGGCATCGCCGCCTTGTCGTCCTTCGGCAGCTCGGCGACCATCGCATCGGTCGTCAGCATCAGGCCGGCCACCGACGCCGCGTTCTGCAGCGCGTAGCGCGTCACCTTGGTCGGATCGAGCACGCCCATCTCGACCATGTCGCCGTACTCGCCCGTGGCCGCGTTCATCCCGAAGTTGCCCTTGCCTTCGGCAACCTTGTTCAGCACGACCGACGGCTCTTCACCGGCGTTGGCGACGATCTGGCGCAGCGGCTCCTCGACCGCGCGCAGCACGATCTTGATGCCTGCGTCCTGGTCGGGGTTCGCACCCTTGATGTTCTTCAGGTTGGCGCGGGCGCGCAGGTAGGCGACACCACCGCCCGCCACGACCCCTTCCTCGACGGCGGCACGGGTCGCGTGCAGCGCGTCCTCGACGCGGGCCTTCTTCTCCTTCATCTCGACTTCGGTCGCCGCACCGACCTTGATGACGGCCACGCCGCCCGCCAGCTTTGCCACGCGCTCCTGCAGCTTTTCCTTGTCGTAGTCGGAGGTCGCTTCCTCGGTCTGCTTGCGGATGTTCTTGACCCGCGCTTCGATCGCAGCCTTTTCGCCGGCGCCGTCGATGACCGTCGTGTCTTCCTTGCCGACCTCGACGCGCTTGGCACGGCCCAGGTCCTTCAGCGTCGCGTTCTCGAGCTTCAGGCCCAGTTCCTCGGCGATGACGGTGCCGCCGGTCAGGATCGCGATGTCTTCGAGCATCGCCTTGCGACGGTCACCGAAGCCCGGCGCCTTGACGGCGACGGTCTTGAGGATGCCGCGGATGTTGTTGACGACCAGCGTCGCCAGCGCCTCGCCGTCGACGTCCTCGGCGATGATCACCAGCGGCTTGCCCGACTTCGCGACCTGCTCGAGCACCGGCAGGAGGTCGCGGATGTTCGAGATCTTCTTGTCGTGCAGCAGGATGAACGGGTCTTCGAGGACCGCGACCTGCTTGTCGGGATTGTTGATGAAGTACGGCGAGATGTAGCCGCGGTCGAACTGCATGCCTTCGACCAGGTCGAGCTCGTTCTCGAGGCCCTTGCCGTCCTCGACGGTGATCACGCCTTCCTTGCCGACCTTGTCCATGGCGTCGGCGATCGTCTTGCCGATCGACTCGTCGGCGTTGGCCGAGATCGCACCGACCTGGGCGATTTCCTTGGACGTCGAGCAGGGCTTGCTGATCTTCTTCAGTTCCTCGACGATCGAGATGACCGCCTTGTCGATGCCGCGCTTCAGGTCCATCGGGTTCATGCCTGCGGCGACGTACTTCATGCCTTCGGTCACGATCGACTGCGCGAGCACCGTTGCCGTCGTCGTGCCGTCACCGGCGACGTCGGAGGTCTTGGAAGCGACTTCCTTGACCATCTGGGCGCCCATGTTCTCGAACCGGTCCTTGAGCTCGATTTCCTTGGCGACGGAGACGCCGTCCTTGGTGATCGTCGGCGCGCCGAAGCTGCGCTCGAGGACGACATTGCGGCCCTTCGGGCCGAGGGTGACCTTGACGGCGTTGGCGAGGATGTTCACGCCATTCACCATCTTGTTCCGGACGTGTTCGCCGAAGCGGACGTCTTTGGCTGCCATGTTCTGTTCTCCTGATGCGTGTGCTTGAGGGATGAAGGGTCAGTCGACGATGCCGATGATGTCGTCTTCGCGCATGTGCAGCAGGTCCTGGCCGTCCATCTTGAATTCCTGGCCCGAGTACTTGCCGAACAGCACCTTGTCACCGGCCTTCACGCCCATGGGAACGAGCTTGCCGTTGTCGTCGGTCTTGCCCGGACCCGCATAGACGACCTGGCCCATCGAGGGTTTTTCGGCCGCCGTGTCGGGGATCACGATGCCGCCGGCGGATTTGCGCTCTTCTTCGAGCCGCTTGACGATAATCCGGTCGTGCAGGGGACGAAGCTTCATGTCAGTGCTCACTCCTAGATTGGAATTCGTCTCAAAACAACGAGTTGGACGCTCATCGCCAAGCGGGGAGCCGGCGCGTAGGCGCGGCCGGGCCATTGTTGGCCGTTGTTGCTAGCACTCGGCGATTGCGAGTGCTAATAGTAACGGAGTACCTCGCCCTTTTCAAGAGGCATCAGGGCCCGGGGCGTCGACAGCCGGGCGCTGTCGCCTCCATTGCTAGCGCGTGGCGGCGGTTTCGTCCGCGCCCGGCGCCGCGCCCGGCGCGTGCCAGCCACCGCCGAGCGCCCGGATCAGCGCGATCGCCGCGGCCTGCCGGCTCGACGTCAGCTGCGAAAGCGTCTGGCGCGCCGAGAGCGCCGCCACCTGGGCGATGACGACGCTGGTGTAGGGCACCTGGCCCTGCCGGTACTGATTGAGCGTCAACTGCTCGGTGCGGTCCGCGTCCGCCGATGCGGCGCGGCGCAGGTCGACCTGCTCGGCGAGCGCGCGGATGGTCGCGAGCTGGTCCTCGACCGACTGGAACGCGGCAAGCACGGTCTGCCGATAGTTCGCCACCGCCGCATCGTGCGCGGCCTGCGCGCCTTCGACCCGGGCGGCAATCGCTCCGGCGTCGAACAGCGTCTGCGCCACCGCGAGGCCAACCGACCAGACCGCATTCGAGGCGCTGAACACGCTCGCCAGGTCCGCGCCCGCCCCGCTGTACGACGCCGAGAGCCGGAGGCTCGGGAAATAGGCCGAGCGCTCGATGCCGATCTGGGCGTTCGCCGCGGCCACCGCGCGCTCGGCCGCGGCGATGTCGGGGCGGCGCTGCAGCAGCTCGGATGGCACGACCAGCGGCACTGCCGGCACCGTCTCGTTGCGCCGCTCGACCGGCACGCTGAAATCGGCCGGAGCCCTGCCGACCAGGAGCGCGATTGCATGCTCGAGCAGCGCGCGCTGGCCGACCATCGCGGTCAGATTCGCGCGTGTCGTCGCAAGCTGGGTCTGTGCCTGCAGGACGTCCGTGCGCTGGGCGATCCCGGCCTGGTACTGGTTACGGGTGATCTGCAGCGAGCGGCCGTAGGCCTCGACTGCGCTCCCGAGCAATGCGATCTCGTTGTCGGCTTCGCGCAGCGCGAAGTAGTCGGTCGCCAGCTCCGCCTGCGCCGACAGGCGCGCCGCCGCGAGATTCGCGGCGCTCGCCTGGGCGCCGGCCTGCGCACTCGTCACGCCCAGGCGCAGCTGGCCCCAGATGTCGGGCTCCCAGCTCGCGTTCAGGCCGACCTGATCGTTGCTGCCTCGGGTCAGCAAACCCTGCCCGCCGCTGCGGGTGGCGACGGCGGCGAGCGAAAGCGTCGGAAACAGCGCGGCGCGCTGCTCGCGCACCAGCGCCTGGGCCTGGGCGTAGGCGGCGACCGCGGCGGCGACATTCTGGTTCGACACCTCGACCTGCGCGGCCAGCGCGGAGAGTTCGGGGTCACCGAAGAGCTGCCACCAGGGCCCGCGGTCCAGGGTGTCGGCGGGCGCCGCCGGGAACCAGGTCGAGGCCGCCGCCGGCGCCTCCTTGAAGGTGGCCGGCGAGGCGGCGCTCGGACGCTGGTAGGGCGGAGCGGTCGTGCACGCCGCCAGGGTCGCGACCGTGGCGATCAGCAACCACGCCGTCGGGCGATTCGAGAGGGCTGGGCGTGAGTTCATGTCGGTTTCAGGGACTGGAACGCGTCGCCGCCGGCGCGGCTCAGGTGGCGCTCGTCGGCGCTGCGCCTGCGCAGCCGGTCGACAAGCACGTAGATGACCGGGGTCGTCAGCAAGGTGAGCAGCTGGCTGGCGATCAGACCGCCGATGATCGCCACACCCAGCGGCTGGCGCAATTCGGCTCCTTCGCCGAAGCCGATCGCAAGCGGCAGCGCTCCCAGCGCTG
The DNA here is from genome assembly GCA_963816415.1 of uncultured Pseudomonadota bacterium. Lineage (GTDB taxonomy): Bacteria > Pseudomonadota > Gammaproteobacteria > Burkholderiales > Casimicrobiaceae > VBCG01. Next base: position 169,557 of record CAWFKR010000016.1, read on the forward strand.
CCGCAAGTGTCGTCATCAGGATCGGCCGGAAGCGCAGCAGGCAGGCCTCGCGGACGGCCTCGAGCGGACCGAGACCGCGGGCACGCTCGGCCTCGATGGCGAAATCGATGATGAGGATGGCGTTCTTCTTCACGATGCCGATCAGCAGGAACACGCCGATCAGCGCGATCAGCGAGAAGTCCATCCTGAACATCAGCAGCGCGAGCACCGCACCGACCCCCGCCGAGGGCAGCGTCGAGAGCACCGTGACCGGGTGCACGAGGCTTTCGTAGAGTACGCCGAGCACGATGTAGATCACGAGCAGCGCAGCGATGATCAGCAGTCCTTGCTGGCTGCCCGACTGCTGCGCCAGCAGCGCGGTGCCGGCGAATGCGCCGCGCACTGTCGGCGGCATGCCGATGTCGGCCTCGGCCTGGGTGATGGCGCGACTCGCGTCGTCCAGCGTCGCGCCCTCGGCGAGATTGAACGAAATCGTCGTCGCGAGCTCGCTGTCCTGGTGGTTGACGGAGGTCGCGGCCGGCTCCTCGACGAAGCGCGCGATTGCCGAAAGCGGCACCAGGGTCGTCGGGGTGTTGCTGAGGACGTTGCCGCTGGACACGTTGCGAAGCGCCGGGTTCGGCGAGAGCGGCAGCGCCGGCGTACCCGCCCGGCTTGCGGCCGATGCCGTCGACGAAGGCGCCGTGGCGGTGCTCTCGGTCGCGACCACCTGTCCACCGTTATTCACGAGCGATGTGCCCGGCACATAGACGTCGGCCAGCGCATTGGGGCTCTGCGTGTAACCCGGCGCCCATTCCATGACCACGTGATACTGGTTCAGCGGGGTGTAGATCGTCGCCACCTGGCGCTGGCCGAACGCGTCGTACAGCGCCGCATCGACCGCCTTGGCGCTGATGCCGAGCCGGCCGGCCGCGTCCGGGTCGACCTCGACGGTTGTCTGGACGCCGTTTTCCTGAGCGTCGCTGTTGACTTCGGTCAGCGCGTCGTGCGTCTTCAGTGCATCGAGGAGCTTGCCCGACCACTCGCGCAGGTCGGCGCTGTTCGCAGCCTTGAGCGTGTACTGGTAGGTCGCGTTGCTCTGCCGCCCGCCGGAACGCACGTCCTGCACCGGCTGCAGGAACAGCCGCAGCCCCGTGACGCGCGCCAGTTGCGGGCGCAGACGCGCGATCACCGCCAGGGCGCGCTCGCTTCGCTCGGACGCCGGCTTCAGTTCCACGAACATGAATCCTCCGCCGGCGCGGGATCCGCCGATGAAGCCGACAACCGACGCGACCGCCGGGTCGTGGCGCACGATGTCGACGACCTGGTGCAGTTTCTCGCCCATTGCCTTGGTCGAGATGCTCTGGTCGGCGCTCAAGCCACCGATCAGCTGGCCCGTGTCCTGCTGCGGGAACAGGCTCTTCGGCACGGTCGCGAACAGGTAGCCGTTCAGCACGATCACGCCCAGCAGGATCAGCATCACCAGCCCCTTGCTCGCGAGTGCCCAGTCCAGGCTGTGCGCATAGCGCGCGAGCACCCAGTCGTAGCTGCGCTTGGCTTGTCGCTCGACCCAGCCCGGCCGGCGATGCGTGTCGGCCGGGCCGCCCGGCTCGAGCAGCCACGCGCACATCATCGGCGTGGTGGTCAGGGAGATGACCAGCGAGATCAGCACGGCAGCCGACAGGGTCACCGCAAACTCGCGGAACAGCCGCCCGGGAAGCCCGCCCATGAACAGCAGGGGGATGAACACCGCGACCAGCGACAGGCTGATCGACACGACCGTGAAGCCGACCTCGCGCGCGCCGAGCAGCGCCGCCTGCATGCGCGCCATCCCCGCCTCGATGTGGCGGCTGGTGTTCTCCAGGACCACGATCGCGTCGTCGACGACGAACCCGGTGGCGACCGTCAGTGCCATCAGGCTCAAGTTGTCGAGACTGAACCCCAGCACGTACATCGCACCGAAGGTGCCGAGCAGGGCGGTGATCGTCGCGACCGCCGGCACCAGGGTCGCGCGCGCGCTGCGCAGGAACAGGCTGACCACCAGCACCACCAGGATCACCGCGACGAGCAGGGTGACCTCGACCTCGTGCAGCGACGCGCGTATCGACTGGGTGCGGTCGGAGGCGACGTGCAGCTCGACGTCGGCCGGCAGCTCCGCCTGCAGCGCCGGCAGCAGCGCACGCACCGAATCGACGGTCTTGATCACGTTCGCATCGGGCTGGCTTCGAATCAGCACGATGACCGCCTTTTCGCCGTTGAACAGGCCCAGCGTGCGCGTGTCCTCGACGCCGTCGATCACGTCGGCCACGTCCTCCAGCCGCACCGCGGCGCCATTTCGCCACGCGACTACGATCGACGCGTAGTCGCTCGCGCGCAATCCCGGGGACCGGGTGTAGATCTGCAGCCGGCGACCTTCGCCCTGGACGATGCCCTTGGGCCGGTTCGCGTTGGTCGCCTGGATCGCGGCGCGAACGTCCTCGGTGCTGATGCCGTAGGCGTTCAGCGCAAACGGCTTGAGTTCGATGCGCACCGCAGGCAGCGAGCCGCCCCCGAGCTGCACATCGCCCACGCCGCTGACCTGCAGCAGCTGCTGGTTGAGGGTGTTCGAGGCCTCGTCGTAGATCTGGCCCGGGGTCTTGGTCTTCGAGGTCAGCGCCAGGATCATCACCGGCGCCGCCGCCGGATTCACCTTGCGGTAGGTCGGGTTGGCACGCAGCGTCGTCGGCAGGTCGGTGCGCGCGGCGTTGATCGCTGCCTGCACGTCGCGCGCGGCGCCGTCGATGTCGCGGCTCAAGTCGAACTGCAGCGTCACCCGGGTCGCGCCGACCGAGCTGACCGATGTCATCTCGTTGACACCGGCGATCGTCCCCAGGTAGCGCTCCAGCGGCGCCGCGACGCTGCTCGCCATCGTGTCGGGGCTGGCCCCCGGGATGTTCGCGTTGACCGAGATCACCGGCAGCTCGATCGCGGGCAGCGACGCCACGGGCAGCCCGAAGAACGCCGCGATGCCCGCGATCGCGACACCCGCCGTCAGCAGCACGGTACCGATCGGCCGGCGCACGAACGGGCGCGACAGGTTCATCGGACATCCCCCCGCGCCGGCGCCTTCGCCGCTGCCCTGCGCTCCGCGGCGGCGCGCTTCGCGTCCCGACGCGGCCCGCCCGCACTCATGCCGCGCTCTCCGCAGGGTCGTGCGGCGAAGCGTCCGTGTCGTCGCGCAGCGCGCGGCGCGTGCGACCGCCACCGAGCCGGTCGAAGGCGAGGTAGATCACCGGCGTCGTGAACAACGTGAGCATCTGGCTGACGATCAGCCCGCCGAAGATCGCCAGACCCAGCGGTCGGCGCAGCTCGGCACCGACACCCCAGCTCAGCATCAGCGGTACTGCGGCGAACAGCGCCGCCAGCGTCGTCATCAGGATCGGTCGCAGGCGCAGCAGAGCGGCCTGGTGGATCGCCTCGCGCGCGCTCTTGCCCTCGCTGCGTTCGGCGTCGATGGCGAAGTCGATCATCATGATCGCGTTCTTCTTGACGATGCCGATCAGCAGGATGATGCCGATGATGCCGATCACGCCCAGGTCGTTGCCGGTCACGATCAGCGCGAGCAGCGCACCGACGCCTGCCGAGGGCAGCGTCGAGAGTATCGTCAACGGGTGCACGTAGCTCTCGTAGAGCACGCCGAGCACGATGTATACGCACGCGACCGCGGCGAGGATCAGCCAGAGTTCGTTGACCAGCGACTTCTCGTACGCGCCCGAGGCGCCGAGAAAGGTCAACGTGATCGTCGACGGCAGCGCGACGTCGTGGGCGGCCTTGCGGATCGCATCGACCGCCTGCCCGAGCGCGACGCCGGGCGCGGTGTCGAAGTTCAGCGTGCTCGCCGGGTACTGCCCGACGTGAGTGATCTGCAGCGGAGCAGGCTGCTCGGTGATCGTGGCGAAGGCCGAAAGCGGCGTCGGTCTGCCGCTGCTCGAAATCAGGTTCAGCTTGCCGATGCCCTCGGCGTTCGTCGCCAGCCCGGGCTGCGCCTCGAGGATCACGCGGTACTGATTGGTGTCGGTGAAGATCGTCGAGACGATGCGCTGGCCGAACGCGCTGTAGAGTGCGTCGTCGATCGCGCTTGCCGTGATGCCGAGACGCGAAGCGGTGTCACGGTCGACGTCGACGTAGCTTGCAAGCCCCTGCGCCCCGGCGTCGCTGCTGACATTGCGCACCTGCGGCACGTCGCGCAGTCGGGCGATCAGCTTGCCCATCCATTGCGTGATCTGCTCGCCATTGACGCCTTCCAGCGATGCGCGGTACTCGGTCGGGCCGGTCTCGGCGTCGATCGTCAGGTCTTGCGTAGGCTGCAGGTACAGCGTCACGCCCGGCACCGCCCTCACCCGGTCGCGCAGGCGGTCCATGACCCGCTGCTGGTCGCCGTGCGACGGCTTCAGGTTGATCAGCATGCTGCCGGTCTGCAGCATCGTGTTGTTGGCCGCGTCGACGCCGACGATCGAGCTCAGGTTCTCCACCGCAGGGTCGGCGAGTATCACGCGCGCGACCCGGCCCTGCAGTTCCGCCATGCGTGCGTACGAGACGTCCTGCGCCGCGTCGATGCGCGCCTGCAGCTGGCCGGTGTCCTGGGTCGGGAACAGGCCTTTCGGGATCACGACGTAGAGCAGCACCGTCAGCACGAAGGTCGCCAACGCGACGATCAGGGTGATCCCCTGGTGGTCGAGGACCCGGGCCAGCATCCGGTCGTACCAGCGCGTCACTCCGGCAAACGCCGCATGGGCGCGCGCGGCCAGGCTGGCGGCATCGCGCCGGTCGCCGCGAGACCTCAGCCAGCGCGCCGACATCGTCGGCACCAGCGTCAGCGAGACGATCGCCGAAATCAGGATCGTGATCGCCAGCGTCACCGCGAACTCGCGGAACAGGCGGCCGACCACGTCGCTCATGAACAGCAACGGGATCAGCACCGCGACCAGCGAGATCGTGAGCGAGATGATGGTGAAGCCGATCTGCGACGCGCCCTTCAGCGCGGCACGCATCGGCGGCTCGCCGTCCTCGATGTGGCGCGCGATGTTCTCGATCATGACGATGGCGTCGTCGACGACGAAGCCGGTCGCGATCGTCAGCGCCATCAGGCTGAGGTTGTTCAGGCTGTAGCCCAGCAGGTACATCAGCCCGAAGCTGCCGATCAGCGAGATCGGCACCGCGATGCTGGCGATCACCGTCGCCCGCAGGCTGCCGAGAAACGCGAAGATCACCAGCACGACCAGCGCCACTGCCAGCAGCAGCTCTTTCTCGACATCGTCGACCGACGCGCGGATCCCGGTCGTGCGGTCGGAGAGCAGGTCGACCCTGAGCGAGGCCGGCAGCCCGGCCTGCAACGACGGCAGCTGCCTCTTGATCGCGTCGACGGTGGCGATCACGTTGGCGCCCGGCTGGCGCTGCACATTCACGATGATCGCGGGAATCAGCGCCGTGTCGGCGCCTCCGCGGCATTCGGGGGCGGGTGCCGCGACCCGGCACTGCTCGCCGGCCCAGGCGCCGAGCTGGTTGTTCTCGGCGGCCTCGATCACGCTGGCGACGTTGTCCATCCGCACCGGCGCGCCGTTCCGGTACGCGACGATCAGGCGGCGGTAGTCGTCGGCAGTCAGGAGCTGGTCGTTCGAGTTGATCGCGTAGGCGCGCTTCGGTCCGTCGAAACTCCCCTTGGCGCCGTTCGAGTTGGCCGCGCTGATCGCGGTACGCAGGGTGTCCAACCCGATGCCGTACGACGCCAGCGCCTGGGTGTTGGCCTGGATGCGCACCGCAGGTCGCTGGCCGCCCGACAGCGATACGAGCCCGACGCCCGAGACCTGGCTGATCTTCTGCGCAAGCCGCGTGTTGACCAGGTTCTGCACCTCGGTGAGCGGCATGGCATCGGAGCTGACCGCGAGCGTCAGCACCGGCGCGTCGGCAGGATTCACCTTGGCGTACACCGGCGGTGTCGGCAGGTCGGCCGGCAGCAGCGAGCCGCTGGCATTGATCGCCGCCTGCACCTCCTGCTCGGCCACGTCGAGCGACAGGTTGAGCGAGAACTGCAGCGTGATCACCGACACGCCTGCAGCGCTCGTCGAGCTCATGCGGTCGAGCCCGGACATCTGTCCGAACTGGCTCTCGAGCGGCGCCGTCACGGTGTTGCTCATCACGTCCGGGCTGGCCCCGGGATACAACGTCTGTACCCGGATCGTCGGGTAATCGACCTGGGGCAGCGCCGACAGCGGCAGGAACCTGAAGCCCACCAGGCCGGCGAGCACGATCGCCAGCATCAGCAGCGACGTCGCGACCGGACGCTCGATGAATGGACGGGATGGACTCACGGCCCCCGCCCCCTCTTCCGCACCGCTGTCATTTCGTCGCGCCCGCCGCCTCCGGGGCGTGCCTGCCGGCTCGGCGCGCGGCAGCGGCACCCGCGTTCTCGGCAGGGCCGGCGTTCGTGGAGCTGCGCGGAGGCTGACGGACGCCCTCGCCCGACGCGCCGCCCGCGGGCTGGTCGGCGCCGGTCCGCACGCGCGCGCCGTCCTTGAGCCGGTCGCCGCCCTCGGTGACCACCTCCTCGCCGAGCGCAAGGCCCTTCGCGATCGCGACGTCATTGACACCGGAAACGCCGGCGGTCACGTTGCGCAGCGTCACCGTATGGTCGGCATTGACGACGTAGACGAAATCCCCGCTCGGGCCGTGCCGAAGCGCGATCACCGGGACGACCACGGCGCCGTCGATCGTGCGCAGCAGCAGGCGCACGTTGACGAACTGATTCGGGAACAGTGCGCCGCCGGTGTTCGCGAAACGCGCCTTGGCCCTGATCGTGCCGGTCTGGGTATCGATCTGATTGTCCAGCGTCAGGAAGGTGCCCGCCTCGAGCTCGCGCGTGCGCGCGCTGTCCCAGGCCGTCACCGGCAGCGTCGCACCGGACGCAATGCGTTCGTTGACCTCCGGGACGCGTTCCTGGGGAATCGAGAACTGGACGTCGATCGGCGAGACCTGGGTGATCGTCGCAACCCCGTTCGCATTGCCGGCGGCGATGTAGTTGCCGGCGTCGATCGGTCGCAGGCCGACGCGCCCGGCGACCGGCGCGACGATTCGCGACCACTGCAGGTTGAGACGCGCGCTCTCTTCATTGGCACGATCCAGCGTCACCGTGCCGGCCAGCTGCTTGACCAGCGCGTCCTGTGTGTCGACGGTTTGTCGCGCGATCGAATCCTCGGCAAGCAGCGCGCGATAGCGCTCGAGCAGTACGCGCGCCGAATCGAGCTGCGCTTCGTCGCGTACGCGGGCGCCGACCACCTGGTCGAGTGCTATCTGGAACGGCTTCGGGTCGATCGTCGCCAGGACCTGGCCCTTCTGCACGAGCTGTCCTTCCTTGTACAGCACCTGGGTGATCACGCCCGAGACTTGCGGCGTCACCGTCACGCTTCCGGGAGAGAGCACGGTTCCAAGCGCTTCGATGATCACCGGAATGTCGGCGTGCCGCGCGATCGCGACACCGACCGTGCTCGGCGGCGCGCCGCGACCGCCGGCAACGCCTGGCGGCCCGAAGCCGCCCGTCGCGGGGCCGGGCGCCCGGTGCGTCAGATACCAGGCAAGGCCGGCGAGGGCAGCCAGTGCGACGACTGAAACGGCGCTGCCCAGCCATCGGCCACGCCCTGTGCCGGCGTTCTGCGCGCCGGCCGCAGGCGTGTTCTGGGGGGATGAGGGTGAGGGTTCCATGGGTGAAATCCTGTGGGCCGATCTCCTGCGTGACCAGGAGTCCATACGGACCCGCTTCGACCATTACAGCGCGCCGCGATGCTTCGATCGTGGGCCCTGCCAATCGTCGAACCGGGATTGCGCTGGCGCAGCGGATGAATTATGGCTTGCGGGCACCCGTCCAAGAAGCCGGTGGTCGAGCGGCGTTCGTATTGCCCGCAGTTGCACCGCCCGTCGTAGGGTTCCGGGATCCTCGCCGATATCGCGATTGCCCGGAGAACCGAATTGCAAGCAATCGTTTCACGCGCCGTTCTGGACCGGATTGCCGGCGGCGACCCACGCGCCGAGACCGCCCAGCAGCGGCCGCGCACGCCGCAGCCCCTTGCGCATCAGGAGCTGCGCACCCCGCCGCGACGATGCCTCGTTCGGGCATTCGCAGTAGAGGACGATGTCGCGATCGTCGGGAAAATCGTCGCGGGCTACGATCTCGTCCAGGTCGAGAAGGATCGCGCCGGGGATGTGTCCACGCTCGGTCCGTGCGATCTTCGAGCCCACGTCGATGACCGTCGGCGGAGACTCGCCGCCCAGCGCCTCGCGCAGTTCGTCGACCGAGATCATCGCGCCCTCGAGCAGGCGCGCCATGCGCCAGCGCTGCAGTGCCTTGACCGCGACGTACGCGGCGAACAGCGCCCCTGCGACGAGCGCCGCCGCGGCCGCGTGTTGCTCCGTCCATGCGAGCGCGACGTCGATCTGCCGCGCGAACAGGGCACCCGCGGCCATCGCGGCGCCGACCCACAACGCGGCGCTTCCGATCGACGCGAGGATGAAGGCGCCCACCCCCATCCGCAGCGCGCCGGCGATCGGCGGCGCGACGATCGCGAAGCCCGGCACGAACTTGGACACGACGACGGACAGGAACCCCCAGCGCTCGAAGATGCCCTCGGTCTGGCGCACGCAGGTGTCGGGGGACAGCGAGACGCGGCACAGCCCCCGCAGCACCGGGTACCCATATCGGCGGCCGGCCCAGAACCACGCGAGGTCGGCTGCCAGCGAGGCCGCGACCGCGATCGCGAATGCCTGGACGAAATCGAGCCTGCCCGCGACCGCGAGCGCGCCTGCGATCATCATCGTCGGCACCGCGGGGATCGGCAGTCCGAGTTGCTGCAACAGGACGTTCAGGCCGACGAGCGGAACGCCATGCGCGATCAGTTGTCCTGCGATCGGGTTCATCGATTGAGCGTTGCTTGAGGCTGGAACGAACGAGATGGGTCCGTGATTGCCGCAACGCAACGCCCCTCGTCTTTTGCGGTCGGCTACGCGACAATGGTTGCCCGGGCCGTGCCCATGGGCCATAAGCATATGCGCTGGAGAGGAATCCCGCATGGAGATACTGCAGATGCCGTCCAGATCCGGCCCGTCCGGCGCGCCGGAGCCGCGCCGGGTCGAGGCGGGACTGGGAGCCGCATGGTGGGGCGAGAGCTGGCGCATCTTCGTCGCAGCTCCCGGTGCGTGGATTGGGATGGTCGTCGTGTTCGCCGTCGTATCGACGCTGCTCTTCTTCATACCGGCCGTCGGCGGAATCCTGCAGTCGGTGCTGACGCCCGTCTTCGCCGGCGGCGTGATGCTGGGATGTCACGCACTGGCGCGCGGTGAGCGACTGACCGTCGGCCATCTGTTCGAGGGTTTCCAGGGCAGGCACTTCGCGCCGCTGCTGGTACTTGGCCTCATCTGGCTCGCGATCCTGGTCGGGCTGGCGGTCGTCGCCGTCGTCTGCGCGTACGCTGCGCTGGGCGCTTCGGGCGTATCTGCGCTGATGGCGCTTGGCGCGGACGCGCAGGCCGACTACGTCACGCTGACTCCGCTGCTGCTGTCGGCCGGCGTCGCGTTCCTGATCATCGCGATGATCGCCGTGACCGTCGTCCTCGTGGCAGCGATGGCGTACTGGTTCGCGCCGGCACTGGTCGTCCTGAACGGCGAGCCGCCGGTCTCGGCGCTGCGGAAGAGCTTCGACGCATCGCTGCGCAACATCGGAGCGTTCCTCCTCTACAGCGTGATCTACATCGGACTGGCGATCGTGGCTTCGATCCCGGTCGGACTGGGCTGGCTCGTGCTGGGGCCGATGGTCGCGGGCAGCTGCTACGCGGGCTGGCGAACGATCTTCGGTGCGTCCGGCGACAGCGGGACCGGGCCGGCGTAATCTTCTCGCAGTACGATACGCTGCCCGGTCTGCGCATCCCCCGGGCGTTTCGCTTTCGACCCCGAAAGAGGCCCGCCCTCGATGAACGCGACGCCCTACGTACAAGCCGATTCCGCCCCGCGCTGGGGCTGGCTTCCCGCGCCCGGCACCTGGAAGTACTACGCATTGCTGGGCGCCACCGGCATCTTCGTGCTCGGACCGCTGGGCGGACTCGCCGCGTCCTACATGAATTTCTCGCTGGGATTCTTCGTCGGCGGGCAGGTGCTCGCCGGGATTCTCGGCTCGGCCGTGACGTTCGGCTACGGGGCACAGGGGCGCCACGGCGCGAACTACATCCAGACCACCGCCGCTTCGGTCGCCGGGATGAGCGCGATGGCGGTGGTGATCCAGGCGATGGCGTGGATGGGCCTTCCGCAGCCACCGGTCTGGCAACTGATCCTCTACATGCTGTCGATCGGCATGTTCGGCGTAGGCGTCGGCATGCTCTACACGCCGATCCTGGTCGACCGGCTGCAGCTCACGTTTCCTTCCGGCCTCGCGGTGGCCAACATCCTGCGCGCGCTGACCGACCCCGTGCTGCTGCGCCAGTCGGTAGCGCGGCTGTTCGGCGGCATGGCGCTGGGCATCGCCGGCGGCGTCGGCGCCGCCAAGATCGCGGTGCTGGGCACGATCGAGCTGTCGGCATCGACCTTCGGCGCAGGCATGATCGTCGGCGCACGCATCGGCATCGCGGCCCTGGTCGGCGGGCTGGCCGGCTGGGCGATGATCCCCTACTTCGTGTCGATCGGCTGGCTCGATCCCGGCGACCCTTTCCGCAAGATCACCTTCCTGATCGCGCTGGGCATGATCATGGGCGCGGCGCTGATCGACATTTCGCTGATCCTCTACCGGGCCTGGCGGCGCGCACAGCAGAAGAGCCTCGAACCCGCGCCCCCGCAGGAGGACTGGAAGCGGACCAACATCCGCAGGCTCGTCGCCTGGGTGGTGTTCTGGGGCGTGGCGATCGTGATCGTCGGCTCGCAGGTCCTGCATCAGCCGGTCGGCTACCTGGTGATGGCGGTACTGCTGGTATTCGTGTTCGCGATGGTCAACGGCATCTCGGTGGGCATGGTCGATTCGAATCCGATCTCGTCGGCGTTCGTCGTCACCGTCATCCTGATGGCGGCCTTCGGATTGCGCGACCCGAACGTCGGGCTGATCGCCGCGACCGTGCTGCTGGTGTCGACCAGCGAGGCCTGCGACATGCAGCAGGATCGCTCGACCGGCTGGCGACTGGGCACCAACCGGACGATCCAGTTCCGGTTCCAGGTCGCCGGCATCGTCATGGGCGCGATCCTCGCGGTGGTCTTCGCGAGGCTGTTCATGGACGCCTACCCGGTCCTGCTCAAGGACCAGACGGTGCTGCCCGCCGACCAGCAGCCGGCGCACTGGGCATCGGCGATGACCTACAAGTTCGTCGGGGTGCTGCGCAGCCTCACCCAGGACAAGACCTACCAGCGCACCGCGATCTGGGTCGGCGTCGCCATCGGGTTCGCGACCGAGGTGCTGCGCAAGGTCATCAAGTCGCGCTCCGGCTACAGGCGCTTCGTCGCTTCGGGCAAGGTCGGCTTCACGACCGATTTCCTGCTCGATGCCGTCGTGCTGCCCTCGCCGTATGCGTCTTCGTTCGGCGGTTTCCTCAACCTGCCGACGTCGACCTGGTTCGCGGCGGGAGGCGCCGTCTCGAGCTTCTTCAACAGCCTGCCCAGGCGGGACACGCGGGCGGCCGCGCTGCCGAGCGACATGAGCACGACGTCGCTGATCGGCGGCGGGCTCATCGCGGGCGATGCGCTCGCGGCGCTGGGACTCGGGATCGCGGGACTGCTGTCGACGTTGAGCGGCTGACGGCGCGCGTCGCCGACGTCGGGCGCGCATCCGTCGACGTGCATCCGTCGACGTGCATCCGTCGACGCGCGTCCCTCGACGTGTGGCCCGCGGTGGCGGGATTTCGCTCTGGACTTCGGCGGCGCAAGGCGCGTCGTCGAGCGGGTCCCGGTGCGGCTGCGCTCGAGGACATCGAGGTTCGAACGGCGGCTGACGGGCTCGCTTGCCGCCCCACGCGCTTCCGACGACTGCGCCGCAGGCGTCCTTCGCGAAATTCCCCCACCGCGTGCCAATCGGCGCATCGGCGTGAAGCTGGACATCGGGTCGGCGCCGATCGGGACGACACGAGCCGAATCAGTGCGGGTGGATGCGCGACGTATCGGCACCAACGTGTCCGGGGCAGCGGGACGAGGCGCGGCGAGCGCGAGTGTGCGCGACGGCTGTCACGGGTGGCGCGGCAAGCGAGCCCGACAGGAACACATGCAGCAGGATGTCCTCGAGCGCTGCCGCGCCGGGACCCGTAAGCCGGCGTTTGCGCACTTCGAGCGCGCAGACGCGCCTCGCCCCGCTGCCCGTCGCACAGCTGCAGGCACAATGCGGGCCGATCGAGGAAGAGGCGCCGAAAACGTGGTCCGTCCCGGGTTTCCTAGTGCGCCTGCTCCCAGTTCGGACCGTGACCGACTTCGACCGCGAGCGGCACGCGCAGCTCGGCGACGCCGGTCATCAACGACGGCAGATCGCGCAGCACGTCCCCGAGCTCGGTTTCCGGCACTTCGAGCACCAGCTCGTCGTGCACCTGCAGGATCAGCCGGGTGCCGAGCTTCGCGTGCTCGATGTGTGCCTGCACGGCGATCATCGCCAGCTTGATCAGGTCGGCGGCGGTCCCCTGCATCGGCGCATTGATCGCCGCGCGCTCGGCCGCGGCGCGGCGCGGTCCGCCCCCGGCGTTGATGTCGGGAAGGAAGAGCCGACGACCGAACACCGTCTCGACCCAGCCCTGCTCGCGCGCCAGCTCGCGCGTGCGCTGCATGTAGGCGGCGACCCCCGGATAGCGCGCGAAGTAGCGGTCGATGTACTGCTGGGCCGCGCCACGCTCGATGTTGAGCTGGGATGCGAGACCGAATGCCCCCATGCCGTAGATCAGTCCGAAATTGACCGCCTTGATGTAGCGTCGCTGGTCGGGGGTCACGTCGGCGGGCGCGACACCGAAGATCTCGGCAGCGGTCGCGCGATGGATGTCGGCACCTTCGTGGAACGCCTTGAGGAGCGCCGGGTCCTCCGACAGATGCGCCATGATGCGCAGCTCGATCTGCGAGTAGTCGGCCGAGACGAGCACGCGGCCCGCCGGCGCGATGAACGCCTCCCGGATGCGCCGCCCTTCCGCGGTGCGCACGGGGATGTTCTGCAGGTTGGGGTCTACCGACGACAGGCGGCCGGTGACGGCCGTCGCCTGCGAATAGGTCGTGTGCACGCGCCCGGTGCGCGGATTCACCATCGTCGGAAGCTTGTCGGTGTAGGTCGACTTGAGCTTGGTCAGCCCGCGGTATTCGAGCAGCACCTTGGGCAGCGGATAGTCGGCGGCGAGCTCCTGCAGCACGTCCTCGTCGGTCGACGGCTGGCCGGTCGCCGTCTTCTTGCGCACTGGCAGCTTCATCCGTTCGTAGAGGATCTCCGAGAGCTGTTTCGGCGAGCCCAGGTTGAACGGCGCGCCCGCCAGCGCGTGCGCCTGCTGCTCGAGCTCCAGCGCCCGCGTACCGAGCTCGTGGCTCTGCCGCGCCAGCAGTTCGCGGTCGATCAGCACGCCTTCGCGCTCCATCCCGAACAGGACCTCGCGCACCGGCATCTCGATCGCCTCGTACACGTGGCGCAGCTTCGCGTCGCGCTCGATCTGCGGGTGGAGATGGCGATGCAGGCGCAGCGTGACGTCGGCATCCTCGGCCGCGTACTCGGTGGCGCGTTCGATCGCGACCTGATCGAAAGGAATGCGCTTTGCCCCCTTGCCCGTGACGTCGTCGTAGGTGATCGTCGTCAGGTCGAGATGGCGCCGCGCGAGGGAATCCATGTCGTGCGGCCGGTGCGATTCGAGGACGTAGGATTCGAGCAGCGTGTCCTGGGCCACGCCGCGCAATTCGATGCCGCGGTTGGCGAGCACGTGCTGGTCGTACTTGAGGTTCTGGCCGAGCTTCCTCCGCGACGCGTCCCCGAGCCAGGGCGCCAGCCGCCCGAGCACGTCGTCGACAGGAAGCTGCGCGGGTGCGCCCGCGTAGCGGTGCCCGACCGGGATGTAGCACGCGACGGTCGGCTCGATCGACAGCGACAGCCCGACGATGTCGGCCTGCATCGGATCGAGGCTGGTGGTCTCGGTGTCGAACGAGACGAGATCCGCAGTCGAGATCGCAGCGATCCAGCGCTCGAGCGCGGCGACGTCGAGCACGGTTTCGTAGCGAGTGGCAGGCGCCGCCTGCGTGGGCGCCGGCGCCTTGGCCTCCTCGTCCCAGCGCCGGCCCGCGTCGTCGCTCGCCGCACGCGCGGCGAGCCTGCCCGCGGCATCGGCGTCGGGCGCGCGCTCGGCGTCGCGCAGCCAGCTCTTGAATTCGAAGCGCTCGTAGAGCGCGCGCATGCGATCGGCGTCGGCGGGTGCGAGCTTCAGCTCATCGACCTTCACCGGCAGGTCGCAGTCGGCCTTGACGGTGAGCAGGCGCCTGCCCTCGGGCAGCCAGTCGCGTGCATTGCGCAGGTTCTCGCCGACGACGCCACCGATCTCGCCGGCATGCGCGACGATGTTGTCGAGCGTGTCGTATTGGGCGAGCCACTTCGCCGCGGTCTTGGGTCCGACCTTGGACACGCCGGGCACGTTGTCGACGGCGTCGCCAGTGAGCGTCAGGAGGTCGAGCACCTGGTCGGGCCGGACGCCGAAGCGCGCGACGACGCCATCGTGATCGAGGCGCTCGTTGGTCATCGTGTTGATCAACGTGATTCCCGGCTCGACCAGCTGGGCGAGATCCTTGTCGGAGGTCGAGATCACGGTGTCGATGCCCGCGGCCTTCGCCTGTCGCGCAAGCGTGCCGATCACGTCGTCGGCCTCGACACCATCGACGACCAGCAGCGGCCATCCGTTCGCGCGCACGGCTTCGTGGAGCGGACCGATCTGCGCGACGAGCGCGTCGGGCATCGGCGGTCGATGGGCCTTGTACTCGGGATACCACGCGTCACGGAACGTCTTGCCCGGCGCGTCGAAGACGACCGCGAAGTAATCCGGCTTGCCGTCGATCACCAAACGGCGCAACATCGACAGCACACCGCGCAGCGCGCCGGTCGGCTCCCCTTTGGACGTCCTGAGGTCAGGCAGCGCATGGAACGCGCGGTACAGGTATGACGAACCATCGACGAGGACAAGCGTTGCCATGCGGTCGCGAACCCACAAGATTCCCGAGCTGATCGACCCGCAATCACTACATTCGACCCACGGCCAGGAAGCGTGGCGGGTGCTGGGGATTATGGCAGAGTTCCACGCGGCGGCCGATCAGCTCTCGGGCGTGCATCCGGCGGTCAGCGTGTTCGGCAGCGCGCGGATCCGCGAAGGCCATCCGTACTACGCGATCGCGAAGACGATCTCGCGCAAGCTATCCGACGCGGGCTTCTCCGTCATCTCCGGCGGCGGTCCCGGATTGATGGAGGCGTCCAACCAGGGCGCGCATGCCGGACGCTCCCCGGCGATCGGCCTCAACATCGCCCTGCCCAACGAGCAGGCGAGGAACCGCTACCAGGACATCAGCCTCTCGTTCCGCTATTTCTTCGCGCGCAAGATGATGTTCGTGCGCTTCGCGTCGGCGTATGTCGTGCTTCCGGGTGGCTACGGAACGCTCGACGAACTGTCCGAGTGCCTGACACTGGTGCAGACCGGCACCAGCCACCGGATACCGATCATCCTCGTAGGGTCGACGTTCTGGCGCGGGCTGCTGACCTGGTTCGAGGACAGGCTGGTCGGCGAAGGCATGATCGCGGAGCACGACCTCAAGCTGATGCAGGTGATCGACGATCCCGATGCGGTCGTCGACGCGATCTTCCAGTACTACGAATCCCGCGGATTCCAGCCTTCGCGGGAGGAACGCGAGAAGATCCTCAA
Source organism: uncultured Pseudomonadota bacterium (assembly GCA_963816415.1). GTDB lineage: Bacteria > Pseudomonadota > Gammaproteobacteria > Burkholderiales > Casimicrobiaceae > VBCG01. Next base: position 185,432 of record CAWFKR010000016.1, read on the forward strand.
TCTCTGATCGCAAGCGCTGCTGCGGGAAGCCGCGTTTGATAGAATGGCGGCGTCGTCATCCACCGGTCGGCACGACCGGGCTCTCGATCGCAGCGTCCATCCTCCGGTCCCATGATTGCACGCACCATTCTGATGTCGCTCGTCCTGGCCGTGGCCGCGGGCAGCGCATCGGCCCAGGAACCGGCCAAGGGGCTGCCGCCGCCACCGCTGCCTGCGGCATCGACCACGCCGTCGCCTGCGCCACCGCCGATGCCGCCGCAGGACGCAACCGGGGATGCAGACCTGGCTCCGCAAGTCACGATCATCCGCCGCGACCAGCAGGTCATCGAGGAAGTCCGCGTCCACGGCGAACTTCGCTACATCCGCGTGACGCCGCTGCACGGACGACCCTATTACCTGATTCCCGACGTCAACGGCGCGACCTACATCCGGCGAGACAGCCTCGACTCGTCGCTCAAGGTCCCGCTGTGGGTCCTGTTTTCCTTCTAGGCTAGGCTCCTACTTCCAGCGTGCGGCGCGGCGCGCAGGGAGCGTGACGCGCGTTTCCATGTCCGTCTACACGGCCGTCACCCCCGAGGATCTCGACGCATGGCTCACGCGCTATGCGCTCGGCACGCTCGTCGAGTTCGCGCCGATCGCCGCGGGCATCGAGAACACCAATTACTTCGTCACGACCCAGCGCGGGCGTTATGTCCTGACGCTCTACGAGCGTCTGCCGGCGGAGGAACTTCCCTTCTACCTCAACCTGATGGCGCACCTCTCGCGCGCCGGGGTCGAGGTGCCGACACCCGCCGCGGACCGGACGGGCGCCTATTTCTCGATGCTGAACGGGCGTCCCGCAGGCCTCGTCACGCGGATCGACGGCGCGGCTGTCGCGGCGCCCACGCCCGACCATTGCGCGGCCGTCGGCAACGCGCTCGCCCGGCTGCACCTCGCCTCGCAGAGGTACCGCGCCCGGCTCACCAACCGGCGCGGTCCCGCGTGGTGGCGCCAGGCCGCCCGCGCAGTCCGGCCGTTCCTGACCGCCGAGCAGAACGAACTGCTCGCCAGTGAAGTCAGATTTCAGACCGGTTTCGGCAAGGGCAAGCTGCCGAAAGGTGCGATCCACGGCGATCTGTTTTGCGACAACGTGCTGTTCTCGCAGGATCGCGTCGCCGGGATCATCGATTTCGGGTTCGCCGCAACCGATTTCCTGGCCTACGACCTCGCGATCGCCGTCAACGACTGGTGCGTCGTCGGCAATGGCGACGGCTCGCTCGATCCCCGCCGCCTCGAGGCGATGATGGCCGCATACACCGCGGTGCGCCCGCTGACCCCGGACGAGCGGGCGCAGTGGCCCGCGTTGCTGCGTGCCGCCGCGCTGCGCTTCTGGGTGTCGCGCCTCTACGACCTGCATCTGCCCCGCCCGGGCGAACTCACGCACGCCCACGATCCGCAGCCCTTCGAGCGCATCCTGCGCGCGCGCGTCGCGGCTGGCGCGGCGCCATTTCCCGGCTGACAGGCACGAACGCGGGCGACGCAGGATGACACTCCAGGCGAAAGACATCGTCTTCACACGCCACGACGGCCGGCGCGGCGTTGCGTGGCTCGCGGAAAGCTACGCGATGCTCTCCAAACACCGCGTGCCCTGGCTGAGCCTCGTCGTCGCGTATTACCTGCTGCTCGCCATCGTCGAGACCCTGCCGTGGATCGGCGTCTACCTGGCGCCGATCATCAAGCCCTTGATGTCGGTCACGTTCCTCGCGGCAGCGTGGAGCCAGGAGCGGGGAGGACGGCCGGAGCTCCGGATGCTGATGCAGGGCTTCCGCGCGAACGTCTGGACCCTCCTGCCGCTGGGTGTCGTCCTTGTCGCGGGCATCTCCCTCGCCGTCGCGTCCACGTCGCTGATCGACGGCGGACACTTGCTCGACCTGCTCTACGGTTCCGGCCCCGTCGACGCCGATCCCGCCGCAGCCGCGCAGCGCCTGCACGCGACGCTCGCCGAGCCGCGCGTCCAGCTCGGGATGCTGTTCGGCGCGATCTGCGCACTGCCGACGATCCTCGCGATGTGGTGGGCGCCCGCGCTGGTCGTCTTCCAGGATGCGCGGCTGCCCACGGCGCTTGCCGCAAGCCTGCGCGCGGCGATCGCCAACTGGCGGCCGCTGCTGCGCTACGCGACGGTCGTATTCCTGCTGGGGGGTGTCGTGCCCTCGCTGGTCACATCGGTGATCGCGCTGGTCGTTCCGTCGCCGTTCAGTGCGACCGTCGCGATGGCGCTGCTCCTGCCCTATCTCGCGCTGTTCGTGACGACGCTGCACATCTCCGATTACGTGAGCTATCGCGACGTGTTCCACGCGGGGGAGACGCTCGCGCCGACCGACCCGGCGAGCGGGCCGGGCTGAGTGCCCTCACCCCAACCCTCTCCCGCTTCGCGGGAGAGGGAGCCCTGCGTGAGCGAGGCGGGTGAGGGAGTCCGCGAGCCGATCAGGCCGCTTCGAGACGCGCGTAGTCGAGCGCCAGCCACTTGACGCCGGCGTCGCGGAAATTCACCTGCACGCGAGCATCGCTGCCGCGCCCTTCGGCGTCGATGATCACGCCCAGACCGAACTTGGCGTGGCGCACGCTCTGGCCGATGCGCCACGCGGGCGCCGGGGGCGTCGCGGCAGGACCGGTACCGGTGGTGCCGCCCGTCATGCCGGGCAACGCGGCAGCCCGCGGCCGCCGCTCGCTTCCCCATTCGGCCTCGTCGAATTCGCGGCCACGGCGCCGCTCGCGCCCGGACAGCCACTGGACGAGGTCGCGCGGGATTTCCTCGATGAAGCGCGAGGCGATGTTGTAGCGCAGCTGGCCGTGCAGCATGCGGCTTTGCGCCAGCGTCAGGTACAGCCGGCGCCGTGCCCGCGTCACCGCGACATACATCAGCCGGCGCTCTTCCTCGAGGCCGTCGGCCTCGTTGCGGCTGTTCTCGTGCGGAAACAGCCCTTCCTCGAGGCCGGTGACGAACACCGTGTGGAACTCGAGTCCCTTCGCGGCATGCATGGTCATCAGCTGCAGCGCCGGCCGTCCTTCCGCCGCCTGCGTATCGCCAGCCTCGAGGGCCGCGTGCGCGAGGAAAGCGGTCAGCGGGTCAATGGCACCTTCGATCGCTGCACCTTCGATCGCTGCACCTTCGATCGCTGCACCTTCGATCGCTGCACCTTCGATCGCTGCACCTTCGATCGCTGCACCTTCGATCGCTGCACCTTCGATCGCGGCGGCATCGGCCACCGGCGGTGTTCCTTCGAGGGCCTGCGCTGCAGCGGAGCCCGCCGAGACGTCGGGGCGCGCATCGATCATCGGGGCATCCACGGCGAGATCGGCCTCGCGCACGAAACCCTCGGCGGCATTGACGAGTTCCTCGAGATTCTCGACGCGCTCGCTGCCATCCTTTTCCGCCCGGTAGTGCGCGATCAGTCCCGACGCCTCGACGACGTGGGCGACGGTCTCGCCCAGCGGCAGGTGATGGGTCGTCTCGCGCGCATGCTCGATCAGCCGGACGAAACCGGCGAGCGCGGCGCCTGCCTTCCCCTTTGCCGCACCCGCGCACGCCGCCTGCCACAGCGTCGTGCCCTGCGCACGCGCCGCGTCCTGCAGCTGCTCGATCGTGCGCGCTCCGATGCCACGCGGCGGAAAATTGACGGCGCGCAGGAAAGCACCGTCGTCGCCCGGCTCGACGAGAAGCCGCAGGTAGGCGAGCGCGTGCTTGACCTCGGCGCGCTCGAAGAAGCGCATGCCGCCATAAACGCGATAGGGCAGCCCGGCGTTGAACAGCGCGTGCTCCAGCACGCGCGACTGGGCGTTGCTCCGGTAGAGCAATGCCACCTGGTCGAGTGCCAGCCCCTCGTCGGTCAGCCCCTTGACCACCTCGACGATGAACGCCGCCTCGTCGATGTCGCTGCCGGCGGCGAACGCGCGTACCGGCTCGCCCTTGCCTTCGCGGGTCCACAGGTTCTTGCCCAGCCGCGCCGCGTTGTGCCGGATCAGCGCGTTCGCCGCGTCGAGGATGTGCCCGTGCGAGCGATAGTTCTGCTCGAGCTTGATCAGCGCAACCGGCGCCCCCGGACGCGCGAAGTCGCGCTCGAAGCTCCGCATGTTCCCGACGTCGGCCCCGCGAAACGCGTAGATCGACTGGTCGTCGTCGCCGACCGCGAACACCGCGGCATCGGGCCCCGCCAGCTGGCGCAGCCAGCGGTACTGCAGCACGTTCGTGTCCTGGAACTCGTCGACGAGCAGGTCCGAGAATCGGCGCCGGTAATGTTCGCGGATCGCGTCATTGCGTTCGAGAAGCTCGAAGCTGCGCAGCAGCAGCTCGGCGAAATCGACCACCCCTTCCCGCTGGCACATCGCGTCGTAGAGCGCGTAGTGCTCGACCCGGCGGCGGGACATCTCGTCGCCCGCCTCGACCGCATTGGGCCGCAAGCCGTGCTCCTTGGCGTCGGCGATGAACCACTGCAGCTCGCGCGGCGGATAGCGCTCGTCGTCGATGCCGTGCGCCCGGTACATCCGCTTGATCAGGCCGAGCTGGTCGGCCGTGTCGAGAATCTGGAAGAGCTGCGGCAGATTGGCGTCGCGGTAATGCGCACGCAGCATCCGGTTGCACAGGCCGTGGAACGTGCCGATCCACATACCGCGTGTGTTGAGCGGCGTCAGCGTGGAAAGGCGGACGAGCATCTCCTTCGCCGCCTTGTTCGTGAACGTGACGGCCAGGATCGACAGCGGGCTCGCCTGCCCCGTTGCGAGCAGCCAGGCGATGCGGGTGGTCAGCACGCGGGTCTTGCCGCTGCCCGCCCCGGCGAGGATCAGCGCGGACGTTCGCGGCAGCGTGACCGCGGCGAGTTGCTCTGGATTGAGATCGGACAGCAGCGGCGAAGACATTGCCCGCAATTATAGGTGACGCGCACCCGCGGCCCGCCCTCGCCGCCACCGGGGGCTATAATCCGCGACGCTTCGACGCCTGCCACCTCGAACGATGCCCCGCGCGCCCGACGAACAACCCGCCGTCAATTCCGCGACGATGCGGTCCTTCGTCCATTGGATCCGCGCGGCCGCACCGTACGTGCATGCGTTCCGGGGCCACACCTTCGTCATCGCCTTCGGCGGGGAAGTCGTCGCCGACGAAGGCTTTCTCGGCGTCGTCCACGACCTGAACCTGCTCCACAGCCTCGGCATCAAGCTGGTCGTCGCGCACGGCTGCCGGCCCCAGGTCGACGCCATCCTCGCCCAGCAGAGCATCCCCAGCCGCTTCGCCCACGGCGTGCGCGTGACCGATCCGGAAACGATGGATTGCGTGCTCGAGGCGGCAGGACAGGTGCGATCGCGCATCGAGGCACTGCTGTCGCTCGGTCTCGCGAACTCGCCGATGGCCGGCGCCCGCAACCGCGTCTCCTCCGGCAACTACCTGACGGCCAAGCCGCTGGGCATCGTCGACGGCGTGGACATGCAGCTCTCGGGCGAGGTGCGCCGCATCGACACCGAGGCGATCCAGCAGCGTCTCGACGACGGCGACATCGTGCTCATCTCCCCGCTCGGCTACTCGCCCACCGGCGAGATCTTCAACCTGACCGTCGAGGAAGTGGCGACGCAGTGCGCGGTGCGCATGGACGCCACCAAGCTGATCTTCCTGATCGAGGCCGACGGCGTGCGCAACAGCCGGCGCCAGCTGCTCTCGGACCTGTCGACCGCCGACGCCGAGGCGATGCTCGCCCGGCCCGAGAAGCTCGCGCCGGACGTCCGCGTCTGCCTGCCCGCGGCGGTCCGAGCCTGCAACAACGGCGTCAAGCGGGCGCACCTGCTCAGCCGGCGCCACGATGGCGCACTGCTGCTGGAGCTGTTCACGCGCGACGGCATCGGCACGATGGTCTCGGCGACCGCACTGGCGCACATCCGCAGTGCAACGATCGACGACGTCGGCGGCATCCTGTCGGTGATCGAACCGCTGGAGGAACAGGGCATCCTCGTGCGCCGCTCGCGGGAGCGGCTCGAGAGCGAGATCGAGCGCTTCATCGTCGCCGAGTACGACAACCACATCATCGGCTGCGCCGCCCTCTACGCGTTCCCCAGCGAGCGCGCGGGCGAGCTGGCTGCGCTGGCGGTGCACCCGGATTTCCGGCGCGAAGGCTATGGCGAGGCGCTGATGCAGGAGATCGAGCAGCGGGCGCGCAAGCTGCGCCTCGCGTCGCTGTTCGTGCTGACGACCAAGACCTCGCACTGGTTCCTGGAGCGCGGTTTCCGGAACGCCGAGATCGCCGACCTGCCGCAACAGAAGCAGGCGCTCTACAATTACCAGCGCAAGTCGCTGGTGTATCTCAAGACGTTGTAGTCTCCGGCCGCAGTGGCCGGGAGCAATCGCGAAGGAATCGGGCAATGGCAAGAATGGTCAAGTGCGTGAAGCTCGGGCGGGAGGCCGAAGGCCTCGACTTTCCGCCGTACCCGGGCGAACTGGGCAAGCGCATCTTCGAGAGCGTGTCGAAGGAGGCGTGGGCGCAATGGCTCAAGCAGCAGACGATGCTGGTCAACGAGAACCGCCTGACGCTCGCCGACCCGCGCGCGCGCAAGTGGCTGGCAGAGCAGATGGAAAAGCACTTCTTCGGCTCCGGGGCGGAAATGCCCGCCGGGTACGTCCCGCCGGACCAGTGAGCGGACGATGAGCGCGCCCATCTCGCGCTACCCGGTGCCCGCGCTCGCCGAACTCCCCGACGACGTCCGGGCGCGCATCGTCGAGGTCCAGGAGAAGGCGGGGTTCGTTCCGAACGTCTTCGTCACGCTCGCGCACCGCCCCGACGAATTCCGCGCGTTCTTCGCCTACCACGACGCGCTGATGCTGAAGGAAGGCGGGCTGTCGAAGGCCGAGCGGGAGATGATCGTCGTCGCGACCTCGGGGGCGAACGACTGCCTCTACTGCATCGTCGCCCACGGCGCGATCCTGCGCATCTACGCGAAGAACCCGCTGGTCGCCGACCAGGTCGCGGTCAATTACCGCAAGGCCGACATCACGCCGCGCCAGAAGGCGATGCTGGCATTCGCGCTGAAGGTGGCATTGCACAGCGTCGAGATCGGCGACGAAGATTTCGCCGCGCTGCACGGGCACGGGTTCTCCGACGAGGACATCTGGGACATCGGGGCGATCGCCGCGTTCTTCGCGTTGTCGAACCGGATGGCGAACCTGATCGCGATGCGGCCGAACGACGAGTTCTACACGCTGGGTCGCGTTCCGAAGGCGAAGTAGCGAGGTCCACCACCCCGCCGGCACGAGGTGCGCGGTGATCGGCGCCTGGTGCACGGTGATCCCGATCTGGCACGCGGTGCCGGGCTCTCGCCCGAGGCTTCGGCGGCGCACCCACGTCGTCGAGCGGGTCCCGGTGCGGCTGCGCTCGAGGACATCGAGGTTCGAACGGGGCTGACGGGCTCGCTTGCCGCCCCACCCGCTTCACGACGACTGCGCCGCAGGCGTCCTTCGCGAAAGTCCGTCACCGCGCGCCAATCGGCGCATCGGCACGAGGCCGGACATCGGAGCCGCGCGGGCCGGGACGACCGAGGTCGAGTCACTGGGCGTCGATGCGCGTCGGGTCGGCACCAACGTGTCCGGGGCCGCGGGGCAAGGCGCGGCGAGCGCGAGTGTGCGCGACGGCTGTCACGGGTGGCGCGGCAAGCGAGCCCGACAGGAACACGTGCAGCAGGATGTCCTCGAGCGCTGCCGCGCCGGGACCCGTAAGCCGGCGTTTGCGCACGTCGAGCGCGCAGACGCGCCTTGCCCCGCAGCCCATGGCACAGACCGCCTTATGAGGAATCGCGAGGACGGAAAAACGTGGTGCGTCCCGGGTTTTGGTGCGTCCCGGGTTTTCGGGGGTCAGCGCAGGTACTTGCCGAACCAGTCGAGCATCCGCTCCCAGCCGTCTTCGGCGGGGCCTTTGCGGTAGCTCGGACGGTAGTCGGCGAGGAAGCCGTGCGGGGTCTCGGGATAGGTGACGATCTCCGCCGTCTTGCCGGCGGCTTTCATCGCCTCGCCGATCCTCGCCGTCGTGTCGTTCGGAATGCCGGGATCGTCGCCGCCGTAGAGACCCAGCACCATGGCCTCGATTCGCGGCACGATGTCGAGGGCCGTCCTGTCGCCCTCGTGGTAGGCGCGCGCAACCGGGCCGTACCACGGGACCGCGGCCTTGAGCGCGGGATTGTGGCCCGCGTACATCCACACGATCCGTCCGCCCCAGCAGAAGCCCGTGATCCCGAGCTTCGCCACGTCGGCCCTGCCCGTCGATTTCGCGTAGCGGACCGCCGCGTCCAGGTCCCCCATCACCTGCGCGTCGGCGACCTTGCTGACGATGTCGCGGATCAGCGCGCCGGTGTCGGAGATCTTCGTCGCGTCACCCTGGCGCGCGTAGAGGTCCGGCGCGATCGCGAAATAGCCTGCTTCGGCCAGCCGACGGCAGACCGCCTTGATCCAGTCGTGGACACCGAAGATCTCCTGCACGACCAGCACCGTCGGGAACGGGCCGTCACCTGTCGGCATCGCGCGATAGGCGGACATCTCGCCATCGACGACCGGCATGGTCACGACGGCTGCATCGACGGTCATCGTCTCAATCCCCGTTGTTTCGTTGGTAAACGACCTCGCCGCCGACGAGCGTCCAGCGCACTGCGCCGGTGACTTCCAGCCCCAGGAAAGGTGTGTTCTTGCCCTGGCTCTTCAGCGACTGGCGGCGAACGGTCCACGCCTGCTGCGGATCGAACACGCAGATGTCGGCCGCGGCCCCGGTTGCGAGCGTCGCCTGGCCCATTCCGATCACCGAGGCCGGTGCGCGGGTGATCCGGTCGATCGCCTCCGGAAGGGGCACGTGGTCCTCGGCAGCCCATTTGAGCGTCAGGGGCAGCAGCAGTTCGAGTCCGGTCGCACCCGTCTCGGCTTCGCCGAAGGGCACCTGCTTGCCGTCGTCGTCGACCGGCGCGTGGTCCGAGCAGATCGCATCGATCGTTCCGTTGGCGACCGCGGCGCGCAGTGCCGCGCGGTCGCGCGTGCTGCGCAGCGGCGGCGTCAGGTTCGCGAGGGGATCGAACCAGCCGATGTCGACATCGGCGAGGTGCAGGTGGTGGACCGCGACGTCGCAGGTGACGGGAAGCCCTTCCTCCTTGGCGGCCCGGACCATGGCCACGCCTGCCGCCGACGACAGCCGGCACAGGTGCACCGGCACGCCGGATTCGCGCATCAGGGCGAAGATCGTCGCCAACGCGATCGTCTCCGCCGACACCGGGATCGACGGCAGCCCCAGCCTCGTCGCGACTTCGCCGTCGTGCGCGACGCCGCCGCGCGCGAGATAGGCATCCTGCGGGCGCAGCCAGACGCGATGCCCGAAGGTCGCCGCGTACTGCATCGCGCGCAGCAGAACCTGGGTGTCGACGAGCGGCGCGTCGGCCTGCGAGAACGCGACGCATCCGGCCTCGGCCAGCTCGCTCATCTCGGCCAGCGTCTCGCCCTTCAGTCCGGCGGTCAGCGCCCCGACCGGATAGACGTGCGCCTGGTTGAGCGTCCGCGCCCGGTGCTTGAGCATCTCGACCAGGCCCGGCTCGTCGAGGGGCGGATCGGTATCGGGCGGGCAGGCAAGACTCGTCACGCCGCCGGCGACCGCCGCCGCGAGCTCGGATTCCAGCGTCGCCTTGTGTTCGAGGCCGGGCTCGCGCAATCGCGCCGACAGGTCGACGAGCCCGGGGCAGACGATGCAGCCCCGCGCGTCGAGGATGCGGTCGGCGCGCCAGCCCGCGGGAGCCTCGCCGATGCCCATGATCCTCCCGGCATCGACGTAGAGCGAGGCGACCCGATCACCGCCCGCCGCGGGATCGACGACGCGTCCGTCTGCGATCTCGATCTTCACCGCAGGCACCCCCGTACCGGTTGCGTTCCGTCGGGCCGCAGGGAACGGGAGGCCGGCGCGCGCATGTCAGTTCGCCGCTACGATCGACAGCACGGCCATCCGCACGGCGATGCCGAACGTCACCTGGGGCAGGATCACCGCGCGCGCCCCGTCGGCCACCGGCGTGTCGATCTCCACGCCGCGGTTCATCGGTCCGGGGTGCATGACGATCGCGTCGGTCTTGGCGAGCGCGAGCTTGTCGTCCGTCAGTCCGTAATGCTTGAAATACTCGCCGGGGGAGGGCAGCAATGCCCCCTTCATCCGCTCGTTCTGCAGGCGCAGCATCACGACGACGTCGCAGTCGCGCAGGCCCTCGCGCATGTCGTTGAAGACCGTGACGCCCATCGACTCGATGCGCGTGGGAACGAGAGTCCGCGGCGCGATCACGCGGACCTGCGCGGTCTGCATCGTCGTGAGCCCGTGGATCAGCGAGCGGGCGACCCGCGAGTGCAGGACGTCACCGACGATCGCCACGGTGAGCGCGCGGAAATCCTTCTTGTAGTGGCGGATCGTGTAGAGGTCGAGCAGGCCCTGGGTCGGATGCGCGTGACGTCCATCACCCGCGTTCACGACGTGCACGTACGAGCGACCCGTCGCGGTCAGGTGGGAGGCGATCAGGTGCGGCGCCCCCGACTGCGCATGGCGCACGACGAACATGTCGGCGTTCATTGCGCAGAGGTTGTCCACGGTGTCGAGCAGCGACTCGCCTTTGGACGTCGACGAGGCCCCGATGTTGAGGTTGATGACGTCGGCCGACAGGCGCTTTGCGGCGATCTCGAAGGTCGTCCGCGTGCGCGTCGAACTCTCGAAGAACAGGTTGAACACCGCCTTGCCGCGCAGCAGCGGGACCTTCTTCACCTCGCGCTCCCCCAGCGAGACGAACGGCTCGGCGGTGTCGAGGATGTGGGTGATGACCTCCGCCGGCAGGCCTTCGAGCGTCAGCAGGTGGACGAGCTCGCCGTTCTTCCCGAGCTGGGGATTCCTGCTCATGCGACGCCCGACACGGGCTCGACGCCCAGCGACAGCGTTCCGCCCGGGTCGCGCGACAGCACGATCGACAGGTCTCGCGCCACAGCGACCCGCGCCCCCACGTAGCTGGGTTCGATCGGCAGCTCGCGGCCGCCACGGTCGACCAGCACCGCGAGCTCGATGCGCTCGGGGCGCCCGAAGTCGAAAAGCTCGTTGATCGCCGCGCGCACGCTGCGCCCGGTGTAGAGCACGTCGTCGATCAGCACGATCGTCGAGCCGGCGACGTCGAAGGGCAGCGCGGTGCGCTTGGCGTTGGCCTTGAGGCCCGACAGCGCGTAGTCGTCGCGATAGTAGGAAACGTCGATGAAGCCGAGCGGATGTTTGCCGGGAATGCGCGCGGCGAGGCGCTCGGCGATCCACGCGCCGCCCGAGTAGATGCCGACGAAAGCCGCATCGTGCGCGACGACCGGCTGCATGCGCTCGATCAGCGCGGCCAGCGCCGCTTCGGCGTCAGGGAGTCCGGCGGACATCATGGGTTTCGTCGAACCATGCCTGGAGGATGATCTGCGCCGCCTTTTCGTCGCGCATCCCGCGGCCTGCACGCCCGCCGCGACCCGACGCCGCGAGCTCGTCGCGCGCAACCTCGGTTGTCCAGCGCTCGTCGACGAGATCCACGGGCAGGGCGTGGTGCTTCCCGATCGCGTCCGCGAATGCCCGCGCCTGCGCGGTCATCGCGTGAGGTGTTCCGTCGGCATGCGTCGGCAGACCGACGATCAGCCGTCCGGGCCGCCACTCGTCGACCAGTGTCGCGATCGCCCCGAATCGGGCCTCGGCGGACTGCGCATCGATCGTCGCCAGCGGGTGCGCGACCCGCGTCAGCGTGTTGCCGACGGCGACGCCGATCCTGCGCATGCCGAAATCGAAGGCGAGCACCGTCGACTCGGTGCCGCCTGCGGTCCGGGTCACGCGTGCCCAACATTGTCGGACAGCCGCGATATGTCGATGCCGAGGAGCCGCACCGCAGCGGGCAACCGTTCCTCGACCGGCAGCTCGAAGACGATGCCCGGATCGGCCTCGACGGTCAGCCAGGCGTTCTGCGCGAGCTCCTGCTCGAGCTGCCCGGCCGACCACCCGGCATAGCCCAGCGAGACCAGCAGGTCCCTCGGCCCCTCGCCGCGACCCGCAGCCTCGAGGACGTCCTTCGACGTCGTGAGGCCGATGTCGTCGGTGACCGCAAGCGTCGACTTCCAGTTGCCCAGCGGGCGGTGCAGAACGAAGCCCTGATCGACCTGGACCGGCCCGCCGTAGTGGACGGGAAGCTCGCGCAGCTCGCTGTCTTCGAGCGGAATCCGGATCTGGTCGAACAACGTCGACAGCGTCATGTCGGTGCGCCGGTTGACGACGATGCCGAGCGCGCCTTCGGGATTGTGCTCGCAGACGTACGTCAGCGTATTCGCGAAGTTCGGATCCGTCATCGCCGGCATCGCGATCAGGAAATGGTGGGTGAGCTTCATCATTGCGCCGGTCCGCGATTGTACCTCCGTCGGCATCCGCGGTCGCAGGCCGACTCGTCCGTGCCTGCGGTTCCCGCAGGCCGACCGGTGCAGCCTCTTGCTATTTATTAACACGAATGGTTATCATTTGCATTATTGCAGCTTCCATCCGCATCCTTCACGGAACAGGCCGACCGGAAAACATGATCACGCTACGACACCTCGCGTTCGCGCTGCTCCCCATCGCCGGGACCGCGGCTGCCGCCGACACACCCGAACTGCGGCTGACGCTGCGCGATCACCGCTTCACGCCGACCGAGGTCCTGATCCCGGCCAACGCCCGGGTCAGGCTCGTCGTCGACAACCAGGACGCGACGCCCGAGGAATTCGACAGCCACGCGCTCAACCGTGAAAAGGTGATCCCCGGCAACGCCAAGGCCACGATCTTCGTCGGGCCACTGGCACCCGGTCGCTACCCGTTCATGGGCGAGTTCAACGCCGCGACCGCCCAGGGCGCGATCGTCGCGCAATGACGCGCGCAGCGCTGGCGCTCACGCTCGGTGCGCTGGCCGCGATCGCGGCGTCTTCCCTCGCGCACGCCGATCCCGACGACTACGTCGCGACGCCCGCGGTCGAATATGGCGAGCGGGAACTCGAGCTGCGGCTCGGCACCGCGACCAGGCACGGGGAGGAGCGAGCCAATGCCGGGTCGCTCGCATTCGGGTATGGCTTGACCCAATGGTGGTTCACCGAGGCCAATGTCAACTTCAACCGCTTCGGCGACGGGTCGACTCGTTTCGATGCCTTCGAATGGGAGAACAAGTTCGAGCTGACCGAGCCCGGCGAATACCCGGTCGACGCGGGGCTGCTGGTCGAGGTCGAGATTCCCCACGACCGCGCCGAAGGTTACGAGCTGCGACTGGGACCCCTGTTGCAGAAGGATTTCGGCTTGCTGCAGGCCAACGCAAACGTGTTCCTCGCGCGCCAATACCGGGCGGCAGCATCCGGATCCACCGAGCTCGACTATCAGTGGCAGCTCAAGTATCGCTGGCGCGAGGCATTCGAGTTCGGTGCCCAGGGATTCGGCGGTGTCGGGACCTGGGATCACTGGTACGCCGGGGACGAGCAGAGCCACGTGCTCGGACCTGCAGCGTTCGGCAAGGTGCGCCTCGGTGGCCGCCAGGCGATCGTCTGGAACGCGGCGTACCTGTTCAAGGCGTCGAGCGCCGCGCCCGACCACACGTTGCGGGCGCAGGTCGAGTACGAGTTCTAGAAGTCGTTGCGGAGTCGGCCGTCACCTCGGACAACGACGAGATTCCCTCAATCCTCCTCGTGCCGCCGGTGCTTGGCGTACTCGGTGGCGAGCTGGGTCTGCAGGTTCGGCGGCGCCTGCTCGTAATGCGACAGCGCCATCGTCCAGGCGCCGTGGCCGCCGGTCATCGACTTGAGGCGCGCGGCATAGCCGTCGAGCTCCGACAGCGGCGCGAGGCCGTTGACCGCGAGCATCCCCGCCTGCATCGTCTGCGTTCCGGTCACCTGGCCGCGACGCGATGAAAGATCGCCGGTCACGTCGCCCATCGTGGTTGCCGGGCAGTTGATCTCGACCCCGACGATGGGCTCGAGCACGATCGGGCGCGCCTTGGCGATCGCGTCGAGGAAGGCCTTGCGCCCGGCCGCGACGAACGCGACCTCCTTCGAATCGACCGGATGGTACTTGCCGTCATAGACGATGACCCGCACGTCCTGCATCGGAAAGCCTGCGACGGGCCCCGCCGCCAGCACCTGCTCGACGCCTTTCTGGACTGCGGGAATCAGCGTGTTGGGTATCGCGCCGCCTTTCACCTGATCGACGAACTCGAATCCGGAACCGCGCGGCAGCGGCTCGATGCGCAGGTAGACCTCGCCGAACTGCCCTGCGCCCCCGGTCTGCTTCTTGTGGCGATGGTGGCCTTCCGCCTTGCCCGTCACCGTCTCGCGGTAGGGAACCCTTGGCGGCCGGGTGTCGACCTCGAGCTTGAACTGGCTCGCCATTCGCTCGAGCACCGAGCGCAGGTGCAGGTCGCCCAGCCCTCGCAGCACGGTTTCGTTGACCGCCGGGTCGTGCGCGACGACCAGCGTCGGATCCTCGGCGGTCATCTTGTGCAGAACGTCGGAGATCCGCTGCTCGTCGCCGCGCCGCTTGGGCGTGATCGCGAACCCGTGCATCGGCACCGGGAACTCGAGCGGCCGCATGTGGATGTGATCCTCGTCGTGCGAATCGTGCAGCACGCAGTCGAACTCGATCTCGTCGACCTTCGCGACCGCGGCGAGGTCGCCGGGGACGGCGTGGTCGATCTCGACGTATTTCCCGCCCTGCAGCGTGAACAGGTGTCCGACCTTGAAAGGCTTGCGCCCGTCACCGACGAACAGCTGGGTGTCGCGCGTGAGCGTGCCCTGGTGGACGCGGAAGATGCCCATCTTGCCGACGAAGGGATCCATGACGACCTTGAACACGTGCGCGAGCACGTGCATCGACGGATCGGGCGACGAGCGGAACTCGACGGCATCGGCGCCCTCGCCCTTGATGAACAGCGGCGGATTGCCCTCCGTGGGATTGGGGGCGAGCTTCACGAGAATGTCGAGGAGTTCCGCAACACCCGCGCCGGTGCGCGCCGAGGTGAAGCACACCGGCACCAGGTGGCCTTCGCGCAACGCCTTCTCGAACGGGGCATGAAGTTGCCCGGGTGAGACCTCGCCCTGCTCGAGGTACAGCGCCATCAGGTCCTCGTCGACCTCGACGACCTGGTCCACCAGCGCCCGATGCGCGTCGGCGACCGACGAGAAGTCGGCGTCGCCCGAGGGATTGAAGAAGCAGTCGACGACGCGGCTTCCGCCACCAGCCGGCAGGTTGATCGGCAGGCACTCCTTGCCGAACGCGCTGCGCACCGCCGCAAGCACGCCCGGAAGATCGACGTTCTCGGCATCGATGCGATTGATGACGACCAGGCGGCACAGGCGCCGCTTGGCGGCCCAGTCCATCATCCGGGACGCGATCATCTGCACGCCGGCGGTGGCATTGACGACGACGGCCGCGGTCTCGACGGCATCGAGCGCGCCGATCGCCTGTCCGATGAAATCGGGAAAGCCCGGGGTGTCGACGATGTGGATGCGCGTGCCGTCGGTCTCGAGGTGGACGAGCGACGCGCGCAGCGAATGCTGGTAGGTCTTCTCGAGCGAGTCGAAGTCGCTGACGGTGGTGCCGCGCTCGACGCTGCCGGCGGCTGGAATGGCTCCCGCGCGGGCGAGCAGCGCTTCGGTGAGGGTCGTCTTGCCCGAGGCGCCGTCGCCCACCAGCGCTACAGTACGAATGTTCTCTGTCGCGAACTGCGCCATGGCCATTCCTCCGTTTCAATGGGAGAAATGTACCGCCGATGGGGGGCGGTGTCAGCCCGGACGCCGGGGATGCCCGATCAGGCCGTCGCGAATGCTTCCAGCATTCCGCGCAGGTTGCGCAGCAGCTCTTCTTCCTGGTAGGGCTTGCCGAGGAACGCGTCGACGCCGATCTCCATCGCCCGATTGCGATGCTTGTCGGCGGTGCGCGACGTGATCATGATGATCGGAATGCGCGCGGTCTTCGGATCGCCCTTGGCCGTCTTCGCGAATTCGAAGCCGTCCATCCTCGGCATCTCGACGTCGAGCAGGATCGCGTCGGGCGCGCGCTCGGCGAGCGCCTGCAGCGCGTCGACGCCATCGCGCGCGGTGACGACCTCGAAACCCTCGCGCGACAACAGGCGTGACGTGATCTTGCGCACGGTCAGCGAATCGTCGACGACCATGATGAGCTTGCGCTCGGTCCTGGCAGGAGCGGCCGGCGCCTGGCGCGGAGCCAGCATCTCGTCGACGCTCGCGGGCCGGAATGCGGGCACCTCGGCGCGCTGCGCGAGCTGCACCGGGTTGACGATCAGCACGATCTCGCCGGTGCCCAGGACCGTGGCGCCGGACAGACCGGGGACCCGCGCGAGCTGCGGCCCGATGTTCTTCACGACCACTTCCTGGTTGCCGACCATTTCGTCGACGTGGATCGCGATCGTCCCCTGCCCGCTCTTGACGACGAGCACCGAGTTGTGGCGCGACAGTTCGGGCTTGGCCTCGGCGTCGCCGAGCAGCCGCGGCAGGTAGTGGAACGGATAGGCCTGGCCGCGCCAGTCGATCGAACCCGCGACGTACATCGACGCAACGGCCTCGGGCTTGACCTGCTGCACCTGCTCGACCATCGAGGCCGGCAGCGCCCACTGCCTCCCCATCGCGCGCACGAGAACCGCCTGCGCGACCGCAAGCGTGAGCGGAAGGAACAGATTGAAGCGGGTGCCCTTGCCTGCCTCCGAATGGACGTCGACGCGACCGCCCAGCGATACGATCTCGTTGCGAACGACGTCCATGCCGATGCCGCGGCCGGAAATCTGCGTCAGCTCGTGCGCCGTCGAGAAGCCCGGCTGGAACAGGCATTCGACCAGTTGCTGCTCGGTCGGCTCGGCGTCGGGCGCGATGAATCCGGCCGCGACCGCCCGCTCGCGCACCCGCGCGAAATCGATGCCCCGTCCGTCGTCGGACAGCTCGATCGCGATCTCGTTGCCGGCCTGCCGCACCGCGATCTGGATTTCGCCGGTCTCCGGCTTGCCTGCGACAACGCGCTCGTCGCGCGATTCGATGCCGTGGTCGAGCGCATTGCGCAGCAGGTGCTCGAGAGGTCCGGCGAGCTTCTCCAGCACCGAGCGGTCGAGCTCGGTCTGCGCGCCGTTGATCTCGAGGTTGGCCCGCTTGCCGAGTTCACGCGCCGTCTTGCGCAGCGTCCGGTAGAGGCGCTCGGTCAGGCTGTTGAACGGAACGGTGCGGATCGCGAGCAGCCGCTGCTGGACGTCCCGCGACAGCCGCGCCTGCACCAGCAGCGCGACATCGGCGTCGTCGAGGTTCTTCAGCAGTGACTGCTGGACCGTCGACACGTCGTTGACGCCCTCGGCGAGCGAGCGCGTCAGTTCCTGGAACCGCGTGTAGCGATCGAGCTCGAGCGGATCGAATCCCTCGTGGGTCGACTGCACGGCCGACATCCGCGACTGGATCTGCGTCTCCGCCTGCAGCTCGATCTCCCGAACCTGGCCGCGCAGCCTGATGACGCTGCTGGTCAGCTCGAGGAGGTTCGCCTTCAGCGCCCGCAATTCGCCTTCGACCCGCGCGCGCGAGATTGCAACTTCGCCGGCCTCGTTCACCAGGCGATCGACGATGTCGGCGCGCACCCGCAACATCGCGCGCGCACCGATCTCCACGTCGCGCGGCCGCGGCGTGCGACGACGCTCCACGATCGCCTGCGCACCCCGCGTTCCTCCGGCCGCTGCGGCCTCCGGGGATTCCGGCGCAGGCGTTGCGGCGGGCTCCGGCGCGGCGACCGCGCCTTCCGCCGGCCGGGCGCCCGGTGCTGCCGCGGTGCTCTCGGCGCCGGCGCCCTCGACCGCGGGTGCAAGCCATGGCAGGACGACGTTGGACTTGCCTTCGCGCAGCGCGTCGAGCACGAAACCGATCCGGTCGAGGTCGGTGTCGAGCGCTTCGAAGAGCTCGGGCGTGACAGCGAAGTGCGGACCGTCGACCGACAGGCGCGATTCCATCCGATGCGCGAGCTCGCCCAGCCGCATCGCGCCCGCCATCCGCGCGCTGCCTTTCAGCGTGTGCAGTGTCCGGCGCAACTCGGCGGCGATGGAGCTGTCGTCCGCATTGCGACGCCAGGCCCGCAGCTCTTCGCCGGCCGTCGGATACAGCTCCGCCGCTTCCTCGAGGAAAATGGGCACGACCGTGTCGTCGATGTCGTCGCTGACATCGAGCAGTGTTTCGTCGGGCGGGATCGCCGGGGCAGGCGGCAGCACGGGTTGGAACTGCGCAGCCGGCGTCCACGATGGGGCCGACTGATCGGCCTCGGCCAGGACGGGCACCTGGGTCGCCTCGCCTTCGGGGGCCGGGATCGCACCCGATTCAGGTCGGGCCTCCAACGCGGGTTCCGGCGCAAATTCCGGTGCAGCTTCCGGTGCAGCTTCCGGTGCAGCTTTCGGCGCAAATTCCGGTGCAGTGTCCGGTGCAAATTCCGGTGCAGCTTCCGGTGCAGCTTCCGGTGCAGCGTCCCATGCACCCGCCGGTGCGGCCCCGGCGGGCATTTCCGCCTGCATTTCTGGAGGGGCATCGGACGTCACGAAGCTGCCCCCGTCCGCCTCGATTGCCCGGTCGCCCGCATCCGCCCTCAATCCGGCCGGTGCCTCGAGCCCGGACTGCGCCGACGCCTCGAGCTCCGAGCCGGCCGGCGCCTCGAATTCCGCAGCGCTCTCGAGGTCATCGTCACCGAGCAGCAGATCGAGCGCAGGGGCGTTGGCCGTCGCCTCCTGGCGCAACTCCTCGAGTTCGACGCGGATGTCGGCCGCCTCGCGCTCGTCGCTCGAACTGAACCCCTCGCGCGCCTTCACGCGGCTTACGAAATGAGCGAGTCCCGCGGTGGCGCGGGCAAGCACCGGCTGGGCCCGACTCGGAAACGGCGCTCCGTGCTGCTCGAGCGCGAGCAGCGCCTGCTCGAGGGCCTGGGCGGTTCCGGCGATCAGCGCGATTCCGCCGGTGCGATGAATGCCGCACAGCGTGTGGCTTGCGCGAACGGTCGCGGGAATCGACAGGTGATCGGGATCGAACTGCATCAACGAGACTTCGTGCTGCAGCACCGCCACGTTCTGATCGGCCTCGTCGCAGAGGATTGTCCAGAGCGACGCGGACAGCGTGACCGGGCCGACCGTGACTTCGTCGGCGTCGGACGGTGCAGCGCCCTCGTCCAGGAGCGACGCCTCGGTGAGCAGCGTCAGGCCCGGCGCATGGATTCCGGCTGCGCGCGACCGCGTTTCCCCGGCATGCACGGACGTGTTGTCCGCGACCACGCGCAGTACCGGCTTGTGAACCTCGCGACCGTCGGACGGCAGCCCGATGTCGATCGATTCGTCGAGGGGCGCGTCGATCGTCGTGACCTCGGGAACCGTCTCGTCGGAGACCGGGACGCCGAACTCCGGGAGATCGATGATCTCGAGGTCGAGCGTCGACGTCGCGTCGAGCGCGGACCCTGCGATCGGCACGACCGTGGCGGATGGAGACGCTGCGAACGGCAGAGCCCCGGTCGACACGTCGCTCGTCTGCGCGACCGGGGCCTCCGCGTATTCCTGCCCGAACGCCTCCTCTTCCCCGGACGGCGTCGGGAATGCAGCCGGCAGCCCGGCCACGATCGGCTCGGCCGCAATCGGCGGCGGCAGTGGCTGCGCGGCAGCGGTCGATGCGGCCGCAGGTGCGCCCGGCGTGGGTGCGAATCCGGGCAGCTCGGCTTCGACGATGGCAAGTGCGGCCTGCAGCGCGGCGGGGTCGGTCGTGATGCGACCTGTTTCGCGCAGCTCGCGCACCCAGTCGCGGAAGCTCGCCTGCGCGGTGCGGATCAGCTCGAGCACCGCGGGCGTGACGCGCCGGTCGTCCTCGAGGATGCGGTTGTGCACGCGCTCGACGCCCCAGGCGAGTTCGCCAAGCTCGGTCAGGCCGACCATGCGTCCGCTGCCCTTCAGCGTGTGGAACTGGCGACGCACCGTCACCAGCGCATCGCGATCGGCGCTGTTGTGCGCGAGCGCGCGATAGCCTTCGTCGACGGTGTCCAGGACCTCGTCGGCCTCGGTCAGGTAGATGTCGAGCAGCTCGGCGTCGAGCGCGCTCGCGTCGGTCGCCAGCAGCCGCCGCGTCTCGTCCGAGATGGCGGGTGCAGGCGCCACGCCCGCATCGACGATCTGGTCGACCTTCGCCGCCACCGCTGCGTCCGCGGCGCCGGCATCGATTTCGCGCAACACCGCGCCGGCCTGCGCCGCGAGTTCGGTGTCGCCGATCAGCTCCGCATCGTCGCGCAGGCTCGCGAGCTTGCCCCGCAGCTCGGCGCGCACCTCGGCGTCGGCCGGCGCGTTGCGCACCTCGCTGATGAGCCGCGGCAGCGCAGCGCGCAGTTCGATCACCGAATGCTCGACGGACTGGCGGTCGGCCTCGACCGGCTCCGGCGCCATGCCGAGGCGCTTGGCGATCAGCGGTGCGATCAGGCGGTCGCGGTCGGGCCGCTGCTGCAGGACGGCCTCGACGTAGAAACCGAGCCCCGACAGTGACTCGGCGAGAAGCTCCAGTCCCGCGTCGTCGATGACCGTCGAGGGATCGGCGTAAGCCTCGATCTGGGTCTGGCAAAGCGCCAGCAGGCGATCGGCGTCGTCGAGATCGAGCATGCGCAGCGCGCCGCGGATCTGCTGGCTGTCCTTCGCGAGACCCGCCAGATCGGCCCGCTTCGAGCTGTCGCGGAAGAACGCGTCGAGCACCTGCTCCATGTGGCGCAGGTTCACCTGCACTTCGCGCATGACCTGCGAGAGCAGCGCGCGCTCCTGGGCCCGCCGCGACATCTCGTCCAGCACCGGTGCGCCGGACTCGGCGTCGCGTCCGGCCTGCGCCGCGTCCAGGCGGGCGAGCATCGCATCGACCTGCTTCGCGAAATCCGGCGAGAGGTTCGTGTAGTTCTCGAACGCGCTCTCGGCAAGCAGGAACGCCGTCGCGAACTCCATCGCGACGGGTTCCGGCACTGCGCCCTCGGGCATCTGACCAAGGCGGGCGGACAGCGCGCTCGTCAGCTTCACGAGGGCCGGCGGTCCGATCTCGGTCGCCCTGGCGTCGACCGCAGCCATCGTCTGCCGGAGCCGCGCAAGCACGTCGGCCCGCCCCGCGGCGGCCTTGAGCCAGGCATCCTTTGCGCTCGCGACCTGCTCGCGCGCCTCGCGCAGGATCGGCTGCAGGCGCACGACGTCGGCATTGAGTGCTTCCGTCGAAGGAATCAGTTCCGCGAGGCGGTAGGCACGCTGGATCGCCTCGATCTGCTGCGCTTCCGGCGCGCTGATCGCGACGTAGTACAGCACCTCGCGGCGGAGCCGGTCGGAAACCTTGGCGCTGCCTTCGGTCACGCGCCGGATCTGCATGTCGATCCGCGCCACCAGCTGCTTCGCGCCGAAGCTCTTTTCGAGCAGGCCGCGATCGAGGGCCTCGAGGAACGCCCCGACCGTCCACCAGAACGCGCGCAGGTTCGGCTGCGTCGTGGCGTCCTCGATCGCGGCGATGGCGTCGCGCATCGTCGTACCGCCGGAGGCGTTGCCGCGCAGCCATTCGAGCAGCCCGCGTTGGTAGTCACGCCGCTGCTTCAGCAGATACGACGTGAGGCTTGCCGCGGGCATGATCTCGCGCGGCGTCGTGCGCGGGGGGCGCACGTCGAGGTCGGGATAGAAGAGGTCGGCGGGCGAGGACGCCTCGATGCCGCGCGCCTTCTGCATCGCCTCGTATTCGGGGAACAGCTTGAGCGGAACCGGCATGGCGCCGTTGGCGATCTCGTCGAGCAGCACCTGCAATCGACGGCAGGCGCGATCGATGCGGTCGATCACCGCCGGGGCATCGACCACCGGAAGCTCGTCGATGCGCGCGAGCAGCCGCTCGATCTCGTCCGTGTACGCGGTGATGGCGTCGAGGCCGACCATCTGGATCGCGCCGGCGGCCTGGTGGATGTGAGAACGCGCGTGCTTGAGGGAAGCGGCGTCCGAGAAATTTCCGCGGAACGCCGCGAGCGCATCGACCCCGCGCGCGAGCGCCTGGTCGATCTCGCCGTGGACCCAGGACAGCGGGCCTACGTCGAATTCTCGTGCGGATTCAGTGGACACGGCGCGAGGGCTCCCCGATTGGCTTCGTCATCAGACCTTGAAGCCGGCCACCGAGCTGCGCAGTTCGGCGGCGAGCTTGATCAGCTGTCCGATCGACACGTTGGTCTGCTTGGTGCCGTCGGTCGTCTCCTCGGAGATGCGCAGGATCCCCTGCATCCCGCGCGTCACCTCGCTCACCGATTCCGACTGCGTCTGCGTCTGCGCCGAGATCTGGCCGATCAGCTCGGCGAGTTCGCGCGACACGCGCTGGATCTCGGCGAGCGCCTGGCCGGCCGCGTCGGAAAGCTTCGCGCCCTCGACCACGCCCACCGTCGACTTCTCCATGGCGGCGACCGCATCCTGCGTGTCGGCCTGAATGGTCTTCACGATCGCCTCGATCTGCTTGGTCGCCTCGGCCGAGCGCTCGGCCAGCCGCTGGACTTCCTCGGCGACCACCGTGAAGCCGCGGCCCGCCTCGCCCGCCGATGCGGCCTGGATCGCGGCGTTGAGCGCCAGGACGTTGGTCTGCTCGGTGATGTCGGAGATCAGCTCGACGATCTCGCCGATCTCGAGGGAGGATTCGCCCAGACGCTTGATGCGCTTCGACGTCTCCTGGATCTGCGTGCGGATGTCGTTCATCCCCGCGATCTGGTTCTGCACGGCGTTGCCGCCCTTCTCGGCCGCGGCCAGCTGCACGTTGGCCACCTTCGCCGACTGCGCGGCGTTTTCGGCGACCTCGTTGATCGACTGCGCCATCGTCACCACCGAAGCCGAGGCCTGCTGGATCTCGCGGTTCTGGTGCTGCGACGCCTCGAACAGCCGGGTGGAGATCGCCTGGGTTTCCTGCGTCGCCTTCGTCACCTGGTCGGTCGCGGAATTGATGCCGCGCACCAGCGTGCGCAGTTCCTCGATCGTGAAATTGATCGAGTCGGCGATCGCCCCGGTCACGTCCTCGGTCACCGAAGCCTGCACCGTGAGATCGCCGTCGGCGAGGTTCCCCATCTCGTTCAGCAGCCGGAGAATCGCCTCCTGGTTGCGCTTGTTCTCGTGCTCGCTTTCCTGCGCCCGCGCACGGACGTCGTCGAGGAACGCCTTGACGATCAGCGCGAGGCTCCCGAGCGCCACGAGGGCGAACAGGATCCCGAGGCCCAGCGACAGCACGCGCGGCCGCCCGCCTGACTGGTAGGCGTCGGCGAGTTGCGTCGCGTCGGTCAGCAGCGGCTCGGCCTCGCTGTTGATGCTGCGGGCGGCCTGCTTGGCGACGACCAGGTTCTTCATGCTGGCCTGGATCGCGTTGACGCCCGCCTCGTAGGCGCCGAAACGCTTGCCGAGCTCGGCGAGCGTCGCGCGGACCTCGTCGGAACGCGGCGCATTGAGCTTCAGCGTGTCGCTGCCGGAGGAAAGCCCGTTCAGCACGTCGCGGAACGTCGTCGCGTCCTTGCCGAGCTGGACTGCCATCTCGGGATCGATCTCGTCGGCGGAGGCCAGCATGCTGGCGTTCTTGGCGATCCGCTGCGACAGCATGGCGAGCTGGTTGGCAGAGTCGGCTTCGCGCGTCGATCCGCCGGACTGGCCGATCTGCTGTGCGGCCTTCTGCGCAAGCTCGAGCAGCCCGCTGTTGCCGCGGCTGATGGCGCCGAGCCCGTTGGCGAGCGACGTCAGGCTGCGCTCGTTGTCGACGAGTTGCATCGCTGCCGCGTCGACGCGCTGCCAGCGCGCCTGCAGCGACTTCAAGGTCTCGACGGCCGCCGGATTCTGCGTCGCATCGAGCACCGTGCCCTTGAGCGTGCCGCCGCTGACCAGCGCGTCGAGGTCCGTCTTGAAGCGTTCGCGACTGTCGCGCACCGCGGCGAACGCATTCGCCTGCCCCTGCGCCGCGAGCGCCGAGCCTCGGGCAAGGCGCTGCGACAGCATCTGCATTTCGGTCGCCGTCGACGCGCGCAGCGCCTGCTGCGACGTCGCACGATTGTCGAGGTAGAACATGAACACCGCGAGCGCGACGAACAGGAGCGTCAGCAGGCCGAGAACCTGGAACTGCCTGACGACGGGAAGGTTGCCGATGATCGGGAGCTTCGGGGGCACCGGCGCGGCATTGGCCGCGACCCGCAACTGGTCCATCACCGACATCGACGCCAGCGGGTCGTAGGGCTCGGTCGCGGACGCGACCATCCTGACCTGCGTCGTTGGCGGGTCGAATTCGATGTTCTCGGCCGCCGGCGCATCGGCGCCGAAGAGTTTGGGCATTCGCAGTGCCATGGATCCTCCGGATTCATCCTCGGGCCCGGCACCGCCGGACCCGGGCCCTCAGTTGCGTCTCAAGTGCTGACCTGCAGGAACGCAGGGTCGCGCGCGAGGGCGCCGAGATCGATTTCCTGCCAGGCGTTGCCTTCGGCATCGGCCCAGCGCTGTGCGTGCCATTCGGGGGCGCCGTCCACCGGCGGCACCTCCGTGAGTTCGGCGAGATTGCGCAGGCCCGCCACGCGCTCGACGACGATGCCGGCGTTCAGATCCCCTGTCCGGGAGCCCAGCAGGATCAGGCGCGCGGCACCCCCGCCCGCGACCGGCTCGTGACCGAGGAACGCAGCGAAGTCGATGACGCCGTAGAGGCTCCCGCGAATGTTCGCGAGCCCAAGGAACCAGCTCCGCGTCATCGGGACCCTCACGATCTGCGGCAGCGCGATCACCTCGCCGGCATCGGCGAGGCGCACCAGCCAGCGCCCGCCCGCGCAGACCAGGCCAAGGCGCGACGATTCGACCTGCGCAGCGGTCTTGGTCGCGAGCCGGGACGCGAGTTCCTGCTGGAACGAGCGCAGGTCGAGGCGTGCGGCACGGGTCATGGCGTGTGGGGTTGCGGGCGGATCAGCCGAGCGAGGTGATCTTCGCCAGCAGTTCGTCGCGGACGACGGGCTTGACGACGTAGTCGCGGGCGCCCTGGCGCAGCCCCCAGATCTTGTCCGTCTCCTGGCTCTTGGACGTGCACATGATGACGGGGATCGACCGCGTTTCGGGGTCGCGGCTGATCGCACGCGTCGCCTGGAAACCATTCAGCCCCGGCATCACGACGTCCATCAGGATCAGGTCGGGCTTGCTGCTGCGCGCCTTGGCGATCGCGTCCTCGCCGTTGTCGCTGGCCAGGACCTCGTAGCCCGCCTTGGTCAGCATGTCCTGCAGCACATGACGCTCGGTCGGGGAATCGTCGACGATCAGAATTTTTCGGATGCTGCTCATGGGGCCTGCCTTCCGTTCGGCTTCGGACCTGACCTGGGCCACGACGGCGCGCGCAGTGATGGGATCGCTCATTGGGGGACCTGTACCCTCATGCCGCCGCCGCGCTGCAGTGGGCCGCGACGGCCTTCAGCAGGCTCTCCTTGGTAAACGGCTTGGTCAGGTACTGGTCCGACCCGACCATCCGACCGCGCGCGCGGTCGAACAGTCCATCCTTCGAGGAAAGCATGATGACGGGCATCGTGTGGAAACGGTTGTTCTTCTTGATCAGCGCGCAGGTCTGGTAGCCGTCGAGCCGGGGCATCATGATGTCGACGAACACCAGGTCCGGCTGGTGGTCGGCGATCTTGGCCAGCGCGTCGAAACCATCCTCGGCCAGGATGACGGTGCAGCCTGCCTGCAGCAGGAAGATTTCCGCGCTGCGCCGGATGGTGTTCGAGTCATCGATCACCATCACCTTGATGCCCTGCAACGGATTGCGTCCCGACGTTTCGGTTGCCATTCGCTTCTCGCGGCTTGGTCGTGCGGTCTGTGTACCGCGTGGGACCTGAGCCGAGTCTGCCATGGCTCAAGCGGGTTGACCAGAGCATAAAGCTTGCCGGAATGGGCTGAGAAACCCGAATCTGACTAAAAAGCAACAGGAACCACAATCTTTCCGGCGCGGGCCTGACGCGGGACGGCAGGGTTTGCCGCAGGGCGGCCGGTCGCGGCGCTCTCGGTCAGCGGCCGAGAAACATCCGGTACGCCGGGTTTGCCGATTCGTCGACGTGGTCGTAGCCGAGATGGTCGAGAAAGCGCCGGAACTTGGCGTTGTCCCGGGGCGGCACCTGCATGCCCACCAGGACGCGGCCGTAATCCGCCCCGTGGTTCCGGTAGTGGAACAGGCTGATGTTCCAGCCGGCGCTCATGCTGCTCAGGAAGCGCATCAGCGCGCCGGGACGCTCCGGGAACTCGAAGCGGTACAGGATCTCGTGTTCGGCAGCGGGTGCATGCCCGCCGACCAGGTGGCGCACGTGCAGCTTCGCCATCTCGTTGTCCGACAGGTCGTAGGCCTCGATGCGCCTGCGCGCGAGCTCGGCGAGCAGCGCCTCGGTCTCCTGCCGGTTTGCGACCTCGAGACCGACGAACAGGTGGGCGACCTTCGGATCGGCGTAGCGATAGTTGAATTCGGTGATCGAGCGCTTGCCCAGCAGCTCGCAGAACTCCCGGAAACTGCCCGGCCGCTCCGGAATCGACACCGCGATGATCGCCTCGCGCTTCTCGCCCAGCTCCGCGCGCTCGGCCACGAACCGCAGGCGGTCGAAGTTCATGTTCGCACCGCAGGCGATCGCCACGTAGGTGCTGTCCACGCTGCGCTCGCGTTCGACCCAGGCCTTGACCCCGGCGATCGACAGGGCGCCCGCGGGCTCGAGGATCGACCGGGTGTCCTCGAACACGTCCTTCAGCGCGGCGCAGATGGCGTCGGTGTCGACGAGGATGATGTCGTCGACGTACTTGCGCGCGAGCCGGAAGGTCTCCCTGCCGACCTGGCGGACGGCGACGCCGTCGGCGAACAGGCCCACGTGCGGCAGGCGGACCCGGCGCCCCGTCGCGAGCGAGCGCGCCATCGCGTCGGAATCCTCGGGCTGCACGCCGATGATCTTCACCTCGGGACGCACGCGCTTGACGTAGGCGGCGATGCCGCTGACCAGGCCCCCGCCGCCGATCGCGACGAAGATCGCGTCGAGTGGCGCCTGCCACTGGCGCAGGATCTCCATCCCGATCGTTCCCTGCCCCGCGATGACCTCGGGATCGTCGTAGGGATGCACGAAGGTCGCGCCCGAGCGCTTCTGCAGCGCCTGCGCCCGGTCGTACGCATCCGAATACGAGTCCCCGTGCAGGACGACCCTGGCGCCGCGCGCCTCGACGGCCGCGATCTTGATCTGCGGCGTGGTCACGGGCATGACGATCGTGGCCGTGCAACCCAGCCGCTGCGCCGCGAGGGCGACACCCTGGGCGTGGTTGCCGGCCGAGGCCGCGATGACGCCTTTCGCGCGCTCAGCGTCGGAAAGATGCGCCATCTTGTTGTAGGCGCCGCGCAGCTTGAACGAGAACACGCTCTGCTGATCCTCGCGCTTCAGCAGCACGCGGTTGCGGAGCCTGCGCGACAGCGTCGGCGCGAGCTCGAGCGGAGTCTCGACCGCGACGTCGTAGACCTTGGCGGTCAGGATCTTCTGCAGGTAGTCGACGGCCATCGGATGGAGCGCGCCAACGCGCGCGGCCAAATGCGCAAGCCTAGCAGACCGCCCTCACGCCCGCGGCGGCGCCTGCAAGCGGGCAACTACGGGCGACAGTCCGCGAACTCGCGGGCCGCGGTCGGCTCGGGGACGGTGCCGCTGCGCGACGCACGCAGGCGCCTGCCCAGCGTGCAGAGGACGGTCTGCGCGGCGGCCTGCGCCTCCGGGGCGATGCCAAAGCAGCGCGAAGGGTCGCCGGATTCGTCGATCTCGGCCAACGTCTGGCCGGCAAGCACCCGGGCGCCCCGCGCGGCGAGTCCGCGCAGCACACCGGCCGCGGGCGCATGCACGCCGGCGCCGGAGACCTCGCCCAGGAGGTCGCCGCGTTCGACTCGCTCGGCAATGCGATGCCTCGTCAGGAATCGCCCGGAATGCCCTGCGTCGACCCGCGATGCGAACGACGGCGTGCGCGCGATCGCGCGACTGTCGACGAATGCGATCGGCTGCAGCGCGACGGCGACCCCGTGCAGCGACCACGTCGTCGCGACGATGGTGTCGCCGCGATCGAGGACGGCAGGAATGCTCTTGACCGATGCACAGAAGCACGCGTCCACATCGGCGAGCGTCGCGCCACCGACATACCACGCATCGGCGTAGGACATGCCACGCCTCGGCCACGGTGGATCGGCTTCGTCGATCAGCACGACCGCAGCGCCGCCGACATGCAGACCGCGCGCAATCGCGGACCCGATGTCGTCGCATCCGACGACGATGACGACCGGTCGATCATCGCGACGTCCTCGCTCCGTCATGCACCCGACCCTTTCGCTCATGTTCGCTGCTCCGGCGCGCGGCACGCGCCACTGCGACGAGCGCATCGTCGGGCATTCACGCTACAGGGCGATGACAGGCGACACGCGGGATGCGCGCCGCGTCAGGAATCCGTGCATCGGGCAGCGGCGGCGGCCGGCGAACCCGCGATCCGTGCATCGGGCAGCGGGAGCGAGGCGGGCGCGCGCCCGACGTCCGTGAACGCCGGCCTGCGGGTCCCGGTACGGCATCGCTCGAGGACATCCTGCAGGATGTGCCGCTATCGGGCTCGCTCGCCGCACCACCCGCGACGGCCGGCACTCCCACGGGCGCTTCGCCCGCCTCGCCCCCGCTGCCCTCGGACCTGTCCGTGCCGACTCGATCTGTGCCGACCCCAAACCGTGGTCCGTCCCGGATTTTCTTCCGTTCGACCGACGATGCCGCGGCGCCAGGCGCGTGGCGACAGGCGCTCGCCCAAGGCGCCTGCGGCGCAGTCGTCGTAAGCGGGTGGGGCGGCAAGCGAGCCCGTCTGCCGCGTCGGGTTCCGGATGTCCTCGAGCGCCGCCGCACCGGGACCCGCTCGACGACGCGATTTGCGACGCCGAAGCCTTGGGCGAGCGCCTGTCGCCGCGCGCCGAGGCGAAAACAGTGAGGTGGAAACGCCGACGCGAAAACAGTGCGGCGGAAACGCCGAAACGGAAGCGCCGAGGCGAACGCGTCGAGGCGGAGCGACCGGGCGCCCGCGCGTCAGAGGTAATCCGGACCCATCACGGCCTTGAGGACGACGCCCGTGCCTTCTTCGCCCCCGTGGTTCGAGAACCACCAGACCGCGCCCTTGCGCACCGGCCACCAGGCCTCCTCTCCGCACATCAGGGACGACGCCACCATCCCCAGGGTCGGCTGATGCGCGACGACCAGCACGCTCTCGCGTGCATCGGGCCAGTTCGCGGCTGCAAGCACGGTCGCGGCACTCGCCCCCGGCGCGAGTTCCGGCACGGTCCTGAACTTGCGCTCGAGCGGCTTGACGGTCTGCTGGCAGCGCAATGCCGGCGAGGCGAGGACGCGGCAGTTATCGGGCAGGTGTCGCTCGAGCCATCGCGCGACGCGTTCGGCCTGCTTCACGCCCTTGGAGGTCAGACGCCGATCGAGGTCCGGCCCGCCGGGTTCGGCGTCGCAGTGGCGCCAGAGGATCAGGTCCATCGCCGCAGGCGATGCAGGCCACGGGCCGCCGTCATCCGGCCGCCTGGGCTTCGACCGAAAGCCACATGCATCCGGACTTCGACTCGCGCTGGAGCGCCTCGAGATATGCGCGATGGCACTCGGCCTCGTCCGCCGCCACCAGCACCGGGCGGACGGTGATCACCCTGGCCGGAGCGCCCTCCTCCGCCGTGCGGCCCGCGCCCGGCGCGGACAGCGCCGGCGCCCCGATGTCGATCGTCAGCGTTTCCTGCCCGCGCGTCATCGCGAGGTAGACGTGAGCCAGCAGTTCGGCATCGAGCAGGGCGCCGTGCAGCGTCCGGTGCGCATTCGACACGCCGAAGCGCTCGCACAGCGCATCGAGGTTGTTGCGCTTGCCCGGGAAGGCTTCGCGCGCAAGTGCGAGCGTATCGGTGAGCCTCGCGTACAGCGACGAAGACGGCGGCAGGCCGGCGCGGTCGAACTCGGCGTCGAAGAACCCGATGTCGAACGGCGCGTTGTGGATGATCCATTCGGCGCCGCGCGCGAATTCGACGAACTCCTGCGCGATGTCGGCGAAACGCGGCTCGCCGATCAGGTCTTCGCGCGTCATCCCGTGCACCTCGGTCGCGCCGGCGTCGATGTCGCGCTCGGGATCGATGCGGAAGTGCAGATGCGCCCCGGTGAGCCGTCGGTCGACGACCTCCACGGCGGCGATTTCAATGATCCGATGTCCCTGCCTCGGATCGAGGCCGGTGGTTTCGGTGTCGAGCAGCAGTTGGCGCATCGTCCGTAGGCGGGTTGGTCCCTATTTGCGGTACTTCTGGATCGTCGACTGGATCTCGGCGATCGCGCGTTCGATCTCGTCCTCGGTCAGGTCGCGCGAACTTCCGCTGCGGTCGGCGAGGGTGACGGTGTCCTCGATCTCGGTCTCGAATTCGCCCGGCTCGAGCGCATCGGTCGTCGTCGACGGTTCGTCGGTGAGCGTCTCCGGCCCCCAGCGCACGATGATCGCGGACACGTTGTCGCCGTCGGGACCGCCGCGCGATTCGGCTTCACGCATGATACGCGGCCCGACCGACAGGATCGGGGTCGACGTCAGCATCGTCGAGAGCTCGCTGCGCGGATAGACGCTCCACAGACCGTCGGTGCAGAGCACCAGGATGTCGCCGTTCTTGAGGGGCGTGCGCCGGGACAGGTCGACGACCGGCTCGACGAGACCGCCGAGGCAGCTGTAGATCTTGTTGCGGTCCGGGTGCACGGCGGCCTCCTCGGACGAGATCGCGCCCTGGTCGACGAGGTACTGCACCTTCGAATGGTCCTTGGTCGACCCGATCAGCTTCCCCTGGCGCAGCAGATAGAAGCGCGAATCGCCGACGTGCGCCCAGTAGGCCTGCCCCCCCTGGACCACGACGGCGACGCAGGTCGTCCGGGGCGTCTCGAGCATCGAGAACTGGTTGGCGTACGCGCCGAGCGCGGCATGGGCGCGCAGCATCGTGTCCTGCATGAAGCCCAGCGGGTTCTTCAGCAGCGGTTTCGCCTCCTGGTGGAAGCGCTCGACGAACAACCGGACCGCGATCTGTGCGGCGATCTCGCCACCGACGTGGCCGCCCATGCCGTCGGCGATCACCAGCAGCAGCGTCTCGCGGCTGTACGTGTAGGCGATGCGATCCTGGTTGACCTCGCGCCCGCCCTTGCGCGATTCCTGGAATATCGTGAAGCGCATCGGTCGCTCAAGCGCCGATTTCCGAGAACAGCAGCCGCTTCAGGTTCCCGAAGAACGTCAGCTTGCGCTTCGGGGGCGGGATGTCGCGGATCGCGCGCTGCAGCGCGAACACGCTCTGCGGACGCTCGAGCGGATCGAGGCGCAGGCACCAGTCGATCACCTCGAGGAGGTTGTCGGAATACTGGCCCGACCAGATCTTCTTGGCCGACACCAGGTGGTCTTCCTGCACCCGGGCGTCGGCGGCCTGCGGCGCGAATGCCGCCAGGCAGGCGAACATCGACGCGCCGGTGCCGTAGACGTCCGTCCACGGGCCGAGGCGGTCGTGGTCGCGGTACTGCTCGGGGGCGGCGAAACCCGGCGTGTACATCGGGGCGAGTTTCGGGCGGTTGGTGGTGAGGGTCTGGCGTGCTGCGCCGAAATCCAGCAGCACCGGGCTGCCATCGGTGTGCAGGTAGATGTTCGCCGGCTTGATGTCGAGATGCAGGATCTTGTGCGTGTGGACCTCGCGCAGGCCGTTCAGCAGCTGCATGAAGACCTGGCGGACGAAGCGCTCGGACATCTGGTCCTGGCGCATCTGGATGTGCTGCTGCAGCGTGCGCCCGCGCTCGTAGCGCATGACCATGTACACCGTTTCGTTGGCGCGGAAGAAGTTCAGCACGCGCACGACGTTCGGGTGGTTGATCTTGGCGAGCGCGCGCCCCTCCTCGAAGAAACACTTCATTCCGTAGCGGAACGACGTGAGGTTCTCGGCCGAGCTGGCGTTGACGATGTCGCCCTCGGTGCGCAGCACCAGCGACGCAGGCAGGTATTCCTTGATCGCGACCGGGGTCCCGGTCTCGTCGTAGGCTCGATAGACGATCGAGAACCCGCCGCGGCTGATCTGCCGGTCGATCCGGTAATTCAGCAGCTGGTAACCGCCGGGGAGCGCTTGGTTGGTGACGGGCATCGACTCTGTCGGGCAACGGGATACGGGCGAAAGAAAAGGCCCGCAATTCGCGTGCCAACACCGCCGGCTTGCCTTGCGCCGAATGCGGATAACGCATACATTCTCCCGATGCGCACCCCCAATGTAAAGCCGGAAAGCTTTTCAAAACCGGCCTCTGCGGCGTTCAACTCCAAATGATCCTCAGCATGACAGGTTTCGCGGCGGCGACCGCGGAACTTCCCGGCATTTCGCTTGCAGTCGAGCTCCGCTCGGTCAATCACCGCTACCTCGACGTCACCGTCAAGCTGCCGGAGGAATTGCGCACGCTCGAGCCCCAGCTGCGCGAGCGGCTTGCCGCCGCGCAAAAGCGCGGCAAGCTCGAATGCAGGGTCGCCCTCGCCCACACGGTGAACGCCGGCGGCGGCATCAGCGTCGATGCCGCGCGCGTGCGGCAGCTCGCGGCAGCGGCCGCCGAGATCGCCCGCGCGATCCCCGGCACGCCCCCGCTTTCGACCGGCGACATCCTGCGCTGGCCGGGCGTCATGGTCGAGGCGTCGATGCCCGCCGGAACGCTGGCCGAGCGCATCAACGCGCTGGTCGACCAGGCGCTGGCCGAACTGACGGCCGCGCGCGCCCGCGAAGGCGCCAAGCTCTCCGCCGTGCTCGAGGCGCGCTGCGCCGACATCGATGCCCAGGTCGCCCGCGTCGCGCCGCGCATTCCCGTCCTCCACGCGGCTTTCGTCGACAGGCTCGGCGCGCGGCTGCGGGAGGCCGGGCTGGACCCCAACGAAGACCGGCTGAAACAGGAACTCGCCCTGTTCGCGACCAGGATCGACGTCGCCGAGGAAGTGGCGCGGCTTTCCACCCACGTCGCCGAATTCCGGCGCGTACTGGCACAGGGCGGCAGCGCCGGCAAGCGGCTCGATTTCCTCGCGCAGGAACTGCACCGCGAAGCCAACACCTTGGGATCCAAGTCGGTCGACACGGAGCTTTCGCAGGTATCGCTCGAACTCAAGGTCGCGATCGAGCAGATGCGCGAGCAGGTTCAGAACCTCGAATGAGCGCCGCGGGGCGAAGCCCGAGGCCCGCAGGGCCCGACGCGGCGCGATTGAGGGAGGCCGACACGCCGATCGAGCGGCCGGCACTGCACCTGCAAGGAGGCCGAGAATGAGCATTACAACTCAGAGCCCCGGCGCGTCGGGCTGCCTGTTCGTCGTCGCGGCGCCGTCCGGCGGCGGCAAGAGCAGCATGGTCAACGCGCTGCTCGAGCGGGAACCCGGGATCCGCCTGTCGGTGTCGTACACGACGCGGGCGCCGCGCCCCGGGGAGCAGGAGGGCCAGCACTACCACTTCGTCGACGTCCCGACGTTCCTCGCGCTCAAGGACCGCGGCGAGTTCCTCGAGCACGCCCACGTCCACGGCAACTGGTACGCGACGTCGGCGACCTGGCTCATGGCCCAAGTCGCGGCGGGCCAGGACGTGCTGCTGGAAATCGACTGGCAGGGTGCCGCCCAGGTCCGTCGCCTCATTCCCGACTCGGTCCACATTTTCGTCATTCCCCCGTCGCTCGCGGCGCTGCGCGAACGCCTGGTCAAACGGGCGCAGGATCCGCCCGAGGTGATCGCCAAGCGACTGGAGGCGGCGAGGGAGGAGATGCGGCACTTGGGCGACTTCGATTATGTTATTATGAATCAGGACTTTGCACGAGCCGTCGACGACCTGTCCGTCATCGTACGCGCCGCCCGCCTCACGACTTCGCGGCAGCAGGTACGACACGCCAAGGCGCTCGCCGGACTCCTCGCCCCCGCTACCGAAGAGCTGACCATGGCACGCATCACCATCGAAGACTGTCTTGCCCGCATTCCCAACCGCTTCGAGTTGACGCTCGCCGCGACCAACCGCGCGCGGCAGATCACCTCGGGCTCCGCGCCGCTCGTCGAGCCCGACCGCGACAAGCCGACCGTCATCGCCCTGCGCGAAGTGGCCAGCGGAAAGGTGGGCATCGAAATGCTGCACAAGACGGCGCCCACCGTGACGCTGTAGCGCGAGCGACGGTGACCCGGCGTGTCGGAGATTGCCGAATTCACCCGGCACCTCGGTCACTACCTGCCGACGCCTGACATCGCGCTGGTCGAGCGCGCGTTCGAGTTCTCCGAGTCCGCGCATCGCGGGCAGTACCGCAAGTCGGGCGAGCCCTACATCACCCATCCGCTCGCCGTCGCGAGCATCCTGTCGGAATGGCGCCTCGATGCCGAGGGGCTGGCCGCCGCACTCCTGCACGACGTGATGGAGGACACGGCGGTCTCGCGCGCCGAGATCGAGTCGAGGTTCGGCCGGCCGGTCGCGGCGATGGTCGATGGCGTGTCGAAACTCGACCAGATCGAGTTCGCGAGCCGCGAGGACGCGCAGGCGGAGAGCTTCCGCAAGATGCTGCTGGCGATGGCGCGGGACGTCCGCGTCATCCTGATCAAGCTCGCGGACCGGCTGCACAACATGCGCACCCTCGACGCGATGGCGCCGACGCAGCGCAAGCGCATCGCGCGCGAGACGCTCGACATCTACGCGCCGATCGCCAACCGGCTGGGCCTGAACGCGCTCTACCTCGAGCTGCAGGACCTGTCGTTCAAGCACCTCTACGCGCTGCGCTACCGGATCCTCGCGCAGGCGATCAAGACCGCGCGTGGCAACCGGCGCGAGGTGATGAACCGGCTGCTCGACGTGATCCGCGACGGATTCGCCCGCGCCAACATCGCCGCGACGGTCACCGGCCGCGAAAAGACGATCTATTCGGTCTACCAGAAGATGCGCGAGAAGCACTACACGTTCTCGCAGGTCTTCGACATCTACGGCGTGCGGGTGCTGGTCAACGACAAGTCGACCTGCTATGCGGCGCTCGGCGTGCTGCACGAGCTCTACAAGCCGATCCCCGGCAAGTTCAAGGACTACATCGCGATTCCCAAGGCCAACGGCTACCAGTCGCTGCACACGACGCTGTTCGGCCCTTTCGGCACGCCGCTGGAAGCGCAGCTGCGAACGCACGACATGCACCGGGTCGCCGAGGCCGGGGTCGCCGCGCACTGGCTCTACAAGTCGGGCGGCCAGCTCGACCTCGAGGAAGCGCAGCGCGAAACCGACCGCTGGCTGCAGAGCCTGCTCGAGATCCAGTCCGAATCGCGCGACTCGAAGGAATTCCTCGAGCACGTCAAGGGCGACCTCTTCCCGGACGAGATCTACCTGTTCACGCCCAAGGGCAAGATCATGGCGCTGCCGCGCGGCGCCACGGCCGTCGATTTCGCCTACGGCGTGCACACCGACATCGGCCACCACTGCGTCGCCGCACGGATCAACTACGAGCTGCTGCCGCTGCGCACCGAGCTCAAGAACGGCGACCACGTCGAGATCCTGACCTCGCCGACCGCGCGCCCCAATCCGTCGTGGCTGTCGTTCGTGACCACCGGCAAGGCGCGCTCGCGGATCCGGCACTATCTGAAAGGCCTGCAGCAGCAGGAATCCGCGGCGCTGGGCGAGCGATTGCTCAACCAGGCGCTCGCCACGCTCAAGGTCGAGCCCGAGTCGATCACCTGGGAGCGCTGGGAAGCGCTGGCGAAGGAATATGCGGCGAAGAGCCAGCTCGACATCCTCGCCGACATCGGACTCGGCAAGCGGATGTCGTTCGTCGTTGCGCAGGCGCTCACCCGGTCGGCGACCAAGGGCGACGAAGCTGCAACGACGTCGGCGTCAACGACGCCCGCGAAACCCGGCGCGCTGACGCTGCGCGGCGTCGAGGGCGTGGCGATCCAGTACGCGAAATGCTGCCGTCCGCTGCCCGGCGACGCGATCGTCGGGCAGTTCCGCAGGGGCCAGGGACTGATGGTGCACATCCGCGATTGCGCGTCGCTGCGCAAGCAGCGGGTCGACGGCAGCGAGATCGTGGACGTCGAATGGGCGCCCGATGTCCAGGGCGTTTTCGATGCGGGGGTGCGCGTGCTCGTCGCGGACCGGCGCGGCATGCTGGCCGAGCTCGCGACGACCATCGGCGATGCCGACGCCAACATCGACACCGTGTCGATGGAGCGGCCGGACGGCGGCGACGTCGCGATGTTCTTCGGCGTGCAGGTGCGCGATCGCCGCCACCTGGCCCACCTGATGCGGGCGCTGCACCGGGTGCCCGACGTGCGGCGCGTCCAGCGCGCACGCACGTGATTGGTGCCCCGCACCCGACTGCAGCCCTGACCCGGCTTACCAGGAGGTTTCGCGCTCGGGCGTGGCGGAGATCCGGTGGACGGTCAGGTCGGCGCCGTTGAACTCGTCCTCGGCGTCGAGCCGAATGCCGAGCAACGCCTTGAGCGCCCCGTAGACGGCGAAGCCACCGCCGAATGCGATCGCGATCCCGAGCACGGTGCCGATCAGCTGCGGCATGAAGGCGACCCCGCCGAAGCCGCCCGCCCACGACTCGCCGA
Organism: uncultured Pseudomonadota bacterium; assembly: GCA_963816415.1. GTDB lineage: Bacteria > Pseudomonadota > Gammaproteobacteria > Burkholderiales > Casimicrobiaceae > VBCG01. The sequence continues at coordinate 222,092 of CAWFKR010000016.1, forward strand.
AGATGCCCGCCGCGATCCCGCCCCAGGCACCGCAGACGCCGTGGAGCGGCCAGACGCCCAGCACGTCGTCGATCTTCCAGCGGTTCTGGGTGCGGGTGAACAGCAGCACGAACAGGGCCCCCGCGATCAGCCCGGTCGCCAGCGCGCCGATCGGTTGCATCACATCGGAACCGGCACAGACCGCGACCAGTCCTGCGAGCGGTCCGTTGTAGGCGAAACCCGGGTCGTTGCGGCCGACGACCAGCGCGGCGAGCGTGCCCCCGGCCATCGCCATCAGCGAATTGAGCGCCACGAGCCCGGAAATCCTGTCGATCGTCTGCGCGCTCATGACGTTGAAGCCGAACCAGCCGACGGTCAGCACCCAGGCGCCGAGCGCGAGGAACGGGATCGAGGACGGCGGGTGCGCCGAAATGCCGCCGTCCTTGGTGTAGCGTCCGCGCCGGGCACCGAGCAGCAGCACCGCCGCGAGGCCGATCCAGCCACCGACTGCGTGCACGACGACGCTGCCGGCGAAGTCGTGGAACTCAGCGCCGAAAGTCGCCTTGAGCCAGCCCTGGATGCCGAGATGGCCGTTCCACGCGATGCCCTCGAAGAACGGGTAGACGAAACCAACCAGCACGAACGTCGCGGCGAGTTGCGGGTTGAATTTCGCGCGCTCGGCGATGCCTCCTGAAACGATTGCCGGAATCGCGGCCGCGAACGTCAGCAGGAAGAAGAAGCGAACGAGCTCGTAGCCGCTCTTCTGGGAGAGCGCGGCGGCGCTGCCGAAGAAGCTCGTCCCGTAGGCAATCGCGTAGCCGATGAAGAAATACGCGATCGTCGAGACGGCGAAATCGGCGAGGATCTTGACCAGGGCGTTGACCTGGTTCTTCTTGCGGACGGTGCCCAGTTCGAGGAACGCGAAACCCGCGTGCATTGCGAGCACCAGGATTGCGCCGAGGAGGATGAAAAGCGTGTCGGTGCTGGTCTTCAGGGGTTCCATGAATTTCCGCCGGTGACAGGGAGTGCGCGACGTTACCGTACCGGACGACATTGCCTCGTTCTGGATCGGCGCCGCAAAAGTGCACTGCGAGAGAGCACGCGCCGTGCCACGAAGCCATCCCATTGATTCATATGAGATTCATGGCCTCGACTAGGCTTCTCACTTAGCTGGAATGCACCATAGCAGTGCCTACAAGGCACTTTATCAGTGCATTTGCGGCAATTTGACCGCCAGGACGCACCAATGCAGCGCGGAAACATTCGCCTCGAAGCTGCGGGAAAGCCTGGAAATGACGGTGCGCCCGGAAACAGGGCGCCAGCGGTCAGGCGGCATGGACGCCATGACGGGGCGAGCGCCATCGCGGCGGTCTTTCGACCGCCGATCGGGTGCTCGACCGATGGCGCGCCCATGCCGCGAATGCGGCGCGCGCAGCAAATGGGGCCGGCGGCCAGCCGGCCCGCAGGTTCAGGCCGGGGACTTCGCGAGCAGCTGCTGCAACTCGCCCGACTGGTACATCTCACGCATGATGTCGGTGCCGCCGACGAACTCGCCGTTGACGTAGAGCTGCGGCACGGTCGGCCACTTCGAGAAGTCCTTGATGCCCTGACGCAGATCCGGATCCTGCAGGACGTTGAACGACGCGTATTCGGTGACACCGCAACGCTTCAGGATCTCGGCAGCCGTCGCCGAAAAGCCGCATTGCGGGAATTGCGGCGTACCCTTCATGTACAGGACCACGTGGTTCTTCTTGACCTGGTCCGCGATCGTTTCCTGAATGGTGCTCATGTCCGGCTCCAGCGATTGGTTTCAGACGACATTTTACCGAAATGCCCCCGGCGGGTCGGCGTTTCAAGGGCGATGGTACGCCAGTCCCTTTGCCGAGCCCCTCGCGATCGCCATCGTCGACCGCCTCGGGGAGAGGCAGGGAGCCCGCCCGGCGAGCGGGGAACCGGCCCGGCGAGCGGCTATTCCTTCACGGCGCCGGTGAGCCCGGAAACGTAGTACTCGACGAAGAACGAGTACAGGATCGCGACCGGAAGCGACCCGAACAGCGCCCCCGCCATCAGCGGGCCCCAGTGGTAGATGTCCCCCTCGACCAGCTCGGTGACCACGCCGACCGGCACCGTCTTCACCTCCGACGACGAGATGAACGTCAGCGCGTAGATGAACTCGTTCCACGACAGCGTGAAAGCGAAGATCCCCGCCGAGATGAGTCCGGGCACGGCGAGCGGCAACACGATACGCATCAGGATCTGCAGCCGGCTCGCGCCGTCGATCAGCGCGCATTCCTCGAGCTCGACCGGTATCGACTTGAAGTAGCCCATCAGCAGCCAGGTGCAGAACGGGATCAGGAACGTCGGATAGGTGAGGATCAGCGCGAGCCGCGTGTCGAACAGGTGCAACTCGGTCACCATTTTCGCCAGCGGGATGAACAGGATCGAGGGCGGAACGAGGTAGGCGAGGAAGATCGCCATGCCGACGTAACGCGAACCCCGGAAACGCAGGCGCTCGATCGCGTAGGCGGCGAGCACGCTGCAGACGATCGAGACGAAGGTCGCGACCACCGAGACCACCAGCGTGTTCCACAGCCAGCTGGGGTACGACGTCTCGAACAGCAGGTGCTTGACGTGCGCGAGGGTCGGGCTGTGGATCCAGAACGGGTTGGCTGCGCGCGACAGCAGCTCGTCGTCCGGCTTGAACGCCGTCATCGCCATCCAGTAGAACGGAAACAGCAACACGATCAGGAAGACCAGCAGCGGCACCCACACGGTGACCACGCGCCGCGGCAGCGACGTCAGGTAGTTCATTCCCTGCGTGTCGACGACCTGGCGATCGGCCGCCGCTGCGCCCGCCTTGCTCATTTGTCGGCCCCTCCCTGCTGCCAGGCGCGACGCTGCAGCCCGAAATACGAGACGAGGATCGCCACCAGCAGGAACGGCACCATGGCGGTGGCGATCGCCGCACCTTCGCCGAGGCTGCCGCCGGGGATCGCGCGCTGGAACGAGAGTGTCGCCATCAGGTGTGTCGCGTTCAGCGGACCGCCGCGCGTCAGCACGTAGATCAGCTGGAAATCGGTGAACGTGAACAGCACCGAGAACGTCATCACCACGGCGATGATCGGCGTCAGCAGCGGCAGCGTGACGTAGCGGAACTGCTGCCAGGGCGTGGCGCCGTCGAGGCTCGCGGCCTCGTAGTACGACGGCGATATGGTCTGCAGCCCCGCGAGCAGCGTGATCGCGACGAAAGGCACGCCGCGCCAGACATTGGCCGCGATCGTCGAGAACCGCGCGTTCCACGGGTCTCCGAGGAAATCGATGTACTGGTGGATCAGCCCCATCCGCGTCAGCGCCCAGCTGATGACCGAGAACTGCGCGTCGTAGATCCACCAGAACGCCAGCGCCGACAAGGCCGTGGGCACGATGAACGGCAGCAGCACGACCGCGCGCACGACCGACTTGAACGGCAGGTTCTTGTTCAGCAGCAGCGCGAGCCACAGGCCGAGCGCGAACTTGATCACGCTGGCGACGACCGTGTAGAAGATCGTGTTGAACAGCGCGAGCCGCGTGACCGAATCGCCCCACAGGTACTCGAAGTTCTCGAGTCCGATCCATGCGCCCGGTCTGCCGATCTTGGCGTCGGTGAAGCCCAGCCAGGTGCCGAGCCCGAGCGGATAGGTGAGGAAGACCAGCAGCAGCACGCCCGCGGGCACCATGAAGGCAAACCCGAGGGCGTTGCGGCTGTCCAGCAGGCGGGATGTCGGCGCAGCCACGGGCGTACGCTACTCGAGCGACAGGTCCAGCCCGGAAGATCCCGGCAAGGCCCCCGAGATTCCGCGCGTTGACCGGCGCCGTGGCGCCGGGTCGAACGCGCGGCAGGTAGGGCGTCGCGCCGACGGGACGTTCAGCTCACCCACAGATGCGGTCCCGGCGCGACGTCATACCTTGTAATAGCGCTCGGCGCGCTTCTGCGCCCGCTCCGCGGCTTCCTGCGGAGTCTTGGCACCCGACGCGGCCTCGGCGACCATGTTGACGACGATGAAGTCGGCGAGCGCGCCGGCCGATGCGTAGCCCATCTTGCCCGCGTAGCCGGACGGCAGCATGTTCTTCATCGAGTCGCGGTACGGCGTGTTCTTCGGGATCCGCCGTCCAGATCGGGTTCTTCTCGTAGTAGCGCAGCGGCGGCGTCACGTAGCCGATCGACGCCTCGACCCACGGGTCCATCTGCTCGGGCTCCATCATGAAGCGCAGGAATTCCTTCGCCGCCTTCGGATACTTCGTGTACTTGAAGATCATCTGGTTGAAGAACAGCTGGAACTCGGTCGGGTGGCCGATCGGACCGACCGGCATGTTCGCGTGGTAGATGTCGTCCGCCATCGCCTTCAGCTTGGGATCGGACGAGGTCTTCGCCGCGTAGTAGATCGAGATGCCGTTGTTGGTCAGGTAGAGCTGGTTGTCGAGGAATGCCTTGTTGTTGCTCGGGTCGAGCCACGACAGGGTGCCGGGCACGAACGTCGGATACAGCTCCTTCGCGAACTCCAGCGCCTTGATCGTCTCGGGGCTGTTGATGACCACCTTGTTGCTCGTGTCGACCAGCTTGCCCCCGAAACCCCACACCAGCCACTGCGCCCAGGTGTTCGCGTCGCCCGTCGCGTTGCCCAGCGCGAAACCTGCGGGCATGCCCTTTTCCTTCATGCCCTTGCACAGCTTCAGGAAGCCGTCGAAATCCCGCGGGAAGGAATCGAAGCCCGCGGCCTTGATCGCGCTCTGGCGGTAGACCATGCAGACGCCGGCCACGCCCAGCGGCACGCCGATCCAGTGCTTGCCGTCGGGACGCAGGTAGGGATCGCAGACCGGGTAGAACCCGCCCAGCTTGGCGCCCAGGTAGTGGCAGACGTCGGAGACGTCGACGAGCTTCTCCGGATAGAGGTTCGCGTCGTCGTTGGTCGACAGGATGATGTCCGGGCCCGCGCCGGTGTTCGCCGCTACCGCGGCTTTCGGGCGCACGTCCTCCCAGCCCTCGTTGTCGACGCGCACCGGGATGCCGTACTTCTCGGTGAACTTGGCGACGTTCTTCATGTACTGGTCGATGTCGCCCTGGACGAAACGGCTCCAGCGCAGCACCCGCAGCTGCGCGCCCTTCTCGGGCGTGTTGCTCCACTGGGCATTCGCATCCTTCACCCAGATCATCGGCCCGATCGCGGCGCCTGCGGCAACGCCGGCGGACGTCTTCAGGAATTTGCGGCGCTTGAACTCACTCATGGTCTTTCTCCTTGGTATCGACGTGCATCGATGCTGGAATTTCCAACGTGAAAGCGTCCTGCATGTCAGGCGGCGAGCCTCGCTCCGCTCGCCGCGTCGAACAAGTGGGCCCGTTCGACGTCGGGCATCAGCGAGACACGGTCACCCGGGCGGCAGGTGACGCGCTCGCGGATCAGCGATGAAAGCTCCTGGCCGTTGTAGCGGCAGAAGAGCTGGGTGTCGGCGCCGGTCGGCTCGACGACGACGATCTCCGCCGGCAGGCCCGGGCCGCTGCCCAGGATGCAGTGCTCCGGCCGCATGCCGTAGAGCACCGCCTGGCCGTCGGTGGCGCGCGCGGTGCGCGGCAGCGGCAGGCGTACGCCGCCTTCGAACTCGACCCCCGGCGACCCGCCGACGGTGCGCGCGATCCCCGGCACGAGGTTCATCGCGGGCGAGCCGATGAAGCCCGCGACGAAGGTGTTCACCGGCGTGTCGTAGAGCGTCAGCGGGTCCCCGATCTGCTCGACGATGCCATCGCGCATCACGACGATGCGATCGGCCATCGTCATCGCCTCGATCTGGTCGTGCGTCACGTAGATCGACGTCGTTCTCAGGCGCTGGTGGAGCTCCTTGATCTCGGTGCGCATCTGCACACGGAGCTTGGCATCGAGGTTCGACAGCGGTTCGTCGAACAGGAACACCTGCGGGTCGCGGACGATCGCGCGCCCCATGGCCACGCGCTGGCGCTGCCCGCCCGAGAGCTGGCGTGGATAGCGGTCGAGGTACGAGGTCAGCCCGAGGATTCCGGCGGCGCGCGCGACGCGCTCGTCGATGTCGTCGCGGCCGCGCTTCGCGAGCTTCAGCGAAAACGACATGTTGTCGCGCACCGTCATGTGCGGATAGAGCGCGTAGTTCTGGAACACCATCGCGATGTCGCGCTCCTTGGGCAGGACGCGATTGACCACCTTGCCCCCGATCCCGATCTCGCCTTCGGTGATCTCCTCGAGGCCCGCGATCATGCGCAGCAGCGTCGACTTGCCGCAGCCGGAAGGCCCGACGAGCACGCAGAATTCACCGTCGGCGATTTCGATGTCGACGCCGCGGATGACCTGGGTCGAACCAAACCACTTGCGGACGGCGGTGATCGTGACCGCAGCCATCGCTCCTCCCTCGCGCCGTTGCTCTCTCGTCGTGGCACGACGCCCGGGCGCCCGGCGCCGTCCCTCCTCCGTGGCCGTACTACGGCCCTCGCGTACCCCGCACCACCGGGTAGTCGGGCCGTCCGGTCCGGAACCAGGTGACGATGTTCCGTGCTGCCTTGCGTCTCAGCTCGCGTTCCGCCTCGACCGAATAGAACGCCGCATGCGGCGTCAGGATGACCCGCGGATCGGTGAGCAGCGGCGAATCGCGCGGAACGGGTTCGGTGGGCAGCACGTCGAGTCCGACGCCACGCAGTATTCCAGCATCGAGCGCCCCCAGCAAATCGGGAAGATCGACGACCGCACCTCGCGCGGTGTTGACCAGCGTCAGCCCGCGTCGGGCTGCGCTGAAGAAATCGCGGTTGATCATGCCGCGCGTCGTCGCGTCCAGCGGCGTGTGCAGCGACACGACGTCGGCCGCCGCAGCGAGTTCGCCCAGCGACCGGACACGTTCGACATAGGCGGGAAAATCGCCGTCGATCAGCAGCGGGTCAAAGGCGACGACGCGCTTGAACGCGTTGCGCGACACGTGAGCCATCCGCTTGCCGATGCGGCCCAGACCCACGATTCCCAGCGTGAGCTCGGCCGGACGCTGCATCGTTCCCGACGAAAGGTAATGCCAGGTCCCCGCACGCACGTCGTCGTGATAGCGGACGACGTTGCGCAGCGACGCAAGCGCCAGCGCGAGCGCGTGGGTTGCGACCTCGCCAACGCCGTAGTCCGGAGAATTGGCGACCCACACGCCATGCGCTTCGCAGGCCGCCGTGTCCACGGTGTCGAACCCGGCGCCGATCCGGCTGACGATGGCGAGCGCCGGGAGCGCCGCGATCGCGCCCGCGGTGATCGGCGCGTATTGCAGCAGGATGCCCCGGCAATCCTTCGCCGCATCGATCACGTCCGCCTCGGTCCGGCACTGCGCGGTGGCGAGCTCGAGGCCCGCCCCGGCGAAGATGCCGCGCTCGAGGTCGATGTCGGGGAAGTCGTAGTCGGCGAAGAGGACGCGGGGCATGGCGCGGCGCCCGGATCGGCGGCATCGATCGATGCCCGTGGTCGTGGCGCGTCGACGACAAGGTACGCGGTCGCGCGTGGATTGGTCAAGCGGTCAGGCCGATTTGCCCGGCGGCTAGAATGACCCCCCTGTGCAAACCCCGACGACGACTCGCCCACGATGAAGACGAATGCCCCGTTGCAGACCACGATTGCCGGCAGCCTTCCCAAACCCGCGTGGCTCGCCGAACCCGAGTCGCTGTGGGCCCCGTGGAAGCTCGAAGGCGTCGCGCTCGAGGAAGGCAAGCGCGATGCCGTGCGCCTCGCCCTGCGCGACCAGGAGCGGGCAGGCATCGACATCGTCACCGACGGCGAGCAGACCCGGCGCCACTTCGTCACGACCTTCATCGAAGGTCTCGACGGCGTCGATTTCGAGCACAAGCGCACCGTGCGCATCCGCAACCGCTACGACGCCCAGGTGCCGGTGGTCGTGGGCCCGGTGGCGAGGCGCCACCCGATCTACGTCGACGATGCCGCGTTCCTGCGCTCGGAGACCACGCATCGCGTCAAGTACACGCTGCCCGGCCCGATGACCATGGTCGACACCCTGCACGACGCCCACTATGGCAGCCGGGAGAAGCTCGCCTGGGCGTTCGCCGAGATCCTGAACGAAGAGGCGCGCGCCATTGCGGCGGCAGGCGTCGACGTCATCCAGTTCGACGAACCCGCCTTCAACGTCTATTTCGACGAGGTGCGCGACTGGGGCATCAGGACGCTGGAACGGGCGGCGGAGGGGCTCGCCTGCACCACCGCGGTGCACATCTGCTACGGCTACGGCATCAAGGCCAACAACGACTGGAAGAAGACCCTCGGCAGCGAATGGCGCCAGTACGAGCAGACCTTCCCGCTGCTGGCGGCATCGAAGATCCGCCAGGTTTCCCTCGAATGCGCCAATTCCAGGGTCCCGATCGACCTGATCGCCCTGCTCGAAGGCAAGGATGTTCTGGTCGGCGCCATCGATGTGGCGTCGGACCGGGCGGAGACCGCCGAGGACGTCGCCGCCGTTATCCGGTCGGCGCTGCGCTTCGTCCCGGCCAACCGGTTGCTGCCCTGCACCAATTGCGGCATGGTGCCGCTGCCACGCGGCTTGGCCCGCGCCAAGCTCCGGGCGCTGGGCGCCGGCGCGGCGCTGGTCCGGCGGGAAATCGCAGCCTGACGGCATCGGACCGCCCACCCGCCAAGCCCCGAAACGCGCGCCCGGCTTGGGGTTTTGGGGATTTCCGATTTGCCTCCCGCAACAAATCTATCGATTTTTTGCAAAAAGTACCGTATAGTCCGCGCCGTGTTTTGTTCCAAGCAGTAAAGGCACGCTCTGTACGACCGCCACGCAGTCGTTCGACCGCCGTACTTTCCTTGAGATCGAAACATCGCCCGGGCAACGTCCCGTTTATCTCTCGTACTTAAGGAATTAACAGAAATGGCAACCGGAACTGTGAAGTGGTTCAATGACGCGAAGGGCTTTGGCTTCATTACCCCCGATGGTGGTGGTGAGGATCTGTTCGCTCACTTCTCGGCGATCAACATGCAGGGCTTCAAGACGCTGAAGGAAGGCCAGAAGGTCAGCTTCGAAGTGACGCAAGGCCCGAAGGGGAAGCAAGCGTCGAACATCCAAGCGGCCTGATGCACTGAATTCGCTGGATCGAAAAGGCCGGGCGTTTGCCCGGCCTTTTTTTCGGCCGAACCGGCGCGCGCCGGACAGATGGCGGACTGGTGGCACCGTTCATCGGCACGGATCGACCGCCCTCCCGTCGGATCCGGCCGGGCTGGCGTCACCGGGCGTAGGATAGGCAGCGGATTTTCGCGAATGCATGCAGTCGGACAAGGGGGAGCGCACATGTCAGGTTCCCGGGATTCCAACGATTCGGGGGCGCTCGAGTTCGAGAAGGTCTCGCTGAACGACGCCCGCAAGGCCCTCGACGAAAGCGGCCCCGCGGGGTACCAGGTCAAACGCCAGACCGAGAACTGGGCAGGGAAGCGCAGCAGGAGCGAGCCGGAGGCGCTCTCCGAAGCCGCGGCCGCGTGGATGGCGACGCTGCCGGAATCGGTGAAGCCGAAGCAGCTGGCGCTGCGCTACGCACGGCTCGCCAATCGCCTGTGCAGCCTGTGGAAGGATCCGGCGCGTTGCGAGCGCCTGCTCGACGAACTGATGATGGATCGCCGCGGCGGCCGCCAGGGCTTTCCGCTGGTCGTCGCCAACGAACTCGCGACGCTGCGCGACCACTATTTCAAGCTGCATCACCACGGCAAGTCGGCGTGGGAGCACGTCGAAAAGGGCCGCTGACCGGTCGCCGGCCGATCAGAACGCGAACAGCCCCATCAGGTCGCCGATCGCCGGTCGATTCGCCGGCACATAGGGGTCCGGTCCAGCCATCACCGGGTTCGGCAGATTGTCGCGGCTGCGCGGCGACAACGGCGAAAGCCGCCAGTTGCGCTCGATGAATTTGAGGATCGACGCGTGGTCGTAGTAGGTGTGGTCGACGTGCCCCTTCCGCGCGAACGGTGACACGGCCAGCAGCGGAATGCGCGTCCCGTCGCCGAAGAAATCGAGGATCTGGACATAGCCGCTGTCGTAATAGCCACCGCTTTCGTCGGTGGTGATCAGGATCGCCGTCTTCGACCACAGCGCCGGGTTCGCCTGCACCCGCGTCACGATGTCCTCGACGAAACGCTCGAACGCGGCCACCGTCGAATAGGCGGGGTGCCCGGACTCGGGATTGGGCGGGACCACGAACGACACCGCCGGAAAGCGCCGGGCATCCGCGATGTCGCGAAAGAGCGCATCGAGCCCCTGCAGGTTCTGGCGCAGATCACTCGTCATCACTGCCGACGAGTGCACCAGCGGGTCGCAGATCGAGCAGTAGCGTTGCGCATCGATTCCGGTCGGGGTACGGCCGCCGCTATACCATCGCCACGACACGCCCGCCGCCGCAAGCATCGTGCCGACGTTCGGCGCCGTCTGCGGCGGCAGCGTGCTGCCCGAGGATCCGTGCGGCCGCAGCGTGCCGTCGAAGCGATAGGCGGGGCTCCGGTTGTTGATCAGGTAGTACGCGCCGGGCGCGCAGTTGCCCGCGTTCCACGGCCGGTACGGGAGGCTCGCGAGATAGTCGTGGATCGCCTGGACGCCGGGTTGCGCCGGATCGGCGCATCCGGTGTACGCGCCGCCGCGCCGATACCAGTTGTCGGTGGCAGGAGCGGGATCCGGGTCCTCGATCTGGCTCGCCGGGGGTGCCGCAATCCGCCCATCGTCGAGGAAGACACCCGCATCGCCGGTCGCGAGCGCGAGGTAGTTGGCGCCCGTGCCCCCCATGACCGACTGGTGATAGTTGTCGGCAATCGCGTAGGTGAGCGCGAGTTTGCGGAAGTACGGCGCGTCGCCGGTGGCCATGCCGTAGAAACCCATCGCGAGCCCACCCTGGTTGGTTCCCGAGGCCGGATCGCCGCGCACACGCGCGTCGAACCCCGAGGTGGTCGCGACCCAGGCGAACAGGTCGCGCCGGCCGCCGTCGAACTGCTGCCACATCTGGAAGAAGCGATGCACCGGATCGCCAACCGGCGCCGGGTAGGGTACGTAGCGTGTGATGCGGAAAGGCCCGTTCGGCAGATCGTCCGGGAAGCGTGCATCGGGCTCGTTGCGCGGCAACCCCCTCGCGTAGGTCGTACCCGGCCGCGGCAACCTCGCGTAGGCGCCGGTCGTCTTCGGGGTGACCGCGTACCGATCCATCGGTGCGGCGAGACGTTGTGCGGTATCGGAGAAGTTCGGGCCGGGATTCCCGTCGCGGTCGACGATGCCGTGCGAAAGCAGGTTGGCAACCGATGCTCCCGGCGGCGGTTCGTAGGTCGCGAACAGGTTGTCGAAGCTCAGGTTCTCGCCGACGACGACGATCAGATGCTCGATCGGTGTCGTCGGAATGCGCAGCGGGGCGGCGGCGTGTGCGACCCCCGCGCACAGCAACCCCACCCACAGCCACCTGAGTGTGAAGGCGCCCATCGCGAAAGCCTACACCGTGACCCGGCATTGCGCCGACATCACGGAAGGACTAGGCTTTTTGCAATACGCTGCGGAGGAAGCGACGATGCAAAGGCCCCGGGCTTCACGTCTTCCGGCTTCGATCGCCTGCGCCGCGCTCGCCATGAGCGCAACGACCGCGTCGGCCGGCTTTGACCACCGGATCGGCTACGACGATTCTGGAATCTGGTCGAGAAACAGCCAGAAAGCGCTCGCGGCCGGCGTCATCGCCTTCGAAGCGGGAGGCGCGTTGTGGCTGGGGGCCGACGATCGGTTCGGCCGAACGCTCTGGCAGACGATCGACGCGTCGGTGGCGAGCAGCCTCACGGCTCAGGTCGCGAAGTACGCGTTCGGCCGCGCGCGTCCCGGCCAGACCGACAACCCGAACGAGTGGTTCAAGGGCAGCTGCTGCCAGAGCTTCCCCAGCGGCGAGGTCACGCTGCAGGCGAGCTTCGTCACGCCGATCATCGTCAACTACCACACCGAGTACCCGTGGGTCTGGGCGCTCGAGGCGCTGCCGATCTACGACGGGATCGCGCGGATGAAGACCTGGGGCCACTGGCAGACCGACGTGCTCGCCGGCTGGGCGCTCGGCACCGCGTTCGGGTACTACGCGACCACGCGCGACGAGCCTTTCTTCGTCTCGATCCTGCCCAAGGAAATCACCGTGGGCATCCACACGAAGTTCTGAAGGCTCGCCCTCCTTGTCGGTCACTGCGCGGCGCAGGAACCGCTGTCGCTTGGCACTTTGCCGACCAGCAGCAGGAAGTTCGTGAACGGCCCCATGTTGCCCATCGCTTCCAGCTTCGGGCCCTCGAAACCCAGGCGCCCGAACATCATCGCCGCCATCGGGCCATATTCCCCCTTGCCCATCTCGAGCCAGCGCGCCGTCGTGGCTTTCATCACGTAGTCCGCGCCGGGATCGAGGCTGGTGGTCTCGACCGCACCGCCGTAGACGCACATCGCCTTGCCGTCCTGCAGCGATATCCGCATCTCGGCGGTCGGCTTGTCGCCGCAGTCGCTGCGGTAGACCTGCATCACCTTGAAGCCGCGTCCCTTGTCGTTCTTCATCCAGCCGCTCTCGACCAGCTTGCCGGTCAGCACCGGATCGTCGTTCCAGGCCGCGCAGGCGTCCTTGGCCCAATCCGCCGACATCAGCGCGGGGGCGGCAAGGACGGGGGTGGCGAAAGCCGCGGCGGCAAGCGCGGTCAGAAACGTCGGAATGCGCATAAAATCCTCCTGAGGGTCGGGTCCGGTCTAATGGATGTCACCTTGCATTGTTCTGCGGGCATCATAGCCCCGATTCGGGGCAATGCATTGTCAACCCGGCGTCAATGAGTCTCGAATCGAGGAATCCGATCGAGCGACCGAATCGAAGGGTCGAATCGAAGGGTCGAATCGATGTCGCCCCGCCCCGGACGATGGTCCAACTGGAACAAACGCGCCGCTTCCGGTCTAATCCATGGTTGGCGGCTCAACACACTCGACCGAGGTGACCATGGACAAGAAAGCAGCTGTTCACCACGACAAGGATGCATCGCATCCGGCGACGGCCTCCTCGAAACCCGCTTCGCACGAAACGACCCGCAAGGACCATTTCCTGCAACTGATGTTCTTCCAGGCGAGCCACGAGCCCGGCGAGGCGCACCGCGCCGCCTCGCCCGTCACGCCGGCGCTGACCGGAGATTTCGCTCCGCTGCGGAACTCGAAGACGGGCGCGGGCAGCCGCTACACCCTGCCGAGGCCCGGAGCGATCGCGCCGCTGCGACTCGATTCGCCGGCCGTCGACGTGATGACGGACCTGCGCCGGGTCGCCGCCCTGACGATCGGCGCGGGCGCATCGATTGCCGAAGCGAACCGGGTGATGATCGCGCGCAGCGTCCGTGCCCTGTTCGTGACCGACGATGCCCGTGACCTCCTTGGCATCGTGACTGCGACCGACACCCTGGGCGAGCGCCCCATCCAGTTCGCCCAGGCGCGCGGCGTCCGCTACGACGAGGTGACCGTGCGCGACATCATGACGCCCGCGGATCGCCTGGAAGTCCTCGATCTTCGCGATCTCGAGCATGCCCGCGTCGGCGATGTCGTCGCCACGCTCAAATTCTCCGGCCGGCAGCACGCGCTGGTGGCCGAGACCCTCGGAGGCGACGCTTCAGGACCGCAGACGATCTGCGGGATCATATCCCTGACGCAGATCGGCCGGCGCCTCGGCATTCCCCCGCAGCAGGTCCACGACATCGCGCGCACCTTCGCCGAGATCGAAGCGCTGATCGCCGCGCACTAGGGCGTCAAAGCCGCGGCGTCATTCCTCGTACTTGAACGACAGCTGCACGCGAGCGCGGTAGGCGACGACCTTGCCGCCCTCGATCTTCATGTCGAGCTTGGTGATCTCGGCGACGCGCAGATCACGCAGCGATTTGCCCGCGGTGGTCACCGCGTGCTTCGCCGCGTCCTCCCACGATGTCGTGCTGGTGCCGATGACGTCGATGACGCGGTACACACCCTCGCTTGCGGCTTTCTTCGCCATGACCGGTTCTCCTGGCTGAATGCGCACGACCGCGGAGCCGGGCCCCGCGGGACCAAAATCCATGATACCCGTCCGCGGCAACGCCTGCAGCGAATCGTCGCCGACCGGGTGGATGTCCTCGTCGGACCCGCGGCCCATCTCCGCGAATCCGGCGATTCCGCTATATTGGCGCCCGGATCGACAGGAGAACGACGTGCTGCTCGGCGCGATTGCCGACGACTTCACCGGGGCGACGGACCTCGCCAACATGCTGGTGCGCGCGGGGATGCGCACCGTGCAGACGATCGGCATTCCAAGCGGCAAGGACGTTGCCGCCGCCACCGAGGCCGACGCCGTGGTCGTGGCGCTGAAGTCGCGCAACATTTCCTCAGGCGATGCGGTCGCACAGTCGCTCGCCGCGCTCGATTGGCTGAAGCGCGGCGGCGCCCAGCAGATCTATTTCAAGTACTGCTCGACGTTCGATTCGACCGATGCCGGGAACATCGGCCCGGTGGCTGAAGCGCTGCTCGATGCGCTGGGAGCGAAGTTCGCGATCGCCTGCCCGGCTTTCCCGGAAAACCGGCGAACGATCTACCTCGGACACCTGTTCGTCGGCGACGCGCTCCTTTCCGATTCGCCGATGCGCGACCATCCGCTCACGCCGATGCGCGATGCGAACCTCGTGCGCGTCCTCGCCCGTCAGACCCGCCGTCGCGTCGGTCTCGTACCCTGGACCGTCGTGCGGCACGGGGCGCCTGCGATCCGGCAGGCGTTCGACCGACTCACCGCGGAAGGCGTCGCGATGGCGGTCGTCGACGCGATCGAGGACGACGACCTGATGGCGATCGGCGCCGCCTGCGCCGGTCTCGCGCTGGTCACGGCGGGATCGGGCATCGCGCTCGGGCTGCCCCGGAACTTCCGCGCATCGGGCCTGCTGCCCGAGCGCAGCGACGCGGCGATGCTGCCCGACGTGAACGGCAAGGCGGCAGTGCTCGCGGGTTCGTGCTCGGCCGCCACCCGCTCACAAGTCGCGGCGTGGGCGGCAAACCATCGCGCCGTGCCGATCGAGCCGCGTCCTGGCGACGATGCGACAACGCTTGCGCGACGCGCCCTCGAGGCCGTGGACGCCGACCTCGAAGCAGGCCGGCCGTTCCTGATCCATTCGACGGCAGATCCCGCTGCGGTCGCCCAGGTGCAGGAACGTCTGGGCCGCGAACACGCGACGGCGCTGATCGAGGAGGCTTTCGCGCAGCTTGCGCGCATGCTGGTGGACCGCGGCGTCCGCAGGCTGGTGGTCGCCGGTGGCGAGACCTCGGGCGCGGTCGTCCAGGCGCTGGGCGTGACCGCGCTGGCGATCGGGCCCCAGATCGATCCCGGCGTGCCCTGGACCACCGCCATCGGCGATCGGCCATTGGCGCTCGCGCTGAAGTCGGGCAACTTCGGGACGGCCGACTTCTTCGCCAAGGCGCTGGCGATGCTGCCGGGTTAGTGCGGCGTTGACGCAATGAGCGGATCCGACCGACGCGAAGCACTTTGCCGGCTCGGCGCGTCGCTGTACACACGCGGGCTCACGCACGGCAGCACCGGCAATCTGTCCGTACGCACCGACCAGGGCTTTCTGCTGACGCCGACCGGGGCGTCGCTGGGCGCGCTCGATCCCGCACGGCTTTCGGTGCTCGACGCCCTGGGCACCCACGTCGGCGGCGATGCGCCGACCAAGGAGGCGCTGCTGCACCTCGCGATGTATCGCGAGCGCCCGCGCGATCACGCCGTCGTTCACCTGCACTCGACCCACTCGGTTGCGGTGTCGGTGCTCGCCGACGTCGATCCAGCGAATGTCCTGCCGTCGCTGACCGCCTACTATGCGATGCGCATCGGCACCCTGCCGCTCCTGCCCTATTACGCTCCCGGCGATCCTGCGCTCGCCGAGGCCGTTGGCCGCACTGCGGGCAAGCATCATGCGGTGCTGCTCGCCAACCACGGGCCGGTGGTCAGCGGCAGCTCGCTCGCCGCCGCCGCAGACGCGGTCGAGGAACTCGAGGTGACGGCGAAACTCTGGCTGATTGTCCGCCACGAGCGCCTGCGCGCCCTGACGCAGGCGCAGCTGGACGATCTCGCCGCACGCTACCCGCGCCCGTAGGAACGCATCGCGTACGTCATCGCCGAACTCGTCGCACCGGCGCTGCGCAAGACGGTGCGCGGCTACAATCCTGCGACCCATTCCTCCGCCACCCCCCGATGAAGATCCCCATGCGTTCCCGCAAGCTGACCTCTGCATGCCGGAGTGAAATCCTCTGATGGCCGCGACGACCGCACCTCCGACCGGCGCGCTGCTTCCGTTGCGCGTGATCGCCTTCGACGGAGGCTGGAACCTCCCGATCTGGGCCGCGCAGCGCCAGGGCTTCTTCGCCGCGCAAGGCGTCGCGGTCAGCCTGTCGTTCACGCCAACCTCGGTCGCGCTGATCACCGGGCTCGCCGAGGGTCGGTTCGACATCGCGATGGCCGGCTTCGACAATATCGTCGCGTATCAGGAAGGGCAGGGCGAGGCGGAGACTGCGGCCGAACCGGACCTTTTCGCGTTCATGGGCGGAGACAGTGGCTTCCTGAGCGTGGTGACCGCGCCCGGCGTGACCGGCTTCGACGCGCTGCGCGGCCGGACGCTGTCGGTGGACGCGATGACAAGTGGCTTCGCCTGCGTCCTGCGCGAGCTGGTCGAGCGCAGCGGGCTCGCCGAGTCGGAGGTGACCTACGTGCGCGCCGGCGCGACGCGCGCCCGCTACGAGGACCTCGTTGCCGGCAAGCACGACGGCACCCTGCTGCGCACACCGTTCGAGCTCCTCGCGAAGGCGCGTGGCTGCCACGTGATCGCGACGGCCGCATCGCTGGGGGCGTACCAAGGCTCGGTCGGCGCGGCGCGACGCTCGTGGGTGCGCGCGAACGAAGCCGCGCTGATCGGCTACATGCGCGGCTACCGCCAGGCGATCGACTGGCTCTACGATCCCGCCAACCGCGCGGTCGCCGAAGCATTGCTCGTTGCGCACATCCGCGACATGACGCCGGCGCTCGCCCGCGAATCCTGCGATCTGCTGCTGGCACCGCAGGGCGGCCTGTTCCGCGACCTCGCGCTGGATCTCCCCGGGATCCACACGGTCCTAGCCCTGCGCAGCAAGTTCGGGCGGCCGCAGAAGCGCCTCGACGACCCCTCCCGGTACATCGACGTCGCCCTGCACGCGAAGGCGTTCGGGGCGTAGTCAGCGCGGGCGGCGCGAGGCCGCGCGCGGCCTGGCGGTGGAACCACGCACGACCAACTCGGGCTGCAGCTTGATCTCTTGCTTGGGCGAGCGCGGATTCTCGATCTCGGCGAGCAGCAGCCGCGCCGCTTCGGCGCCCATCGCACGATGGGGGATGCGGACGGTCGTCAGCGGCGGGTCGAAGCGGTCGGCGAACGGCATGTCGTTGAAGCCGGTGATCGAAATGTCGCGGGGACAGGCAAGGCCGCGGCGTTTCGCCTCGTCGTAGCAGCCCAGTGCCAGCAGATCGTTGGCGGCGACGATCGCGGTGATGCGGGGGTGTGCCGCGAGCAGTGCCGCCGCCGCGCGGGCCCCTGCCTCGATCTCGTAGCTCTCCGCCTCCGCGATCGGCGGCGGCCGGCTGACCACGCCGAGGGTCCGCAGCGCAGCGACGAATCCGCTGCGACGGCGCGCCCCGGTCGACATCCGGCGCGGCCCTGCGACGTGCCCGATGGCGCGATGTCCCAGCTCGGCGAGATGCCTGACGGCAAGCGCAGCACCTGCTTCGTCGTCGGTGATCACCGCCGACGCGGTGCCGCCGTCGGCGCTGCGATTCACCAGCACCACCGGCAGCCCCAGCTCGCGGCATCGATCGAGGAGCGGATCGCGGCGGGTGACCGTGGCGAGGATGATGCCGTCGGCGCGCCTCGCGGCGAGCCGCTCGAGCGCCTCGCCGGCGCGCAGCGGGTCGCCGTCGGTGTTGGCGATGATCGCGGTGTAGCCGGCTTCGGCGAGCGCGGCCTCGATGCCTCGCAGGATCGGCGGGAACAGCGGGTTGGCGATGTCGGGAATGAGCACGCCGACGGTCGCCGAGCGACGGGTGCGCAGACCGGCGGCGACCGGATCGGGCGTGTAGCCCAGGCGGCGCGCGGTGGCCGCGACGCGTGCGGCGACCTCGCCGGTGACGAGCGCCTGCTTGCCGGGACTCAGGGCGCGGGACACCGTGGAGGCGTGCACCCCCGCCGCCCGCGCCACGTCCTCGATCGTGATCCTTTTCTTGCGCATTCGCCTTGGTGCCTCCCGGCCCTCCGCTCGCGCGCCCCGGGGTTGCCACGCGCAGCGAGCCCGACTATTCTATGCAAACGATTGCAGGAGCGCCAAGACTCCAGCGGCATCGTGACCGAATTCGAGGAGGGGCCGGTTGAGTTCGACGCAGGCTGCGCGCGACAGACGCATCGAGATCGCGAACGCCCACTGGGGGCCGCGCTTCGTCGCGAACGGCGTGACGATGAGCGACTTCCAGGAAGTTACCGCCGGCATCGACCGCTGGGAGCAGTGGTGCGATGCGTGGTCGGCGCGCGCCGGCATCCACGAGACGCTCGGGCGCGAGGCGCTCGCTGCGGGCTGCGGCCTCACCGCCGCCGAGCACCTCACCCGTGCCGGGGTGTGCTACCACTTCGCCAAGTTCCTGTTCGTCCACGATACCGATGCGATGCGCGGTGCCCATCGCAAGGCGATCGAGTGCCGGCAGCTGGCGCTCCCCCACCTGCGCCCCGCGGGCGAACGGGTGCAGATTCCCTACGCGGGAACCACGCTGGCCGGCATTCTCCGCCGTCCGGGAGGCATCGCGCGCCCGCCGCTGGTGGTGATGATCATGGGACTCGACTCGGCCAAGGAGGAGATGGACGCCTACGAGACGACCTTCCTCGATCGCGGCATGGCCACCCTCGCCTTCGACGGCCCCGGCCAGGGTGAGGCCGAATATGAGCTGCCGATCCGCGGCGACTACGAGGTGCCCGTCGCGGCCGTGCTCGACTGGGTCGAGCGGCGTGCCGATGTCGATGCAACGCGGATCGGCCTGTGGGGCGTGAGCCTCGGCGGCTACTACGCGCCGCGCGCCGCAGCGTTCGACAAGCGCGCGAAAGCCTGCGTCGCGCTGTCGGGGCCCTACGACTGGTCGGACGGATTCGACGAGCGCAACGAACTGACGCGCGAGGCATTCAGGGTCCGGGCGCGCTGCGCGACCATGGACGAGGCCCGCGCCGCGGCCCGCAAGCTGTCGCTCGCGGGCGTTGCCGCCAGGATCACCTGCCCCCTCTACATCGTGGCGGGTGACCGGGACACGCTGACGCCGCCGCGGCATGCGCAGCGGTTGGCGGCCGAAGCCGCAGGTCCGGTCGTGCTGTCGATCGTCCCCGGCGGAACGCACGTGGTGAACAACCGCACCTACCGCTACCGTCCGCAGACCGCGGACTGGATGGCATCGCAACTCGGCACGCGGGCCGCCTGAGCCCGCGCCGCATCGGAATCCGGAGAACAGCCATGGCCAGGAAATCGGGCGAACCGAAGATCATTCGCCCCGACGACATCAATCCGCACCACCGCTGGGACCGGCCGCTGCAGTCGCCGGGCCATACGCAGGTGGATTTCGAGGAACGCATCAACTTCCGCCGCCTGCACGACTACCGCCTCGCCCGCACGCGCGCCGCCCTCGCCGCGTCGGGACTCGGCGCGCTGCTGTGCTTCGACCAGCACAACATCCGCTACACGACCAGCACGGTGATCGGCGAATGGGCGCGCGACAAGCTGACGCGCTATTCGCTGCTGACCGGCAACGGCGACCCCTACATCTGGGATTTCGGGTCGGCGGCCAAGCATCATCGGCTGCACGCGCCGTGGCTGCACCACGACCATTGCCGCGCGGGGCTGCTGGGCCTTCGCGGTGCCGTCGGCGGCGACATCCGGCTGTTCCGCGAGGCGGCCGAGGAGATCAAGTCGCTGCTCGATGCCGAGGGTGTGGGCGACATGCCGCTGGGCGTGGACGTGATCGAGCCGCCGATGATGCTCGAGCTGCAGCGGATGGGCATCGAGGTGCGCGACGGCCAGCAGGTGCTGCTGCAGGCGCGCGAGGTCAAGAACATCGACGAGCTGACCCTGCTCAACATGGCGGCGGCGATGGTCGACGGCGTCTACCAGGACATCGCGGAAGCGCTGAAGCCCGGCGTGAAGGAGAGCCAGATCGTCGCGCTCGCCACCGCCCGCCTCTACGAGATGGGCAGCGACTGCGTCGAAGCGATCAACTCGATCTCCGGCGAGCGCTGCTCGCCGCACCCGCACAACTTCACCGACCGGCTGATCCGCCCGGGGGACCAGGCGTTCTTCGACGTCATCCAGTCGTTCATGGGATACCGAACCTGCTACTACCGCACCTTCAACGTCGGTCGCGCGACGGATGCGCAGCGCACCGCCTACCGCAAGGCACGCGAGTGGATGGACCGGGCGATCGAGCTGCTCAAGCCGGGCATGGCCAGCGACCAGATCGCTGCGGTCCTGCCGCGAGCCGAGGAAATCGGCTTCTCGAGCGAGATGGAGGCCTTCGGGCTGAACTTCTGCCACGGCCTCGGACTCGGACTGCACGAGCGGCCGCTGATCAGCCGCCTCAATTCGTTCACCGATCCGATCGAACTCAAGGCGGGCATGGTCTTCGCCGTCGAGACCTACTGTCCGGCGACCGACGGCATCTCGGCTGCGCGGATCGAGGAGGAGGTGATCCTCACGCCGGATGGCGCCAAGATCATCTCGCTCTATCCGGCCGAAGAACTGCCGATCGCCAATCCGTACTGATCCCGTCCCAAGCCTCATCCATTCCTTCAAGGAAGCAAGCATGAGCAGCAGCAAACCGAAGATCGGCTGGATCGGCACCGGACGCATGGGGTTCGAGATGGCGCAGCGCCTCGCACGGGGCGGCTGCGACATCACGGTCTGGAACCGCACCCGGGCGAAGGCGGATCCGCTGGCGAAGGACGGGGCGAAGATCGCCCACCACCTGACCGATCTCGCGGGGTCCGACATCCTGTTCTGCATGGTCGCCACCTACGACGACGTCAAGCAGGTGATCGTCGGCCCGCAGGGCGTCTTCTCGAAGGCGAAAGCGGGCGAAGGGGGCGCGCCCCCGATCGTCGTCGAGTGCTCGTCGATCTCGCTGGAAGGTTCCGCCGAGCTGCGGGGCATCCTCGCCGGGTTCGGCTCGAAATACCTTGCAGCGCCGGTCAGCGGGAACGCCAAGGTGATCAAGGCGGGCAAGCTGTCGTTCGTGTGCTCGGGACCGAAACCGGTCTTCGACGAGGTGATGCCGCTGCTGAAGCTGATCGGGCCGGCCGCGAGCTACGTCGGTGAAGGCGAACTCGCGCGCATCGTGAAGATCTGCCACAACGTCTTCCTGGGCGTGGTGACGCAATCCCTCGCGGAGATCACGGTCCTCGCGCAGAAGGCCGGGGTGCCACGGCATGCGTTCCTCGACTTCATGAACCAGTCCGTGATGGGCTCGACGTTCACGCGCTACAAGGCGCCGGCATACGTGAACCTCGATTTCAAGGTGACTTTCACGCCGTACCTGCTGCGCAAGGACCTCGACCTCGGGCTCGACGCGGGACGCCGGTTCGAGGTGCCGATGCCGCTCGCCTCGATCACGCGCGACCTCGTGCAGTCGATGATGGGCAACGGCATGACCGAGCAGGATTTCGCGACGCTGCTCCTGCAGCAGGCCAAGGCTTCCGGGATCGAACTCGCGCCGGAGAACGTCGAGGTCTCCGACGGTCTGCATTGACGGGCGGGCGCGGCGGATCCGGGGCGGACGCGTGAGGGCGGCGATTGAAACGGAGGGTGAACGGGTGACGGCATCAGGCGCCGCGCAGCCGCGGATCCGCATCTCGCGGGCCGGCAAGCACTACGGCTCGCTCCAGGTGTTCCGCGACGTCGATCTCGACATCGGCAACCGCGAAGTCGTGGCGATCATCGGGCCGTCGGGCTGCGGCAAGACGACGCTGCTGCGGTGCATCGACGGCCTGCTGCCGCTGACATCGGGCGAAGTGCTGGTGGAAGGCGAACCGGTGCGCAGTCCGCGCGAGGGCGTCGCGATGGTTTTCCAGCACTTCGGCCTGTTCCCGTGGAAGACCGTCGCCCAGAACGTCGCCTACGGACTCAAGCTCGCAGGCCGTGGCGCCGACGCAACCGCCGCCAAGGTGGCCGAGTTCGTCAGGCTCGTCGGGCTCGCGGGATTCGAGCACTACTATCCGTACCAGATCTCGGGAGGCATGCAGCAGCGCTGCGGTCTCGCCCGCGCACTCGCCGTCGAGCCGCGTGTGCTCCTGATGGACGAGCCTTTCGGCGCGGTCGATGCCCAGACGCGCGAGATCCTCCAGTTCGAACTCCTGAACATCTGGGAGATGCGGCCGACGACGATGGTCTTCGTGACGCACTCGATCGAGGAGGCCGTGCTGATGGGCGACCGGATCGTCGTGCTGAAGGGCCGCCCGAGCACCGTGCACGAGGTGATCGAAGTCGATCTGCCGCGACCGCGCGACCGCGCGACGCTGACCCTGCGGCGCTTTTCGCAGTTGCGGGAACATGTCTGGAACACGCTGATGGCCGAGGCGCTCGAGGCCGAATACGAAGTCAGGAAATAGGCCGCTTTCACTTTCCACCGGGATCAGGAGGAAACATGAAATTCAGAAGCTTGGTATCGATCAACGGCATTGGTGCCGCCTGCATGCTGGCCGCGCTGGCACTCGGACCCACGACCGCCGTCGCGCAGGCGCCGAAGATGACCTTCGCGGTCCCGGGGATTCCGCCGGTGTTCGCCGGCGTGATCGCGATGGTCGCCGACAAGGAGGGCTTCTTCAAGAAACACGGGGTCGACGTCGACGTGCGCGCATTCGAGACCGGGGCGGCCGCATCGCGGGCCGTCGCCAGCGGCGAGATCGCGATGGCGCTGGCGCCGTCGCCCCTCGTCGTGAGCCAGGTCTCCAACTCCGACGTCAAGCTGATCGGGATCTACGGCCTCGAACACCCCGACTGGCTGATCGGCTCGACCGACCCGAACGCGAGCTGCCAGACCATCAAGGGGCAGGCGGTGGGGGTCGACGCCGTCGGCGGCGCGCGCTCGATCGCACTCAAGACGATGCTGATCGGCGGCTGCCACATGAAGATCGACGACGTCCAGCAGGTGGCGCTGAGCTCCAACGTCGCGCCGGCGATGGTCGCGGGCCAGATCAAGTACGGTGCGCTGCACATCGACGACGTGGCGGTGCTCGAGGCGCAGACCGGCAAGCCGATCAAGACCGTGGTGACGCAGAAGACGTCGCGGCCCCTCGACCACTACATGCTGGTCGTCGTGAACAAGGACAAGCTCGCCCAGAACCGCGACGCCTACGTGCGCGCCGTGGCAGGGCTGATCGACGCCGAGCGATTCATGCGCAACCCCGCCAACGCGGCGAAGGTCGCGCAGGACGCCAAGCCCACGGGCCACAGTCCCGCGCAGGCCGAGAGCGCGCTCAAAGCCTATCTCGCGATGGACTTCTGGCCGAACGACACCGACGGCCTGACCGAGAAGAACCTGGAACTGGTCGGCAAGGTGATGAAGAACGTGGGCAACATCAAGCCCGACAAGCAAGTGGCGCCCTACGACCGCATCGCCGATCCCTCGGTCTGGCGCGACGCGATGAAGATGGTCCAGCACTGAGAAAGCCCACCGCGCGCCGCTGCGTCGTGCTGCGGCGGTGCGATCGACGATGAGCGCCCGATGATCCCGGACCGGCCCTGGGCCCGCAGGTTGACGATCGCGGCGAGTCTCGTGCTCGGCGCGATCGTGTGGCAGGTCGCCGGCCGGCTGACGTCGGACGCGTTCTGGGCGCCGCTTTCGTCGACGCTGGCGAGTCTCGCCGGCGTCGTGGAGAGCGGCACGCTGCTGCGGCAGGCCGAGAGCTCGTTCGAGCTCTACTCGGTGGGCCTCGCGCTCGCGGTCGCGGTCGGCGCGCCGTCCGGAATGCTGCTCGCGCGCGTCGCATGGCTGCGGATCGCGCTCGAGGACTACATCGCGATGCTGTACGCGACGCCGATGGTCGCGCTGATCCCGTTCATCCTGTCGATCATGGGCTTCGGGTTCGCCCCGAAGGTCCTGGTCGTGTTCCTGTTCGCCGTGTTCCCGGTGCTCTACAACACGATCGAGGGCGCACGCAGCATCCGGCCGGAGCTCATCGAGGTGGCGCACTCCTTCCGCTCCGGCGAATGGCGGCTGTGGTGCGACGTCCTGATCCCCTACACGCTGCCGTTCATGATGACCGGGGTACGGCAGGCGATCGCCCGCGGACTCGTCGGCATGGTCGCCGCCGAGTTCTTCCTGAGCCCCTCCGGTCTCGGGCAGATGATCATGATGGGGTCGCAGAACTTCGACACCGCGGGCATGCTCGCGGCGATCCTGATCATCGTGCTGCTCGGCGTCGGGCTGATGGATCTCGGCCGCTACCTCGAACGCCGCTTCGCGCCGTGGCGCAGCTACCGCCCGTGAGCACGACCGGCACCGCGACGCTGCCGGCGACGCGACCCCGGCGCACCTTCGCCCTCGATTCGCCGGTCGTGCTCAAGGTGATCGCGGGCGTGGTGCTGCTCGCGCTGTGGGAAGGCGTGGTGCGCGCCTTCGCGCCGGCCTACGTCGCGCGGCCCAGCGGGATCGCCCGGGTCTTCGTCAGCGTCATCACCGATCCGCAGTTCATCGCCGCCGCCGGGGCGACGCTGGGCGCCGTCGTGATCGGATTGGCGATCTCGCTCATCGCCGGTACTGCGGTCGGCTTCGCCATGGGGCGGATCGCGCCGGTCGAATGGAGCCTGCGCTATTACGTGAACAGCCTGTTCGCCACCCCGATGGTCGCGATCCTCCCGCTGCTCGCGCTGTGGTTCGGCTACAGCGGCGACACGCGTCTCGCGGTGGTGATCTTCGCCTCGTTCTTCTCGATCGCGATCAATGCTGCCGACGGTGCACGCTCGGTGCCGATCGAGTTCCTGGAAGTGGCGCGCTCGTTTCGCGCGCGGCCTTTCGCAACGCTCGTCGACGTGATCTTTCCCGCATCGATCCCGTACCTGCTCGCCGGCGTGCGGCTTGGCGCAGGTCGCGCGCTCGTCGGTGCGGTGGTTGCCGAGTTCTTCGTATCCATTCCGGGACTGGGCTACTACATCCTCTACAATTCACGCACGTTCAGGCACAACGAAGCGTTCGTCGGGGTGCTCGTGCTGGCGGCGGTGGGCGTGGCTTTCGACGCGCTCACGCGCTGGCTCACGCGGCGATTCCTGCCCTGGCACCGCCGCCAATGAGCACGCAGCGAACGCTCGGGACCCGGATCACAGCGTAGGAATTCCGCGCGCCGCAATCGGCGTCAGCAGCATGCCTGGAACGGTCTGCCAGCGCTCTCCCTGCAACCGGCCGAGCCCGAAATTGGCGACCGGTTCCGGGTCCGGCGCGTGGTAGCTGCCGAACAATCGATCCCAGAACGAGAACATGAGTCCGTAGTTGGTGTTCGTTTCCCGAGGGTCGGGCGAGTGGTGCACGCGATGCATCGCCGGCGTCACCAGCAGCCAGCCGAACGCACGCTCGACCCATCTCGGGTATTCGATGTTCGCGTGCTGCGCCATCGCCTGCGGATTGAGGAACGCCGCGCGCAGTCCTTCCACCCACAGCGGAACCCCCAGCACCGTGAGGGTCGCCGCCAGGATGACGACGTCGCAGATCATCTCGGCCGGATGCTCGCGCACGGACGTGGATGCATCCAGCTGGCGGTCGGAGTGATGCACCGAATGGATCAGCCACAACCAGCGCCAGCGGTGGCTGAGCCGGTGGAATGCATAGCCGGCGAGATCGGTGGCGAGCAGTCCTGCAATCACCAGCGCCCAGAGCGGCAGGCCGAACGGCGTCAACAGCCCGTGCGGCTGGAGGTTCAGGCGATCCCAGAGACCGAGCAACCCGATGCCGACGATCCCGTCGGCGATCACGACGGCCAGCAGGAACAGCGCGAAGTTGCGCGCGATGTGCCGCCAGCGGCGTGCCGGCGGGGCCCACTTGGGATTGCCGCCTTCCAGGGTAACGAGAAAGGCCCACCCGCCGATGAACGCCCCGAAATAGGCGAGGCGCACCAAATGGAGTGAATTCGGGTCGATCAAGGCGCGCGGGAGCCGGCCCTGACGCCGCAGGCACGGCGTCGGACCCTGTGTCGAATCCTGCTGGACGTTACTTCTTCTTGCCGCGAAGGAGCCAGCCACCGACCGCGCCGACGAGGCCAATCAGGGCGAACAACCCCGCGTCGTCGAGCGTCGGCACCGAAACGAAGGCCAGGCTGTTCACCATTCCGGCCATCGCCGGTCCGGAGACCAGTGCCAGCAATCCGCCTGCCAATCCGAGCTTCATCGCATCCCCCCCTGGTCGAGAAGCGGCGCCCGCAGTATCGAGATCAGCCGCTGGCCTGTCAAGGGAAGGGAAAGCCCGATGCGAGCCGGGGATCGGGCCGCCGCAAGCCGGCCCTGCAATTTCTACCCGGATTTGCAGGTTCTACCGCGCCGCCGAGGCCACGGAGCGTCCCGCTGTGCGAGAGATCGATTGCCTCCATCGCCGTTCGGGGTTAGCCTCAATCGTTCACCCTCACGACAGGCCCTGCATCATGTCGATCTGGAAAGACAACATAGCCTCCCGGCTGGCTCCGACCCCTGCTCCCGGACCGAAGGAACCCACGCGCATCGATGCTGGGTCGAGGGCCGAGCTCGCCCCCGTTCCCGCCGCGGCGCCGGCTGCGATGCGCGCCGACGTCGCCCCGCTCCACAAGGAATCGGTGATCGCCGCCGACATCACCATCGAGGGAAAGATCGAAGGCGGCGGAAGCATACGCATCGCCGGCCGGTTCAAGGGTGACGTCAACCTCCAGGGCGACCTGACCGTCGAGGCCGGCGCCAAGCTGACCGGTGCGGTGCGCGCCCACAAGGTCACGATCGCCGGCGAACTGGACGGCAACGTCGAGCAGGCATCGATGGTCGACCTCCTGAAGACCGCCGTGGTGGTCGGCGACCTGAAGGCCGGCTCGCTGACCGTCGCAGCAGGGGCTCGCCTGCGCGGCAATGCCGAGTTCGGCTGGGAGGAGGGCAAGGCCCCGAAGGCCGCCAAGCCGTCCGCCGTTCATGACGCGGGAGTCGGCATCGCTTCATGAGCAGCGCGCGCCCAGTCGCTGCCGGGGCGACGCGCCAGTGCCCACACTGCCGCGAGACCATCCTCGAAAGCGCAGGGGTGTGCCCGGCCTGCCGACACTACCTGCGCTTCGATGCACGCAGCGACGCGTCGCAGGAGCCCGCACTCACGCCACTGCGCATCGAGGGCAGCATCCGGCATCCGCCTGACGGGGACCCCTGGGAATACACGGTCGTGGTCTCGATCCGCAACGACCGCGGCGAGGAGATCGCCCACAAGCTCGTCGGGGTCGGGGGAATGAACCCGAACGAAGAACGCAGCTTCGTGCTGACCGTCGAAGCGGTCCCGGTGCCGGCGAAGCGGCCAGCGAAGGGCGGAACGCGGCACTGAGGATCGCGAATCCGGCGACCCGGGACGGAACCTGGCCGGCGCGCCCTCAGCCGAGCCGCATCGGCGCCGGCCGGTCCCGGCCGGCGCCATCGCCGATGCGCTCGTACTCGGCGATCACCTGGGCACCGAGCAGGAGGACGATCGCCGCAATCTCCAGGCTGAGCAGCACGACGATCGCCGTCGTCAGCGATCCGTAGACGACGCTCACCTGCGACACCGTCGAGAAGTACCAGACCAGGACGCGCCGGGTGACCTCCCACAGCAGTGCCGCGGTGATCCCGCCGATCAGGGCGTGCCGCCACGACGGACGCTTTGCCGGCATGACCATGTAGATGGCCGTCAGGACGATGATCTCGCCGGTGAGGCCGATCAGGTAGAGCAGGAGTCCCGAGACCCCCCCCAGCGGCCACGCGCGTCCCAGAAACTCGACGCTGTCCCGGCCCATCGCCTGCAGCGCACCGGAGACGAACGTGACGATCAGCGCGCCGATGCCGAGCATCACGATCCACACGAACGGCAGCAGCAGCGAGACCACCATCGACCGGCGGCGGACCCTGACGCGGTGGTAGAAGATCACCGACATCGCGTTCTCGAGCACCATGAACGCCAGCGAGCTGAAGAAGACCAGCGTGGCGCCAAGCAACCAGCTGATGACGTGGCGGTGTTCCACGAACAGGGCGAGCTCGCCCATGATGGCACCCGATTGCCCTGGCACGACGAGTTCGAGGTAGCGCCCGATCGTCGACAGCAGCGCCGACTCGTCGACGAAGTTCGCCAGCACGATCACGAACAGGATCAGCAGCGGCAGGATCGACAGCAGCGTGTTGTAGGCGACCGCGCCGGCGAGCAGATACCCCTGGTTGGCGCGGAAGCCCCGGAGGACGCGCAGCGCGAAGCTGCCGGGGTGCTTCAGCACCGCCGCGGCGGCGGAACGGCGCCCGGGCTTTTCTCGACGGGTGGACATGAGAAAAAGGCTTGCCTCCCGATGGGAGCGCAAGCCTTCATTTTATTGGTGGCCAAGGGCGGAATTGAACCACCGACACAAGGATTTTCAGTCCTCTG
>CAWFKR010000017.1:2500-729033 GCA_963816415.1 uncultured Pseudomonadota bacterium
TATCGATTGCAAATTGTTAAAGAGCAGGCTGCAGAACCTTCGGGTCTGGCACCCGGTTCACCGCCCCATTCGAATCATTTGGAGCGACCGTCCCCCTTGTCGAGCACTTGCGTCGGGAGGCGTTGCAGCAGAGAGGTGAAATTATAGGGGCTTGGCGGACGGATTGCAACACCCGCATCACATTCGGCTGCACATGATTGCGGAAATCACGCCGCCGGCGGCGCGTCGACCGGCTTCGGATATTTCCACTTGTTGTGGACCCACAGCCAGTCCGGGGGGCTCGCCCTGATCTCAGACTCCAGCTGGCGCGCGTAACGCTCGACGACCTGGAGGTCGTCGTCATGCTCGTAAGGGGGTTCCGACAGCACGTGCAGGCGCACGACGTAGTGACCCTTGCGCACGCGCCGCATCGCCACGTAGAGCACCGGCGCATCGAGAAACTTGGCGATCTTGTCGGCCCCGACGAAGAACGCCGTGTCCCGGTTGAGGAATCGCGTCCAGTGCTTGTCCATGGTGCGCGGCGGAGTCTGGTCGGCAACCATCGCGTAGGCACGCGGCTCGCCGGCACGCCGCATCAACTCGAACAGGAACGACTCGATCGGAATCGGCTTCCCGCCGAACCGGCTGCGCGTGCTCCGGATGAATTCGTCGAGGCTCGCAACGCGCAGCGGCTTGTACACGGCATCGATCGGAATCGAGAACTGAGCGCCCGCCGCCGGCAGCAGCCACTCCCAGTTGCAGACGTGGGCCGCCATCAGCAGCACCGGTCGGCGCTCCGCGACGAAGCGCTCGATCAGGTCGCGGTTCTCGATCGTCACTCGCGCGATCAGTGCCTCTGCGCTGGCGCCAAATCCCCAGAACGTCTCCGCCAGCGTCTGCCCGAGGTTGATGTAGGACTGGCGCAGAATCTGGGCGCGCTCCGCGTCGGACTTCTCGGGAAAGGAGCTCGCGAGATTGCGCGCGGCGAGCTCGCGATGCCAGCGCAGCACGTGGAAGGTCACGAAATAGGCGAAGCTTCCCAGCGCGTAGAGCAGTGGAAGCGGCAGTCGCGTGAGAAACTTCAGTATGGATCGCATGGGGTTTTCGGGAAGCCGACACGACCGCGCCCGCATTGCAGCGGGCGCGAGCTTGCACGCGACATTCTAGTTCGAGCTTAGTGGAGAACCCCGTGGCCGGCAAATCGGACGAGCGCGATGCAGCCAGCGTGCCCCTGCCGGCACCCGCGGCCGGCGTCAGCCTGTGGTGGTGTGCGCTTGCGGCTCCGCCCACCCGGCTGCGGCTGCTCGAGGGCAGGCTTTCGCCCGCCGAGCTCGCGCGGGCCGACCGCTTCGGCTCGCCGGCCCTGCGCGACCGCTACGTCGTCGGACGCGCGTCGCTGCGCGGCATCCTCGGGTCATTGCTGGCGATGGCTCCGCAGGACGTGCCGATCGTGCGCGGCGAGCGCGGCAGGCCGCAGCTCGGCATCGATCGCGGACTGGATTTCAACGTCTCGCATACGGCAGGAGTCGCACTGATCGGAGCGACACGAGGCGCGCGCATCGGGGTCGATGTCGAGCGTCTCGACCGCACGATCAACGTCGCCGGAATCTCGCGGAAGTTCCTCACCGGGGCCGAACGCCGGGGCCTCGCCAATCTCGACGCGGATACGGCGCGCAGGCGCGTGCTGCGCCTTTGGACCTGCAAGGAAGCGATGAGCAAAGCCACCGGCGACGCGCTGTCGGCGCCGTTCGGTTCGCTCGATGTTGCGCTCGACGACGAGCCGCAGCTTTGCGCCGGCCCTGCTCCCTACGAGCCATCGCACTGGAGGCTGCGTTCGGCCGCGGTACCCGCCGACTACGTCGCGACCGTCGCACTCTGGCGACCCTGATTTCGGCATCGGGCGCGCGAGGGGTCCGGCGCTCTGCCCCCGCGCGGTGCAGCGGCGACGATGCGGGCTCAACGCGTCCCGTCGGCTTCGGCGATGATCGCCTGCGCCTTCAGCAGCACCGGGCGATCGACCATGCCGCCGTCGATCATCGCCGCACCACCTCCCGCTCGTGCATGACCGTCGACGATGCGTCGCGCCCACGCGATCTGCGCGGCAGTCGGCAGGAAGCAGGCATTGACGACGTCGACCTGCCGCGGATGGATGCAGAGCTTGCCGGCGAACCCCAACCCGCGGGCGCGCAGCGCATCCCGCCGCAACGCCTCCTCGTCGCCGATCGACACGGTCACACCGTCGATCGGCGCGGCGATCCCGGCAACCCTGGAGACGAGCACGAGCTGTGAACGGGCGAGCAGGAGTTCGTCGTCGGTCGTCCCGAGGTCTGCCTGGTAATCGAGCGACCCGAACATCAGCGCCTGCACGTTCGACGCCCGACCGACCTCGAGCGCGTTCCAGAGCCCCGCTGCCGATTCGATCAGCGGAAATACCGGCATCCGCGCGCCGCACGCCGCCACGACGGCGTCGACGTCCGCGGCGCGCTCGGTCTTGGGCAGCACCACCGCAGACACGCCAGGGTGCGCGCACGCCGCGAGATCGTCCTCGAACCACTCGGTCGTGCGCGCATTGACGCGAACCAGCACGGGATGATCTTCCGACAGCCAATCGGCGAGTACATCGCGCGCCGCCCGCTTGCGGTCATGGGGCACGGCATCCTCGAGATCGACGATGACCGCGTGCGCGTGCGTGGCGCGCGCCTTGTCGAAGCGTTCCGGCCGGTCGCCGGGGACGAACAGGTACGAACGCCAGCGCATACGAAATTCCATCAGTGATGGTTCCGGAGCCTGTGGTGCGGCGCCGCGTCGGTCAGTAGGAACGCGGCAGGCCGAGGACGTGCTCGCCGATGTAGGCCAGGATCATGTTCGTGGAAATCGGCGCAACCTGGTACAGCCGCGTCTCGCGGAACTTGCGCTCGACGTCGTATTCGCTCGCGAAGCCGAAGCCGCCGTGGAACTGCAGGCAGGCATTGGCTGCCGCCCACGATGCATCCGCCGCCAGAAGCTTGGCCATGTTCGCTTCGGCGCCGCAGGGCTGGCGAGCGTCGAACAGCTCGCAGGCCCTGTAGCGCATCAGGTTCGCGGCCTCGACGTCGACATAGGCGCGCGCGATCGGAAACTGCACCCCCTGGTTCTGGCCGATCGGGCGGTCGAAGACGACCCGCTCGCCCGCGTACTTCACGACCTTGTCGATGAACCAGTAGCCGTCGCCGATGCACTCGGCAGCGATCAGCGTGCGCTCGGCGTTGAGGCCGTCGAGGATGTAACGAAAACCCTGCCCTTCCTCGCCGATCAGGTTTTCGGCGGGAAGTTCGAGGTTGTCGAAGAACAGCTCGCTGGTCTCGTGATTGACCATGTTCGCGATCGGCCGGACTTCGAGACCGTTTCCGATCGCGTCGCGGAGGTCGACGACGAAGACTGACATGCCCTCCGACTTCCGGGCAACATCGGCGAGCGGCGTCGTGCGCGCAAGCAGGATCATCAGGTCGGAATGGCGGACGCGCGAGGTCCACACCTTCTGGCCATTGACGACGTAGCGACCATCCTTGCGCACCGCGGTCGTGCGCAGCTTCGTCGTGTCGGTTCCCGCCGTGGGTTCGGTCACTGCCATCGCCTGCAGGCGCAGCTCGCCATTCGCGATCCTCGGCAGGTATGCCTCCTTCTGCGCCTCCGATCCGTGCCGCAGCAGCGTCCCCATGTTGTACATCTGGCCGTGGCAGGCGCCGGAATTGCCGCCGGCGCGGTTGATTTCCTCCATGATCACCGATGCCTCGGTCAGGCCCAGACCCGACCCTCCGTATCGGTGCGGAATGAGGGCGGCGAGCCAACCTGCCGTCGTCAACGCGTCGACGAAAGCCTCGGGATAGCCGCGCGCCTCGTCGACACGGCGGAAATAGTCGGGCTGAAACCGGGCGCATAGTTCCCGGATCGCGTCGCGGATGTCCTGGAAGCGCTCGGTCTGCGGCCGCATGGCGAATGGCGCGTGCCGGCAACAGGCCGCGCCCCTGGAGAACGGGCCGCCATCTTATCGCGTCCGGATCGCCGCACGCTGCCGCCCGGCACGCTCGATGCGCGTCAAGGATGCCGGACCGCGGAGGACGCCCCCAACGAAGCAACGCCCCGTATGCGCCTAGAATGGCCACGACTCTCGACACCCGGGTGCGCTCATGTTCGACACCGTGAAAGCGTGGCAATGCATCGGCTGCGGAAGGATCGAAGCACCGCAGCCCTGCATCGGCGTCTGCCAGGACCGTCGTGCGGAATTCGTCTACGCGTCCGAGCATGCGGACGCGCTTGCCGCCACCGAACGCGCGAGGCGGCGTGCGGCGGCGTTCGAGGTCCTGCTCCGGCAGCTTGCCCATACGACCCCTCGCCCGGGCGAATGGGAGCGCTCGTATCGCTCGCTTCAGGAGCATGCGCGCCACGTGCTCGCCGATCACCCTGCCGAACCGGAACGCGAACCCTGATCCCTGGATTTGCGATAATCGCGGGATGCAGAACCTCTATGCTTCGATCAAGGCGGTCCACATGGCGAGCGTCACCACGAGCTTCGCGCTGTTCGCGATTCGCGGCGCCTGGCGGTGGCGTTCGCCCGACAAGCTGCGCCGGCGCTGGGTGCGGATCGTGCCCCATGTCGTCGACACCGTCCTGCTCGCCTCGGGCATCGCTCTTGCGGCGCTGATCGGCGCCTCGTCGGGCGCGCATGCATGGCTCGCCGCCAAGGTCGCGGGCCTTATCGCCTACATCGTCCTGGGCAGCATCGCGCTCAAATACGGCAAGACGCCGGGTGTGCGAGCGGTGGCGTTCGTCGCCGCACTGGCGACATTCGCCTGGATCGTCTCGGTGGCCGTCACCAAGTCGCCCGCGGGCTTCCTTCCCCTGCCCTGACCCGCAGTCGTGGCGCGGCCGGCGCCGTAGCGTACGTCGGTCTGTCGTTGATGCGCATCAAGGCGGCGCGGGAAACGCCGGCCTAGGGTTGCGGTTTCGACCCTGCCCCGGTTCCGGAGCCGGGGTCCCGCCGAGGACGCCAGCGCATGCGACTGCTGCTGATCAACCCGAAATACCCCGAGAGCTTCTGGAGCTTCAAGTGGGCGGTCGACGGCATCCTGCCGTCGAAGCGCGCGATCAACCCGCCCCTGGGACTCGCCACGCTCGCGGCGCTTTGTCCGCCGTCGTGGACCGTGCAGATCGTCGACGAGAACATCGAATCGATTCCGCTCTCGCCCGATGCCGACGTCATCGGCGTCTGCGGAATGGGGGTGCAGTTCGCCCGCCAGGCCGAACTGCTCGGCTACTACCGTGACCGCGGTTACCACGTCGTGGCGGGCGGCAGCTTCGCCTCGCTTTGTCCCGAACGCTACGCCTCGCTCGCCGACACCGTCGTCGCGGGCGAGGCCGAGTACATCTGGCCGCGCTTTTGCGCCGATTTCGAGAACGGAAGCGCCGGCCCGATGTACCGCGAGACCGGCGTCGTCGCGCTCGCCGATTCGCCCGCGCCGCGTTTCGACCTGTTGAAGCTCGATCGCTACTCGACGGCGACGATGCAGTTCTCGCGTGGTTGCCCGTACCTCTGCGAGTTCTGCGACATCATCGTCATGTTCGGGCGCAAGCCGCGGACCAAGGCGGTGCCGCAGATCGAACGGGAACTCGACGCCTTGCGTGCCCTTGGCGCCCGCAACGTCTTCTTCGTCGACGACAATCTGATCGGCAACCGCGCAGTGGCGAAGGAACTGCTGCGCAGCCTGATCGATTACCAGGCGCGCCACCGTTACCGCTTCCGATTCGGAACCGAGGCGTCGATCAACCTCGCGCACGACGCCGAGCTGATGCAACTGATGCGCGACGCGAACTTCGGCTGGGTGTTCATCGGCATCGAATCCTCGGACCCCCAGACGCTCAAGGACACGCGCAAGACCCAGAACACCCACCAGGACGTGCTGCAGTCGATACGCACGATCTACGGCTTCGGCATCGACGTGCTCGGCGGATTCATCGTGGGTTTCGACAACGACACGCTGGAGAGCTTCGAGACCCAGTACCGGTTCATCATGGAATCGGGCATCCAGGCCGCGATGGTCGGCCTGCTGACCGCGCTGCCGCGGACCCCCCTGTACGAGCGCCTCGAGCGCGAAGGCCGGCTGCGCGGCGACATCGACCTTGCCGACAACACCAAGCTCTCGACGAACGTGATCCCGAAGAAGATCAGCTACGACCAGATGATCGACGCCTACGAGAAGCTCTACCGTCGGCTGCTCACCGACCGCGGGATCGCCGACCGGATCCGCAACAAGCTGCGGCATCTGGGCCCACCCGTCTACGACGGCGAGTATCCACCGCTTCAGAGGATCGGCATCGTGCTGCGACTGCTGGCCAGGGGCATCGCGCCCGGCGGGCTTCCGCGGATCCATCACTTCCTGCGATCGATCCCCTGGCGCGCTCCACGCAAGCTGCCGCTGGCGGTCGTCGACTGGATCGCGGGGCTGGCGATGCGCGATTACGTGCAGCGCCATTTCGAGCACGCCGGCGAAGGCTCGGCGGCACCGCTCGAGCGCAGGCTCGCGACGATGCATACCCTCATCGCGCGCCAGGTTCGCATCGGCCGCGTCTCGTTGGCAGCACGCGCCGCCCGGATCGAACTGTCGCTGTCGCTCGACACCGCCGTCGGCCGGCGCTTCTTCGTCCGCCTTGGCCGGCAACTCGACCGCCTGCTGAGTTTCCAGGGCACCACGCTGATGCTCAACATCGATTCGCTGCTCGCGCGCGAAGCGCCCGACGTCGAGCGCCTGCTCGCGCGATTGGCCCGTCACGGCGACCGCGTCTTCATCCTGCTGAACGAGCGATTGCAGCGGCTGGTGCAGGTCGATTCGTCGCGCTTCAACCTCGTTCTCGCGCCCGCCGGGAAGTGACGTCCGCTATCCGAACGCGCGCGCGATCCGTTCGGGCGTGAGCGGCAGGTCGCGGACACGCACCCCCATCGCGTCGTACAGTGCATTCGCGAGTGCGGCGGCGGTCGGTCCGGCCGCGCACTCGCCCACGCCCAGCGGCGTAGCCTCGGGCCGCTCGATGATCTTCACCTCGATCTCGGGCACCTCGTCGAAGCGCAGGATCGGGTAGCTCTCCCACGACCGCGTGGTCACGCGCGTCGTGTCCCACAGCACCCGTTCCTTGAGCGTCCAGCTGATCGCCTGGACGATGCCACCTTCGATCTGGTTGGCGAGCGCGTCCGGATTGATCACCTCGCCGGCATCGACCGCGGCGATCACGCGCTTCACCTCGACCCTCGCGCCGACCGCGACCTCGGCGATCACCGCGCACCAGGCACTCACGCCCTTGTAGCGCCCGAAACCGATGCCGCGGCCGTGGGTGCCGTCGCCGTTTCGACCAGGCATCCACTTCGCCGCCTTCGCGGCAGCCTCGATCACCGCGCGTGCCCGCGGATCGCCGAGGTGCCGCAGCCGGAATGCGATCGGGTCTTCGTCGACGGCCGCCGCGAGCTCGTCGATGAACGATTCGATCGCAAACACGTTCGCGTAGGCGCCGAGCGAACGCAGCGCCGACACCCGCAGCGGGGATTCGAGGACCAGGTTGCAGGCGATCTCCTGCGACGGGAAATCGTAGGGTGGCGTCGAATTGCGCGAAGCGCCCCCGCGCGGCAGCGGGACATCCTTGGTCCGGGAAGGCGCAAGCGGGGGATCGAGATGCCAGGCCGCGAGCAGGTCGACCCCCTCGCCCGACCCCGGGCGGCTGCTGTGCGTATGGCTCCAGATCTCGTGCTGCCAACCGATGACCCGCCCGTCGGCGTCGAGCGATGCCGCGATGTCCACAACCATCCCGCTGCCGCAGGGGGACGACGCGAGTTCGTCCTCGCGCGTCCATTGCGCAAGGACCGGACGGCCGCAGGCGCGGGCCAGCAATGCCGCGTCGAGCGCGACGTCGTCCGCGCCATTGTGACCGTAGCACCCGGCCCCATCGGTGTGGATGACGTCGACATCGGCGGCAGCGACGCCGAGCGCGCGCGCAACCTGGTTGCGAAGATGATGGCTGCCCTGCGTGTGCGACCAGATCGT
Organism: uncultured Pseudomonadota bacterium; assembly: GCA_963816415.1. Classification (GTDB taxonomy): domain Bacteria; phylum Pseudomonadota; class Gammaproteobacteria; order Burkholderiales; family Casimicrobiaceae; genus VBCG01. Next base: position 10,546 of record CAWFKR010000017.1, read on the forward strand.
GAACCGTCCCTGCTCGAGCCGTGCGAGCGCACACGACGGTCCGATCGACGCGTGGGCGAGATAGGGCTTCGAGTAGCTCGCCGCAATGCGCTTCGCCACGCCCGTGGTCGGCGGTTCACCTTTGCTGCCGACGATCGTGCGCTCGGCGGGCATTGCGCACAGGAAATCGCGAACCTCGGCCGACTCCGGCAGCGACGCCCGCTCGCGCCACGACGACGCGGCGCGTGCAGCCTTCAACGCGGCGACCGCCTGCTCCTCGCGTTCGGCGCAGATGCCGACGAAACTGCCGTTGACGACGACGGCGACAACGCCGGGGAGCGCGCTGATCGTCGCGGCGTCGAAGGTCTCCAGCCTCGCACCCCGGGACGGCGGCCTCAGCACCCGCCCGTACACCATCGCCGGAAGCGTCATGTCGTGGACGTAGGCGCCGCCGGTCAGCTTCGCCGGCAGGTCGCGGCGGTGCACGCTTTGGCCGGCGACGCGGCGCTGCGCAGGCGGCTTCGCCGGCACCGCACCGGTCGCATCGCGCGCGAGATCCACGCGTGCCGCGAGATCCCAGTAACTGGTCGCGAGGTCGGTTCCCGCGAGGTGGATGCTGCCGTCGCGCACGCGCAGTTCTGTCGTCGATACCTCGAAACTGCGTGCGGCCTCGTCGAGGAACAGCGCGCGCACCTCCGCGCAGGCCTGCCGCACCGACATGCCGCCGAACTCGATCGACTGGCTGCCCGACGTGTAGCCCTCGTCGGGGGATCGGGTCGTGTCGCCGTCGATGACGATGATGCGCTCGATGTCGACATCGAGCTCATCGGCGGCGATCTGGGCGAGGGCCGTCCGGATGCCCTGCCCGATCTCGACTTTCCCGCTCCACACGGTCACCGTGCGCTCCGGGTCGAAGCGCACCCAGCGGTCGAGGCGCGGCGTGGCCGCGAGGCTCTGCGGAAGCGCGGGCCGGCTCATGATTTCCGCGACCGCGCCATCGCGGTGGCGGCCGAACGAATCGCGCGCAGGACCCGCGCGTGCGCGCCGCAACGACAGAGGTTGCGCTCGAGCGCGGCCAGGATCTCCTGCTCGCTCGGATCCGGCACGCGATCGAGCAGCGCGACCACAGCCATCACGATGCCATTGGAGCAGTAGCCGCACTGCGCCGCCTGGTGGTCGATGAACGCCTGCTGCACCGGATGCAGCGCCTGCCCTTCACCGACGCCCTCGATGGTGGTGATGTCGTGGCCTTGGGCCGACCACAGCGGTACGTCGCAGGATTGAACGGCGCGACCGTCGAGGAGTACCGTGCACGCCCCGCAATGCCCTTCACCGCAGCCGAATCGCGTTCCCTTGAGCCCCAGATCGTTGCGAAGCACGTACAGCAGCGGCGTGTTCGGCTCGGCCGGCACCTGCCGCTCAATGCCGTTCACGCGCAGTTTGGAATTGTTCACGATGGATGGTCCAGTCAGACAGGCGAATTTCTTGCGCTCCAGGGCGGGCAGCATGCGCTGCAGCACGGCGTCCCGGTCGACCAACGGATGCACGGCGATGATCGCGCGCTCGGGGCGCCGACGGGCGCCGCCCTGGCGTCCGGCAAAAGCAGGAGGTTTTCGTGCGGCACGGGTTCTCGGCGCGGCCGATGGTCGGCGCGCACGGCAAGCGATACCATGTCGCCACGGCCCGCGTTCGGCCCCCTTCCATTGGAGCACAGGACGCGAGGAATGCAAACGCGGTTCACGGCAGGATGGGGTTGGTTGCCGGTACCCCGATCGTGACGCCACCGTGGACGCCGTAGCCATCCGAAATCAGCCCGCATAGCAGATCCGGCCGGCGCCAACATCTCACGACACCATGGCTCTCTATCGACTCGGCAATGCGACGCCTCAGGTGCCGGCCTCCGCCTACGTGGCGCCCGGCGCGACCGTCATCGGCCGCGTGACCCTCGGCGAGCGCGCGAGCGTCTGGCCCGGTGCCGTCATCCGCGGCGACGACGATGCGATCCGCGTGGGGGACAACACCAATGTGCAGGACGGCGCCGTGCTGCACGTCGACCCAGGCATCCCGATGTCCATCGGCAACGACGTGACCATCGGGCACCAGGCGATGCTGCACGGCTGCACGATCGGTGACGGCACCCTGGTCGGCATCCAGGCCATTGTCTACAACAGGGTCGTGATCGGGCGCGACTGCCTGATCGCCGCCGGCGCGGTCATACCCGAGGGCAAGGTGTTTCCGGACCGCTCGCTGATCGTCGGCGTCCCTGGCAAGGCGCTCAGGACGCTGCGCGACGAGGAACTCGACGCGATGCGCGTCAACGTCGACGCCTATGTGAAGCGCGGCGACTGGTTCAGGAACGAGCTGCAGCGCATCGATTGACGGAGTCGGCCGAACGGCTTGCGGCGCGCCCTGAAATTGCTGCGCCTTGCAGAAGCCCGAGGGGTGGGAATGTGCCCGAGCCGGGGCCCGCGCAGATCGCAGATCGTCACGCGCCGGTGCCGCCGCTCCACCTCAACCCGCGGGATATCCGACGGTCTGCGCAAAGGTCACGAATTGCGATGCCTCGAGGCGCAGTGCCGCACCGAGCTTCGCGTGGTCGACCGCGCCGCGAAAGACCGTTGCCAGACCCTCGGCTGCACAGAACAGGTAGACATTCTGGCCGATGAAGCCGGTGTCGACCGACGCGTAGAGTCGCCGCTCCTCGGGGCTCTGGTCGCGCATGCGATCGCCGTGCGCGACATAGACCAGATCGAGCGGGGCAGTGCCGACGAAGTCCTGCAGCCCGGTCTGTGCGCGAATGTCGTCGGAAAGCCGCGGGATGAGCGCGTGCTGCTCAGGATCGTACAGCCACACGCCGTCGGCCATGGCGGCGTAGACATCGATGACCATGATGTGGCGCCAGTACGGTGCGGTGCGGTCGCCGCTCGGGCGATTGATCCCGTACGCCGCCCACAGCAGGTCGGACAACACCTGCGGCGGCAGCGGTCGCCCCGAGTATTCGCGCGTCGACCGCCGCCTCGCGAGCGCATCCATCAGCGGCATTCCACCGCTCTTCCGCGGTCCGGGCAGAACCCGCGTTCCCGGCTTCGGACTTTGCGCCAGCGCAGGCAATGCCGCGAACGCGGCGCCTGCGAGCAATGCCGCGTCGGCTTGACGGCGAGACATCGTCGACGCGAACGCCGCATGGGCGGCGTCGGGAGAATTGGACATGGAATCGGCGCTCATTCGAGCCTGCACCGCCGCAGGGCACCGGCCCCGCTTCGTGCATTCACGATAGATTGCCGAGTCGAGCACGACATTGACGATCATCAAGCTTCGTCGATGCGCGCGGCAGCGTTGCGACGCTTCCCGCGCCGGGTCCACCGTCACCCCTGGAGGCACAGCCCGGGAAACATCTGCATACAATTTGCGCAGCCTGCGCGACCGCGATCCGCACCCCTCCGACCGCTCGATGGTCAATGTTTGACCGAGATCACACCGAGGATTTGCAATGGGGGAACCATAGGCGCAATTTGCCTTTCACAACGAATCGAAGGGGCACAGGCCGTCCGATGGTCGTGGCTGCTGGTCATCGCAGGATGGAGTTGAACTCGCCCGCGGCATGGACGCGGCGGTTTGCGCTGCCCGTCATCCTCGCCTGCGCCCTGCCCCCGGCCCTCGCCGCGGGATCGCGGGACGCCTCCGATCCCTTCGCAACGGGGAGCCTCGCCGCGCCCGCGCCGCAGCAGAGCGTGCATCCCGGGCATGTCCCGGCGCCGTGCGAGGCCGCGGCGGACCCGACGGTCGCGCTCTCGCTCGCCGACATCGTGAGCAACGCGCTCTGCAACAATCCGCAGACCCGCGCAGCGTGGGCGAACGCGCTGGTTCAGGCCGCTCAAGTCGGAATCGCGCGTTCGGCCTACCTGCCGACGCTCTCCGCGACCGCTTCGGTGGAGGGTGTGCATGGCAGCGGCGCCCTAGGCGCATCGTCGGCGCACACCGCCCGCGACGGCACCGGCAATCTCAGTCTTGGCTACGTCTTGTACGACTTCGGCGCCCGCGACGCTGCCCTCGACGTCGCGCTGCAAACCGTGGCCTCCGCGAACTACACGCAGGACGCGACGCTGCAGAGGGTCATCCTGTCAGCCGTTCAGGCCTATTACCAGCTCTTCGGCACGCGCGACGCCGTCGCCTCGACCGAGGAGGCCGAGCGCGCTGCGCGGCAGAGCTTCGAAGCCGCGACCGCGCGCTACCAGGCCGGAACCGCGACGCCATCGGACCGTCTGCTCGCGCAGACCGCCTACTCCCAGGCCGCCCTCAACCGCATCCAGGCACAGGGCGCCGAAAAGAGCGCGGAAGGATCGCTGGCCAACGTCATGGGCGCGGCGGCCAATCACCCTTTCCAATACGTCGCCCCGCAGCTTCGTACTCCCGATCGAAGCTTCGAGGGCGACATCGGCAGGCTGATCGCAGTCGCGGTCGAGCAACGCCCCGATCTCGCCGCAGCGCAGGCACAGGTCGAAGCGGCGGCGGCCGGCGTCCGCGTCGCGAGGGCCTCGGGCATGCCCACGATTTCGCTGTCCGCGAACATCAATTACACCGACAGCAGCGTGACGCCCGCCTTCAACACGCAGACGGCCGGCATCCTGTTCAACATTCCCCTGTTCACGGGTTACAACACGACCTACCGCATCCGTTCGGCCCGGGCCCAGCTCGAAGGCCAGATCGCGCTGCGCGACAACCTGAAGTCCCAGGTGGCACTCGACGTCTGGCAGGCCTACTACGCCCTCGAGACCGGCACCGAGGCCGTGCGTTCGACCTCTGACCTCGTCGCCAGCGCGGAGGCCGCCGAGCGGGTCGCGCTCGGACGCTACAAGGCGGGGGCAGGCACGATCCTCGACACGCTTACTGCGCAAGCTGCGCTCGCCAATGCCCGGCTGCAGCACATCCAGGCGCAGTACAGCTGGTACGTGCTGCGAGCGAACCTCGCGCAGGCGCTCGGGCAGCTCGACCCCGCCACCGCGACGTCGCCGACCGCAGTGCCATAGCGAAGAACTGCAAGCGCCCGCCATGAACCTCCGCAAACTGCTGCTCAACCGCTGGTCGCTCGCCGTGCTCGCAATCCTCGCCGCGGTCGGCGGCGGCATCGCCTGGATGCAGAGCCGCGAAGCCGCCCAGGCGCAGTACCGCCTGGCCGCGCTGACCGCTGGCGACGTCACGCAGACGGTATCGGCCAACGGGACACTCAATCCCGTCGTCCTCGTCAACGTCGGCACGCAGGTTTCCGGAACCGTGAAAAAGCTGCTCGTCGATTTCAACGACCGCGTCAAGGCCGGCCAGGTCCTGCTCGAACTCGACCCCGCGCTGCTGGAGGCGCAGGTCCGGCAGGACGAGGCGGCGCTCGCCAACGCACGCACCACACTCGACCTCGCCCGCGCCAACGAGGCCCGCAGCCAGACGTTGATCGCGCAGGAATACATTTCCCGGCAGGATTTCGACACGGCGGTGCAGGCGCGCAAGTCTGCCGAGGCCCAGGTGGCGCAGGCGACCGCAATGCTCGCCAAGGATCGTACGAACCTCAGCTATACCGTGATTCGCTCGCCGGTGTCGGGCGTCGTCGTCAATCGCGCGGTCGACATTGGACAGACGGTGGCCGCAAGCTTCCAGACGCCCACCCTTTTCCAGATCGCGCAGGATCTGCGCAAGATGCAGATCGACTCGAGCTTTGCCGAGGCGGACATCGGCCGGATCAAGGTGGGCCAGCCCGTGCAGTTCACCGTCGATGCGTTTCCCGATCGCGCATTCACGGCGAGCGTCAAGCAGGTCCGGCTCAATCCCACCACACAGCAGAACGTGGTGACCTACGACGTGGTCATCGCGGTGGAAAACCCGGACGAGATCCTGATGCCGGGAATGACGGCGTACGTCAACGTGATCGTCGCGCGGCGCAGCAACGTCCTGCTCGCTCCCAACGCCGCGCTTCGCTTCCGGCCTGCCGGCGCGGCGACGGCGTCGAGCCGCCAGCGCCCCGCTGCCCAGGAGAAAGCGCAAGCGGCCACCGGCACCGTCTACGTGCTCGACCAGGGACGCCCGCGCGCGGTCCGCGTGGGCGTCGGGATCAGCGACGGGCGCAATACCGAGATCACCAGCTCCGAGTTCAAGGCGGGCGACGAGGTGATCATCGGCGCGATCGAGCAACCCGCCGAGCAGGGTACCAGCACGCTGCGCATGCGGATGTTCTGATGGCCGACGAAGCGCTCATCCGCATCGAGCACCTGTACAAGCAGTACGAGACGGACGCCGGGCCCGTTCCGGTCCTGAACGACGTCAACCTTCTGGTGCGCCGCGCGGAATTCGTCGCGATCATGGGGCCGTCGGGCTCGGGCAAGTCGACGTTCATGAACATCCTCGGGTGCCTCGACCTCCCGACGTCGGGCAGCTACTTCCTCGACGGGCGCGACGTCGGGACGCTCGACACCGACCAGCTTGCGGGCCTGCGCAATGCCGTCATCGGATTCGTGTTCCAGGGATTCAACCTGCTGCCACGAGCTTCGATCCTCGACAACGTGGCCCTGCCGCTGATCTACGCCGGGATCGCGCGTGAAGTCCGGCACCGGAAAGCGCAGGCCCTGCTCGAAAAGGTCGGGCTTGCGCCGTTCGCGGGCTACATGCCGAGCCAGATTTCCGGCGGACAGCAACAGCGTGTGGCGATTGCCCGTGCGATGATCGGCGACCCCGAGCTCATCCTCGCCGACGAGCCGACCGGCAATCTGGACATGAAGACGAGCTACGAGATCATGGACGTGTTCACGCGGCTCAATGCAGACGGGATCACGATCGTGCTCGTGACCCACGAGCCGGACATCGCAACCTACGCGAAGCGCCTCGTCAGGTTCGTCGACGGGCGGATCACCCACGACGGGGCGGTCACCAGCACCGCGATCGCGGCCGCCTGATCATGATCGCCCAGATGCTCGCCGAGGCGTGGCATGCGATGGGGGCGAACCGGCTGCGTGCATTCCTCACGATGCTCGGGATGATGATCGGCGTCGCGGCGGTGATCATGATGCTGGCGATCGGACGCGGAGCCCAGTTCATGGTCGACCAGTCGATCGCGTCGATGGGGAGCAACCTGTTCATCATCCTTTCCGGATCGACCACGTCGGGCGGCGTGCGCCTGGGGACCGGAGCCGTACCCACACTCACGACCGGGGATGCCGACGCGATCGCCGAATTGCCCGCGATCGCGTCGGTCGCGCCGGTTGCCCCCGGCGGTGCCCAGCTCGTCGCCGGCTCGGCGAACTGGAGCACGCAGGTCATGGGAACGACGCCCGCCTATCTCGACGTGCGCGACTGGGGCGTTTCCGCCGGCTCCGCGTTCACCGACGCGGACGTGCGCTCGCAGACCCGCGTCGCGCTGCTGGGTCAGACCGTCGCCAGGAACCTCTTCGGCGACGAAGACGCGGTCGGCAAGACGATCAGGATCAAGAGCAGTCCGTTCACCGTGATTGGCGTGCTGTCGCCCAAGGGCCAGAGCCTGAACGGCCAGGATCAGGACGACACCGTCCTGATCCCGGTGACGACTGCGCAACGCAAGGTCTTCGGAAGCCAGTTCCCCGGCAGCGTGCGCTTCATCATGGCGCAGGCAACCTCCGCGGAGGCGATGCCGACCGCCGAGCGCGAGCTGGCGGAATTGCTACGGCAGCGGCATCACCTGCCGGATCGGGCCGAAAACGACTTCGACATCCGCAACCTGACCGCGCTCGCCAATGCGGCCGCCCAGACCACCCGCGTGATGTCGATCATGCTGGGAGCGATCGCATCGGTGTCGCTGGTCGTCGGGGGCATCGGCATCATGAACATCATGCTCGTCTCCGTCACCGAACGGACCCGCGAAATCGGCATCAGGCTCGCGATCGGCGCCCGGCAGCGGGACATCCTGACGCAGTTCCTGCTCGAGGCGATCATGATCTCGCTGATCGGGTGCATCGTCGGCGTCGTGCTGGGCATCGGCGCCGCCGTGGCGGCCAACCTCCTCGCGAACATCGCCGTGGTGATCACCGGCGCCGCGGTGCTGCTCGCGTTCGGCGTCGCGGCCGCTGTGGGCGTGTTCTTCGGCTTCTACCCGGCAAACAAGGCGGCCCGGATGAAGCCCATCGAGGCGCTCCGCTACCAGTGAGCGTGCGACGATCGGGTCTCTCCCGCGCTGCGCCGCCTGCCGCCGATTTCCGACGGCCGGCACGCCCCACAATCCGCGTCCGGGAATATTCTGATTGACCCCGGGTGCACTTGGGCAATAATCACAGTGTCCGGCAGCCTGGCGGGCCGCCGCCGGAGGCGCGCGGCTGGCGCGACGAACAACAAGAACCCGAGGTATGACGCGCTGCGAATGGCGCGACCAAGGCCATGCCCTCGAACGTCATTCAGCTTCCCACCGGACCGCGCTGGCGCGTGCTGATCGGGCATCGACGCAGCGAGGTCCGCCATGTGCTGCGGACGCTGATCGAGACGGACAGCGTCGCGGTCGTGGAAGTGGCCGACGGCGAGCGCGCGCTCGCCGAACTGGAATACGTGCGGTTCGACCTGCTGGTGCTGGAACTCGATTTGCCGTTGAAGGACGGCGTAACCGTGATGCAGCTGCACCGCCTGCTGCTCGCGCACGAAAGCATCCGCGTCGAGCCGCCGGCGGTCGTTCTGACCCTGGCGACCGAGGTCCGCGGGAACGCGACGCTGATCGACCACCTGCGCACGCTCGGCGTCGCCGAGGTCATCGACGACGCACCCCGGCGGGAGGTGGCGGGCCTGGTCGAGCAGATCCTGCAGGCGCGCGCGACACGACACGCAGCGGGCAAGCCGGCCGCCGCCTGAATTCCATCGGGCGATCCTTCGGAAAGGGCGCGACCGGCCGTGTCGTGCCGGGGCCCGCGCGGGCTCAGTGGGAAAAATCAGCGGGGAATGCTGACGCCGGGCGTGGGCGGCTGCTTCTTCTGCTCCGCCGACCACTTCCGGAGCGCATCGAGGGTGTTCTCGACGTGCTTGTCCGGGTTCAGCGACGTGTACGCGTAGATGATGTGCGCATCGGGCGCAATGACGTACGACACCCGGTTCGCGTACCGCGGGTCGATGGCCAGGACCGCGTCGTAGGACTTCATGACGCTTTGATCCTTGTCCGCTGCGACCGCGAACTTGCTGCGGCACTCGCTCACCGAGAATCGCTTCAGGGTTTGGATGTCGTCGTGCGAAACGCCGATCACCGTGGCGCCCAGGGCACGATACGTTCCCACGGCTTCGGCGAAATCGTGGGCCTCGATCGTGCATCCCGTCGTGAATGCGGCGGGGTAGAAGTACAGGATGACGGGGCCTTTCTTCAGCGCCTCGGCAAGCGAGAACGTGAACACGCGTCCCCCGAGCGACGCCTGGGCCGTGAAGTCGGGGGCCGCGTCGCCGGCTTTCAGCGCCGCGACGGCCGGCGTGGCGGCGAGTGACGCGACCAGTGCGACAAACGCAATGCCTTGCTTCATCGTGCGGCCCTCATCGGATAATGACGTGGATCTGGCGCGAAACGCCACTGCCGCTGCACCCGGAGCAGACGCAATCGTGCTTTCGACCCGTGGAAGATACCTGAAGTTTCCGCCCAGCGCGCCTGCAGCCTCCTTGAACCGACGTCCAAGACCACAATACCCGTGTCGGCGCCGGCCGTCCCATTGCTTGCCGCGAACAGAGAACCTTGATGATGACCAACGAATTCGGGACGATCACGCGGCGCCGCAGTGCTGCTCGCCTGCCCGCGCTTGCGCGAATGGTGCTGATCCCGCTGCTCGCGGCCGCGATCGCCTCGGGGTCGCGCCCGGCCCTGGCCGCCGAACCGCTGCCCGTCGTCCCAGGGCTCGACCTCGACCGCTACACCGGGACCTGGTACGAGATCGCCCGCTACCCGAATTTCTTCGAGCGGTCGTGCGCGCGCGATGTGACGGCGAACTACACGCGCAACGCTGACGGCACGATCACGGTCGTCAACGCCTGCCGAAGGGACGACGGCACGATGCAAAGCGCCAAGGGCGTCGCGCGCGTGGTCGCGCCGGCCAAGCTCGAGGTCCGGTTCGCGCCGGCGTGGCTCGGATGGCTGCCATTCGTCTGGGGCGACTACTGGGTGATCGAGATCGCTCCGGACTACGGCTACGCGGTCGTCGGGGAGCCGTCGCGCGAATACCTGTGGATCCTTGCCCGCGAGTCGAGACTGGACGAAGCGACGTATGCTCGGATAACCGCCGGGCTCGCGCGCTTCGGCTACGATGCGGGGAAACTGTTGCGCAACCCGCCGCCGGCGCCGTGAATCACGGAATCGGATGCCGATGGACCTGACGCCCAATTCGCTGTCGCCCGTATGGACCGTGACCGGATGGGCCATCGGGGTCCCCATCCTGCTGTGGGCCCTGCGCACGGCGCCCTGGAGGCGGCTCGCCGAAGGCGATCTCGTCCATGTATTCGGCGGGGCGATCGTTTGCGAAATCGTGCTGTGGACGCTCAAGGCCACCATCGGTGGTGCTTTCACTTTCCATCTGCTTGGCGTGACGGGATTCACACTCGCAGCCGGGCCGCAGCTCGCGCTGATCGGGTCGGCGATCGCGGTGCCGCTCCAGATCGCCGTGCACGGCGGCAAGTGGGAGAACGCGGGCATCGGTTTCGTCACGATGGCGGCGATACCGGTGGTCGTCGCATGGACGGTGCACCGGTCCGCGCAGCGCCGGCTGCCGCCCAACTTCTTCATCTACATCTTCGTCGGCGCCTTCTTCGGTGCGGCGGCGGCACTGGCCGCGGGCAGCCTCGTGGCAGCCGTCGCCCTTGCCTACGGTGCCGGCGTGCCGGCGCAGCTGGTGTTCGGCGAATACGTGCCCTACCTGCTCTTCCTCGCGTGGGGAGAGGCCATGCTGACGGGCATGATCATCACGGTGCTGGTTGTCTACCGACCGCAGTGGATCGTCACGTTCGACGACGCTCGGTACTTGAAAGGTCGCTGATCCAGCGCCGCGTCGGTCGCGCGGCCTTCAGAGAGGAGTGCAGAATGCAAGCTGCGCATTACGAGCGTACGGGGCCCGCCCGCGAGGTCCTTCAGGTATCGGTGCTGCCGGATCCTGCGCCCGCGGCCGGGGAAGTCCTGGTTCGCCTTCGCTGGTCGGGAGTCAATCCGTCCGACGTCAAGTCGCGCGCCGGATTGCGCACGACCACGCTGCCGTTCCCCCGCATCGTTCCCCACAGCGACGGGATGGGCGTCATCGAAGCAGTGGGTCCCGGCGTCGATCCGGCGCGGGTCGGAGAACGCGTCTGGGTGTGGAACGCGGCCTGGGAACGTCCATCGGGGACGGCCGCGCAGTTCGTCGCATTGCCCCAACGCCAGGCGGTGACTCTGCCGCCGGACGTGAGCGACGAAGCCGGTGCCTGCCTTGGAATTCCTGCCCTGACCGCGCTGCACGCGGCTGTCGTCGATGGCGGCGTCGAAGGCAAGTCGGTTCTGGTCGCAGGGGGTGCCGGAGCGGTCGGACACTACGCGGTGCAGTTCGCCAAGCGCCTCGGAGCGAGACAGGTCCTGTCGACCGTCAGCAGCGAGCACAAGGCCGCGCTGGCCGTCGAAGCGGGCGCGGACGGTGTCGCGAACTACCGGACCGACGATGTGCGCGCCTGGGTTCGCGATCGTACCGAAGGTCGCGGCGTCGATCGCATCATCGAGGTGGACATCGCGGCCAACGGCTCTCTCGATGTCGACGTGCTGCGCAAAGGCGGCGACTGCGTCGTCTACGGTGCCGGACAGCGGGACTTCAGCCTTCCTTTCTTCCCATTGATTTCGAAGCACGCCCGGCTGCGGTTCATCATCGTCTACACCCTCGACGATGCCGACCGCCAGCGCGAACTGGCGATGCTCGCCGACCTCCTTCGCGGTGGACCGCTGTTGCACAACATCGCCGCTCGCCTGCCGCTGGCAGACATCGCCGCGGCCCACGAGCTGGTCGAGTCGGGACGCGCAACCGGCAACGTGGTACTGCAAATCCCGGAGTGACGATCCCCCGGCAAGCCAGGGGCCTCCATCGCTAGGCTAGGGTGCCTCGATCAGGCGGCGCAGCGTCTGCACGATCGCGGGATCGTCGAAGCTGCGCGGGCCCAGTGCGCGGTAGGCAATGCGCCCCTTCTTGTCGACAACGTAGGTCGTGGGCAGCCCGCGTATGCCGAACGCCTTGATGGCCTCGCCGTGGGGGTCGAGGGCCAAGGCGTAACCGGGCGGGTCATCCACGCTTCGCCGGAACGCCGCAACCTGCTCGGCAGTCTCGCCGACATCGATGCCGACGATCGTGAAGCTCGGGTCCTTGACGATGCCGTTCAGACGGTCGAGCGAGGGCATCTCGCGCCGGCACGGTGGGCACCAGGTCGCCCAGAAATTGACGACGACCACTTTGCCCCGCAGCGTCGACAGCCTGAAGGCGCCGCCCTCGGGCCGCTCCAGCGCCGGATCGGGTGCCTGCGCGAGATCGTCCATCGCCTCGAGCATCTGCCCGGGCTGGAGCGCGTGCGCAGGGGTCGGTCCGACGCCGAGCAACACGACCACGAGCAGGATGCCCGCGGCCTTGGCGACACCCGTCACGGCGCGATGTAGGCGTAGCCCTTGGCCTGGTAGGCCATCAGCGAGATGAAACCGTTGCCGACGACGTGCACCTGCGGCAGGACCTTCTCGACCGAGGTCCCCTGCTCGCGCACGGCGACCGCACACTGCTCGAAACCGTCGACACCGTGCGACGCGCTCATCTCCTTGATCTTGTCGGCGACCTTCACCGCGATGGCGCGGTCGGCCGGCTTGATCTCGTTGACGTCGGTCTGGACGAGCTTGGTCGCCGGGCCGCGGAAGGCGAGGATGAAATGCGGTTCGACGCCCTGCTTGATCAGCGACTGGCGCGTCTCGTCGATGATGTCGAGGCGGTTGAGCAGCCCCTTCGCGTCCCCTTCCTTCAGATCGAATGCAACCTTCACTTCCTTCAGGCCGGCGAGCGCGGCCTTGTCGTCGGCGGCCTGGGCCGTCGTCGCAATCACCAGCGCCGAAACCACTGCGAGCGCCGCGCGGCGCAGATAAGCATTCCCCATGGCATTTCCTCCTTGCACGTTTATGGATTGGTTCGAATTGGTCGCGTGCGCGAGCGCGAGCGCGCGCCGCCGGCACTCTAGCAGAGGTTGCGTCGAGGCTGAAGCGCAGCGCGCGAAAAACAGGTGCGAGGTCGACGGAACTCGCGGCCTGCGATCAGACCAGTTGCAGGTCCATTGCCGTCGCGCCCGGAAATACCGCGTCGACCTGGGATGGGCGAAGGCCCCACTGTCGCCGGAATATGCCCCCCAGAAGATCGCGGTAGTCGGTCAGCACCGGCCAGTCGCGGTTCTGATCGAGCGTCTCCCGCGTGATCCGCAGCTGCTCTCCCGCGACGCACCCTCCGCGCACTGCGCCCCCCAGAACCCAGTACACGCTGCCGTGACCGTGATCGGTCCCGCGGTTGCCGTTTTCGCGAAACGTGCGACCGAACTCGCTCAGGACAACCACCACCGTCTGCCTCCACGCCGGGCCCATCGCCGGCGGAAGGGCGGCGAGTCCGGAACCGAGTTCGGCCAAGCGCTGGGCAAGCTGACCCTCAGCGCCGTTGCGACCCGCCTCGCCAACGTGCGTATCCCAGCCGCCGACGTCGACAAATCCGATGTTGAACCGCATGCGCATCAGCACACCGATGCGCCGTGCCTGCGCGGCAAAGCTGCGCGGATTGGCCGCACCCCGGCTCGCCGCAGTCATCTCGGCGGCGTAGCCCGAGCTGTCGGCATCGCGCATGTCGTCCGCGACCTGATCGCGCACCATGAACGCCTCCCGCACGGCGGGACCCATGTCGGTGCCTCGATACATCTGCGCGATCAGGTCGCTGCTGCGTGCATCCAGGCCCGGGCGACCGGCACCGGCCATTGCCATGTTCGGTACGCGATCGGGGCCCTGGAGACTCAGCGGCAGCTGCGCGGTGAAGGCCATCGGTTGCGCCCTGCTTCCGAGCACGCCCGCAAGGCGGTTGAGAAAACCATCGCGAAAATCGCGGGTGCCTGGACCGTGGCCGAGCTCGATGTGATCCTGCGTTTCGAAATGGCTGCGGCTGAGATCCCTTGTCCCGGCGAAGGGCACGAATGCGGCCTGCCCCTGGCGGTACATCGGCAACATCGTATCCGTCAGTGCCGGGTGAAGGGCCCAATCGGCGTTCAACGCAACCGCCGTGGCCGTTCCGCTGCCCGGGCGTGGCACCGCGATGTTCGGCCTGCTCTCGTAATAGAAGTCGCTTGCGTAAGGCACGAGAAAGTTGGTCGCGTCGTAGCCGCCGCGCAGGAACACCAGCAGGAAGCGCGGCGTCGCGTCGTGGATCGACTGCGCCGCCCACAGATTGGCTGCGGCCGCAGTCAAGGGTGCAGCCGGCAGAAGTCGGAGGAATTGGCGACGTCGCATGGCAAGCGTCATGATGGGTGAGGCCGGTCTAGCGGCGCATGAATTCCGGCGACGACAGCAGCAGCGCATTCCATTCCTGCGGGCTGGTTGCCTGCGCAAGTGACTCGCGGGTGGCCCTGGCGAGCGTGGGCTGCAGTGCGTCGTAGTACAACGCATTGGAAAGCTGGGGGAATGCCGGCGCCGGCTGCGCGCCGGATGACCCGGTCCTGAAGAGACCCGCGGGTGCGCTGCCGAGCACCCGCGCCAGCTCGAATCGCGTGGTCATCTGCCCCGGACTGTTCCAGGAACCGGCATCCATCGGATAGCCATCGGGCGTCTGCCTGCCGTACAACGGCTCGCCCAGACGATAAAGCCAGGCCAGCATGGGTTGTGCATTGCGGATCACGCGACCCTCGTAGGCCAGGCGCACGGAGGACACCACATAGTGGATCGGATCCTTGAACAGGGTGCCCAGGGATTGCGCGAACTCGGGCGCGGTGAACATCGCCTCGAGAACCGTCGCGATGTGACCGTCGCTTCGCACCCAGGCCGCGCTCATCCGGTCGATCAGTGCCGCCGGTGGTCGATCGGTGACAAAGAACCGGGCGAGTTTCGCAGAGACGTGACGCACGGTGGCGGGATGCGCAGCGAGCAGATCGATTACCCCGTTGATCTCGTCCAGCCCGTGGCCACCGAACGCATGGCCGAGCACCACTTTCGGATCCGGATCGTGGCGCGCAGGATTGAACACGACCAGATCGTGCTGCCAGAGGTCCTCGCGCAGATCCGAGCGGACATGCAGGGGCCGGCCGGTCAGGTCCACCCCGAGGCCGGTGAGCACGCGCGCGAGGTTGGTGACGTCCTGCTGGGTATAGCCGGCGTCGACGCCCAGCGTGTGCAGCTCCAGGATCTCGCGGGCATAGTTCTCGTTGACATGCCCGCGTGCGTTGTTCGCATTGTCCAGGTAGACGAGCATTTGCGGACTGAAGACGGTGGCCTGGAGCAAGTCCCGGAAACTCCCCAGCGCGTGCGGCTTGATCACCCTGGCGTAGTAGTCGCCCATCATCGGGCGCAGCATGCCTTTGAACTGAAAGACCGAAAAGTGGTTCATCCAGAACCACACCAGTTGCTCCTGCAGCTGGTTGGGCGAGTACAGCGCGTACAGCAGTTGCTGCTCGGCGGCCTCGCGCGCCAGCAGGCTGATGGCCTGTTGTGCCGCCTTGAGTTGCGCCTGCTTCTGCTCTTCCGGAAGATCGCTCGCGCGGATGCTGCGCAGTCGCAGCAGGCTATCGCGCACCAGGTCTGCGACCGGGGTGCGGTTGATCGTCATGGCTTGGACTTGTGCAACCACGTCGGGTGGTGGCGCCGGCTCGGACATGGGGTGCAGCTGGGCATGCAGATAGGCGCCCCCACCGAGGCGCCGCAAAGCGTCGAGGTCGCCCAAGGTCGCGCCCCAGGTCAGACGGTCGAGGAAGGCGACCGGGCGCTCGCGCGCCGCCTGGTCGAGCGTGGAGCCTGGGAGAGTTGGGCCCACATCATCCGACGCCGGCGCCCGAACGGCGCAGGCTCCGAGCGCCAGGCTCGCCATCCCGGTCAGCCGCAGAAATCGGCGGCGGGTCCAGTTCGATGCTGATCCCATGGTGCGACGCCTTCCCCGAAGAGCGCAGCCCTACTGCCCGATTCGCGCGCTGATGCGGTTTTCCTGCTGATTCAACGCGGCCTGCTCGAGCTTCGTGATCTGTCCACCACTCTGAGTGGCCATCAGACGCTCCTCGCCGACGACCTTGCGATCCTGGCGATGCAGTCTCACCGCCTGTGCCTTCGTCAGATCGCCTTCGCGGAGCTGCTGGTGGATCCGACGATTCTGGGTGGCCAGCCGGTCGTTGACCTGGTCACGGCGCGGGTGTGATTTCTCCCAAGGGGTCGCCGCCAGTGCAGCGGTCGTGGTCGAAACTGCGAACAGCATGCCGGCGATGACGGTTGTTGCCTTCAACATGTTCGTCTCCTTGGAGCGATGGTTCCGCACGATTGCGGTACCGACCAGAACGAACATGCATGCCGCGGGGTGGACATGCCCGGCAAGAGATTTGTAACGAGGCGTTATTTCCCGCTCGGTCGCGACGACAGGCCGGCGAGGGTCCGGCAAGCGTACCGCGATGAGCGCGTGCTCCGACTTGCGCTTCGGCGCGAGAGTCCCGGGACCCGAATTCGGGTTGCTGCAGGTTCGGCCACTCCGCCCGGCGCGAGCACTCGGACCCGGGACGGGTCCATCGCGTCCGGGCCCTGGCGCAGGCTCACCTCGCCGGCAGCGCCACGGCAGTGCGGCGGGCCACGAGATCGTTGATGAACTTCTTGGCCTGCTCGAACGCCTCGATCCTAACGTGCTCGATGCGGTTCGTCGGCGACCGGCTCACGTCCATGGTCACCTGGTCGCCGAGCTCGTCGACCAGCGCCCTCGGAGCGTAGATCGTGGTGGTCACTTCCCAGGTGCCGCTGCTCCGGCGGACGAAGACGGAAACCAGGAAGCCCCGATGCGAGAAATCAGTCATTGGGCATAGTGCGCGCGAACGCCGGCCGGCACAAGGCGCATCGACATCGAGCGCGCGATCGGCGGGCGCGCTTCGACGCGATGCAAACGCGCAATCCTCACGGCAGCTTCGACATTGCGCGTGATCCGGCCGCCCACGCCGGCACGTCCAGCCAGCGCTCGATCTGCGCACAGACCTCCGGCCGGCTGAGCAGGTCCAGATGGCGGGTGCCACGGGCGACCCATTGCCGCGACGGTTCGAACGCCAGAGCGAGCTCCGGATTCGCGTGTCGGCCCAGCGCGCTGGCAAGGGGCACGATGCCGTCGCCGATCAACCGGTCTCCGAGATCGCCCGCTTGCCTGCCGATGGTCGCGGCGATCGTGTAGCACGCAACGCCTTCGGGCAGCGGCACCGCCACGCGGCGATCACCGCCGCGCTCGAAACGATCGCGTCTGTTCCAGTCGTCGTCCACCAGGTTTCCGAATCGCAGATCGGTGATGCCGGCGCTGCGCATCCTGCCCAGGCGAGCGAATGGAGCCGAGTATGCGTTCGAGCCGAGCAGCGTGTCGACCCAGTTGCCGCCCCGCTCGAGCGGCGCCCCGTGGTGCGGCGTACCGATGAATACGAGCCTGTCGAGCTGCCGCGTCCACGCATGGCGCGCGGTTGCGCCGTAATGGCAGGCGCTGCGCGCGACGAGCCCGCCCATGCTGAACCCGATGAGCACGAGTTCCTCGAGCGGCACGGGCCAGCCTTGCACCAGATCCTCGAGCAATCCGGCGAATGCACGCCCGATGCTGGAGACGTGGAGGCCGCTGTTGTAGTGCAGGTAAACCGGCGTATATCCGCAGTCGCGAGCCAGCGCGGCGCCATGATCGTGTCCCTTGCGGTTCCATTGCAGGTCGTTCATGCACAAGCCGTGCACGAGCACGACCAGCCTGCCGGTGGCGTGCGGGATTGCCGCTCCGAGCGCGGCGGGTTCATCCGGCAGGGCAATGCCGCCCCGGCGCAGGCGCATCGTGATCGCCAGCGGATTGCTCGACGCTGCCAGATAGTCGCCGAGCACGCCGTTCAGCGCAGCGAGGATCGCCTCGCGTCTTGGTGAATTGCTGCCGTCCCCCAGCAAGGGCGCAAGCCGCGCCAGCAACCGGTCGAGCCCGTAACCGGTGAGACCGGCCATGCCACGGATGCTGCGATAGACCAGACCGGTGATGCCAGACGTGCGCGGCTGCTTCGACCTGGCGCGCAACCCCGGGATGCTGGCGACGTTGCAGTGCACTGCCTCGACGAGATCGACGACGCCCAGAATGCCGTCGATGATCAGCCGGTTGACGCCGCGAACGTCGTCTCCGTTCATCCGGAGCTCTTTGTACATAAGGAGCGCAACGGCTTCGGGCCGTTGCCGAACACGAGGCAGCGGCAGGCTCGGACCAGCCGTTGCCTGCCGCCGACCCGCGGCGCGAACCGCTATTCCGATCCGGAACCCTGCGACAGTATGCGCCTTGCGGCGCAACCGTACGTGCTTCCGGCCGGAAGCCCGAGCTCCTGACATGTCATGCCGGGCAGCGGGTTGCCGCAGTCCATCAGGTGGTTCGCCAATTGACTGGAAAGTGCACGATCGCGTGCATCCAGCGCGGCAAGAAACTGGTCGCGAAACTTTGCCGACGCATACAGCATCGTCACAGCGGAGCCGCCGGCGGTTGCGGATCGGGTGCCAGGCCTGCGATGCCGAGAACCCATGCTCGCTGAGTGACCGACACCAGACCATCGACGACCCCGAGTCTTCCTGCTGGCCGGCGACATGCATCGATCATCGGTGGAAGTACCCGCGTGTGGCACGTGGGCAGGATGGGTGGCGCGGTACGGGAATCCAACGTCGGTTGCATTGCATTCTTTCGCTGTCGGAGCGAGAGAATTCACGCACCGCGACGCCGACATAAGGCGAGGAAAGCGAGTATGCGCCGAATTTCACCCCCAGCCCGCGTATCCGCAAAATAAACGGCAATCGTCCGGGCTGCGGGCACCGTTTTCTCAGCGCCGCCGAAGCGCCAGGAACGCCTCGATCAACTCCGGCTCATCCCACGGCACATCGACGACGTCGTCGCGCAAATGCGGGCTGTCCGGATCACGGAGCCACTCCTGTGGAAAGAGGGCCCTGACTTGCTCCTCGTCCTGGTCCAGGTCGACCCGCGACGCCAGCGGTTGGCCATTCAGGGCGGCGTACAACGCCGCGCACAGGTCGACCCCCAGCGCACGACCTTGATGGGTTCCCGGAGTGATGCGCCGGTTGATCTCAAGGAGGAATGCCCGTCGGGTGCCTGCCTGGATGACGCAATCCAGGGACAGGAGCCCGTTGATGCCGAATCCACGCACCAGCCGTTGCGAGAAATCGCGGACTTCCGGTTCGCGGTGACATCGAATCACCGTGGAGGGTCCCGTCGCTTCCGGAGAGGACACCACCTTGTCTGCTGCCCAGCCGGCGAGCAGCGCGCCGCGCCACGCGGCCAGCGCATAGTATTGCGCCTGCCCGCGGATATGGGCCTGGACGAGCAATTGATCGGGGAGCGGATTCGCATGGCCCCCCCGGTCTGCCGCCATCAGGCGCGGGAACGCCCGCAGGAGCTCGCCACGGCTGGCCACAATGGCCACGCCTTCGCCTGCAAAAGCCTGCCCACGCTTGAGGACGACCGGATAGCCATGCGCTGCGGCGAACGATTCGGCAGCCGCCACCGTGGAGACGACGGCAGAGGGTGGCACGCGGACACCCAGTGCGGAAGCAGCCGGCGGGAGCAACGTCTTGTCCACACTGGTCCGGTACCACGCCGGGTCCCCGAGCGAATCGCGAATCAATGTGCCAAGCGACAGATGCAGCGCCGGCGGGATTGCAGGCGGCCTGTGCAGGGCGAGTTGCCCGAGCAACTGGAATGCCGTGTCGTCGCACGGTACGACGATGCGAGGTGCAGCCGCCTCGACCATCGCGGCGAACCCGAACACCCAATCGATCGGCGTCGCATTGTCCGGCAGGTGCCCGATCCTGGCCACGAAGCGGCTGTTCTCGGCCAGCGAATTCGGCGGCGCAAGCAGTGCCACCTCGAAGCCGGCCTCGGCGAATGCGCGCGGAATGCGTGCCGTGCCGAGCCACTGCGTCGCCGTCGATACCAGCAGGAGCGAAGTGCCCAAGGTCGACTCCGTTTGCAAATAGCGCAATGCGACGTCAGGACATTCATCGTACCGGACCGGTGCGCCAGCAGGTTCCTTCGACAATGGCCATCGGCCAGATCTCCGCAGTTGCGCCGACGGCGCAGAAGACGGTCGCGATCGCGAGGAAAGTTGCGCGCATAATGGGACGATGATGGCAGACACCGCAGGCGGACCGGCCTCCTACCCGGTCGTGTACGACATCGAGCCGCAAGTGCACGATCGCAACCGGCTCACCGTGTTCTTCCGGCTCGTTCTGGCAATCCCGCATCTGATCCTGGTCGGTGGGCCGGGCATCGCGCTCGGTGGTGGGTGGGTTTGGGAATCCGGCACTCACGGGAACTGGGCGTGGGGCTTCCACTGGGGCGGCGGTGGCGTCCTCGGCGTGGTTGCCGGCATCATGGCAATCATCGCGTGGTTCGCGATTCTCTTCGCGAATGCCCACCCGCGCGGGCTCTGGGACTTCGTCCGCTTCTTCCTGGCGTGGCGGGCGCGCGCGGTCGCCTACATTGCCCTTCTGCGCGATGAATATCCGCCGTTCGGCGAAGCCCCTTACCCGGTCACCTACGAGGTCGCCTATCCGGACATGCCGCGGAACAAGTGGTCGGTGGGTCTGCGGATCTTCTATGTGATCCCACACGCCATCGTGCTTTTCTTCCTCGGCATCGCCTGGTTCATCACCGCAGTGATTGCGTGGTTCGCGATCCTGTTCACTGGATCGTATCCGGCGGGGCTCTACCCATTCGCCGTCGGGTACCTGCGCTGGTCACTGCGCGTGGAGTCGTACCTCCTGCTGCTGCGTGACGAGTACCCACCGTTCTCGTTCGAGGCGTAGAGCATCGTCGCTCGACCACCCGGTGCCATCCGCTCCAGAAGCTGCCTCACGGAATCCGGCGCATCTCACGCGCCGCGACTGACGACGGAAGCAGTCGCGATCAGCTCGTCGAGCAGCGCCATCGATGCCTGACCGGAGCAGATGAAGGGATCCAATTCCGCCCGTTCGGAATACTTGAGAAGCAGCGCCGGATTCACCTTGTCGATGTTGACCTGTCCCATCGTCCATCCGCCGAATCGGCGTTCGCAAATCTCCTCGTAGCTCAGGATGCGCACGTGGACGTGGCGCTCGTCGCGCACGATCGTGTTGTACAGCTCGCAGACCTGGTCACGCCCTCCCTCGAGGACCTGGATGAAGAGGTCGTTGCTGAAGCAGAGGATCCCGGTGACCCCTGTCCTGGGATTGTTCCCGCGGGACTGCTCGAGAATCGAATCGACAACCGAGGCGGTGAGCGGCGCCTTGGCACGACTGGCATAGAGAAGACGGACGAGCATGGCGACCTCAGTCGATCAGAGTGACGAGGGAAAGAAACTCGCGGCGCAGGGCTGAATCCTTGAGGAACGAACCACGCATCACGCTGTTCAGCATCTTGGTCTTGTCATCCTTGACGCCGCGCCAGTGCATGCAGAAGTGATCGGCCTCCATGACCACCGCCAGTCCGTCCGGGCTCACCTTGTTCATCAGCAGGTCGGCCATCTGCGCGATCGCTTCCTCCTGGATCTGTGGCCGGCCCATGATCCATTCGGCGAGACGGGCGTACTTCGACAGGCCGATCAGGTTTGAATGTTCGTTCGGCATGACCCCGATCCAGAGGCGACCCAGGATGGGACAGAGGTGGTGGCTGCACGCGCTGCGGACCGTGATCGGGCCGATGATCATCAGCTCGCTGAGATGCTCGACGTTGGGGAATTCGGTCACCGGCGGCTCCGCCACGTAGCGACCGCGGAACACTTCGGTCAGGTACATCCTGGCGACGCGCCTCGCCGTGCCCTGCGTGTTGTGATCCCCCTCCGTGTCGATCACCAGGCTCTCGAGGACGCCTTGCATCCTGCCCTCGACTTCGTCGAGCAATGCATCGATTTCACCCGGGCGGAGGAATTCGGCGATGTTGTCGTTGGCGTGGAATCGCCTCCCGGCCTGCTTGATGCGGGCGCGAATCCTTGCCGATACGGCGAGACCGGGGTCGTCCGCCGCGTCATTGGAAGAATCGATCATGGGACCTCGCAGTGGGCTCGCCCAAACGCAGACGACGAAGATGCGAACGTCGAACTGCGCTGACGCGGGAGCGTCTGAATTCTAGCAGTCAACGAGTTTTCGCGGCACGAACGTGAAGGCCGGACCTCGCGCGTCCCTGCCACTTCCCGAGCAAGGACGAGCCTACGGCTGGCGCGGATCCGGAAAGATGTCGTGCATGATGAAATCCTCGAGCTCGGCGTTGTCCTCCGGACGCGCGGACAACCTGACCTGACGCCCCAGTCGCTGCGACACCCAGGTGAAATCGCCCGACACGTTCTCGCGGATGATGCTGATCATCTTGCGCACGACGGCGATCCGGATGTCGCTGTTGTCGCCCTTGCGCACCTCGATCCGCTGCTTGGCGTTGCGGTTGATGTCCTTGTCGAAACCGAAGAAATAGAACTCCGCGTTGTCGTAGTTCAATTCCGTGATCTGGAACATTCCACCCGCATTCCTCGGATCGCGGCCGAAGGTCGGCGTACGGTCGAGACCGAGATTTGCGGCGGCGATCCGGTTACGGCGCTCCCGCTCGGTTTCCTGGGGCTCATTGCCCTCCTGGCCGACGGACGGCGTCGGCGCTTCCCCGCGGGCGCGCCGCTGGGCTGCGATGTACGCGGCCAGGTCCACGGCGGGTGGCGGCGGCATCACGTTGGGTGCCGGTGCCGGCGCGGCCGGAGCCTCGGGCGCCACCGAACGCGGCGCGGATCGGTCGGGCACGGCCAGCGGCGGCGGGGGCGCCTTCGGAATGGCCGGCCGCGGCGCGGAGGGCTTTTCACGCGGCGGACGGATGACCGGGCGCGGCGCGGCTCGCAATGCGATCCTCGGCGGCGGCGGCGCCGGAGCGGCGCTCACGGCCGGGGCCGCGCGTGGCGCGAGCTGCACCGCGAGGGTACTGGCTCGACCCCGCTCGGAAGCGTTCATCGCGAGAGGCCGCGCTCGCGTGAGCACGACCCACAAGGCGGCGACGTGGACGAGGATCGACAGCAGGACCGCGATCCAGAGGATCGGGATCGTCACGACATCGTGCCGCTTGGGCGGGTCGCTCAGCCGGTTCATCCGTGAGGGAAATGGAAGCGTCGTGGCGCGCGACCGGCCGACGCCTCGCGTTGATCACCGTATCGAATCGGGCAGCATACCGCGATCCGGGATCGGCACTTCGCAAGTTCGCATGGGCCACCGAGACCCGCGCAGCGGACGCTTCGATCGCGCAATCGGAGGTGGCCGCGCGTTTCGGCAAGCCGACGGCCTCGTGGCGGCTGCGGGCCCGCACGATCATCTTCGAATCCGACACCCGCACCGGTCGGTGGTTCGATCTCCTGCTGATCGTGGCGATCATCGCCAGCGTCGTGGTGGTCGTCCTCGACAGCGTGCATTCGGTCACGACGCCGAGGCGCAGTTCTGCAAGCACTGCGGCAAGCCGCTGCCCGAGTACCAGCAGGACTAAAGGTCGGCAGATGGCCGCGTCCGCAGGCCCTTCTTCACCTTGGGGACGGCGTCCCGGTACCGCTGCCGGGCCTCACGGCACCGACGTCGTCGTCCACGGGCGCCTGGGGCACGGGGCCATTGCTGCCATTGACCGTGGGCGCCCCGATCTCCTTCCCCTTCGGCCTGAACGGCACGCGCCGACTGAAGCCCTCGCTGTCCGACCTGGCGCTCTCCGCAGCAAGCTCGGCCGCTTCCGGATAGGGCATGGCACTCTTGCTCGCCTCGATCTCGAGCAGCTTCGTCTGGTCGTTCACGCGCACGCTGTACCTGCCCATGTTGTAGAGGAGGTACATCGCGAAGAGATTGTCGACATCTTCGTAATGGCCCTGCTCCTTCCGGAAATCGCGTGACAGGACGGAGGGAAAGCGGTTCGGCAGGTCCTTGAACGCCACCTTCTCCTCGTCATGCGGATCGACGTAGGTCGAGCCCTCGTACTTCCTGTACAGCACCCCGTCCATCCTGTACCCGCGCGCGTTCCACTGCTCGAGGAGCTTCATCGCCATCTCGGTGGGAATGTTCGCGTTGGCGGCCGCCACCACCCTCCGGCCGGCCAGGAGCTTCGCGCTCGTGACATCGAGATCCCGGTACCCGGCGCCGAACTTGAATGCCGAGCCGATGGTCTTGGCACAGTTCAGGCGCAGGTAGTCGTACTTGACCTCGCCGGCGTGGTACTCGGTGTTCCTGACCCGGTGGTGATAGTCGTCGTTGATCCGGGCGAAATACGCGGCGAGGGCTTCCTTCTCCGCCTCCGGCACGCCGTAGACGCGCACGCCGATCACCGACCGCTTGTAGACCTCGCCGAAGTCGAGGCCGAACGAGGCCGTGTCCCCGAGCGACGAAGTCGTCTTGAACAGGTACTCCTTCTTCGGAATCCTGACCATGAGGTCGTCGGTGTAGAAGCCCTCGGCATGCTTGCGCGCCCGGTCCGCGTAGAAGTTGGCGGTGTAGACCAGGTCATCGCCGGGGGCCTGGTCGCGGATGGCCAGGGCGAGGTGCCCCGCCGAACCACCCTTGGAGGTGCCATAGCTGATCAGCAACTCGATGTCGTAGGGGTCCTCGCGAAGGACATGCGCAATCTCGTCGATGTTGGCAGGTTCCGGCCCGCCCTTGGTCCCGAAATCGGCGGCCACCACATCCGCGGCGAACACGAGCGCGATCACGACGCACCAGACCCTGGACCTCATTCCCACTGCTCCGTTGAATCGTCGGCGGACACGGCCACTGGCCGGGCATCGCGAACGCGACAGCGTGGCATCCCGACTTTCATCGATCACCCGGTGCGGGCAACTCCCGGGATAGTGCGCCGCAGCGCACCGCGACGGGTTGACGCCGCGCAAACTCTGCGGCACCTTCCCCGACCAACGTCGAACATAGCGCTACGGCAATGAGCAGGATGGCCAGGCCCGAGGCCGAATACCGGAGTGCGCAGCGCGAAGGCAGTCCAGTGAGCCAGACTGATCTCAATGCCGAGGAGACGCCTGCCGCCGCGGATGACGCGACGGACATCGTCCTGTCTCGCCTGACCCTCGCGGACCCGCTGCGCTGGCTTGCGCTGGGCTGGCGTGACTTCCGATCCTGCCCGCTGATCGGAGTTTTCTACGGCTTCTGCTTCATGATCATGGGCTGGGCGCTGATGGAAGTCTATGAGACGGCCCCCGCCTACGTGATGGCACTGTCCGCGGGTTTCCTCCTGATGGGTCCGTTCCTGTGCCTGGGCCTGTACCGGGCCAGCCAGCGGCTGGAGCGCGGCGAGAAGCCCGACCTCGGAGACTCGCTCTTCGCCTTCGAGGCGAAGGCCGGCACCCTCGGCATCTTCGGGCTCGTACTCTTGGTGCTGGAACTGCTGTGGGCCCGGGCGACGCTGGTGATATTCGCGCTGAGCTTCGACGGCATGCCCGACCTGCGCGGTTCGCTGTTGGCATTGACGAGTCCCGCGAACATCGGGTTCACGTTGGCATGGCTCGGCATAGGTGCGATCTTCGCGGGAATCATTTTCTCGGTCAGCGTGGTGTCGATCCCGATGATCCTCGACCGCCAGACCGACGCCATCACGGCCGGCCTGACGAGCCTGCGGGTCGTACTCACCCAGACACCGGTGATGCTGCTGTGGGGTGCGCTGATCACGGCGCTGGTCGCGCTCGCGCTGCTGCCGTGGTTCGCCGGGTTGCCGGTCCTGGGGCCGGTGATCGGTCACGCGTCGTGGCACGCCTACCGTGCCGCCGTATCGACCCCGGGCGGCACCGCCGGCCCGCTCTGACACGTCGTCTCTCCGTGCGGCGATCGTGTCCAGCTTCCGAGACACCTGCGCATTGCTTGATCTTTCGCAACATCTCCGCCCACGTCGATGGCTATCGTGGCGCATCCGGATGAAGAGGCTCCCCGGTTCGCGTGGCGAAGCCAACCTCGCTCACGCGACCTGCCGATCCAACAAGGAGGCACGATGCTTGCGACCCGATCAGTCCTGATCACCACCGTAGCCGCAGCGGCGTTGGGCATGGCGGCGCCGGCCGCCGCTGAGAAGATGCTGGAAAACTTCATGTCGCTTTCGGTCGCCGGCGCGCAGCAGGCGGCACAAGCCGCGCTCGCGCGCTGCCAGAAGGATGGCTTCACCGTCGCGGTCGCAGTGGTGGATCGCGGAGGCCAACCGCTGGTGATGTTGCGCGATCCCCTTGCCGGAGCGCACACCCCGCAGACCGCGATCAACAAGGCGTCGACTGCGGTCAGCTTCCGTACCGACACCACCGAGCTTGCGGAGACCACGCAGGCGGGCAAGCCCTCGAGCGGCATTCGCCAACTCCCCAACGTCATCGCGGTGGGTGGTGGTGTCGTGATCCGCGCCAAAGGTTCCATCGTCGGGGGCATCGGCGTGTCCGGCGCGCCCGGTGGGGACAGCGACGAGGCATGCGCAAAGGCGGGAATCGCGGCAATCAACGACGCTATAGAGCTCGAATAGGGCGGACAGAGCGTGTCAGGACCCGGCGGCGCGGCGGCGCCGGACCCTTCCGCGCCGCTGCTGCCGGGGTCGCGGCGTGCGCCACAGGTGCCATACGCCCTGCCGAGCTGACGAAAGCGGATGCGCGCGCCGGACCTCCTACCCTCGCGCGTAGAATCTCTTCAGGAAGTCGGCGAAGTATTGCGAGATCCACGCCTCCTCCCGAGCCGTGAGATCCAGGTCCCGTTCCGCCGATGCGGATCCGCTCGTGACGTGGTCCGGAAACTGCCTCCGGCGGGCGCCTTCGACCATCGACTGGATCACCCGGTCGGAATGGTCGATGCCGAGCGCCATCAGGACTTGCGACAAGGTTTCCTGCGGATCTGCCGCCAGATCTTCGTACTTGACGATCATGCCGCCGCCCTCGGCGCAGCGCTGCTCGAAGAACATGAGGTTCTCGCGGTTTTCCAGGGCCACGTGCCGAAACAGCGCCTCGGACCGTCCGAACGTCTCCTCGCCAAAGTCCGGATAGCCACGCTTTCTGTTGAAGCGGAAGATCGACCGGAAGACATCAAACGGATTGCGGATCAGATAGAGCTCCCTGACCGCGGGGAAGACCCACCGCATGGTGATCGCCGGCACCCGTCCAGGAAACTTCTCCACGAAATATCGCGCAGCGCCCTTCCCGGCACCGTCGATGTCCTCGATGTTGCGATAGAACTTCTCGATCATTCTCCGGACGAAGTCCGCGAGTTCCTCGCCATAGGTCGTCGCGTACCACGGAACGAGATCCTCCAGGAAACCGGTGTAGTAAGGGCTGCCGCCGGTGACGTTCCGATCGGCGACGAATTTCATCTCACGCTGCTCCTTGTGGTTGTTGTAGGGATTCGTGAGAATTCTCAGCAGGCTCATCCAGTAGACGGACTGTCGTACCTCAAATGGATACTTCCGATGGATCACGACCTCGGGATGTTCCGACAGCAAGGACGCAAGCCATGTCGTGCCGGACCGGGGCAGCGCATTGACCAGGATCGGCGCATACGCGCTCGGCCGGGGCCGCGGAAGATCGCACTCGACCTCGATCCGGCATGCGGTGAAGTTCTCGCCGCCCTGCAGCAGCACGTTCAGCACGATCTCGTTGCGCCGCGAAAGGCCGAAGGTGCTGATCAAGCCACCGAATCGATAGAGGTTCCCGCCTGGCGAACATTCCGGCGCGATCTCGTCGAGGATCGTGGAGTAGGCCATTGCCCGGATGGATTCGATCGTCCTGCCCTTGGCGCGGACCCGCAAGGTGCCGGTGACAGCGCACGACCATCCCACCCACTGGCTGTGGAGGGCTGGAGTCAGCAGCTGCAACTCGACGGGGGAACCGGGACCGTTGTCGACGATCACGCTCCGCACCGCGGTTCGGCAATCCGTCATGGCCACCACCGGAATTCCAACGGGACTTCGGCAAGTATTCGCGCTCGTTGAGGAGGCGGTCAAGCCGCGGCTTCATGCCGAGGGAAGCCGGGAGCCGCGCCCTGATCGCGGTGCGGCCTCAAGCCGGGCGGCGCTGCTCCGAGCGCACGTGCGGCGAAAGCCGGCGCTCCGCCTCGTCGCCATCGACAGCGCGTCCCTCGGCATCGATCAGTGGTTGTTCGAAGTCGTTCCAGCCGCGCACGCCGGTCTTGAGCGATGCCACGTCGGCAAACCCCATCTGGCGCATCACGTCGGCGGCAAGCAGCGAACGATTGCCCGAGCGACACACGATCACGATGGGCAGATCGCGCCGGGCCGCCAGGTCGGGAACGGTCTCGTCATAGTCCCACTCGCAGGCCTGCTCGAGCACGCCGCGGGGGACGTTGATCGAGCCCGGAATTTGCGCCACGGCAAACTCCGCCGGCTCGCGGACATCGAGCACCAGCGGTGGTTGGTCGTGCTTCAGCTGCCTGCTGAGATCCCAGGGTTGGATTTCACGCACGCGCTGCGACGCATCGGCGAGGAGATCAGCGTAACGTCTCATGACTCGTTCCCTCGGGTGTTGCGGCCACGGCCTCGGGCTGCGAACCGCCCAGTGCCAGCAACAGCTGCGCCGTGTCCAGGTAGCGCTGCGCGTTCGCGCGCACGTAGCCCAGTCGGGCACGCTGATAGAGACGCTCGGCGTCGAGCACCTGCAGCACGCCGACATTGCCCTCGTGGTAGCTCCTTCGTGTCAGGTCGACGTTGGCGCGGGCGGAATCCTGTGCCTGCGCCTGGGCTTCGAGCTGCTCGGCGTCGTGGTCCAGCGCTTCCAGCGCGTCGGCCACCTGCCCGAAGGCGATCAACACGGTCTGTTCATAGTTGGCCGCGGTCGCATGCATCGCATCGACGGCAGCCCGCTGCTCGGCGCGAAGCGTGCCGCCGTCGAACAGGGGCGCGACCAACGCGCCCGCCAGGCCCCAGACGTTGCTCGCCCGTTCGAACAGGTGACTGAAATCGGTGGCCTGCTGCCCGGTCGACGCAGTCAGGAGGATGTGGGGATACAGGTTGGCATCGGCGACGCCGACCGCGGCCGTCGCCGCGTGCAGCTGCGCCTCGGCAGCAAGGATGTCGGGGCGCCGGCGCGCAAGCTCCGACGGGAGGCTCGCCGGGAGCGCCGTGGGCAGGTCGAGCTGCGCCAGATCAAGCTCGGGTACCGCCGCGTCTGCCGGCGAATGCCCGAGCACGATTGCAAGCGCGTGCCGGGCGACGCTCAGCGCCTGCCGCAGCGGCGGCAGCGATGTCGTATCGCTGGCGAGCTGGCTCTCGGCACTGACGATGTCGACGCGCGACACCGATCCCGCCTCGAATGCTTTCCTGACCAGGGCGAGGTTCTCGCGATCCCGGTCCAGCAGGTCCTCGACCGTGGCGATCTGGTCACGCAGGCCCGCGATCCTCAGGGACAGCATCACCGCATGGCCCGTGACCGCGAGATAGGCCGCGTCGAGCTGCTCCTGCCGGTAGGTCGCGAGCGCGTATTGCTGCTCGACCGACCGCGCGACGCCACCGGCATAGTCGAGTGCATAGCTGACCGTCGGACCGATGGCGAAATAGGTGAAAGGTGGCGGCTTGGGCAGTGTTCCCAGGAATTCGGCGCCGTACTTCTGCCGCCCGATTCCCGCTGCGAGGTCGACCTGCGGATACAGCGAGCCGGCCTCCGCCGCGGCCAGCTCACGGCTTTGGGCAAGCGTCGACGCCGCCGCGGCCAGCGTGCGATTACCCGTCAGCGCCCGCCGGACCACGGCATCCAGCGCGTCCGAGCGGAAGAGCCCCCACCAGTCGCCGACCAGCTTCTCGCCCAGCTGCAGATGCTGCGCCGACGCGTCCCCGACCGCACTGTCCTCGATCGCGAGTCGACGCTCCGTGTAGCGCTCCGCGTGCGGTGGCTCCGGGCGGGTGAAGTCAGGGCCCGCCGCACATCCGCCAAGAACGGTTGCAGCCGTCACCAGGACGCAGATTCGAACTCGGGCTGGACGACGCGCGAGAGTATCGGTTCGGTATCTCATTCGATCACCGCGGGTTCGGCGTCCTTGCGCGGAGATCCGTGGCGAAGCAGTGCCACGAGAGGGATCGCACACAGGGTGAGCACCATCATCAGCTTGAAATCGTCGAGATAGGCAATCATCGCCGCCTGCCGGGTGACGTCCGCATTCAGCGTCGCCAGTCCCTGCACGGTCCGAAGGGTCGACCACGACTGCGGGTGCATGAAGTCGCCGAACGGCGTTACATGGGCCGCGAGACTCGAATGCACTGTCTGGATGTTCCGCGCCAGAAGGGTTTCGACGACCGAGATGCCGATGCTGCTGCCGAGGTTCCGGACCAGGCTGAAGACGGCAGTCCCTTCGTTGCGGAAGCGCGGCGACAGCGTCGCGAAGGTGGCCGCCGCGAGGGGAACATAGACGAAGCCCGTACCCAGGCCCTGCGCGAGCCCGGACCAGACGATCGGCGCCGTGTCCATCTGCAAGTAGAAGCCGGTCATGTTCCAGAGCGACACGGCGGTGATGGCGAAGCCCGCCATGATGATGAGCCGGGTATCGATCCTGCCAACGAGCCGGCCGACGATCAGCATCGCGGCCAGGGTTCCGATGCCGCGTGGCGCGGTGACCAGTCCGGTCAGCACGACCGGGTAATTCAGCAGGTCCTGCAACATCGACGGCAGCAGCGCCAGGGTTGCGAACAGGACGACGCCGACGGTGAAGATGAAGACGTTGCCCGTGACGAAGTTGCGATCCTTGAACAGGGCGGGGCTCACGAACGGCGGCTTGGTGGTCGTGAGCATGTGGACGACGAACAGGTACAGCGCGGTGCCGGCTACGCAAGCCTCGACCCAGATCTCGGTCGAATTGAACCAGTCCTTGAGCTGGCCGCGGTCGAGCATCAGCTGGAACGCGCCAATGGCGAAGCTCAACGTCGCGAAACCGAAGAAATCGAAGCGGGATTTCCGGATCAGGGTCTCCGGCATGAATGCAAGGATGCCGAGGAACGACAGGACCCCGAACGGAACGTTGATGTAGAAGACCCAGCGCCAGTTGTAGCTCTCGGTGAGCCACCCGCCGAGGGCCGGACCGAGAATGGGGCCGATAGTGACACCCATCACCCAGATCGCCATTGCCCGCGCATGCTGCGAATGCGGGTTGATGTCGAGGAGCACGGCCTGGGACATCGGTATCAGGGCGGCACCGCACAACCCCTGGACCAGACGTGAGATCACGATTTCCGGCAGCGACTGGGCCAGCCCGCACAGCGCCGATGCGATCGTGAATCCGACAATCGAGAAGAGGAAGACCCGCTTGCGGCCGACCTGGCCAGCCAGCCAGCCGCTCAGCGGCGTCATGATCGCAGCGGCGATGATGTAGGAGGTCAGCACCCACGCCATCTGATCCTGCGTCGCCGACAGCGATCCCTGGATGCGCGGCAGCGCGACGTTGGCGATCGTGTTGTCGAGCGCCTGCATGATCGAGGCCAGCATCACCGAGATGGTGATCAGCACTCGATGCGGCGCCGGCGAAGCGTCGTCGCCGGCGGCAATCGCGTCGCCGGTTTCGCTCATCGGGCCGAACCGGGTGCCGCGACCTCGTGTGCTTCCGCCGGCCCGAAGAGATGGCGCTGGTACCGGGTGTCGACGCTGACGTCGGCGCTCAGACCGGCACGCAGCGGATACGCGGGGTCGGGCCTTTCCAGCTCCAGCCGCACCGGCAGTCTCTGCACGACCTTGACCCAGTTGCCGGTCGCATTTTCGGGCGGCAACACCGAGAACTGCGATCCGGTGCCCGGACTCAGACTGGCCACCCTCGCCTTGAAGGTCTTGTCCGGATAGCTGTCGACGTGCACGCTCGCGATCTCGCCGACGCGCATGTGCGCGAGCTGGTCTTCCTTGAAATTGGCCTCGATCCAGACATCGCCGGTCGACACCAGCGCAAACACCGGTGCCGACGCGCCGATGTAGCTGCCGACCTGGAGCTGCTCGACGCGCGTGACGATCCCGTCGCTGGGCGCGCTGACGACGGTGTACGACAGGTTCAGCTTTGCGCGATCGAGCTCGGCCTGCGCTTCCTCCACCAGCGGGTGACGCTCAAGCGCGATGTTCGGGTCGCCGCCGAGGCTGGCGAGGACCGCGCCGATCCGCTGCCGGGTGGCGGCCACCTGCGCGCGCGCATCCTCCAGCGCATGCAGGGCGCGATCCACCTGCGCCTGCGACGCAATCTCCGACGCGAGCAGCCGCCGCTGCCGCGCGTATTCGCGTTCCTGGTACGCGACGGTGTCCTGCGCCGATTTGAGCTCCGACAGCCGCTGGCGATAGTTGGCCTTCACCGCTTCGACCTGCAGCCGCGCCGCGGCGAGCTTCGCGCGAGCCTCGTCGACCGCGATCCGAAACGGCGCGTCATCCAGTCGAAACAGGACCTCGCCCTTGCGGACGGCCTGGTTGTCGTGAACGTCCACCTCGTGGACGCGGCCCGCGACGTTTGCACTGATCGCGAGGCGCGCTCCCTTCACGTAGGCGTCGTCGGTGGCTTCGTAACGCCCCCCCGTCAGGTAGACGTAGGCGGCGACCGCGGCGACGACCACGAGGCCGAGGATCATGAGTGGAACACGTAGCCGCCCGCGAAGATTGCGTGACGCGGAGGGTCGCCCGGCGCGCGGGTGGCGGCTGTCTGGCCTGGATGGGTCCATGACTAGGGCTTCGGTCGGATCTTGCGGGAGGGCGAAGCAGCCTTGTCGAGGCCCTTCGCCCGCTTGACCTCACCCGCATCGATCGGTTGGTCCTTGAGGGCGCAGACGTTCGCGTAGATGCGCGTCAGGACGTCGATGAACGCCTCGCGTTCCCGTTGCGTGATGCCGGCGAAAGCCTCGCTGCGGGTGAGATCGGCCAGGCGCCATATCTCGTCGAGCAGCGGTCTGGCCTTGCGCGTCAGATACAGACAACGCGCGCGCCGGTCGTCGGGGTCGGCGCGCCGTTCGAGCAATCCATCGGCCTCCATCCGATCGAGGATGCGCACCATCGTCATCGGCTCCACATCGGCCAGTTCGGCGAGACGGGCCTGGCTCACCCCCTCATTCCTTTCCAGGCGCACCAGCGCCTTGCACTGGGGAAGGGTCAGGGCAATCTCGCGCGCCCTCTGCTCGAAGCGAAGGCCGTACCGCCGGCTCAGGTCCCTGAGCATGAAACCGAAATTGCGAAGTGGATCCACGTTGGTAGCGTTCGTGTTAGTCACGTTTGTTATTATAGCCCGCGCTGATCCGCGTGGAACAAGGACCGGCTTCGAAGTGGCTGTGGCAGGCGCGCGCATGCTGCGCGGTCGTTGCACCACGTCCCCTGCTCGCAAGCCCGGAGGGCCAGCCGCGGGCTGCAGCGGCGCCCCGCGGGTACAATGCTTCCTGTCATCGGGGAGTAGTCGCCTTTCGCTTCGGCGAGAGGGCCTGCGTCAACACACTTGACCTTCAGGTCATGGCGCAAGCGGCTTCCAGCTTGGCGAGACCTTTGACCATGTTGGCTCCGCAGTGGCCGGGGAGCTTCGTGGTCATCGGTATCGTTCCGGCCCAGGAGCCCAGGATTGGAACCGTTTCTCGTCTCTACAGGGGTCGTCGCGCTGGCGGAAATCGGCGACAAGACCCAGCTACTCGCCTTCATCCTCGCCGCTCGATTCAAGAAACCCCTGCCGATCATCGCGGGCATCCTGTGTGCCACGCTCGTCAATCACGGACTGGCGGGCGCCCTGGGCGCGTGGATCACGTCGGTCGTCAGCCCCGACGTCATGCGATGGGTTCTGGGGCTTTCGTTCATCGGGATGGCGATCTGGACGATGATCCCCGATGAGATCGAGGAGGAGGAAACACAGGTCGCTCGCCGCCTTGGCGTATTCGGTGCGACCCTGATCACCTTTTTCCTGGCGGAGATGGGCGACAAGACCCAGATCGCCACGATTGCCCTGGCGGCCCACTATGGCGCGCCGCTGATGGTCATCGCTGGCACGACCTGCGGAATGCTGCTGGCGGACGTGCCCGCAGTCTTTGTGGGCAACAGGTTCGCCGCAAGGATCCCGATGAAGCTGGTCCATTCCATCGCGGCGGCCATCTTTGCGGTGATGGGTCTGGCCACCTTGTTCGATATCGACAAGTTGTTCCGGTAGCACCAGGACGGCCGCGCCCGATGCATGCCGACACCTCGCGGTCGCGTATCATGGCTGGGTAACCCGCTTCGAGGGTGGCGGAACATGTGCAGTTCGAGCGCAGCACGCACATTCGCACTGGGCATCGGGACCATCGCGCTGGTCTTGGCGTCGGTCGCCGACGCTGCCGTCTACAAGTGCAAGTCTCCCAGCGGCGCGGTCACCTATCAGGATTTCCCCTGCGATGGCGGCGCAGTCGTCGACATACGACCGGGCGCCCCTGACCTGTCCGCGATCGATCGCCTGGATCGCGCCAATGCCGAATTCGATCGACGCGCCGCCGCACGGAATGTCGACGAAGCGAACGCTGCGCTTCGACGCGAAGAGCTCGACCTGCGACGCAGGGAACTGGACGTCGCGCAAGGCAATGCCGGAGCCGCACCGTCCGTCAGTTATGTCCCTGCCTACGACTACCTGGGCTATGGCTATGGCGGCTACGGTTATGCTGGCTATGGCTATCCTGGCTATGGTCCTGCCGCCCGTTCCGGGAAGCACCACGCGAACCGGCCCGGTCCGCCCAAGGCACCTCGAGGCGGACAGAGGGTTGCGCAAGGCCGCGTTCCCGCGGACCTACGGCGCGTCCAGCCCCGCTGAAGTCGCACGACCGCCGGCCGCGGTCCTGGACCGGGACTGTCACCACCCCACTTCCCAGGACGGCGTGGGCGCGAACCGCGCCACGAGAAAGTCGATCATCGCGCGCACGCGCGACGACAGCGTGCGATTGGGCAAATAGACCAGGTAGATGCTGCTCCCGGGCCCTGCCTGGAACCGGCGCAGCAGCGGCACCAGGCGCCCCTCCCGCAAGTCCTCCCCCGCCATGTAACTCGGAAGCAGGCCGATGCCCAAGCCGCCGAGGACCGCCGATCGAACTGCATCCATATCGTCGGTTTCGAGCGTACCCCGAACCGCCACGGAATACTTCTGCTCGTTTCGCCGGAACGTCCAGACTCCCTTGGGCGCAAGGGGCGGGAAGAGTATGCAGTCGTGCTTGCGCAGGTCCTCGACCTGGCGCGGCACCCCGTGCTCCCTGAGATACGCCGGGGAGCCGCAAAGCACGGCCCGGTTGACGGCGAGCTTTCGCGCCACCAGGTTGGGGGCCGGATGCGCCGACACCCGGATGCCGAGGTCGAAGCCCTCGGCGCTCAGGTCCGACGTGCGGTTGCTGCAAGAGAGCTTGACCTGAATCCTGGGATATCGCTGGTGAAAATCGGTGAGTGCGGGCAACAGATGCCGTACCGCAAACGCCGGCACCGCCGTCACTCTCACCAGACCGGCGGGTTCGGACTGCATCTGGGTCACGCGCTGCACGGCAAGCTCGGCCTCCTGCACGATCCGGGCGCAGTGTTCGTAGAACGTGGCGCCGGCTTCCGTCAGGCTGAGCTTGCGCGTCGAACGGTTCAGCAGCTTCACCGACAGTGAGCGCTCGAGCGCGCTCACGTGCCTGCTCGCAAGCGAT
This sequence comes from uncultured Pseudomonadota bacterium, assembly GCA_963816415.1. GTDB lineage: Bacteria > Pseudomonadota > Gammaproteobacteria > Burkholderiales > Casimicrobiaceae > VBCG01. The sequence goes on from CAWFKR010000017.1 coordinate 46,323, forward strand.
TTCGAGATGCCGAGCTTGTCCGCGGCGGCGGAGAAGCTCTTCGCCTCCACGACCCCTGCGAACACGCTCATGCTGGCCAGCTCACCCTTCATTGGACCCATTCCTGCAACAATGAATTTCAATAAACACTATTTATCCATTCCTTGCAACTGACTAGAGTGCAGTTGCGCACCGCAACACGGTTCGCCGAACGACACAGGAGAAAGTCATGCGCGGGAATGTCGTCAAAGTGGGCAAGCTGGAAATTCGCTATCTGGTGGACGGCGCGAAGAGCGGCGGGCTGGGCGTGTTCGAATTGACGGTCCCTCCCGGGTCCATCGTCCCCCCACCCCACAGCCACACCAACAACGAGGAGTGCGTCTATGTGCTGGAGGGCACGCTCAGGTACACGGTTGACGAGGAGTCTCGTGATCTGAAGCCCGGGGACTGGATGTCGACACCCCGCGGGGCCGTACATCATTTCATCAATCGGACCCCCGAGACGGTTCGCGCCCTGATCATGCTTACGCCGGACATCGGCGAGCAGTATTTTGTCGACGTCGGAACCGTTGCCAATGCCGGCGGGCCGCCTGATCGAGTGAAACTCCTGGAGATCATGTCGAAATACGGGCTGGGCCCGGCTGCCCCGCCGCAGGAAACACCGCCGATGGGTGGTCGCAGTATTTCCGCAACCCGTGCAGCGTAAGTCGTTGACGGCAACGCGAGTCATCGCCCGGGGCGCTTGGGACACCAGGCTGCGCCGGAGCGTGTCGCGGAGGCGCGTGCGTCCATGGACTTGATCCGCCAGACGTTCGCGGCGGCGGCGCGAGGGCGCATCTGCCCGGAAATCGCCTCATCCTGGCGCACTTCTCGGACTCGGCGTCGACCCGGGGATGGCCGGAGGCTGCCCTGAAGCCCGGGTCCTGAAATTCGATCGGCGTCGCGCGAGCGGCGGGCGCGCCAGGACGATGGCAGCTGCCGCAACGCGTCAGATCGACCCGCCTGCCCCCGGGGCAGCCGGCCTGCGCATTCGGCGCGTTACCCGACAAAGGCGCTGATTGCGGCCCAGCCACCGCGCCTGGACCAATTCCTGCATAGGGCTTTCGGGTTGGCACCTACGCACCTCATTGGGGCGCCGGCGCCCTCCGACCCGATCGATCAACTTTCGTTGCGCCGCCAGGACTCCAATGTCGAACGTAAGCGAAGAGCAAGCCCGCGCTCACATGCACAAGCTGCTGGCCGCCATGCAGGCCGCCGGCGGCTCCGACCTGTTCATTTCCAGCGACTTCCCGCCCAGCATCAAGGCCCATGGCCAGATGAAGCCGCTGACCGCGCAGAAACTCTCGGGAGACGTCACGCGAATGTTCGCCCAGGCGCTGATGAACGAGCGCCAGCGCGAGGAGTTCGCGAAGGATCTCGAGTGCAATTTCGCGATTTCCCTCCCCGGTGTTTCCCGCTTCCGCGTGAACGTCTTCGTCCAGCAGCAACAGGTCGGCATGGTCATCCGGACCATCGCATCCGAGATTCCGACGTTCGAGAAACTCGGCCTGCCGGACACGCTGAAGGATATCGTCATGACCAAGCGCGGCCTCGTGCTGGTCGTGGGCGCGACCGGCTCAGGGAAATCCACCTCGCTCGCCGCGATGATCGATCATCGCAATTCCACGTCGTCGGGGCACATAATCACGATCGAGGATCCGATCGAGTACGTTCACCGGTCCAAGAATTCGCTGGTGACCCACCGGGAAGTCGGCGTGGACACCCACTCGTGGCACGATGCGTTGAAGAACACCCTGCGTCAGGCACCGGACGTGATCCTCATCGGGGAGATCCGCGATACGGAAACCATGGAGCACGCCATCGCCTTCGCCGAAACCGGGCATCTTTGCCTCGGCACCCTGCACGCCAACAATGCGAACCAGACGCTCGATCGCATCATCAACTTCTTCCCGGAAGAGCGGCGCAATCAGCTGCTGATGGACCTGTCGGTGAACCTTCGCGCCATCATTTCGCAGCGCCTGATCCGGACCTCGGACGGCATCGGGCGCAAGGCGGCCATCGAGATCCTGATCAATACACCGACGATCGCCGACCGCATCTTCAAGGGCGAGTTCCACGAACTCAAGGCCATCATGTCCAAGTCGCGAGAGCTCGGCATGCGGACGTTCGACTGGGCGCTGTTCGAGCTCTACAACGAGGGCCACATCGGCTACGAAGAGGCGATCCGCAATGCGGACTCTGCCAACGAGTTGCGCCTCAACATCAAGCTCAAGAGCCCGCGTGGCGAGCCGGCATCGGCAGGACTCGCCCTTTCGATGCAGGAGGAGCCGAGTGCCGAGGAGCTGGAGCGACAGAGGCCGCAGGAACTGCTGAAGCAGCAGGAGAAGAAGCGGCAGATCGAGCAGGAGCGGTTGGAGCAGCTCCACCTGGAGAGACAGCGGCAGCTGCAGAAAAAACGCGAGATCGAAGACCAGGAACTGGAAGCGCTCCGGTCGCAAAACAAGCCGCGGGAAGGGCAGCCGGCTTGACAATGTCATACAGCTGCATGACACTGGCATAGGACGGCGTCGCCAGCCGCCGTCCCCACCCATCGACCCTCCCGATAGGCCCACGCCATGTCCATCTGGAAAGACAACACTGCCACCCGGCAACCCCCCACGCCCTCCCCCGAAACGAAGGAGCCGGCCCGGTACGACACTCCGGCGAGGCCCGAACTGACGCCCGCCCCTGCTCCCGCCCCGACGGCTGCTCCCGCGGCGCGCGCCGACACTGCCCCGACCCGCAAGGAATCGCTGATCGCCTCCGACATCACCATCGAAGGCAAGATCGAAGGTGGCGGCAGCGTACGCATTGCCGGTAAATTCAAGGGTGACGTCAGCGTCCAGGGCGATCTCACCATCGAGGCCGGAGCCAAGGTCACCGGCAGCGTACGCGCCGACAAGGTCACGATCGCCGGTGATCTGGAGGGCAATGTCGAGCAGGCCTCGCTGGTCGATTTGCTGCAGACCGGCGTGGTGGTGGGCGACCTGAAGGCCGGTTCGCTGACGGTCGCGGCCGGCGCCCGCATGCGCGGTCAGGCCGAGTTCGGCTGGGACGAAGGCAAGGTCCCGAAAGCCGGCAAGCTCGCCAGGATCCACGACGCGGAGATCGGCACCGGTTCATGAGCAGCGCGCGCCCGGGCACCCCGGGGGCAACCCGCCCATGCCCGCACTGTCGGGAGACCATCCTCGAAAGCGCAGCCGTGTGTCCGGCCTGCCGGCATTACCTGCGCTTCGTTGCCGGCAGCGATGAGGTCCCGGCGCCGGCGCTCACGCCGCTGCGCATCGAAGGCAGCATTCGCCATCCGGCCGAAGGCGAACCCTGGGAGTACACGGTCGTCGTGTCGATCCGCAATGATCGCGGCGAAGAGATCGCGCACAAGCTCATTGGCGTCGGCGCGCTGAACCCGAACGAGCAGCGCAGCTTCACCTTGTCCGTCGAAGCCGTGCCGGCCAGGACAAGGGGCCCCGCGAAAGGCGGCACGCGGCACTGAGCGCCGGGCGCCAAGCGCGTCGCAGCACGCGGATGCCGCCTGGCGCCGATCAATGGCTGCGATGAAGCGCGAGGCGCCATTGCGGCGCTTCCCGGCACAAGCCAACGCCTCCGGAAAGAAATCAGCTGGCTGCTAACGCTCGGCGTCCGTGTTCAGGATGGCCATGCATTCCCTCGCGCAGCAAGGGGATGAGCACGACGTCGAACGCATCGTTCCATGCCTCTGCAGCAGCCGCTGTCCAATGCCTGCCCAATTGCGGCCCGAGGACTTCGATGAACGCTGCCTTGAAATTGTTGAAGTCGTGCAGCTCGAGGTCGTACGGCTTGTGCGCAGTACCGAGCTTGTGCAGACGCGGCGCAATCGCGGTCCGATCGTCGGAGAGATCTGCAAGCAGCGCCAGCGTGAGCACCATCTTTTGGAGGTGAGCGGGGCGCAGTTGGTGCGGGAACAGCTTTCGATAGCCGGGGAAGCGCTCGAAGAGGCGATCGTAGAAGGCCTCGATGAATTGCGACTGCCGGTCGCCGAGCGCCCGCCATGTCTGGGCGATGAGTTCGGTATTCATGGACGGTGCGCCATGGATTTTGCCTCCATTCGCGATTGTTCCCAGACTTGGGCTTGGCAGACTTGATCTTGGTCAAGACGCGTCCACTGCGAATCCGACGTGAACGGGCGCACTTCGATTCATCGCCGTTGATAGGTCCACGCCCCATCACCGCTCGTCTGGACATCCACGCACGCCGCTTGAAACTCTCTTCTGCTCGGCGTAGTCTGAAATCGCATGAGATGCGAATCGTGAATCGGTGCTCGCGGTGGCGATTCCGGTCGCGTGTGTCGGGTCTGATGGGGGACGCGCCCCGCAAGCCGACACCCCCGGGGTCACAACCGCGAGGTCGCGCCGATGTTGCAGCAAACGATGACGGGGAAGGCACTCTATAGATGACGCTTACGACAGATCGACCCCCACGCCGGTAATCAGAGGCCGGTACACGTTGCGGTGACGCAGCGAAATGAACCCACAGCGATGTGGTGATTCACTGAAGCCCCGCGATCATCGTGGGGCTTTGCATTGGTGATTCCCGAAAGAGTTTCGGGCCCGACGCCTGCCCCCGGGATCGAGCAGCGAGACGGGGGTGTCCGACCGCGGATGGCGGGAGGCTGGACGCGAAGAAGCGATTCAACGGGGAGCAGGTCCTTCGGTTCCTGCGGGAGGCCGATCCGCACTGCGTAAAGGCATGGGCGTCCGCGGGTACCACGGCCAGCGACCCTCGATCTCCACCGTCAGGGTCCAGCTGAGGAATGTGCGGACCAGCACGAGGAGTCCCAGAGCCCCGACGTTGCCGAGCGTGGGCTCCAGCGCGACCGTCCTGACGACATCGCCTGCGACCAGGAATTCCAGCCCCAGCAACAGCGAACGACCGATCTGATGCTTGTAGCCCTCGTAGGCGCCCGGCTCGTCGAGTTTCATCAGGAATCGAACGGTGCCCCGGGTGATCGCAACCCTGAGCACGCCGGCGACGATGATCACGGCGCCGAGGATCTCGATTCCCAGCGCCGCCCACTCGATCGCGGCACGTATGTTGTCGACCAGGTGTTCGTTGGGCATGCATTCGCTCCAATCATCAACGCGGCGCGCACCGACGGCGCTCCGATCTTACGGCATGTTCGTCGGACGCGGCGGCGGCTGCGCAGAGTCCAGGTCTTGGGTTCGCACTTGGTGACAGGCACTGAACTGCTGAGGTCGAGCCATGTCCGCTGGCCCTTGGGACCGCTCATTCGTGACGCGATCTTCTTGGTGCGAAACGCAGCGGGTAGTGGCCAATCCTGGCAGTGGTGCTAGCCCAACATCGCCCGGAGCTGAAGCGACCAGGGCTTGCATCGCTGCTGGCCCTTGAGGGAATTCGTTGCGGAGGCCCGCAACCGGACCCGCTTTCGCATCAGCCAATCCCAGTTGATCGGTTGAGCGCTCGATGCCCGTTCGATCTGGTCGATCTCGATTGATTGCTCGCGCTCAGCCTTTGAGGCCGGTGATATTGAACACCGGCACCGGGTGCACGATGCCCTTGAACATGACCTCCCCCAGCGGCTCGGCGTTCACGGCCTCTTCAATCCGGCTCAAGGTCTTCTGGTTGGTCAGGATCTGTCCACCTTTGGCTTCGCCGCACAGCCGTGCGGCGAGGTTCGTCACACTGCCGATGCACGAATACTCCCAGCGTCCCTCGAAGCCGATCGCACCCAGCGTCGCGTAGCCTTGCGCGACGCCGATCCCGAGGTCGAGGTCGTAACCGCGCTTCTTCCATGCCGCGCGCAGCGGCATGAAGTGCTCCTGCATGGTGAGCGCCATCTTCACCGCGTTCGCAATGGGATCGGGAAGCGGAATCGGGTCGTTGAAGACGATCATGATGCCGTCGCCGGCGAAGTGCTCGAGCGTGCCTTCGTGGAGCATGATCTGCTGCCCCATCGCGCGGTGGTACTCGGACAGCACGCCCATCACCTCCTCCGGCTCGGAGCTGTCGGTGAACGCGGTGAAGCCGCGCATGTCGAGGAAGGCGACCACCACTTCCCGGCGGTGGGTTTTCAGCAGGTCTTCGCCGCCGCCGCTGACGATGGTCTCGGCGAGCTGCGGCGAGAAGAAGCTCTTCAGGCGACCCAGGCGGTCGAGTTGCGACACCTGCTCCTGCACGCGCCGCTCGAGCTCCCGGTTCCATTCGGCGAGCTGGGCGGCTTGTGACTGCACCTCGTCGCGCAGCGCCTTCTTCTCGAGGCTCGCCGCCACCCGCGCGCGCAAGAGCGTCGCATCGAACGGCTTCGGCAGGTAATCCTCGGCGCCGAGCTCGATGCACCGCACGACGCTGGCCATCTCGTCGATCGCTGAGATCATGATGACCGGCAGGTCCCGGAGACCGGGACTCGCTTTCAGGTGCTCGAGCACCTGGTAGCCGTTCATCTGGGGCATCATGATGTCGAGCAACACCAGGTCGAATCTCCGCGAATGCAGGAGCTCCAGCGCCTGCTGGCCGTCCTTGGCCATCGTCAGGTTGGTATACCCCTCGCGCGTGAGTCGATGCTCGAGCGTATAGCGGTTGCCCTCGTCGTCGTCGACCACGAGCAGCGCGGCATCGTGGCTCACGAAGCGCGCCCCTCCGGCGCCAATGCCCGGATCTTTCCGAGAAGACGCGGCAAGTCCACCGGCTTGGTCTCGAAATCGTCGCAGCCGGCGGCAAGTGCCCTCTCGCGGTCGCCCGCCATCGCATTCGCGCTGAGCGCGATCACCGGGATGCGCCGGGTCTCAGGCGCGGCCTTGATCCGACGTGTCGCCTCCCATCCGTCGAGCACCGGCAAGCTCAGATCCATGACGATCAGGCCCGGTCGCTCGGCGCCCGCCATCGTCACCCCCTCGGCGCCATCCCTGGCGATGATCACGTCGAAGCCAGCCCGCTTGAGCCGGTTCTCCAGCACGTAGATGTTGTCGTCGTTGTCCTCGACGTACAGGATCTTCATGGCAGTCTCCCCGCAGGGTTCGCGCGCCGGCCACGTTTGACGAATCCCGCCAGCGCGAGCGCAACCTCCTCGAGCAACTTGTCGCGGCTGCTCTTGTGGAGAATTCGTTCGACTCCGACGTTGAGCCGCGCGCGATCCTCGTTCGTGAGGTCCTTGGCGGTGACCACCAGTACCGGGATATCCCTCCATTCGGAACGCTGGCGGATTCCGTCGAGGAACTCGAAGCCGTCCATCTCCGGCATCATGAGGTCGAGCACGATGGCGTCGGGGTGCGCTTCGGACAGCTGCGCCATCGCCAATCGTCCGTTCGCCGCCTCCGTGACCTTCCATCCGTCCTGCTCGAGGGCGAGCCGCATTCCGCGGCGCATCACGTCGTCGTCATCGACCAGGAGCGCATGGCGGCCGATGGCGCCGGAGATGCCCCGCAGCACGCCGACGAGGCGCTCGCGATCGATCGGCTTGACCATGTAGTCGGTGGCACCGAGCGAGTACCCACGGCTCTTCTCGTCGACGATCGTGACGAGGATCACCGGAATATCGGCGAGTACCGGGTCGCCCTTGATCGCCGCCAGCACCGTCCAGCCGTCCACGTCGGGCATCATGACGTCGAGGGTGATCGCCGCGGGCTGAATTTCCCGCGCCAGGCGCAGTCCGTCAAGGCCGCTGCCCGCGGTCACGACCGAGAACCCCTCGCGTGTCAGAAATCGCTCCAGGATCTCGCGCACGGTCTGGTCGTCGTCCACCACCAACACCGTCGGCGATGTGGCCTGTCCCCCGGCCGCGGGAGTCGCCGCCGGGCCGTTGGGCGCGGCCACCACGCCGGATGCGGCGTCAGCGGCCGGCAGCCGGATCGTGAAGGTCGAGCCGCGCCCAGGCTCGCTCTCGACGGTGATGTCGCCGCCCATCATCTGACAGAGCCGCCGGCTGATGGCAAGTCCGAGCCCGGTGCCGCCGTACTTGCGCGTGGTCGAGGCGTCGGCCTGGACGAACTCCTGAAAGAGCCGACCCATCTGCTCGCGCGTCAGGCCGATGCCGGTGTCCGAAACCGCCATCGTCACCCACGGGCGGCCATCCCCGGTCACGCGCTGCACCCGGATCGTCACCGTGCCGTTCTCGGTGAACTTGGTCGCGTTGCTTGCGAGGTTGAGCAGTGCCTGCCGAATCCGCGTCTGGTCGCCGCGCATCGTGCCGATATCGGCGGAGCAATCCACCACGACGCGATTGCTATTTTTCAGCGCCAGCGTGCCGAGGGTGGTGACGACGTCCGCGACCAGCGGCGCGATGGCAAACGATTCGACGTGAAGATCTATCCTGCCGGCCTCGATCTTGGACAGATCGAGGATGTCGTTGATCAGCGCGAGCAGATGCCGGGCCGCGCGCAGGACCCGCTCGAGGGGCTCGATTTCGCTGTCCCGCTGGAAGTCGCGCGCGTCCTCGTGCAGCATCTCGGTGACGCCGATGATGGCGTTCAGCGGCGTGCGCAGTTCGTGCGACATGTTGGCGAGGAACTGCGACTTCAGCTGGCTCGCGACCTCGAGCTGCTTGCTCTTTTCCGCCAGGTCCCGAAACAGGCGGGCATTCTGGATCGCCAGCGCCGACTGGGCCGCGAAGGTCTTCAGCAGATCGACCACCTCGGGGGCGAAGGGTCCCGGAACGTTCCGGATCACCGCCAGGGCGCCGATGATGTGCTCCTCGCGCAGAAGCGGGACGACGAGCAGCGCCCGATAGCCGGCGCCGATGAGGGCCTCGCGCAGCCGCGTCTTGTAGCTGTCGTCGCGAATGTCGGGGACCTGCGTCGGCGCACCCGTCAGCACCGTGCGCCCGACCGCGCCCTCGCCCTTTCGTATCGACGTCGCACGCAGGGTTGCGAGCATCCGCTCGTCGATGTTTTCCGCGGTGCGCAGGCGAATTTCCTCGGTCCGCTCGTCGTATTCGTACATCGCGCCGCTGTCGAGACCCGTCAGCTGCACTGCCCGGGAAACGATCGTCTTGAGCACCGTTTCCATGTCGAGCGACGAGCTGATCGCCTGCCCCACCTCGCCGAGGGCCGTCAGCTGCTCGACCGAGCTCGTGAGCTGCTCGTTCAGGCGCCCGAGCTCGGTCACTGCCCGGCGCTGCTCCTCGTCCAGGCGATGGAGCTCGCGGCTCATGTGGTTCAGGCTGTTCCCGAGAGCGCCGAACTCGTCGCGATTGGGCACCGAGATGCTGCGTCCGAAATTCCCCGCCGCCACTTGACCCAGGAACTTTTGCGCCTCCCGCACCGGAAGTATGAATGACCACGAGATGACGAATCCGCAGAACCAGGCGAGCAGGACCGCGCTCACCGCGAAAAGCGTCGTCAGGATCAGCGATGTGCGGTTGGCGGCATTGACGTTGTCACGCAGCCGGGCCATCCGGGTCTGCTCCGCTTGCACGAGTTGCCCGACACGCATCGTGATGTCGTTGTCGAGCCGCTCCATGCGATCGAGGAGCGCCCCCGTCACCGTGCCGAGCTTGCCATCGCGGATCGCGTTCGCCATGTCGGCGACGGTGGCCATTGCGTCGTCCTGGGAGGAGCGGATCTTCTCGATCAGCCCGTGCTGCTCGGGGGTCGCCTCCGCTTCGAGGCTGGCTAGCGTGCTGTTGAATCGATTGTTCTCGCGCAGGACCCTCGCGATCGCAGCCTCCTTCTGCGAAAGCAGCGCGAGCGCCGTGAAATGCATCTGCCGGGCCAGCGAATACTCGACCTGCTGGGCCGTGTTGACCCTTTCATGTGCCTGATCGAGCAGCCGACTCTGCCGTGTAGTGCTCACCTGCGCCAGCAGGCTCGCGACGGCCATCGTGATGAACAGCAGCGTGACGATCAGGAAGCCGGCCAGAAGCTTGGTATGGACGGAAGCGCGAATGCCCGCCACCCACCGCACCAGCGCGCCGAGCGGGAACCGGTCGATGAACTTCGCAGCGATTTGCTCGAGCTTGATTTTTTGTCGCTCGGCTGACGATGGCTTGTCGATCCAGAATAGCACTTTGTCCGACGCCGTCCTATCCGTCGTTCCCGGTGCGAAAAGGCCGCTTTACCCCTCCTCACCCTTGCGCTACAGTGAACTGCGCATCTCGAAGGGAGGCGGATGTGGGAATGCCGACGGATCGCGACGACGTACCCGGTGATGGAATGGGACGTCCTTCGAAAGCGGGGCGAACGACGAGGTGCCTGACCGCCCTGCTCGCTGGATTTCTCTGCGCTGGACTCCTCGGCCTGCCGGGACGGAGCCTCGCGGGCGTCATCAAGGGCAAGGTCGTCTTCGTCGGGGCTGCGCCGGCGGCAAGGAAGATCAACGTCACGATCGATCAGTATGTGTGCGGCACCGAGAAGGACGCCGCGGACTTGCTTCTGTCGCCCCGGAAGGAAATCGGGAATGCCGTCGTGTGGCTGGAGAACCCGCCAGCCGATGCCGCCTGGCCGACGCGAGGCGACAAGGTGGAAATGGACCAGAAGGCGTGCGTGTACGTGCCGCGCATCGTCCTGGTCCCCGTGGGAGGGACGGTGGATTTCCTGAACAGCGACCGCCTGCTCCACAACATCCATGCCAGGCCGAAGGAGAACGTTTCGTTCAATCGCACGCAGCCCAAGAACCGCACGATCTCGGTCACCTTCGCCAAGCCGGAGATCATCAAGATCACGTGCGACCTCCACGCCTGGATGGAGGCGTGGGTCGTCGTCGAGGCGCACCCCTTCTACGCCATTACCGGTGCGGACGGGCAGTTCGAGTTCGACAACCTTCCCCCGGGCAACTACCGGCTGAAGGTCTGGCAGGAACGCCTGGGCGTGACCTCGGCGCAAGTCACGGTCGGCGACCAGCAGCCCGCGCTGGTCACCGTCCAGATGAAGGCGCCGTGACGCCCGGCGCCTCTCAGGGCAGTACTTCGATCTTCTTCGAGGTTTCCCAAGCGGCAGAATGGTTGGGCTCGGCGATGGCCCGAAGCAATCCGCCCTCATCCAGCGCAATCGTGAACGTCACGGTCGGCGCAGAGTACACAGGATGGAGGTATGCGCGCTCGATCTCCACCGTGTCCTTGTAGAGTGCGATATAGCGGATGGAATGCTCGGCGAGCGACGGATGCTGCCCGCCGGCGCCGACGCTGATCGTGACATTGAACCACTCGCCGCGCTTGACGGAGTCGGGCGCGATGAGCTTCGGGGTGTGCTTGGCGTCGTAGGTTGTGTGCACCTCTCGGTATTCAGGCGTGAATTGCTGCGCCTGCTCCCCGGCAGCGTGCACGCGAGCGACGCCCGGACCGAGGCAGAGGACCGTCACCGCCGAAACCGCGTACGTCGACATCCGAAGCGCGTTTGTCATCTTGGTACCCTCCCTTCGTCGATCAAGGTTCGGGGGGAAGCTCTTGAATCAGAGCCATGATCTCGCGTGGGCCATAGGGGTTCGCCGGGAAGCCAGTGGCATCGGCCTCCGACCCCTCGTCCCCGATCGCCACTCGGCGCGAATGAATGGATGAAACCGTCTTGCATTCATTCAAAGGTGAGTATTGAGGGTTTGGCAGTGCCCGTCAACGGCCGGTGATTGCGCGAACGGGACGCGCCGGGGCGGCGCTCCACTCGGGGCCCGTTCACGCGATGTCCGAGAAATGCAATGGCCCAGCGGTCTCTTCCCGGGTCAGCCTGCCAATGTGCAGGTTGCCGATCAATCGCTGCGTCAGCATTGATTGCCTGCCCCTGAACGGCGATCGATACGTCGCCATCCACGGGCATCGACGCATCGTCGTGCCCGCCACGTGCACGGCGAACCCGTCAGAACTTGGCGGGCGAGCGGCACTCCGAAATCGTGACCGACGCCGGAAACCGGCCATCGGCGGGCATCAGCCCCCGGCACGCGTGCCGCGACGACGTGGCAAGGTTGCAGCGACTACGTGAAGTGACTACGTGCTGCGACTCGCCAGGATTGCGCTGCGCCTTTGACCCAGATTAAAACGTCAGCGCGCGGCCGAGCGTAAAGGTATCCACGAGCGGTTCTGCTCGAGTCAGGCATGGGGAGGAGGCTCGTATGGTCACGAACAGGCCAACCGACTTCGCGCAGGTCACCTGCGAAACGTGCTTGATGGCAGTCCCGTTGTCCGAGTGGACCATTTCGGCACCAGCGGGGTACGTCTTGTACCTCTGCGGTCTGGATTGCCGCTAGCGATGGCAAGCGCAGCGCGAGGAGCGCGCTGAGGGCGAGAAATAGCCTCTCTGATCAGATTCGAGTGCGCCGAAGAGGCGAGCCCGCCCCATGAGCGTCCTGTTCCGATCGATCTTGGGGGACGCCGGCGTTAGCAACCCTTTACGTAAGTTCGGCGGAAGGCCGTATCGGAAGCGCCCAGCCAACGATGGCCATCGTCGTCTAGCCGAGGGAGATCATCATGTTGAAGCGACTCATTCTCGCATTGCTGCTTCTGACTTCGACATTCAGTGCCAAGGCCCTTGAATACACCGACGTCTGGTGGAATCCCGCGGAGAGTGGATGGGGCGCTTTGCTGGTCCAGAGCGACACTTTCCAGTTCATCGCCTTCTACATCTACGGTCCGGACGGGAAGCCGACGTGGTACACCGCGGAACTCACCGATGACGGAACCGGCACGTACAGGGGTCCCCTCTATGCCACAACGGGCACACCCTTTGCGCTGCCGTGGGATCCAGCGCAACAGCACACCGATGCTGCAGGTACGGCCGCGTTCCAGCCGATTGACAACTATCACGCCACGCTGACCTACACGGTCAATGGGTTCCCCACCGTAACCAAGACGATCCAACGCGAAACGTTGATGCCGTACAAATTGACGGGCAATTACTCGGGGTCGATGTCCGGCACGATCAGCGGGTGCAGTGACCCAATGTTGAACGAGCCCGCCTTCCGCGGGAGATACTCGCTGCAGGTTACGCAGGTCGCCGATAGTTCAGCGACGCTGACCCTCGCTTTCGTCGACGCCACGAACGCGGGCACCGTCTGCACCCTGTCCGGACCGCTCACCCACCTCGGGAGGCTCTACCAGATGGCCAACGCCACCATCACCTGCACGGGCCCGGGACAGGACGGCCTGCCGCGATCGGCGACCATCGATTCCTTCCATCCGACTGGCCAGGGCATCGAAGGGCGATTGACCAGCAACTTCGGCGGAGGCTGCGCGGCATCGCTTCGCTTCGCGGCGGTCCTCAACAACTGATACGCGCAGCAGCCGCAGCGTCACCGCGGATTGGAAGCGCCGCGGTGATGATCGCGGCGCTGGGTGCATCAAGCGCACGATCGCCTGGGTTCGCCGGGCGCGGTCGAGAACCCGCGTCGCGATCGCGCCGCACGTTGGCGCATTACACCGTCAGTTCGGCAACGGTCACCCGGCACCGATGGCAGAAAGGCGGCCGCGCCCATCGGCGCATCGTGGCGCCAGGCGCTAGGACTGTGAATCTGTCGGGACTGACGTGGTGCGAGCATGATCAACAGCGGCATCGAAGCGGCGGCCCGACTGCGAGCCGCGAAGCGGGCCCGGACACCGACGCAATGTCCATTCAGCGCCCTTTACCCGCCCCCCGACCCGCGCTTGACGGATGCACCCCTATGCCGTGTACTTCGCGTGATCGCGACAAGGGTCGGCCACTTGAGCAGCAGAAATATTCCCTACGCGGATCCAGAAGCAGTTCAATTGCGCACGCCCTCGGTTCGATGACCAGCTGCCACAACTGCGGTGCGCCGGCAACGGGAAATTATTGCCCCGAGTGTGGACAGGAAACGCAGACCGAGCCGCAGTCCCCGGCCCAGGTCTTCCGCGCGTTGTTCGCAAGATGGGGGACACGCAACGGCTTGCTCTGGCAGACGTTGTCACGGCTCCTCTTCGTCCCTGGCGTGCTCACGACCGAATATGTCGCAGGGAGACGAGCGCGCTATGTACGGCCCATGCAGCTCTACCTGACGGCCAGCGTCGTCGTGTTCGCGGCAGTGCAGTACTTCAATCTGGATGCCAGCTTGCGGTTCTACGGTGAGCACGGCGTCCACTTGTTGCGGACATCGCCCATTTCCGCTGGCGAGAGTGCAAGCCGGGGAACCCGACTGACGCCGGTTGCAATCATCATCGATCACGTCGACACCAATGGCGTCCGCCGGTTCAAGGCAATGTCAGCCGAGGAGCGATTCAGGTTTCTGCATGGAAAGAGGGCGCAGTCGCTGTCCTACTTCGTGCTCGTTCTCGTGCCGTTCTTCGCGCTGATATTGAGCATGTGCTATCGCAGCCGTCAGCGACCCTATGGCACGCACCTGGTTTTCGGCCTGCACATGCATTCCTTCTTGCTCTTGGTGGTGCTCATCGAGGGGATGCTGCCTGCGGCACTTGCCAACGTGACATCGCTGTGGGCGGTCGCCTATTTCTTCGTTGCGCTGAGGGCCGTATACGGCGGCAGCCGGACCGAAACTCTGGTCAGAGGAACGTGCATCGCGACGCTCTACCTTGGTGTCTGGTTTGTCGCGAACGTGCTGCTGGTCTTCGGTTTGCTGGAGCTGTAGCGCCATCGCTTCTGCCACGATCCGCATGATTCAGATCGCAGTGTCGCCCGACCGCGACTCATTGCGGCCGACATCCACGTACAACGGGTCGATTGCGCCACCCCCGGGCGACGCTTGCTCGCGTCGAATGACCCCATGAGTGTCAATTCGACCCGCGCTTTCTCGCGGCGGTGGCCTCGCGCGTCCGTGGTGCCGCCACCAGACTGAAGCCGAAGGATGCCACCGCGACCACGCTTGCCGCCCCAATGAGCGCGAGCTTGGGGACCGGGCGCCCGCCGACGCCCAGTGACGGAACATCGCGCGGTTTCGTTCGGCGTGCTCGGCCTTACGGGTTCGCGAGCACTTCATTCAATGACTCGCAGCGCTTGCGAACATCGAAGACGGCCTGCCCGTGGCACAAGTCGGTCACCGCAAGGCTGAAAACGTCACCTCGGCGTTCGCGGACGGAACAGGACCTCACTGGGTACGGGGCTTGAAGCACCGGTATGCGCCGTTGGCGTAGAAGCACCATTGAAGTTCTCCGCTATCGGGATCGAGGGCCACCGATGCGGGGTATTGATCATGGTGTGGCGGGCAGGACGGCGGGGATGTCGCAAATGTCCGGTCCTTCCATGCCTCGTAGTCCTTCATCGGCGTTGGCGGATAACAGACGCCGTTTGATTCCCAGTGATGGTCAGGGCGATTGTTCCCCGCGGTGAGACTGCACGTACGTATCGTCTTCCGTTGCTCGTCGACGATAACGACGTGTGAGATCCCCCCTGCCCCACAATCCAGGTCAACGACGACCATGCGGTATCGCGGCATACCTTGCGCACAGGCAGCGGTACAAGCGACAAAAGCCAGGATACAGACCGCTATCCTCATCATCATCTCCCCAATCGAATCGATCTGCGTTCATCGCGCCAAGGATGACCTGGCAAGCGATGCATGACAAGGAGGAGGCCGGTCAGTCGTCGCGAAGATTCTTTCGGACGGCGCGATTGGATTGAATTGACTGACGCAATCCCGGATGCCCCTGTGCCGCCCTGACGTGCAACAGTCTAAGCACACAGGCGTCGAAGAGGTGACCTCGGGCGGCGGGCATCGCGGTCCTGCCATGAAATAATGCTGCCCAACGCAGTCCCGTGACCGCCGGGACCCGATGTTCGCAGTCGGCGCCGGTAGCGGCGGCGCGTCGGTCGACTTCCTCAGACAGGCGACGGTTACACCATCTCCGCTCCTGCAGCCCTTCGCAGCCGCTCGGTGGCCCACCTACTTGAAGGTGATCTCTTTCCTTGGCAGTGCGGTCCTCCTCGGCGTCGGCCTGGCTGCCGCGAGGGCCATCCCGCATGGAACGCACGTTCCCTACGCTGAGGCCGTCGGCACTCTCGTGGCGTTCGTCCCGCCCGCCGTAGGAATCTTGGCGGCCTTGTTCGTCGTAACTGGCTACGAGATCGGGCCTGGCCACCTGCGCATTCGTCGGCTGCTTTGGACGACGCAGCTCTCGCTCTCCGGCTTGCACCGCACCTACGCGGATCCCACGTGCATGAAGTGCTCGATCAGAATTTTCGGGAACGCTGGCCTGTTCTCCTTCACAGGCATCTATCGGAATCGCACGTTTTGTCGCTATCGGGCGTTCGTCACCGATCCCAATAACGCTGTCGCGCTCTTTCTTCCCGACCGCGTCGTGGTGGTTTCGCCGGCGGACGTCGAAGGATTCATACGCTTCGCCGTGGCTCGGTTCCAGGGCGTGCGGGTCGGCCCGTAAGCTCATCAAGAAGACAGTTCGAATCGGAGTTTCCGCAGCGACCAGTGGGTCGCCATCGCTGCATGACGGTGATGGCCCGCGATTGGCCTGCAATGTCCACCAAGGTCAATCGAGGCTGGACGCACCGCGTAATCGGCACGTGCGACGGCGATTTTCGGACGGATCCAAGAAATCGCCTGGCATAATCTGTGAGAGCAATCCAAATTGACCATCATGCCCAAGACACCCCCTCGAGAGCCCTGGCACGCCGTCAGAATCGCCCCTGGTGCCGTTGCCTGCCCGGCCGCGGTCGCCATTCGGAGCAAGCGTTACTTGTCCGCGGAGGCGCCCCCCATTCCGCTGCCGGAATGCGCGTTCAAGAATCGCTGCGCCTGCACCTATCGCCACTTGCCGGACCGCCGGGAAATCCAGCGTCGGGCGTCCGATCGGGGCATGTTCGACCGGCAGGTCGCGCGCAACCGGCGGGAGAAGCGTGGACGGCGGTCCGACGACCCGACGCAGCGTTGATACGTAGGAAGGCTTCGACCCTCCCCTGATGTCCGCTTTGCGAGCGGATCGATCGTCGCCAAGGCAAGAATCGACGCTCCGACGGGCCCCGAGCGCGGCGCTAAAATGCTTCGATCCTTGGTGCGTCGCTTGGAGTCATGAAAATGGCCGCATCGCCGTTGCGTCCCGTGCTCGACCTGATGGTGCAGTACGCCGCATACCACCGCGACAGGCGCAACATCGCAACGCATTTCATCGGCATCCCGTTGATCGTGTTCGCGATCGGTGTGCTGCTGGCTCGGGTGCCCGTGGCTGGCTTCACCGTGGCTTCGCTGGCCTGGGGGCTTGCCACGACCTGGTACCTGACGCGCGGCAGCCTCGTGCTGGGGTTGGCCACCAGCGTTGTCAACGCAGTGCTGATCGCGCTGGCGCATCCGCTGGCGACGGGCTCCATCACTTCGTGGCTGGCCTGGAAGCCCGACTTGCGGGGGTCCGCATACGGGCCCGGATGCGATGGTTTCGCATTGCATGACGCTCCAAGCGGTCGACCCGAGCCGTACCGCCGATTGGTCGCCGCAACTCGGTCCCTCGCTCGACGCTGACGAGCCGTTCCTCGCTCTCCTGCTTCTTCGCTGTGTCACCTACTGCGCTCGGCCGGGGCCGTTTGCTGCGACGCAAGGTGCGGCGCGGCTGGTGTGGTGATCGTGCTAGGCGCACCGAAACGAGATTCATTCCGTCGGTAATTTTTACAATAAGCTTTCTGCCGCCGCAGCACTCTTCGACGAAAGTTTCGACAATTCAATAGGTTGATTCTAGGCGCACGGTCTGTGCTTACCCGTTGCCCACGGGTCTCGCGTAGGGTGTCTCCTTACCCACGTGAGGCGCACCCGCGTCGGCCCGGTGCCGGCCGGCTGTGCGGTCAGCGCCGGCGCCCGCCGGCATTGAAGCTCCTCGAGGAGGACAAATCATGAATCCGTTCCATCGGAATGTCCGGTTCGGTGTCTCTATTGGATTCGCCGCTGCAGTGGCTTTGACGGTGAGCGCAGGTTTCGTGGGTGTGGCGGACGCGCAGCCCAAGCGCGTTGCAGCATCCGTGGTGATATCGCCGTTCGTGCCGGGCGGGCTGAACAATCCGCGCGGACTCAAGTTCGGGCCCGACGGCGACCTGTACGTCGCGGAGGCTGGCTACCCGCTTGCCCCGATTACGGAAGCCCAGGCCGGCCTTGGCGGGAAGTGTTCGGCTGGGAGCAGCGGACCGGGCGACTACTACGGAAGCGCCACCGGGTCGCGAATCCTGAAGGTCGACATGCAGGGCAATGTCACGACGCTCGTTGACGGCCTGCCGTCCAACGAAGCGTCGGGTCTCGCCAGCGGCGTCGCCGACATCGCGTTCATCGGCAAGACGATGTATGCCATCCTCGCCGGCTCGGGATGCTCGCACGGCGTCGCCACGCCGAATGGAGTGCTACGCGTCAACCCTGACGGCACGACCACGATGATTGCCGATCTCAGCGCGTTCCAGCAGGCCAACCCCGTTGCCAATCCGACCGACCCGATCACCGGCGATTTCGAGCCCGACGGCACCTGGTACAGCATGATCGCGGTGCGTGGTTCCCTGTATGCGATCGAGCCGAATCACGGCGAGCTGGACCGGATCACTACCGACGGCACGGTTACGCGCGTCGCCGATATCTCGGCATCTCAGGGACACGTCGTGCCGACGGTGCTGGCCTACCACGGCAACTTCTACGTGAGCAATCTTGGGCAGTTCGATCCTGACCAGCTCAACACGCAGAGCATTTTCAAGATCACGCCGAGCGGTCAGCTCAAGGTCGTCGCTACGGGATTCAGCAAGGTGCTCGGCCTGGCCTTCGACGGGCGCGACCGTATGTACGTGCTGGAGACGTCGTACTCGACGAATGATCCGGGTCCGGAACCGTTTACGGGGCGCCTCATTCGCGTACTGCCAAGTGGCAAGCAGGAGGTTCTGATCGACAGTACGAGCGGCGTCCTGTTCTTCCCGACCGGAATGACGTTCGGGCCCGACGGCGCCCTTTACATCTCCAACGTCGGTTTCGGCCCGCCACCGGTCGGGCTGGGTCAGATTCTGCGGGTCGAGATCACCGACTGATACGCGCCTATCAGTAGCATCGTCACCATCGCCCACGTTGGCGTGGATAGACGCGCAGTCGCACCGGCCGTAGGCAGTTCGCCGCGCCGACACTCACGCCGGTCCTCACCGATCGGCGTGAGGAGATCGAGCAGCTTGCGAACCTCCGGGCGGTCGTGGTTGAGTCGCCCGCCGTCCACCTCTTGATGTCCTCTTCCATCACTGCGCTCATGTCATGACCCTCTCGAAATTATGACTTGAGCAGAAAATCAGTGGGTCATTACACGGCTTTTTGCGGAGCGTCACCGCGATCCGATCCCTTGAAGGCGCCTGGGTCGCCAAGGGGCGACGCACCCGCCGGCGTCAGAAAGGCAAGAAGGAGAGGTCGTTGCAGGAGCGGAGCCTCGCGGCTGCTTCGCTACGCCGGACGCAATTGCTATTGCACGTCGAGTCCACGATCGAGCAGCCGCACTTCGTCGCGTCCGATTTGGCGCGGGACAGGTCTTCTTCGGCACCCCTTGTCGCAGCCGCCGCCGGCGCCAAGTCCACCGTCTTGGATCGCGTCAGAATATAGCTCTGAATGCGGCGCAATCTCGCACCTTCCCGATCGATATCATCTTGCATCAACTTCATCAATTCCGGTGGTGCACTTGCGTCCGCCCTTTTTGCCATTGCAGCGAGGATGCTGATACGCGCCTGGTAGACCCTTGCGCAATACGCCGCCTTGAAATCGACGGGGGTCGCTGACTGCAAGTCGGCTGCCCAGCCCGAGGCGATCGCGCAAGACAGGATTGCAGTCAGCAGGATTGGCGCCGCACGCATACCCCTCCCAGCAAAGAGTGCCGCTTGGGAGCGTACAACACGAGACGACAGAATTGGAACCGGCGACCATCCTGCTGGTCGCCGGTTCGCATCTGGGTTTGGTTGCGGGGGTCCGCAAACGAGCCCAGATGCGATGGTTCCGGATTTCCTGACGTCGTAGGGAAACCGGACTCAGGGCGGTAGTCTCCCGTCACGTCTGTCACCGTCCACCCAAGGCCCCCTGGCGCTGACCGGGCGCCCGGCGCTTGTTTCCGCCGCCAACCCGCCGCCACGGCTCACGGGTCGATTGTCGACCCAAACCCGCAGTCGCGCCTTACGGATACCGGACGTCCACAGAGTAGCGCTTGAGGGGCTGTCGAGCGTAGCGGGGAAACCCACCGGACCCGCCTGGGCCCACTCGCAACGTGGAACCGGTCTACTATGCGGCGTATGAGTCGCGAGCCGCCCTCGCATTGCCATCCGAATCCGTTAAATGGATCTCGTGTGTGGAGATGGGTGAATTGCCGATCCGGCACGTCGGCCGTTCTGGCACTTGCCTGAAGGATTACCCGCCCATGTTCCGCAGCAGCACCGACCCGCTCCCGATGTGCCCACGGTGGCCCGATTGATCCGCGGAATCGCGATCCACGCCGCATGCGCATCCATCGCGGTGTCGACTGCAGCTTCGGCGCAATCGCTGCCCGAACTCGGCGCGACCCCGCCCGCGGTGGCAAGTCCGGCGGCTGTGTCTGCCGCGCAAACGACCGCAGCTTCGGCCTGGGATGCCCCCGAACCGTGGCGGACGGATCGCTTCTACCTGGAAACAAGCCTCTATACCACGCACTTTCACTACGACCCCGCCCATGATGACCACCAGCACCTGATCCTGGGCGAGTGGAACATCACCGAGCAGTGGCTCGTTGGCGCATCGGTGTTCGACAATTCGTTCGGGCAGGCGTCGCAGTACGTGTACGGTGGCTACCGGTTCCGGCCGTTCGAAACCTTGCAGCCGTTTTATTTCAAGGTTTCGGCCGGGCTGGTCCATGGTTACACCGGCCAGTACCAGCACAAGATCCCGCTCAACAATTCCGGCATCGCACCCGTGATCGTGCCGTCCGTGGGCTATTGCGTGAATCGATTCTGCTCGGAGCTCGTCATCTTCGGCACCGCTGGGGCGCTCATCACGTTCGGCGTAACCATCCCATAGGGTCAGCTTATGGGAGGACTTACGCCTCCAAGATCGCGCCCATGCCGGGCGCACATGAAGACGGCCCGCATCTCTGCGGGCCGTTCAGGGAAGTGGTTGCGGGGGCAGGATTTGAACCTGCGACCTTCGGGTTATGAGCCCGACGAGCTGCCAGACTGCTCCACCCCGCGGCAGGATTCGAATTATAGCAATTTTTCGCAGATCGGGTCAAACCGATTTGCGAAGCTCGGCTACCGATCGCCGACCGGAATCGCCGCCTGCGCCACGACGCGGCTGCTGCTTCCACGATGCGCGAGCGACTTCAGGTGCTCGGCGATCGCCGGTCCCATCCACATCACCGGCGTGGCCGCGGCGCGCCCGGCGAGATCGGTACGGGTGATTTCGAACGCGTGAGCGACGTCGTCGCTTCGACGCATGCCCTTGCCGAAGAACGCTTCGCCGAAGGGTGTTACACCGATGCCGCCCTCGCAGCCGTCCGCGTGGACCCCCGCGGCCGACGACGCGATGACGACGGTATCCGCATCCTTCAGCGGGTCAAGCCATGCGCCGGCGTAGCACGTCGACACGACAATGATGCGCCACCGGATGCCCGCCGCCTCGAGGAGTTGCCGCAGGCCCACCGGCGACAGCGGGACCAGTTCCAGCGGCGGATTGATCGCCGCAAGCGCATGGTCGCGATTCGAGTCTCCGGTCAGGTACACCATGACGACATCCTCGTCGGGATCGATGATGTCGCCGATCTCGAGCAGCGTCTCGCGCAGGTTGGTGATCGTTGCGTAAGGCCGCTCGGCAATGGTCGTCGGACTGTTCACCAGGAGGACCGAGCGGCCACGGGTGTTCCAGCGCTCGTCCATCGTCCGCTTGGCGAGCTCGGCGTCGACCGCGAATCCGCTGCGCCGCGCATCCGGCGCAAAGCCGACGAAATAGAGATCGGTGAGGCCGGGCTGCTCGTCGTCGAGCGCGTCGAGGGCGCGGTCCATCAGGAACTGCTGCGCGGCAAGCGCGGGCTCCGACGCCGGGTTCACGGGACCCGCCGCCGCGGCGAGCGCGTCGACCTCGCGCCACCACGGGGTGAGCGGCCCCATCACCTGCGGGAACCACACCGGCGCGACGAGCAGGAGGCCGCCCCCGAGCGCCCATGCCCTGCGGCGCGGCAGCTGCGGATCGACGCAGACGTAGACGGCGCGCATGCACAGGGCCGCGACCCAGACGCTGAAGGCCTCGCCCAGGAATTGCCTCGCGGCGTCCGTGATCGTTGGATCGGTCCGCGGCAGATCGGGGATCACGCTCGCGATCTGGATCGCCGGGAAGGACGCGAGGACGACCACCGGCAGCGCGAGCAGCAGCGATTGGTCGCGGCGCATGAACGCGATCACCGCGCTGGTCAGCACGAGCACACCGAGTGACAGCAGCTCGCTGTGCAGCCCGAGGATCGAGAATTGGGCCTCGTGCGCCGCACGCACCCAGTCGGCGTCGATGTCGATCGTCGCCGAAACGATGGTGAGCAGCACGAGCTGCGCCGGCGTGATGCGGAATGCCGTGCGCGAAACCGGCATGAACAGCGCAAGCCGCAGCCCCGCGGCGAGGTTGCGTCCCAGCGACGCGAGTGCGCTACGCACGTTCGCGCTGCGGCGCCGCTGCCCCCGCCGCGAGGGCGTATTTCGCGACGATCGCCTCGACCGCCGAGGAGTCGGCGGGAACGACGGTGCAGCGCTGGGGATGCGATTCGAGATCGGCGTACGCCGCGGGGCGCGGCGGGTCGAAGCCGACCGCTTCGCGGATCGTCGCCGAAAACTTGGCGGGCAACGCGGTCTCGATGCAGACCAGCGGAACCTCCGGCAGCCGGAGCTCGCGCCCAACCTTGACGCCGTCGGCCGTATGCGGATCGATCAGCGTGCCGCAGCGCCGGTGCACGTCGCGTATGGTCGCGACACGGTCGGCGTGCGTGCTGCTGCCCGACACGAAGCCCGATTCGCGGACGCGCTCCCACAGCGGCGTGCCCGCAACGTCGAAACCGCCGCTGCGATCGAGGTCGCGCCAAAGCTCGCGCAGTCGGGCCGGATCGCGGCCGACGATGTCGAACATGTAGCGTTCGAAGTTCGACGCCTTCGAGATGTCCATCGAGGGCGACGACGTCGCGTGGGTCTCGGCTGCGCTGCGGGGACGGTAGCGGCCGGTGCGGAAGAACTCGTCGAGGACGTCGTTCTCGTTGGTCGCGATGATCAGCTGCGCGACCGGCAGGCCCATCGCCTTCGCCACGTGGCCGGCGAGGACGTTGCCGAAATTCCCCGAGGGCACGGCGAAGCTGACCGGCTCGCCGTCGCGGGTCGTCGCAGCGAAATAGCCCTTGAAGTAGTAGACGACCTGCGCAGCGATGCGCGCCCAGTTGATCGAATTGACCGCACCCAGCGAATGCGCGCGCTTGAACTGCGCGTTGCCCGACAGCGCCTTGACGATGTCCTGGCAATCGTCGAACGTGCCCTCGACGGCGAGGTTGTGGATGTTCGGGTCGGACAGCGCGTACATCTGCGCCTGCTGGAACGCGCTCATCCGGCCGTGCGGCGAGAGCATGAACACGGCGATGTTGCGCTTGCCGCGCATCGCGTATTCGGCCGAGCTGCCGGTGTCCCCGGACGTCGCCCCGAGGATGTTCAGGACGCGGTGCTCTTCGCGCAGCACGTACTCGAACAGGTTGCCGAGCAACTGCAGCGCGATGTCCTTGAACGCAAGCGTCGGACCGTTGGACACGTGCAGCAGCGCGATGCCCGGCTCGAGCGTCGACAGCGGTGTGATGTCCTCGCTGCCGAAAGTCGCCGCCGTATAGGTCGCCCCGACGATGCCCCGCAGGTCGGAAGCGGGGATGTCGGTGAGGTAGCGCGACAGCACCGCGACCGCGAGATCGGCGTAGGACGCGCCCCGAAGCGCGGCGAGCTCGGCGGCGGTGAACCGCGGATAGTGCTGCGGCACGGCGAGCCCGCCGTCGGGGGCGAGGCCTTCGAGCAGGATTGCGCGAAACGGCTGCGGGTCGTCTTGCCAGGCGCCGCGGGTGCTGACGTACTTCAACTGAGATCCTCGAGTCGGATGCGCACGACCTTGCCGCGCACGGTCGCCAGCGCCTCGATGCGGGTGATCGCATCGTCGACCTGCCGCTCGACGGACTTGTGCGTGAGCAGGATGATGTCGGTCTGGTCCTCGCCTTCGGAGGGCTCCTTCTGGATCATCGCGTCGATCGAGATGCCGCGATCGGCGAGGATGCGCGTGATGTCGGCGAGCACGCCCGGGCGATCGTCGACGCGCATGCGCAGGTAATAGCTGGTCTCGACGTCGCCCATCGGCAGGAACGGCACGTCGGTGAGCTGGTCCGGCTGGAACGCGAGATGGGGAACCCGGTGCTCCGGGTCGGATGTGTGCATGCGCGTCACGTCGACGAGGTCCGCGATGACGGCGCTCGCGGTCGGCTCGGCACCGGCCCCCGCCCCGTAATAGAGCGTCAACCCGACCGCATCGCCCTTGACCAGGATCGCGTTCATCGCGCCCTCGACGTTGGCGATCAGGCGCTTGGCCGGGATCAGCGTCGGATGGACCCGAAGCTCGATGCCCTTCGCCGTGCGGCGCGTGATGCCGAGGAGCTTGATCCGGTAGCCCAGTTCCTCGGCGTAGCGCAGGTCTTCGCGCGTCAGCTTCGTGATGCCCTCGGCGTAGGCCTTGTCGAACTGCATCGGCACGCCGAAGGCGATCGCCGACATGATCGTGAGCTTGTGCGCGGCGTCGATGCCCTCGACGTCGAAGGTCGGATCGGCTTCGGCATACCCGCGCGCCTGCGCTTCCTTCAGCACGGTGTCGAAAGACGCCCCCGTCTCGCGCATCCTTGACAGGATGAAGTTCGACGTGCCGTTGATGATGCCCGCGATCCACTCGATGCGGTTGGCGGTGAGGCCTTCGCGCAGCGCCTTGATGATCGGCACGCCGCCCGCGACCGCGGCCTCGAAGGCCACCATGACGCCCCTGGCGTGCGCGGCAGCGAAGATCTCGTTGCCGTGCTGGGCGAGCAGCGCCTTGTTGGCGGTGACGACGTGCTTGCCGTGGGCGATCGCGTCGAGCACCAGCGAGCGCGCCGGCTCGATGCCGCCGATCAGCTCGCAGACGATGTCGACGTCGGGCTGGCGCGCCACGACGAACGGGTCGTCGGTGAGCTGCACGCCGGGTGCGCCCTGCACCGCCTCGCGTGCGCGCTCGGGCGTGCGCGTGCCGATCCAGGTGATGCGGATCGGACGTCCCGCGCGGCGCGCGATCTCACTCTCGTTGCGGCGCAGGACGTCCCAAGTCCCCTTGCCGACGGTCCCGAATCCGATCAGGCCGACTTGCAGCGGCTTCATCGCGTGCCCGCTCCCTCGCCCGCCGCGCAGCGCGCGGCACGCTCTCCCCGAGGGAGGGGGTTGCCGCAAAGGCCGGCGGCTTTCAAATCAACCCGTCCTCGCGGAACATCTGCTTGATCCCGCGTATCGCCTGACGCGTGCGCGCCTCGTTTTCGATCATCGCGAAGCGCACGTGACCGTCGCCGAACTCGCCGAAGCCGATGCCCGGGGACGCCGACACCTTCGCCTTGGCCAGCAGCTGCTTGGAGAATTCGAGGGAGCCCAGCTTCGCGTACACCTCCGGAATCTTCGCCCAGACGTACATCGACGCCTTGGGGATGTCGACCATCCAGCCCGCCTCGTGCAGTCCCTTGACCAGCACGTCGCGCCGCTTCTGATACTTCTGCGCGATCTCGGCGACGCAGTGCTGGGGCCCTTCGAGCGCCGCGATCGCCGCCACCTGGATCGGCGTGAACGTCCCGTAATCGTGGTAGCCCTTGATCCGCGACAGCGCGTAGACGAGGTCGCGGTTGCCGACCATGAAGCCGATGCGCCAGCCGGCCATGTTGTAGCTCTTGGACATCGTGAAGAACTCGACCGCGACGTCGCGCGCGCCGGGCACCTGCATGATCGAAGGCGCCTGCCAGCCGTCGAAGCAGATGTCGGCGTAGGCGAGGTCGTGGACGACCCAGATGCCGTATTCCTTGGCCAGCGCGATGATCTTCTCGAAGAACGGCAGCTCGACACACTGCGCGGTCGGGTTCGCCGGAAAGTTGACGATCAGCATCTTCGGCTTGGGCACCGACAGCTTGATCGTCTGCTCGAGCTCGGCGAAGAAGTCGACGTCGGGGGTCAGCGGGACCTGGCGGATGTCCGCGCCGGCGATCACCGGGCCGTAGATGTGGATCGGGTAGCTCGGGTTCGGGACGAGGACGGTGTCACCCTGGCCGAGGGTGGCAAGCGCGAGGTGCGCGATCCCCTCCTTCGATCCGATGGTGACGATTGCCTCGGAGTCCGGATCGAACTGGACGCCCCAGCGCCGGTCGTACCAGTGGCAGATCGCGCGGCGCAGCCGCGGAATGCCCCTGGAGACCGAGTAGCCGTGGGTGTCACCCCGCTGGACGGTCTCGACCAGCTTGGACACGATGTGCGGCGGCGTCGGCCCGTCCGGGTTGCCCATGCCGAAATCGATGATGTCCTCGCCGCGGCGGCGGGCCTCCATCTTGAGCTCGGAGGTGATGTTGAAGACGTAGGGGGGGAGGCGCTCGATGCGCGCGAAATGCGACTGCGGGAGTTGGGTCATGCAGGCCTCTAGCGTAAGCGCCCGGAACCGTCCGAGCGACGTAGACGTGGAAGAACTATAATCCTAACGAATTCACGCGTTTACCGCAATGCACAAGCGATGAAATTCCATCTGGAAGCGCCGACGACCAATGTCGTCACAGGATTCGGCGAGGGCTGGGTGCGGATCGGGGTCGACGAATACCGCGAGGGGGTCGTGATCCTGCCCGATCGCGTCATCCCCGGCTGGGCTCCGGCGGGATTCGATGCACTCGCGGCCGAGGATTTCGCCACCCTGCTGGTCTCCGGGCCCGAGATCGTGCTGCTCGGCACGGGCGCCCGGCAGCGCTTTCCGCATCCGCGGCTGCTCGCCCCCCTGATCGCGGCCCGCGTCGGGGTCGAGACGATGGACACGCGCGCCGCCTGCAGAACGTTCAACATCCTGGTCGCGGAAGGACGACGCGCCGTCGCCGCGCTCGCGATCGAATCCACCTGAAGGTCGCGCACATGCTCCACCTGCCGCGGGTCCTCGACGCCGAACAACTTGCCCTGCTGCGTGCGATCGCCACGCGCGCCCCGTGGATCGACGGCCGCACGACCGCCGGAGGCGATGCGGTGCGGCGCAAGCGCAACGAGCAGGTCGACGAGAGCTCGGCCGACAGCGCGATCCTCGCCGACACGGTGATGAAAGCGCTGCAGCGCTATCCGCTGTTTGCGGCGGCGGCCTATCCGGCACGCGTCAGCCGCGCTCTGATGAACCGCTACGGGCCGGGCATGGAGTACGGCCCCCACGTCGACAATCCGCTGATGGGCGGGACAAACCCACTGCGCACCGATCTTTCGGCCACGCTGTTCCTGTCCGATCCCGGCGACTACGACGGTGGCGAGCTCGTCGTCGAATCCCTGGCGGGCAGGCAGGCGGTCAAGCTGCCGGCAGGCGACCTGTTCCTCTATCCGGCGACGCGCGTCCATTCGGTGACGACCGTCACCCGCGGCATGCGCGTCGCCGTCGTGTTCTGGGTGCAGAGCGTGGTCGCCGATGCGGAAGAGCGCTCGCTGCTGTTCGAGATGTCGCAGGCGCTCGCGATGCTCGAGCAGCAGCACGGCCCGTCGGCGGAGATCACCCGGCTCGCCGCCTGCCACGCGCGGCTCGTCCACCGCTGGGCGCGGCCGTAGCGCCTCGCCCGGGCGCGGCAAGCAGCTGCACGAGCCTGGGCCGCGTCACGAGGAGGTCGGCCAGCGTGTGGCCATCGAGGACGCGGAAGAATGCGTCCATCGCCTGCCCCAGCAGTCCCTTGAGGGCGCAGCCGGGGGCGATCCTGCAGCCCGAGGTCAAGGGATCGAAGCACTCGACCAGGTGCGAACGGTCCTCGGTGCCGCGGACGACCTTGCCGAGGTTGATGTCCCGTGGCGACCGCGCCAGGCGCATTCCGCCGCCCCTGCCCCGCGCGGTCTCGACATCACCGGTTTGCGCGAGGTGATGGACCACCTTCATCAGGTGGTTCTCCGAGATGTCGTAGGCCTGCGCGATCTCGCCGATCGTCGCGAGGCGGTCCTCCTGGGTGCCCAGGTACATCAGCACGCGCAGCGTGTAGTCGGAAAAGGTCGTCAGTCGCATGCCAGCGGTCGTCGGTCGGTGTCGCCCTGGCGCGGACGAGTCCGGCCGGCGACATAAGATGCATATGAAGTATTGATTATCTCCGAATCGGGTGCTATGGTTAAGCTGTATCACAAATACATCTTCCAACAAGGGGATATGCGAAGCAAGGCGAAGCCGGCAGCAGACCCGGCACGCCCGCGCCCTTAACCACGACCGAGGAAGCTTCGACCATGACGACCGACATCAAGAGCACCGTCGACGTACGCAACATCGTTCCGCGCGAGCGCCACCCGCTGATCTTCAACACCTTTCGCGAGCTCTCGCCCGGAGACGCGATGCTCCTCGTGAACGACCACGATCCGAAGCCGCTGTACTACCAGTTCCAGGCGGAACTGGGTGGGTCGTTCAACTGGGAATACCTGGAGAGCGGCCCCGAGGTCTGGCGGGTGCGCATAGGCAAGCCACAGTAGATCGTCGCGGGAGGCCCCGCATGCCGCAAGCGCGCGATTTCGGTCCTGCCTCGCGCGTGCCATTGTTGATGCTCGGTTTCGCATCGCTGTTCGCAGGGATCGGGGCGGGACTCGCGCGTCTCGGCTGGCCGCTGCCCGGCGCCAGCCTCGCCTACGTGCACGGACCACTGATGGCGTCGGGTTTCTTCGGCACCGTCATCGGCCTGGAGCGCGCAGTGGCGCTGCGCAGGCGCTGGGCCTATGCAGCGCCACTGCTTTCCGGCATGGGGACGCTCGCGTCGCTGCTGGCTGCGCCAGTCGCTCTCGCGCCCATGCTCGCCACCCTCGGCAGCGCGGTGATGGTCGCGGCGTCGGCGTCGGTGTATGCGCGCCAGCGCGAACTCTTCACCCTGACGCTGACGCTGGGAGCGCTCGCGTGGGCTGCCGGCAACGTGCTGTGGCTCGCCGGCGCGCCCGTCGCGACAGCGGTGCCCTGGTGGATCGGCTTCCTCGTGCTGACCATTGCTGGCGAGCGGCTGGAGCTGTCGCGCTTCCTTCCGCCCTCACCCGGCGCGAGCCGCGTGTTCGCCCTGCTGCTGGTGGCACTGGTCACCGCCGCGACGCTGTCGCTGTTCGCCTGGGCACCGGGCACGATCCTGCTGGGGTTGGCACTCGCCGCGCTTGCAGCGTGGCTGATGCGCCAGGACATTGCCCGACGCACGATCCGCACGAGCGGCCTGACGCGCTACATCGCCGCGTGCCTGCTGTCGGGCTACGTCTGGCTCGCGGTCGCCGGCACGTCCATCGTCGCCGGCGGCGGCCTTCACGCCGGGAGTGCAGGCTACGACGCCGCCTTGCACGCGGTGATGCTCGGCTTCGTGTTCTCGATGGTGTTCGGCCATGCACCGATCATCGTCCCGTCGGTGATCCGCGTCGCCGTCCCGTACTCGCCGTGGTTCTACGCCCCGCTGGCGCTGCTGCACGCATCGCTGCTCCTCCGCGTTGCCGGCGACTGGCTCGCCGATGCGCCGTGGCGCGCGTGGGGCGGAATGCTCAACGCCGTCGCGCTGGTTGCGTTCGTCCTGGGGACGCTGATCGCGGTCCTGCGCGGCATGCGCGGACACCCGACGTCCGCGATGGCACCGCCCTCGCTTCCGAAGGAAGGCTGAACGATGACCCCTGAAGGAAAGTCCCGCCTGTATCTCGCGATCATTGCGTTGCTCGTGCTGGTCATCGCGGCGATGGCCTACAAGTTCATTGTTGCCGGATCGACCCTTCCTGCCGCGGACGGACGGGTCATCGTCGTGCTCGACCCCGGCGAGCGCGCACTGCTGCTGCGGGAAATGCGCGGGTTCGTCGCGGGGCTGCAGCAGATATCCGACGCGCTCGCCCGTGGGGACATGCAGACGGTCGGGCAAGCCAGCCGCGCAATGGGAACGGCGGCCGCGCATGGCGTGCCGGTCGAGATGCTGGCGAGGCTCCCTCTGGAATTCAAGAAGCTCGCCTTCGGCGTGCACGGCGGATTCGATGCCCTCGCCGCCGAAGCCGACCGCGGTGGAACGCCGACCGGGGCGCTGCGCCAGCTCAGCGGCATCCTCGGCAACTGCGTCGCGTGCCATGGGACCTATCAGGTCGCCGGCGGAACGCCGGTGCCTGCGACGGCCCGCTGATCCCCCAACCCCCGCCGCCGCGTCACTCCCCCATCTGCAGCAGGGTCCCGCGCCTGCGCGCACCGCGAACCGCCGCGGCAAACAGCAACGCGGCGAATGCAAGGTACATCCCGTCGAGGAGCAGCGCGTCCCGGAACAAGCGCCAGTCGAACTCGCTGCGCAGCAGGACCCCGCGCATCCCTTCGAAGACGTACGCGGGCGGCAGCGCATAGGCGATCGCCTGCAGCGCCTGCGGCAGCACGGCGACCGGATAGTAGACGCCGGACACCGGGGCCACCAGGAAGATCGCCGCCCACGCGAGCTCTTCGGCACCGAGGCCGTAGCGCAGGAGCATCGCCGAAACCGCAAGTCCGATCGCCCACCCGAACATCAGCAGGCAACTGAAGAATGCGACCAGAGGCAGGCCCATCGAGAATATCGAATAGTGGAACAGCAGCCATGCGAACAGGCATGCGCTGCCGACGCCGATCAGCGTTCGCATCACGCTCATCGCGAGCTGCCCGGCGACGAACTCGTGGAGACGCAGGGGGCTCACGAACAGGTTCCCGAGATTGCGCGAGTAGATCTCCTCGATGAACGTCAGCGACACGCCGAGCTGCCCGCGAAACAGCACGTCCCACAGCAACACCGCTCCGATGAAGAACCCGGGCGCGCTCTTCAGGAAGCTGTTGGTCGGCGCGAGATAGAGCGTGAGGAACGCCCACAGCACCATCGTGACCGTCGGGTAATAGGCGATCGACACCAGGCGCGGCCAGCTCTTGAGCAGCAGGTAGCCGTGACGCCGGCACAGCGCGCGGACCCGGCGCAGCGATGCCAGGACGCCCGCCTGCGGCGCAGCGACCGGTTGCGCGGCGCTCAACCGCCGCCCCGGTCCGCTGCGCACCCGCGACGCGCGCTCATCACGGCATCACCTCCTCGGCCGCGGCGCCGACCGGCGGTTCGCCGCCGGTGCCCGCGGTCCCGCGCGCGATGTCGAGGAACACCTCCTCCATCGTCCCCCGCCCGTAACGCTCGATCAGCTCGGCAGGCGCTCCCTGGTCGACGACGCTGCCCGCGCGCAGCATGATGACGTCCGAGCACATCCGCTCGACTTCGTTCATGTTGTGCGACGCGAGCAGCATCGTGCAGCCGCTCTCCCGCTGGTAACGCTCGAGATAGCTGCGCATCCGGTCGCCGATGTCGGGATCGAGCGAAGCCGTGGGCTCGTCCAGCAGCAGCACGTCCGGGCGGTTCAGCAGCGCCTTCGCGAGCGACACGCGCGTGCGCTGCCCCGCCGACAGGTCGCCGTAGGGCCGCTTCAGCACGCCGGTCAGGTCGAGCTCGCCGGCGAGCGTGTCGATGCGATGCCCGGGTTCCAGGACGCCGTAGAGGTCCGCGAACACGCGCAGGTTCTCGCGCACGGTGAGGCGCTTCGGCAGGTCCACGTAGGGCGACGTGAAGTTCATCCGCGGCAGCATGCGATAGCGGTCGCGCAGCATGTCGCAGCCGAGGATCTCGATCGTGCCTGCGCTCGGCAGCAGGACGCCGAGCAGCATCGACAGCGTCGTCGTCTTGCCGGCGCCGTTGCCGCCGAGGAGCGCCGTCGTCGTGCCGGCGCGAACGTCGAAGCTCACGCCGCGCAGCGCATCGACCTTCGCGTAGCGCTTCGACAGATCGCGCACGACGATCGCAGCGTTTGGCGTGCGCATCCGCCCGGCCTCGTCGCCCCCGGGCCGAGGCATCGTCAGCAAGTCCTCATGCGATGCCGGCGGCTTTCGAACCGGGCCTAGGCGGTGACCAGCTCGCGCATGTGCGCCACGGCGCTGCGGCCGAGCGCGGACAGCGCATAGCCGCCTTCGAGCGAGGAGACGATGCGGCCCTGCGCGTGACGCGAGGCGACCTGCATCAGCTCGCGCGTGACCCATGCGTAGTCGCGCTCGGTGAACGCGAGGCCCGCGAGCGGATCCTCGCGGTGCGCGTCGAAGCCGGCCGAGATCAGGATCAGCTCGGGCCGGTGGGCGTCGAGCGCAGGCAGCCAGCGCTCGAGCACCGCTTCGCGCAACTCGTCGCCGCCGCTGCCCGCAGGCAACGGAACGTTCACCATGTTGGCCGCAGGGTTGTCGACGCCGGAATAAGGATAGAGCGGGTACTGGAACGTCGACACCATGAGGACGCGCGGGTCGCCGGCGAAGATGTCCTCGGTGCCGTTGCCGTGATGGACGTCGAAATCGACGATCGCGACGCGCGACAGGCCGTGCGCGGCCAGCGCGTGGGCCGCGCCGACGGCGACGCTGTTGAACACGCAGAATCCCATCGCCCGCGCGCGCTCGGCGTGATGACCCGGCGGGCGCACCGCGCAGAAGGCGTTCTGGGCGGCACCGGTGCAGACCAGGTCGACCGCCTTGACCACTGCGCCGGCCGCGTGTCGCGCCGCGAGGAGCGAATGCGGATTGAGCGCCGTGTCCGGGTCGAGATAATTCAACCCGCGCTCGGGCACCGCTCGGAGGATGGCGTCGATGTGGGCCCGGGTGTGCACGCGCGC
This sequence comes from uncultured Pseudomonadota bacterium, assembly GCA_963816415.1. Taxonomy (GTDB): domain Bacteria; phylum Pseudomonadota; class Gammaproteobacteria; order Burkholderiales; family Casimicrobiaceae; genus VBCG01. The sequence continues at coordinate 79,079 of CAWFKR010000017.1, forward strand.
GAGCTGCTCGTCGGTGGCGGCGGGAGCCTCGTGATGGATCACATGGGCGTCGAGCCCCGATGCGATCAGCTGGTCGCCGATCGCCGTCAGGCGCTCGGGGCATTCCGGATGGCCCGAGCCCATCTCGTGCTGAAGGCACGACGGGTGGGTGATGTAGGCGGTGGTGGTCACGGTGCGAGTGCGGAAGACGGTCTTGCAGTGTAACGCCGGGGCGGCGAAGTGACGAGCGGGCGCCGGAGGCGCCACGGTGCACAATGGGGGTTTCTGGATCCATGGCTCCCCGATGACCGTTCGTTCCGCATCCCACAGCGTACCCACCGCGCACCGGCTTGCATCGGTCCTGCGGCAGCTCGGCGAGATCGTCGTCGGCAAGGAAGAGCCTTTGAGGCTTGCCCTGGCCTGCCTGCTGGCCCGCGGGCACCTGCTGATCGAGGACATTCCCGGCGTCGGCAAGTCGACCCTCGCGCAATCGCTGGCGACGGTGCTGGGCCTCAACTATGCGCGCATCCAGTTCACCAGCGACCTGCTCCCCGCCGACGTGCTCGGGATCTCGGTGTACGACCAGGGCTCGCAGAGCTTCCGCTTTCACGCCGGGCCGATCTTCCACTCGGTGGTGCTCGCCGACGAGATCAATCGCGCGCCGCCGAAGACGCAGAGCGCGCTGCTGGAGGCGATGGAAGAGCGCCAGGTGTCGCAGGACGGCGAGACGCGCAAGCTGCCCGACCCGTTCTTCGTCATCGCGACCCAGAATCCGGTCGAGCAGATCGGCGCCTATCCGCTTCCCGAATCCCAGCTCGACCGCTTCATGCTGGCGATCGAGCTCGGCTATCCCGACGCGGGCGCCGAACGCGAACTGCTGGCCGGTGGCGACCGGCGCGCACGACTCAAGAACCTCGAAGCCGAGGCCGACGCGGCCACGCTCGCCCAGTGGCAGCGCGAAGCCGATGCGATCCACGTCGCGCCGGCACTGCTCGATTACGTGCAGGCGCTGCTGGCGGCATCGCGTGGCCACCTTGCGACCACGTCCGCAGGTCCGGGTGAGGATTCCGGCGCACGGCGTGGATTGAGCCCCCGCGCGGGGCTCATGCTGCTCGCCGCCGCCCGCGCCTACGCGCTGATCGGCGGCCGTCCGATGGTGGTGCCCGAGGATGTGCAGGCGGTGTTCCCCTCCGTGGCGGGCCATCGCCTGGCCGGTGGCGCGCGCGCCGGTGCGTTCCAGGCCCAGAACCTGATCCGGGCCGTCGCACTGCCGTGAGCTCCCGCGCCGCCGGCGCGGCCCGCGTGGCAAACCCGTCGCGGGGCGCGCCGATCATCCGCGCCTGGGTCAAGCGGCTGCGCCAGCGCGCGCTCCGCGTCGCCCCGGCCGACCGCGGGGCGGTGGTGCTGCGGCATTCGCGCATCTACATCCTGCCCACGCGCCGCGGCTACGCACTGATCGCGACGCTGATCGTGATGCTGCTGACGTCGCTCAACTACGCACTGTCGCTGGGGCTTGCCGTCACGTTCCTGATGAGCGGGCTGGTCGCCGCGGCACTGTTGCACACGTTCCGCAATCTCGCGGGCATCGAGGTCAAGCCGCTGGCGGCCGGTGATGCGTTCGCCGGCGAGCCGATGGCGTTTTCGCTGTCGCTCGCGGCAGGGGCCGCCGAACGCCGATCGATCCGCGTCGCTGCCGCGGGCGCCAGCGCGCGGACGAGCGTTGCCGGCGGCGACGCGCGCACCCTCACCCTGGCCGTGCCGACCCGCGACCGCGGTCGCGTCGCGCTCGGCCGCGTCACGCTGTCCTCCGATTACCCGCTGGGGCTCTGGCGCGGCTGGGCGTACGTGCACTTCCCGCTGATGGGAGTCGCCTATCCGGCGCCCGAGGCGCACGCTCCACCGCTGCCGGCAGGAGCGCGCGCCGCGGACGGGCGCAGCAGCGGGCGCGGCGACGACACCGAACTCGCCGGATTGCGCGACTACCAGCGGGGCGATCCGCTGCAGCGCGTCGCGTGGAAAGCCGTCGCACGCGGCGCGGGCTGGTTCAGCAAGTCGTTCGAAGGCGCCGGCGGCCAGGGGCCCCTCGCGCTGTCGTTCGCCGCGCTGCCTGCCCACCTGTCGACCGAAGCGAAACTGTCGCGGCTGTGCGCCTGGGTCCTCGCAGCCGAGCGTGCAGCGCGACCTTTCGCGCTGTCCCTGCCGGGCTTGGCGCTGCCCCCGGGCCTGTCCGGCGAACACCGGCGCGCCGCACTGACTGCGCTCGCGCTGTTTCCGCACGCCAGCTGATGTCCGCGCTCGTTTCCGCATGGCGCAACCCGGTCGTCGCCGGCCGCAAGGCCGTCGTCGGCGCGCCCGCGCTATCGGCAGCGCAGATCCGCGCGCTCGGCGTATTGCTCGCGGCCGCGCAACTGCCGCTGGTCCCGCACCTCCCGATCTGGATCGCCGGCTTCGGGCTGCTGCTGGTCGGCCTGCGCTTTGCGCTGCTGCGGCGCGACCGCCGGCGCCCTTACGCGAAGCCTGCGCGCATTCCGTCGTGGGCGCTCGCCGCATTCGCGTTCCTGATCGCGATCGCGCTGCGCAAATCCTATGGATACTTCGTCGGCCGCGATCCCAGCGTCGCCTTCCTCTTCGTCCTCCTGGGCGTCAAGTTCCTCGAAGTGAAGAGCTTGCGCGACGGCACGCTGCTCGTGTGCCTCGCGCTGTTCCTGCTGGTCACGCCTTTCTTCTACGATCAGTCGATCGTCGCGGGGCTGGCCGCGCTGCCCGCGATCCTCGCCGCCGGCGCCGCACTCGAAGCGCTGTCGCGCAGCGACGATGCGCCCGGTCCGAGTGGCTGGCGTGCGGCGTGGAAGCGCACGGCGACACTGATCGCGCAGGGATTGCCGATCGCCGCAGCGCTGTTCCTGCTGTTCCCGCGGCTGGCGAGCCCGCTGTGGGGCCTTCCCGCCGATCACGCTGCCCGGACCGGGCTCTCCGAAACGATGTCGCCCGGTTCGATCAGCGAACTGTCGCTGTCCGACGCCGTGGCCTTCCGCGTGGATTTCAACGGCCCGCCGCCCCCACGGGCGCTGCGCTACTGGCGCGGACCGGTACTTTCCCTGTTCAACGGGCGCGAATGGCGGGCCCTGCCGCCGCGCGCAGGCGGCAGGCTCGCCACCGGCGACGGATTGCGCGTGACCTATTCGGTGACGCTCGAACCCAACGACCATCACTGGCTGTTCGCGCTCGACCTCCCGGCGGCGATGCCGCAGATCGAAATGGATCCCGCGATGCACGCGGGCACCGGAGTCCTGGCGGGCCTGTCGAGCGACGAGCAGCTGGTGACACGCCTCCCCATCACGCAGGCGCTGCGCTATACGCAGCGTTCGATCCTGCGCGATCGCTATCCGGCGGTGTCGCAAAGCGACGTCGCGATCGATTCCCGCCCCCCGCCGGGCAATCCGCGCAGCGTCGAGTTCGCCCGGGAGCTGCGCAGCCGCTATCCGGACGACCGTGACTACATCGGCGCCGTCCTCAAGTGGTTTCGCGACGAGGATTTCCACTACACGCTGTCGCCGCCGCTGCTCGAGGATCATCCGGTCGACGCATTCCTGTTCGATACGCGCCGCGGATTCTGCGAGCATTTCGCGAGCGCGTTCGTGGTCCTGTTGCGCGCCGCCGGCATTCCGGCGCGCGTGGTCACCGGGTACCAGGGCGGGGACATCAATCCGGATGGCGGCTACATGATCGTGCGCCAGTCGGACGCGCACGCGTGGGCGGAAGCGATCGTCGGCGGCCAGTGGCAGCGCTTCGACCCGACGGCCGCGGTCGCCCCGTCGCGGATCGAGCGGGGTCTCGCGAGTGCGGTCCCCGCCGGCGATCCGGTACCGTTGCTGGCGCGCGACGACGGCGGATGGCGGAAGAGCGTGCAGCTCGCGCTCGACGCGATCAACTATCGCTGGCGGCGCAACGTGATCGAGTTCGATCGCGACCGCCAGCGCTCGCTGTGGCGCGACTGGAATCTCGATGCTTTCTCGCCCTGGCAGATCGTCGCCTCGGTGCTGCTTGCGGTGCTGGCCTGGGCAGGCGCCGTGCTCGGGTGGGTCGCCGTGCGGCGCAAGCGCAGCGAGCGCGCCGTCATCCTCTGGAACGGACTGTGCAGGCGGCTCGAGCGTGCCGGACTGCCGCGCCCCGCGTGGGAAGGACCGATCGCCTATGCGGAGCGTGCGGCCCGGCGCTGGCCGCAGTTCGGGATCGCCTTCCGCGCGATCGGAGAATCGTTCGCGGCGCTACGCTACGGCGCGGCGCCGGCGCAGGGTCAGGAGCGCGCGGCGCTGATCGCGACGCTCGAACGGGCGATCGACGTCCTGCCCTCGCCGTCCGCGCTGCGCGCGATCAGGTCCTGACGGGGTCAGGCCGGCGGCAGGAATTTCTCGGGATCCATCGGCTTGCCGAAGCGCCGGATCTCGAAATGCAGCATCACCCGACTGGCGTCGGTGCTGCCCATCTCGGCGATCTTCTGGCCGCGCGCGACCTGCTGGCCTTCCTTCACCAGGATGTTCTGGTTGTGCGCGTACGCCGACAGATACGTCGCGTTGTGCTTGATGATGATGAGCTTGCCGTAGCCGCGCAGGCCCGAGCCCGCGTAGACGACGCGACCCGCGGCACTCGCGTAGACAGGCTCGCCCGCCGTGCCCGCGATGTCGATGCCTTTGAGGTTCGCGGTATCCGAGAACTGCGCGACCACCTTGCCCTTGGCCGGCCACATCCAGTTCAGCTGATCATCGCCCGGCATGGGCGCGGCGGCGGACGGCGCGGCGGCAGGCGGCGCGGCCTGCGGTCCGGCTGCGGCCGGGGGCATCTGCCCGACGCCCGACGGCGGCACGGACGCGACGACGGCGTTCGGGGGCGCGGGAACCGCACTCGCCTCGAGCGTCATCTGGCGCACGGCCTGATCCGAGTACGGTTGCTTGATCGCCCTGGGCGAGGTCTTGAGGTTGCCGGCATCCGTCGCGACGCCCGCGGGCGCTGCTGCCCCCGTGACGATGTCCGCGCCCGATCCTGGCGCGCCCGGTGCGGCGGCCGGAGGAATCGTGCCTTGCGCGGACGCCGCAACGACCGGAGGCACGCTCCGCAGCGGCGTGGTCGTCACGCCGTCCGGCGAAGTCGTTGCGCCGCCCGGCGCCGTACCCGATGCCGCCGTCGAGCCTGCGGCCGCGCCGGCGGTTGCGACCTGGGCCGCAGCCGGCAATTGCCCCGGCGCGGCGAGGCGCAACACCTGGCCGACATAGATCCGGTTGACGTTGTCGATGTTGTTCCAGGACGCGAGTTCGCGGTAATCGAGGCCGTTGTCCAGCGCGATCTGGTACAGCGTGTCGCCGCGCTTGACCGTGTAGGTCGTGGCGGGACCGTTCTCGCCCGCCTGCCCCTTCGCCGCGCCGGGCTTGGCGAGCGAGGCGCGTGCGGCGGGGCCACGGTCCTCGACCGGGGCGGGCTGCGTGCTCGCGCAGCCGGCGACGACGAGCGCCACGAGGGCCAACGCCGCGGCCTGGCGGGCCAGGGAACCGAATCGGAGGTACGGGAAAAGCGCAGACATCGATCAAACGACTGGCCGGCAGCCCGAAAGTTCAGGCGAGTCCGGGAAGGAGAGGGACGAATCTTACCGCATCGAAGGTCTGCTCGCGGATGCCGGCCGGACCCAGTTCGATCACCGTGAGGCGCTGCGTGCCGCGTTCGCCCTCGTCGCTGCCGGAAAGCGGCAGCACCATCCGCCCGCCGGGCTTCAGGTATTTCAGGAGCGGCGCAGGCACGTGGGTCGCACCCGCGGTCACGACGATCGCGTCGACGGCGAGCGCTTCGCCGAGATCCGCGCTGCCGTCGCCATGGGCGAGGTGCACGTTGCGGATCTTGAGCGACTGCAGGTGGCGCCGCGCCTTGTTGACCAGCGCACCGATCCGCTCGACCGTGTACACGGTGGTGGCGATCTTGGCGAGCACTGCGGTCTGGTAGCCGCAGCCGGTGCCGATCTCGAGGACGCTGTCGAGCGTGCGGCCGATGCGTGCGAGCTCCGACATCCGCGCAACGACCCAGGGCTGCGAGATCGTCTGCCCGTGGCCGATCGGCAGGGGCACGTCGTCGTACACGCGGATCGCAAGCGCCTCGTCGACGAAGATGTGTCGCGGAACCGCGTTCATCGCCGACAGGACGACCTCGTCGCGTATGCCCTCGCTGCGCAGGCGCTCGACCATCCGCGCTCGCGTGCGGTCGGACGTCATGCCGATGCCGCTCATTCCACCCTGCTTGCCCGCGCCGAGCGCTCCCATCGCCCGCCTCTCCCCGTCGTTGTGTCGATCAGTGATCGAGCCATGCGGCGACGCCCGCCATCTGGTCGCGATTGGTCAGGTCGATCTGCAGCGGCGTCACCGAAACGTAGCGGTTCTCGACCGCGTGAAAATCGGTCCCCTCGCCTGAATCCGCCGCCGGACCCGCGGCGCCCACCCAGTAGACGGTCTCGCCCCGGGGGCTCTGCATCCGCACCATGTCCTCGGCCTTGTGGCGCCGGCCCAGCCGGGTGATCCGGTAGCCCTTCAATTCGGGTCGCGCAATGTCCGGCACGTTGACGTTCAGCAGCCACGAACCGGACGCCCGCCGCTGATGCCTCTCGAGCAGTTCGACCGCCACGGCCGCCGCCGTCTCGAAATGGGCGGCAGTCTTCGAGGCCAGCGATATCGCGACCGACGGAACACCCAGCAGGTAACCTTCGGTCGCCGCGGCGACGGTGCCCGAATAGACCGTGTCGTCGCCCATGTTCGCCCCGAGATTGATGCCCGAGATCACCATGTCGGGAAGATCGTCGAGCAGGCCTGTCACCGCCAGATGAACGCAGTCCGTGGGAGTGCCGTTGACGAACAGGAATCCGTTGGGAGCCCGGCGCACCGACAACGGTCGATCGAGCGTCAGTGAATTCGACGCCCCGCTGCGGTCGCGCTCGGGCGCGACGACGGTGATGTCGGCGAGTGGGCGAAGTGCTGCGGCGAGATGCTCGAGGCCGGGAGCGAAATAACCGTCGTCGTTGGAAAGGAGGATACGCATCGATGGGGAACGCGGCGGTTGCGCCCGGGCTCTCGCCTGGCATCGCAGTCGCGATCGGCGAATTATACCGTGCGGTGCACCCGTTGCGCCGCGCGGTCCCCGCCGCGCACGCGCATCAGCCGCTGTTGCGCAGTCCGGCGGCGAGGCCGTTGATCGTCAGGTGGATCGCGCTGCGCGAGCGCGCATCGGTTGCCCCGGCGCGATAGCGGCGCAGGAGCTCGACCTGCAGGTGGTTGAGCGGATCGAGATAGGGGAAGCGATTGCGGATGCTGCGCGCCAGCGTCGGGTTGTCTTCCAGCAGTGTCCGCTGGCCGGTGATCGCGAGGAAGTGACGCAGCGTCCGGTCGTGCTCGCCGGCGATGCGTCCGAATATCGACGTTCGGATCGCCGGATCGGGGACGAGTTCGGCGTAGCGCGAGGCGATCGCGAGGTCGGTCTTGGCGAACACCATCCCCAGGTTCGACAGCATCGAGCGGAAGAACGGCCAGCGCGCGTGCATCTCGGACAGCAGCCCGATGCCGTCGGGGGTCTTCGCGAGCCAGGCGTCCACGGCCGAGCCGAATCCGTACCACCCGGGGAGCATCAGGCGGCACTGGCCCCAGCTGAAGACCCACGGGATTGCGCGCAGGTCCTCGATCCGCGCCGAAGCGCTGCGCGAGGCAGGCCGGCTGCCGATGTTGAGCTCGGCGATTTCCGAGATCGGCGTCGACGCCCGGAAGTAGTCGACGAATCCCGGCGTGTCGTAGACAAGGTCGCGGTACGCCGCGTACGCATGCGCCGACAGGCTGTCCAGCGCCTCGAAATACGCCTGCGCGCGCTCGCCCAGGCGTTCGGCGTCGTGGAGGCTCGCCTCCAGGGTCGCCGCCACCAGCGACTCGAGGTTGCGCCTGCCGAGCTCGGGGTCCGAATACTTGCTCGCGATGATCTCGCCCTGCTCGGTGAGCCGCAATCCGCCGCTGACGCTGCCGGCAGGTTGCGCGAGGATCGCGTCGTGGCTCGGGCCGCCGCCGCGGCCGACGGTGCCGCCGCGACCGTGGAAGAGCCTCAGCCCGACCCCATGCTCGCGGAAAGCGTCCACCAGCAGGAGCTCGGCGCGATAGAGCGCCCAGTTGGCCGTCACGTAGCCGCCATCCTTGTTGCTGTCGGAATACCCAAGCATGACTTCCTGCCAGTCATCCCTGCTCGCGACGAACGCGCGGTAGGCAGGCAGCGCGAAGGCCTCGCGCATGATCGTGCCGCAGCGCTCGAGATCGTCGATCGTCTCGAACAGCGGCACGATGCTGACGGCGAGCCTTCCCGGCATCGCGAGGCCGACCTCCTTCAGCAGCACCGCCGCCTCTAGGAGATCGGACACCGACTCGCACTTGGAGATCACGTAGTTCGGCAGCGCATCGGGGCCGTAGCGCGCGTGGATGTCGGCCGCCACCCGCAGGATCGCGAGCTCGGAGGACGTGCGCTCCGAATAACCGAGATGCGGCGAATGCAGGAGGCGCGGGCTTGCGAGTTCGCGGGCCAGCAGCGCAACACGCGCAGGCTCCGGCAGCGCCGCGTAGTCGGCCTCGACATCGGCACGGACGAGGAGCTCGGCAACGGCATTTTCGTGCACATCGCTGTTCTGGCGCAGGTCGATCGCCGCGAGGTGGAAACCGAACACGTCGACGGCGCGACGCAGCGGGTCGAGCCTGCGCACGGCCAGCTCGCGCGCGCCGTGCATCGCGAGCGACGCAGCGATGGTGTCGAGATCGGCGCGGAATTGCCCCGGCGACGCGTAAGGCGCGGCTTCGACCTGGGATGGTCGCGCGGGATCGATGTCGGCGAGGACGCGCGCGGTCGCGGCCAGTCTCGCGTAGATCCCGATCAACGCCTGCCGGTAGGGCTCGTCCTGCCGGTGGGGATTGGGGTCGTGCGCCGATCCGGCGAGCGCAAGCAGGTCCGGCGAGGGCGTCACGAGGCGCGTGGAGATCGACAGCTCGCCGCCCAGCCGATGCACCTCGTCGAGGTAATGGGCGAATGCGACGCCGGCCTGGGCGCGGATCGCGTAGGTCAGCGTCTCGGCCACGACGAATGGATTGCCGTCGCGGTCACCGCCGATCCACGACCCCATCCGGAAGAAGGCGGGCACCTCGACGCCTGCGGCGCCGAACTCCGTGCACAGCAGCCGCTCGAGCGACGCGTAGAGCCTCGGGATCTCCACGAGGAACGTATAACCGTAATAGGTGAGGCCATTGTCGACCTCGTCCTTCACGCGCAGGCGGGTGAGCCGCAGCATCGCCGTCTGCCAGAGCTCGAGCACCAGCGTGTGCAGGCGGAAAGCGAGGTCGGCCGACTCGTCCGGGGTCAGGGTCGTGCGATCGCGCCAGGTCAGCAGCCTCGAGATCTCGCGCTCCACGTCGAGGATGCTCTTGCGCTGGACCTCGGTCGGATGCGCGGTCAGCACCGGGCTGATCAGCGCGTCGTCGAGCCAGCGCGAGATCGCGTCGAGGTCCACACCCGCCTCGCGCAGCTTCGCCACGGCGTCGGCGAGATCGCCCGGACGCGCGGGCGAGCCCGCGAGCGCGTAGGCACGACGGCGCCTGTTCTGGTGGACATCCTCGGCAATATTGGCCAGGTGCGAGAAGTAGCTGAACGCCCGCACGACGTCGAGGACGGCGGCGATCGGCAGCGGATTCAGCAGCGCGGCAAGATCGTCGCGCGCGTCGCCGGGTCCCTCGCCGGCCGCACGGCGGAAGCGGATCGCCGTCTGGCGGATGGCCTCGATGCGTGCATAGCCCTCCTCCCCTGTCTGCGCCCGCAGCACCTCGCCCAGCACGCGGCCAAGCAGGCGGGTGTCTTCCTTGAGCGGAAGGTCCTTGTCGACGGGGACGTGTGCGTTCATTGGCGATTTCGGGTCAGGTGCATCGGGCGGCGCCTTGGGCAGGGCGGGAATTCCGATGCTAGCATTGGCGCGCCGGGCAACCGCCCGCCCCCGCATCCTGCGCTGCGCAACTGCTCATGCACGCCGACCTCCATCCCGAATCCACCGAGCTGCACGAAGCGGCGCGCCGTCTGCGCTCCGCGAAACTCGCCGACCTCTTCGCAGCGGACCCCGGTCGCGCGGCCGCAATGACCTTCCGATGGGGCAGCTGGCACGTCGATATCTCGAAGGAGCGTCTCGATGCCAAGGCGCTGGGGCAGCTGCAGCACTTTGCCGCGCAGGCGAATCTGGGTCACTGGATCGCCGCGCTGTTCGCCGGCGAGAAGCTGAACCTGTCCGAACAGCGCCCCGCACTCCACCCGGCATTGCGCGCGCCCGACGACGAATCGATCGTCGTCGACGGCATCGACGTGATGACCGAGATCCGCGCCACTCGCGGGCGGATGGCGACCCTGGTCGCGTCGCTGCGCGATCGGCAGCGCCTCGGCGCGACCGGCAAGGCCCTCACCTGCGTCGTCAACATCGGCATCGGAGGCTCGGACCTCGGCCCGCGGCTTTGCTGCGACGCCCTCGCCGGTCCCGGCGAGACGGCAGCGGGTTCGCCGGAGGTCGCGTTCGTGTCGAACGTCGATCCCGAACACCTGACGCGCACGCTCGCAGGGTGCGATGCCGCGACGACGCTGTTCATCGTCACGTCGAAGACGTACACGACCCAGGAGACGCTCGCCAACGCCCGAAGCGCGCGCGAGTGGCTCGCGAAGAAGCTCGGCGCAGGCCATGACCTGTCCACGCATTTCGTCGCCGTCACGACGAACATCGGCGCGGCACGCGCCTTCGGCGTGCGCGACGAGGACATCCTTCCGATGGCCGAAGGCGTGGGCGGCCGGTACTCGCTCTGGTCGGCCGTCGGAGTCTCGATCGCACTGCGGCTCGGGTGGGGGCACTTCGTCGAAATGCTCGAAGGGGCCCATGCGATGGACCTGCATTTCAGGCACGAGCCCTTTGCGCGCAACCTGCCCGTGATCCTCGGGCTTCTCGCCTACTGGAACACGCGCTGGCTGGGTCATCCGCAACGGCTGGTCGTCCCCTACGCGCAGGCGCTGGCCCGACTTCCCTCGTATCTCCAGCAACTCCAGCTCGAAAGCAACGGCAAGAGCGTGACCCGCGACGGAGCGCCGCTGCACGCTGCCAGCGCAGCCGCGGTGTGGGGCGACGTCGGCACCGACAGCCAGCATGCGTTCTTCCAGTGGCTCCACCAGGGAACGCGTGAGGTGCCGGTCGAATTCATCGTTCCGGTGCGCGCGCGACACCCGCTGCGGGACCAGCAGCAACTGCTGGTCGCGAACGCGCTCGCGCAGGGGCAGGCGCTGCTCGTCGGTCGCCACGACGACGCGCTGCGCGCGGAACTGGGGGCGCAGGGCTACGCAGGAACCCGCCTCGAGGCCGCGATCGCCGCGCGCCGCTGTCCGGGCGACCGCGCCTCGACGACGATCCTGCTGCCGGAGCTCGACGCACGAAATCTCGGGGCGCTGCTCGCGCTTTACGAACACCGCACGTTCGTCGAGGCGACGCTCTACGGCATCAATCCCTTTGATCAGTGGGGAGTCGAACTCGGCAAGACGCTCGCGAAGCCCGTTGCCGCGGCGCTCGCCGGAGACGCGCACGCGGTGGAGGGCGCCGACGCATCGACCCGGCTGCTGATCGAGCGCGCTCGTTCCCTCGCCGCGGGCGAGGAGTGAGCGCAACGGGGGTAAGGGCCCGGTAGTCTGTCCGAGGGCAGCGGGGCAGGGCCGGGCGCATGCGCCCGAAGTCCGTGAACGCCGGCCTGCGGGTCCCGGTGCGGCATCGCTCGAGGACATCCTGCAGGATGTGTCGCTATCGGGCTCGCTCGCCGCACCACCCGCAACGGCCGGCACTCCCACGGGCGCATGCGCCCGGCCCTGCCCCGCTGCCCTCGGACCGGTCCGTGGCGGCTCGATTTGTGCCGACCCGACCGGCGCCGACCCGAGCTGCTCCGATTCGATCCTTGCCGACTCGGAGCCGTGGTGCGTCCCGGAATTCGTTCCTCCCGGAATTCGTTCATACCGTGGTCCGTCCCGATTTCGATCTTTGACCGGCGCTGCCGCAGCGCCAGGCGCGCGGCGACGGGCGCTCGCCCAAGGCGCCTCGGCCTCCTTGCACCAACCCAGCATGTCACCGACCGCGAGTCGGCCTCGCAGTGGCGACTCGCAAAGGCCTCCGATCCCCGGGGCGCGGGGCCCCTCGTCGGCCGCTCGCGCCACCTGCGGCGCAGTCGTCGTGAAGCGGGTGGTGCGGCAAGCGAGCCCGGCCGCCCCGTCGGGTTCCAGATGTCCTCGAGCGCCGCCGCACCGGGACCCGCTCGACGACGCGGATGCGACGCCGAAGCCTAGGGCGAGCGCCCGTCACCGCGCGTCAAACGCTGCGGCGCGCATGCCGGAGCAGGCGCGCACGGCGTCGACGCTACGGCGGCGGATTCGCGTCGTGGGCGGCGCGCAGTTCCTCCGCCAGCGACGCGACGGCGGCCGCATACAGGCGGCTCTTGTTGTAGCGCGTGATCACGTAGAAGTTCGGATAGACGATCCACAGGCTGTCGCTGGCGCGCGCCGGCTCCGGCGGATCCGCGGCTTCGCCCGCCTGCGGGTCCGGCTGTTCCTCGAGGAGCAGCAATCCCACGGGTTGCTGCATCGAGGGATCCGGATCGTCCGCCGCAGTGACGCCGTCGGCGCCCCACGCGGCGAGCGGGCGCCGTTCGCTGATGCCGCCATCGAGCCTTGCCAGTGCGGTGTCGCGCTGCGACGGCGTGACCGTGGCCTTCGACCACACTGGCTCGCCGCGGATCCAGTCGTGGCGCGCGAGGTAGTTCGCGACGCTGCCGACGACATCGTCGCCGCTGTTCCACAGATCGATCCGACCGTCGCCGTCGAAATCGACCGCATAGCGCCGCAGGCTGCCGGGCATGAACTGGGGCAGCCCCATCGCGCCGGCGAACGAGCCGCGCGGCGCCAGCGGCGACAGTTTCTCGTCCCGCGCGAACAGCAGGAACTCGCGCAATTCGTTCCGGAAATACGGCGCCCGGCGCGGATAGTCGAACGCAAGGGTGGCAAGCGCATCGATCACGCGGTAGCGACCGGTGTTGCGTCCATAGAAAGTCTCGACGCCGACGATGGCGACGACGATCTCCGGCGGAACGCCGAACTCGGCCTCGGCGCGGTCGAGCGCCTGCTCGTGCGCCCGCCAGAACTCGACGCCGGCACCGATGCGCTCCTCGTTCAGGAATCGCGGCGCGTATTCGTACCACTTCGGCGGCGCGAGCAGCGGCCGCTGCATCGCATCGACGATCGTCTTCTGGTAGCGCGCATCGCCCAGCCAGCGCCTGAGGCTCGCCCGCGCGAATCCTTCGTCGCGAACGAGTTCGTCGATGAACGCCCGCACCTCCTTGCGGTTGCCGTAGCCGATCGCGGCCGCCGGATTCGCCTTGTGACGGGGAGTCGAGAATGCCGCCGGAGGCGAGACGCAGACCCCGAGGGCCATCGCGAGGATGGCCAGCGTGCGGCGGCGCGGCGGCGTGATCATGGTGTCGGCGCGAATGTTATCATCGCGCGCCTCTCGCGCATCTGCTACTTCCAGCACGTCGCGCCGGGCGAAGCGCCGATGCACAAACTCTATCCGCTGTTTCGCCCGCTGCTGTTCGCAGCCGACCCCGAACTGGCGCACGAGATCGCGTTCGCCGGTCTCGACGCTGCCGCGCGAACCGGCATCGCACAACTCTTCGCTGCGCGCCTGCCATCCTCGCCCGTCGAGTTGATGGGGATCCGCTTCCCCAATCGCGTCGGGCTCGCCGCCGGCCTCGACAAGAACGCCGAGCACCTCGCGGGACTCGCGACCCTGGGATTCGGCTTCCTCGAAGCGGGGACCGTGACGCCGCGCCCGCAGCCCGGGAATCCTCGCCCGCGCATGTTCAGGATCGTCGAGGCGAAGGCGCTGATCAACCGGCTGGGGTTCAACAACCTCGGCGTCGAGCGCTTCGTCGCGAACGTCAATCGTTCGGGGTATCGCGGCGTTCTGGGCGTCAACATCGGCAAGAATTTCGACACCCCCAACGAGCGCGCGGCCGACGACTACGTGACCTGCCTGCGGGCAGTCTGCGATTGCGCGACCTACGTGACGATCAACATATCGTCACCGAACACCAAGGGCCTGCGCGACCTGCAGGCCGAGGACGCGCTCTCGTCACTGCTCGAGAGAATCGTCGGCGAGCGCGACCGGCTCGCCGAGACGCGCGGGCGACGCGTGCCGCTGGCGGTGAAGATCGCACCCGACCTCGAGGCGGACGCAGTCCGCGGGATCGCGCGGCTCCTGCTCCGGCACCGGATCGACGGGGTGATCGCGACGAACACGACCATTGCGCGCGATGGCGTGGCAGGTTTGCCGCATGCCGACGAGACCGGCGGCCTGTCGGGCGCGCCGCTGCGAGAGCGCTCGACGGCGGTGCTGCGAATCCTCGCCGACGCGCTCGGTGGCGCACTGCCGATCATCGGCGTCGGCGGAATCCTGTCGGCGGACGATGCCCGCGAGAAGATCGCGGCGGGTGCATCGCTGGTCCAGCTCTACACCGGATTGATCTACCGCGGCCCCGACCTCGTCGCGCAGTGCGTCCGCGCACTCGCGACCTGACCGGACAGCCTCACCGATCCCGCGCGGCCGGGTTTCCCGGCCCCCTCAGCGCGCGGCGACGAGCATCTTCGCGTCGGCCTCCGCGACGAGCGTTCCGTCCTGGATCGTGCCCCTGCCCGTGAGCACGACGATGCCGCCATGGTGCGCCGGTTTCGGGATCAGCTCGGCGATCGTCCATCGCGACGTCAGCGTGTCGCCGGCACGCACCGGCGCGAGGAAGCGCGCGCGGTGCTCGAGGTAGGCGATCGCGGTCCCGTGGAAAAACATCCCGACCGCAGCCCCCATGATCGCGGACGTCATCATCCCGTGCAGGATCGGCGTGCCGAAGCGCGTTCCCTTGGCGAATTCGGCGTTCGTGTGGTGGGGATTGAAGTCGCCGATCAATCCGGCGCCGAGGACCAGGTGCGTCTCGGTCACCGTCACCGCACTGGCGAAGGCATCGCCGGTGCGCAGTTCGTCGAACCACTTGCCGCTGCCTTCGAGCGCGTTCATGCGTGACTCTCCGAAGGCGCGCCACCGCGCAACGCGACGAGCTCGGCGAGGCATAGCTCGGCGAACGCGATGCCCGCGTAGATCGGCAGCACGAGAATGTTGAACATCGGCACCAGCGACAGCGGTGACAGCACCAGGCCGAGGACGAACAGCCGCCCCCGGCTGCGGCGCAGCACGGTCCGGATCTCGTCGCCGCTTGCGTGCATGGCAAGCGCATCGTAGCGGAACATCCGCTGGGTGAACCACGCGTTGAGCACCAGCGACACGGCGACGTAGAGCGGCGGAAGGACGAGCAGCGGCAACGTCGCGATCCACAGCGGAACGAAGATCGCGACCGCGACCATCGCATTGGCGAGACTGCCTGCGACCGTGCCGCCATCGTGCGCGGCGAGCGCCGGGAAATGCCGTGACGCCACGGTGCGCACGATCACCGGCATCGCCAGCACCGCGACCGCGACCAGGCCGGTGGCCACCGCCAGCGCAGCGATCATGACCGCGGCGATGACCGATGCGAGCACAACTTCCAGCGAAATGCCCGCGTCGGGCGTTGCGCCAAACCATCCGGCGATCGCGGCGACCAGCGGGTGCCATGCCGCGACGCCGATCGCGATCCAGGCGCCCGCGGACACGACAAGCGGCAGCGTCGCGAGTCCGACGATCGGTCGGCTGAACAGGAGGGACGACGCGCGCTGCAGCGCGCCGGGAATCGGACCCAGACGCAGCATCCGGCTAAAGACGGAAACGTTCTGCGGCTTGGCCGCGAATGGCTAGACGGCGGCCGCTTCGAGCTCGAACCGGCCGGTGAATTCGCTCAGCACGCTCGTGAATGCGCGGTCGATCAGCGGCTCGGCCTCGACCAGGCGTGCGCGGTTGTTGCGGAACTGTCCGGCGAGTTCCTCGGCCGTCATCGACAGGGCCCGCTGCCCCTGACGATTGGTGAACAGGTAGGTGCCCCGCAGCGGGCTGACCCACGCGAGCTTGGCGAACGACAGCTGCGCGTCCTCGTCCTCGAACTCCACCCACTGGCCGCGCTCGAGGCTGCTTGCGATCTCGAGGTACTCGTCCTCGAGAACCGCGGATTCGGCGCCCGGTTCCTGCGGTTCCGCGGGTGCCATCGCGGCGGCCAGTGCCTCCGCCTTGGCGGCTCCCGCAGTGTCGCCCGAGGCCTTCGCTGCCTCGGCCTCGGCACGCGCTGCCTGGGCGACGACGGCCGTCGGCGAGGCCACCGTGGCGAGCGACGGTTTCACTGCGGCCGCATGGGCCTCGACCAGGTGCCCCATGAACGCTTCGCGTTCGCCCGGCGCCCATTGCGCCGCGGGGACGGTCGCGTTGAGGCGCTTGAGCAGCGAAGGCAGGAGCGCGACGAGATGCTTGCGGTCCTCCGCGGTCTTCTTGGGCTGGACGCTCCAGACGAGGTCCTCGAGCGTGGTCACCCCGGAGGACCACGCTTCGCTGTCCTCGCCGTCGCGCGTATAGGTGGCCTCGAGCGAGCGCTGCAGGTTCCCGCGCAGGAACTGGGCGAGGAACTGGGGTAGCGGGTAGCTTTCGACGCGGCGTTCGACCTCCGACTTCGCGATCGCTGCGGCAAGATCCTGGCGATCGCTCTGGTTGATCTCCTCGGCGCTCGGCGCGAAATTCTCCTCGGCCACCTGCTCTTCGGATGCCAGGAAGACTTCGAGGTCCGCGCGAAGCTGGTCGAAAATTGCGAGATCGTCGGCGAACCCGTCGAGGATCCGATGGACGATCTTGTCAATCGTCCGGTACAGCGGATCGTCCTGGCCCATCTCGGGCGCCCATCCGAGACCCGCCGCGGCCAGCGCGTTGACGAGCATCCGGGCGGGATGGGCCTTCTTGGCGAAGAACGCCCCGTCGAGCATCGCCACCTTGAGCACGGGGATCTGCAGGCGCGCCAGCAGCGCCTTGATGCCGTCCGGGAGGTCGCGCGTCTCGAAGATGAAATCGAACAGCATCGCGACCATCTCGATGGTCATCGCCTCGAGCTGGTTGGCGCGCTGTCCCAGTGCCGAGTCCTGCAGGTCGCGCAGGACGTTGTGCATGCCCTCGGGGATGCCCATGAAGCCGACCTGGGCGCCCTCGACGTCGAAACCGGTCTGGCCGGCCTGCAGCCGCGTCAGGCCTTCGTGCAGGCTGCGCGTGGCGAGTATCGGTGCGCCGGGCACGTAGCCCGAAGGCGTCGGAGGCAGCGGCGCGAACGCCTGCGCCCCGGTCGGCGGCGCCGGATGCCCGGCGAGCGGGAAGCCGCCCCGTGACGCCAGCTGGCGGAACATCGCCATGACGTCCGCTTCCGACGCGGCAGGCGGCGCGTCGGGCTTGTTCGCCGCGGCTTTCCCGGCGGACGGGCGGTGACCCGGGCGGCGCACCGCGCCGGCGGGAATGATCCGCAGGTTCGCGAGATGTCGGTTGACGTCGGCATAGATCGCGGCGATTTCGCCGAGCGGCGCCTGGTTCAGCTCCTTCAGTATCTGGAACTTGATGCTGCGCTCGGCCTTGAGTCCGTCGAGCGCGGCCGCGAACGCGCCGATGACCGTCACGGGCCCGAGCGGATTGTCCGCCGACTCGAGCTCGGGGCGCCCGAGCAGGTGACCGATGCCGCGGTTCAGCGTGATCAGGTCTTCGTGGCACAGGTTATCGACGACACGCACGATGTTCCCGATGATGACCGAATGATCGAGGGTCATCGCGTCGACCAGCGCGAGGTTGGTGGCATCGACCTTGGAATAATCGGTCTTCTGCTCCGCCTTGCCCGACACCTTCGCTTCGAAGTCGGTGCGCAGGTGCTTCTCGAAGGATGCGGTCAGCTCGGCACGATCGGCTTTCAGGACCTGGCGCGCCTCGAGGTGGAGCTGCTGCTCGGCACGAACGTCGGTCTTGCCGGCGCGCTCGAGCAGCATGTCGCAGATGCGGTCCTGCAGACCGGCGAACGACAGCAGCAGCCGATGCACCGCGAGGTCACGGCAGTCGGACAGGATCTTCGCCAGCTCCCGGGGAATGGGGCGGCGGGCAGGCGCGGCACTGGACGTCGCGTTCACGGGTGCCACGGTCGCGGCAACGAAGGCATCGGAGTTACGGGTGACCCAGCCGGTTCAAGGCGTTAGCTGCCTTTTCAGCCAGGCTACTCTAGCATGACGCCCAGCGGCATGCCAACGCGAAACCGGCCATCTCAGCGGGAAATTTCGGCCCAGGCCCGCTCGATTCGCTTGAATGAGACAGGCGTCGGGGTACGCAGCTCCTGCGCGAACAGCGACACCCGGAGTTCCTCGAGCATCCACCGGAAAGCGTCGAGCGCCGGCGGCGGCCGGCCGGCCCGCCGCTCGCTTTCGGCGCGCTCGCGATAGCGTGCCCACCATCTTCCGACCTCGGCCGCGTGGCGGGCGTCGCGGTCTGGGTGCTCGGGATAGCGGGCGATCCGGCGCGAAAGGGCCTGCAGGTAGCGCGGCAGATGGTACAGCTGCGTCCACGGCGTCGCGCCGATGAATCCAGGGTAGACCAACGCATCGCGCTGTGCCTTCGCCTCCGCGGCCAGCGCCCGCAGGGATGCCGGCAGCGCCGCGATCCGTTGCGACAGCGCGTGGTATTCGCCGGCGATGGCCGCAAGCAGGCGCCATGCGCCGTCGGCGACCGCCGGCAGCCGCGTCCTGGCGCGCCTGACCTGCTCGGCGTAGGACGCGGGATTGCGCGGCAGCGGATCGTCGCCGAGAAACGCGCGGTCGGCGACGGCGGCGCGCAGATCGTCCTGCAGACGCTCGGGCGCAACCGCAGCGCGCAGCTGCATCGTGATCGTCGTCCAGTCCGGTGGAGGCTTGGCCCGCTGGCGCAGCGCATCGGCGAGCTCGAATCCGATCAGCCGCACGATGCCGCCACGGGAGGCAGCGTCCGCCGCATCGCGCGTATCGAGCAGCGTCAGTGCGACGCCCTCCCCTTCGTCGACCAATGCCGGGTACCCGGTCAGCCGCTGGCCGTCGCGCTCGAGTGCCAGCGACTGCGGAAGCTCGCCGAAATCCCAGCGCGTCAGGCCCTTGCGCTCGAACTTCGGTCCTTGCGCCGCAAACGACAGCCTCGCCGCGTCGGCGAGCCGCAGCTTCAGTGCGGAGAGGTCGCGGTCCATGCCGAGCTCGCGATCCCCGGCATCGACGACCTGGACGTTCATCCGCAGGTGGAGCGGCAGCCCCGTCGCGTCGAAGGCGTCGGAGGGCGGGGCATCGCCGAGTCTTTCGCGAAGGAAGTCGCGCAGCGCATCGACCAGCGGCCGGCTGCGGTCCGGTTCCCGCGACAGGAATGCGGTGACGGTCTCCGGCAACGGGATCAGCCGGTTGCGCCAGGCCTTGGGCAGCGCCTTCAGGTAATGCGCGATCTTGTCGCGGATCATCCCGGGGACGAGCCAGTCGAGCGCGGCCTCGTCGACCTGGTTGAGGCGCGCGAGCGGCACGGTGAGGGTCAATCCGTCGACCGGGTGCCCGGGGGAGAACCGGTACGCGAGCGGCAGGTCGGCGCCCGCCACGTGCAGCGAACGCGGAAACAGCTCCTCGGTGACCTGCGACGCGGCGTGTCGCATCAGCTCGTCGCGCGTGAAGCGCAGGTGCGCAGGGTCGCGCTTCTCGGTGTCCCTGCGCCAGGCCTCGAAACCGGCGCGGCTGTGGATCCCTTCCGGGATGCGCTGGGCGTAGAGCGCGGCCAGCGTGTCTTCGCCGACCAGCACGTCCTGCCGGCGCGCCTTGTGCTCGAGCTCGGAGACCTCGGCGACGAGCCGCCGGTTGTGCAGCAGGAACGGCGCGTCGACACCCAGCTCGCCCTCGACCAGCGCCTCGCGGATGAAGAGGTCGCGCGCCTGCGCCGGATCGATCGCGCCGTAGGAGACGCGCCGTCGCGCGCAAAGCGTGAGGCCGTAGAGCTTGACGCGCTCGCTCGCGACGACTTCGCCGCGCGTGCGATCCCACTGCGGCTCGAAATACTCGCGGTCGACGCGATCCCCCGCGACCGTCTCGATCCATTCCGGCTCGACGCGCGCAGCACAGCGCGCGAACAGCCGGGTCGTCTCGGTCAGTTCGGCTGCCAGCACCCATTTCGGCGCCTTCTTCACGATCCCCGACCCCGGATGCAGGAAGAACGTCACGCCGCGGGCACCGTCGTACTGCCCGGGACCTGCGCCCGGCGCGGTCGCCTTGGTCCCGATGTTGCCGAGCAGGCCGGCGAGCAGCGAACGATGGATCGCCTCGTAGCGCGCGGCGTCCTGTGTCGCCGGGAGCGTCGCGTCGAAGGTCCAGCCCGCCTCGGTCAGCGCGGCGCACAGCTGCGCATGCACGTCGCGCCATTCGGTGAGCCGCAGGAACGACACGAAGTGCGCGCGGCACTCCTGCACGCGCTTGCGGTGCGACAGCGCGCGCTGCGCCTTGCTGTCGAAGAACTCCCACAATGCGATCAGCGACAGGAAATCCGAATTCGCATCGCGGAACTGCAGATGCGCCTGATCGGCCGCCTGCGCGCGCTCCTGGGGCCGCTCGCGGGGATCGGGCACCGCCAGCGCGCTGGCGATGACCAGCGCCTCTGCCAGACAGCCGTTGTCGCGCGCAGCCAGCACGATCCGCCCGATGCGCGGGTCCAGCGGCAGCTTCGCGAGCTCGCGGCCCCGCTTCGTCAGCTGATGCTGCGCATCGAGCGCGTCGAGCTCCTGCAGCAGCTGGTGACCATCGGCGATCGCGCGCGCAGACGGGCGGTCGACGAAAGGAAACGCCGCGACGTCGCCCAGCGACAGTGCGGCCATGCGCAGGATGACCGACGCCAGCGAGCTTCGCAGGATCTCGGGGTCGGTGTGTGCCGGCCGTGCCGCGAAATCGTCTTCGCCATAGAGCCGGACGCAGATGCCGTCCCGGACGCGTCCGCAGCGCCCTGCGCGCTGGTTCGCCGACGCCTGCGAGATCTTCTCGATCTGCAGCAGCGTCGTCTTGTTGCGCAGCGAATAGCGCTTGATCCGCGCAAGCCCCGCGTCGATCACGTAGCGGATCCCCGGGACCGTCAGCGAGGTCTCGGCGACGTTGGTCGCGAGCACGATCCGCCGGCCGTTCGAGGGCGCGAACACCTGCTGCTGCGCCTCGACGGTCAGCCGCGCGTAAAGCGGCAGGATCTCGACGGCGGATGCGTACGGCCGCCGCGCGAGTGAACGGCGAAGCACGTCGCCGGTCTCGCGGATCTCGCGCTCGCCCGGCAGGAACACCAGGATGTCGCCCGGGCCCTCGCGCCACAGGTCCTCGGCCGACGTCGCCACCGCCTCTTCGAGTTCCTCCTCGTCGTCGGCCTCGTCACCGGCCGTGCCCAGGGGTCGATAGCGGATCTCGATCGGCCAGGTCCGGCCCGACACCGCGATCACCGGCGCGGGCCCTTCCGGCCCGGCGAAATGCTGCGCGAAACGCTCGGCGTCGATCGTCGCCGACGTGATGATCAGCTTGAGGTCGGGGCGCCGGGGGAGCAGGCGGCGCAGATATCCCAGCAGGAAGTCGATGTTGAGGCTGCGCTCGTGCGCCTCGTCGACGATGATCGTGTCGTAGCGCAGCAGGTCGCGGTCCCCCTGCGTCTCCGCGAGCAGGATGCCGTCGGTCATCAGCTTGATGTAGGCATCGCGGTGCGTGCGGTCGGTGAAGCGGACCTTGTAGCCGACCGCGGCACCCAGCGGCGTTGCGAGCTCCTGCGCGATGCGCGCCGCCACCGAGCGCGCGGCGATGCGCCGCGGCTGGGTATGCGCGATCTGGCCGCGCTCGCCCCGCCCGATCGCGAGGCAGATCTTGGGAAGCTGGGTCGTCTTGCCCGAGCCCGTCTCGCCCGACACGACGACCACCTGGTGACCGCGGATCGCCGCGGCGATCTCGCCGGCACGCTGCGCGACCGGCAATTCCGGCGGATAGACGACCCCCGGCCTGCCCGCGGCGCGCGCGGCACGCAGCGCGACCGAGCGCTCGACCTCGGCTGCAATCTTCGCCCAGGCCGCCTCCCCGTCGCGGGTCCGCTGCGCACGATCGATCCTCGCGGCGAGCCTGGGCTCGTCGCAGGCCATCGTCAGGGGCAGCGACGCTCGCAGCGCCGCGATCGCGCGGGTCACTCGGCGATCGGCAGCGCCAAAGGCGCGCTGTCGCGCCGAAGGTAGCGCGTCATCAGCCAGGCGACGACGACCGTCGCGACCGCGCTCGCGGCGAACAGCGCGAGCGATCCCGACTGCATCGCCTTCGTCGCGGCGTGCAGAACCGTGACCGTCGCCGCAAACGCGGGCACCATCCGGAGGTCGTAGCGCAACAGCAGCAACAGCACCGCCGACGCGACGGCGCCGGCGATCAGTCCGGTGAACAGGGCGCCTGCCGGATCGGTGCGCCCCAGGGCGAGGGCCGTCGCGGACTCGAGCGCAACGACGACGGCGACCGCGAGCCAGACACGCCGCGTGAACGACCGCGTCAGCAACGAGACCGCGTAGACGACGAACAGCTCCGCGCTCGCGACCATCACGAAGTCGAGGCCCGACAGCATCGCCCCGGCCCAGGGCGAATACAGCGACGCCCAGGTCGCCACGGGCCACAGCGGTGTGTCGCGAGCCCCGAGCGCGCCCAGCGCCGTCTGCAGACCGACGACGCAGGCACCGGCCGACACCGCCGCCAGCGTCGCCGGCCAGCGGCCGATGCGCAGACGTACCGGCGCCGCGCGAGCGCCGAACGCCCCGACGCCCGCGCACAGGCCGGCGAGCAAGGCGACCGCGAGCGCCGACGCGACACCCGCGAGCAGCTTCACCGTCAGCTGCGAGGCGACGGGATCGGTGGTGGAGAGCTGCATCGCAACGACCGGCCATCCGTTCGCCTGGCCCAGCACGATCAGCACGAAGGTGACGCCCATGACCCAGCGCAGTGCGCGCGTATCGACGCGATGCCGGACCCAGCTGCGTATGCCGACGATCAGTGCCGCAAGTCCCGCGGCCAGGAAGATGGCGGCGCCGGCGAGCGCCAGGACCTGGAGGCGGTTGTCGCGCTCGCTCTCGGCGCGCAACCAGGTTTCGGGGACGTGCACGAAGCGACCCGTGGCCGTCACGCCGTCGCCGCCGATCGCGACCGCGTAGCGCGCTTCGCCCCCCTTGCCGACATTCACGCGCGGATCGCCGAAGACGAACGACCAGTCGGTGCGGGCAGGGCGCTGCTGCTCGTCGGCGGCGACGAGCTGCAAGGCGGCGGCATCGACGCCGAATCGCGTCTTCAGCTCGCGCGTCGCCAGGTCGAGTGCCGCCTGCCGCGTCAGATGGGCGCCGGGCCGCGCTTCGGGCAGCGCGTGCACAATCGTGCGGACGCTGCGATCGTTCGCCACCGTCACGCGCCACTCCTCGGCGCGCGCGACGACGTCGCCGCCGAAGGTCGCATAGCGCACCTCCCAGACCGGGGGCGCGAGCGGGCCGCCGACCAGCGCGCGATAGGCCTTCTCGCCCGCTTCCCGCCAGACGAACTTGTGCGCCTGCCACTGCTGGGGGACCTCGTTCGCCAGCCTCACGATCGCGAATCGCCGCCATTGCGGACCCAACGTCACCCCGCGCGCCGCGAGCGCGGCATCGGCGGCGGCGATCGCGTCGGCGCGGTCCAGGGTCATCGGCGCGACATCCGCGCGAAACGGTGCGAACGCGACCCACGCGACGAGCCCGGCGACGCCGACCAGCGGCAACACATTCTGGAAGCGGGTGACCGTCGGCCCGACCTGGAGATCCACCTTCGCCTCGATCGGCGGCTCGGCCCGCGCGATCGCGGGAAGCCATCCGCCGTTGCGCAGGCGATCAGGCAACTCGCCCCAGCTCCCGGCCCGCAGGCGGCGCCACAGGATCACCAGCAGCGGCGTCGACGCGGCCAGGACCACGAGGGCCTGTTGCAGGCGCGCGCCGGGGGCCTCGACCAGGAATACCGGAATGGAGAGCAGCGAGATGTCGAAAGTCGCGTGCAGCAGGATCGTCGGCAGCAGGCCGAAGCGCAGGAAGATCAGCGCCCAGACGATCGACGGCAGCAGCAACTCGACCGGCCGCGAATACGAGGGAAAGCCCGGATAGTTGGCGTGCGCGCTGCCGAACACCACGGCCTGCAGCACGACGGCGAGTGCGATGCCGAGGTTGCGGCGCCCGTAGCGCGCGCCGATCAGCGCGCCCAGCGACAGGGGAATCGCGCGGAACACGCATTCCTCCATGAACCCGGCCTCGAGCGCGATTGCGATCGGGGTCGCCGCCGGCACCGACGAGCCGAGGATGTTCGGATCGGTCAGGACTTCGGAAGGCTGCCACCAGCCGAGCCAGCGGTTCGTCGCGTAATAGAACGCGGCGATGAACGCGAGGTCGATGGCCACGAACAGGTAGCCGCCGAGCGTG
This sequence comes from uncultured Pseudomonadota bacterium, assembly GCA_963816415.1. Classification (GTDB taxonomy): domain Bacteria; phylum Pseudomonadota; class Gammaproteobacteria; order Burkholderiales; family Casimicrobiaceae; genus VBCG01. The sequence goes on from CAWFKR010000017.1 coordinate 103,615, forward strand.
CGTCCCGCGACCTGTCGCGTCGCGCCGGCCTCGCGCGACCACAGCCGCCACAGCTGGGGCTGTTGCGGAAACGCGCGCCGCGACAGGCTCTCCGCCGCCATGAACGTCAGCGCATAGGCAAGCCCGCCGGCAACGGCGATCAGCACCGCGGCTCCGGCCTGCTTTGCCCAGAAGGTTGCAACCGTCTGCGTCGTGTCGGCGTCGAACCACGCCGTGGGCGCGGACGCGAGTTTCGCCAGTGCAAGCAGGCTGCCGACGCAAAGTCCCGCGACGACCGCGGGCTTCCACTCGAGCCAATGCCGCCTCGCGAGCCACAGCACGCCGAGGACGCAGCCGCCGAGGCCGTAGAGGATTCCGGCGGACAGCGTGGCGAGGTTGGCGATCAGGTCGTTGGTGCTGCGCAGTTCCGCAAAGCGCCGGTCGAAGGACTCGGGAACGTGCACGAACGGGGTCATGCCCGTCAGCTCGTCGCCGGAAACCACCAGCCGCAGGCGCACGCGCGCGTCCCCCAGCGCCTCGGGGCGCTCGTAGGTGAAGCTGTGGTCGATGCGCCCACCCGGCTGCGTCTGCTGCGCATGTTCGAGGAACCGGTAGGCCGACAGATCGACATGCCAGTCCTCCTTCGCCCGCGTCTCGGCGATCTGCCGCGCCTCGGTCTCGGTCAGTGCCTTGCGCGCAGGATCGCGCACGTAGTTCTCGGGCAGGCGCCGCTCGAAACCGTCGGGGGTGCCATCGGGACGAAGCCGGACGAAGGTCTCGTCGATCGCGCCGAGCTTGAACAGGCGCACGTCCCACCAGTACGGCGCATAGACCCCGCTGCGGGTGAGGCGCGCGAACGCGCCCTTGCCACCGCCGTCGAGCTCGATGTAGTTCTGCGCCTCCGAATCGTGACTGAAGCGCACCGCCGATCGCGCATCGGCGGGCGCGAGATTCAGCTTTGCGGCAAGTGCACGGGCGGCAGCCACGGCTTCGCCACGCGACGTCGTGACGTCGAGATTGACGATCGGGATGGCGAGCGGGAACAGGCGCAGCGCGACGGCGAGCGCCGCCAGCGAGGCAAGTGCATAGACGACCCAGAACGTGGGCTTGCGCGTGATGCCGTTCACCGTTGTCACCTCGCTCATCGTGCACCGCCGCGACCCACCGCCGCATCGCCCTCGCCCGCGTGCAGACCGACGATGCCGCGCGCCGCGAGATCCTCGAGCCTCTGCGCGCCGATCCCGAGCCGCGCCTGCAGTACCGGGGCGGTGTGTTCACCCAGCAGCGGCGGCGGCGCGCCCGGCGACGGCGCCGTCGCCGACAGGCGAAGCGGCGCGCGCACCTGCGGGACCGAGCCGGCCAGCGGATGGGGAAGATCGAGCTTCATGCCGCGGGCGACGACCTGCGGATCGGCGAACACCTGGTCGATGCGGTTGATCGGCCCGCCGGGTATGCCCGCCGCTTCGAGCGCCGCCAGCCAGTCGCGCTGGGGCCGCCCGCGCATCAGCGCATCGATCATCGGCACCAGCGTGTCGCGATTGCGCACTCGCGCCGCATTGGTCGCAAAGCGCGGATCGCTCGCCCACGCGGGGCTGCCCGCGATGTCGCAGAAACGCGCGAACTGGGCGTCGTTGCCGACGGCGAGGATCAGGTGCCCGTCGGCGCAGGCGAACACCTGGTAGGGCACGATGTTCTGGTGCGCGTTGCCGGCGCGCTTCGGCGCGACGCCGCTCACCAGGTAGTTCATGTTCACGACCGACATCATCGCCACCGCCGAATCGAACAGGCACGCGTCGATCCATTGCCCCTGCCCCGTGCGGTCGCGATGCGCGAGCGCCGCCAGCACCGCCACAGTCGTGTACATGCCGGTCATCAGGTCGGTGATCGCCACTCCCGCCTTCTGGGGCCCGCCACCGGGGAGATCGTCGCGCTCGCCGGTGACGCTCATGAACCCGCTCATCCCCTGGATGATGAAGTCGTACCCCGCGCGGTCGGCGTAGGGACCGTCCTGCCCGAATCCGGTGATCGACGCATAGACGAGGCGGGGATTGACCTTCGCCACGCTCGGGTAGTCGAGGCCGTATTTGGCGAGCCCGCCGACCTTGAAGTTCTCGACCAGCGCGTCGGATTCGCGCGCGAGCGAGAGCACCAGGTCGCGGCCCTCGGGTTGGGTGAAGTCGATCGCGACCGACTGCTTGCCGCGATTGCAGGAGAGGTAGTAGGCGGCCTCGGCGGTGTCGTGTCCCGCGCGGTCCTTCAGGAACGGCGGGCCCCAGGCGCGCGTGTCGTCACCGGTTCCGGGTCGCTCGACCTTGATGACCGTCGCGCCGAGATCGGCAAGGAGCTGCGTGCACCACGGCCCCGCGAGCACGCGGGACAGGTCGAGGATCGTCAGGTGGGAGAGCGGACCGGGCAAGGGAGGGAAATGCCGTAGGCGGCCCCCGGGCCGCGCCGGCATTCTAGCCGAGACCGGTGCCCCCGACCGCGGCAGGCGCCCGGCCGTCAGTCGATGGCCTTGACGATGTCCTCGACGACCTTCTTCGCGTCGCCGAAGACCATCATCGTCTTGTCCATGTAGAAAAGCGGATTGTCGAGGCCGGCGTAGCCCGCCGCCATCGAGCGCTTGTTGACGATGACGGTGCGCGCCTTGTGCGCCTCGAGGATCGGCATCCCGTAGATCGGGCTGCCTTTCTGCTCGGCGAGCGGATTGACGACGTCGTTGGCCCCGAGGATCAGCGCGACGTCGGTCGAGCCGAACTCGCTGTTGATGTCCTCCATCTCGAAGACCTGGTCGTACGGCACCTCGGCCTCGGCGAGCAGGACGTTCATGTGCCCCGGCATGCGCCCGGCCACCGGATGGATCGCATAGCGGACGTTGACGCCCTTGGCACGCAGTTTCTCGGCCATCTCCTTCACCGCGTGCTGCGCGCGGGCGACCGCCAGCCCGTAGCCGGGGACGATGATCACGCTCTCCGCGTTGCCCATGACGAACGCAGCGTCGTCGGCCGAGCCCGACCTGACCGTCTTCTGCTCCGCTCCGGCCGCGACCGCACCCGGCTCGGCGCCGAAGCCGCCGAGGATCACGTTGAAGAACGACCGGTTCATCGCCTTGCACATGATGTACGACAGGATCGCGCCGGAGCTGCCGACCAGCGACCCGGCGACGATCAGCATCGGGTTGTTGAGCGAGAAGCCGATGCCCGCGGCGGCCCAGCCCGAGTAGCTGTTCAGCATCGAGATGACCACCGGCATGTCGGCGCCGCCGATCGGGACGATGATCAGCACGCCGAGCAGGAATGCGATCGCGGTCATCACCGAGTAGGCGATCCACTGCGACTCCTCCCCCGACATGAAGAACCACACGCCGAAGCCGATCATCGCGATGGCAAGCGCGAGATTCAGGAAGTGCTGTCCGGCGAACACCACCGGCGCGCTGCGGATCTTGCCCGACAGCTTGCCGAACGCGATGACCGAACCTGAGAACGTGATCGCGCCGATGAAGGTCCCGATGAACAGCTCGAGCTTGTTGCCGGACGGGATCGGGACGTGCAGGTGGAATGCCGCGGGGTCGTGGATCGCCGAGACCGCGATCAGCACGGCCGCGAGGCCGACCAGCGAGTGGAACGCGGCCACGAGCTCCGGCATCTGGGTCATCTGCACCCGCCGCGCGATGATCGCGCCGATGATGCCGCCGACCGCGATGCCGGCGAGGATCATGCCGATGTTCCCGGTGTTCCTGTAGACGAGCGCCAGCGTGGCGACGACCGCGATGGCCATCCCGGCGATGCCGAACAGGTTGCCGCGGCGCGCGGTGGACGGGTGCGACAGCCCCTTCAGCGCGAGGATGAAGAACACCGACGCGACAAGGTACGACAGCGCGACCTGATTGACGGTCATCGCGACTCTCCATTCGGCCGACCGGCCGGTGCTCCACGACCCACGTGCGCCTCCCAGGATGGCATCTGCATTCTCGGGTCCGTCAATGCTTGCCGGCGGACTTGGCCCCCGGCTCCTTGCGCTTGAACATCTCGAGCATGCGCTGGGTGACCAGGAAGCCGCCGAAGGCGTTGATCGACGCCAGGACGACCGCGGCGACGCCGACCCAGCCGCCCCAGTCGAACGCCGCCGGCCCGGCGGCGAGCATCGCGCCGACGAGGACGATCGCGGAGATCGCGTTGGTCACCGACATCAGCGGCGTGTGCAGCGCCGGCGTCACGCTCCAGACCACGTGATAGCCGACGAACACCGCCAGCACGAAAACGAGAAGGTAAAGAATGACGGGATCGACGCCAGCTGTCATCGAAGCTCTCCAAAATTCACGCCCCGGGAAACGGGACTGCTTCAGCTCCGGGTCACCACGGAGCCGTTGTCACAGACAAGGGTCGCCTGCACGATCTCGTCGTCGCGGGCGAGCGCGAACTCGCCGGTCTTGAGATCGAGCGACAGCGCGAGGAAGTTCAGCACGTTGCGCGCGTAGAGCGCCGACGCGTCGGCGGCGACCAGCGCGGCGAGGTTGGTGAGGCCCACGAGCTTGACGCCGTTCTTCGCGACGATCTTCCCCGCCTCCGAGCCCTCGACGTTGCCGCCCTGCTCGGCCGCGAGATCGACGACCACGGAGCCCGGCTTCATCGTCGCGACCGTCTCGGCCTTGACCAGCCTGGGTGCCGGCCGTCCCGGAATGAGCGCGGTCGTGATCACGATGTCCATCTGGCGGCAGCGCTCGGCGATGATGCCCGCCTGGCGCTGCATCCATGCGGGAGGCATCGGGCGCGCGTAGCCGCCGACACCCTCGGCGATCTGCCGCTCCTCGTCGGTCTCGTAGGGAACGTCGACCCACTTGCCCCCGAGCGACTCGACCTGGTCCTTCACCGACGGCCGCACGTCCGACGCCTCGATGACCGCGCCCAGCCGCTTGGCGGTCGCGATCGCCTGCAGGCCGGCGACGCCGACGCCCAGGACCAGCACGCGCGCCGCCTTGACGGTGCCCGCGGCGGTCATCAGCATCGGCATGAACCTGCCGTACTCGTTCGCGGCGACGATCACCGCCTTGTAGCCGGCGATGTTCGCCTGCGACGAGAGCACGTCCATCGACTGGGCGCGCGTGATCCGCGGCAGCCGCTCCAGCGCGAAGCCGGTGACGCCCGCACGGGCGAGCGCCTCGATGCCCGCCGCGTCGAATGGGTCGAGCATGCCGACGAGCGCGGCGCCGCGCGCGAGCCGCGACAGTTCGTCACCCGCGGGAGCGCGCACCTTCAGCACCAGTGCCGCCCCCAGCGCGTCGGCGGCACTGCCGATGGCGGCCCCCGCCGCCTGGTAGTCGGCGTCCGGGATGTTGCTCGCGACCCCCGCGCCGGTCTCGACGACCAGCGCGTGCTTGCCGCTCGCACAAAGCTTCTTGACGGTCTCCGGCGTGGCCGCAACCCGGGTCTCCCCCGGCCGCGTCTCGCGAGGAATGCCGATCAGCATGTTGTTGTCCCCTGCGGTTCGACCGTCGCGGATGCGGGCGCTGCCGCTGCGATGGTCGCGTGAATCGCTTATTTTCCCACAAATATCAGATCGCAGCGGCGATCGCGCGCCCGACCTCCTCCATCTTCGCCTTGCCGCCGATGTCGGGCGTGCGCGGCGCCGACGGGTCGGCGAGCACGCGTTCGATCGCAGCGACGATCGCAGCTCCGGCCTCGGGGTGTCCGAGGAAGTCGAGCATCAGCGCGCCCGACCAGATCTGCCCGATCGGATTGGCGATCCCCTTGCCCGCGATGTCCGGGGCGGAACCGTGGACGGGCTCGAACAGCGACGGATGCGTGCGTTCCGGATTGATGTTCGCCGACGGCGCAATGCCGATCGTGCCGCACACGGCGGGCCCGAGGTCCGAGAGGATGTCGCCGAACAGGTTCGAACCGACCACGACGTCGAAATACTGCGGCCGCTGCACGAAATGCGCGCTCAGGATGTCGATGTGGAACTGGTCGACGCGGACGTCCGGATATTGCGCGGACATGGCCTTGAAGCGCTCGTCCCAGTAGGGCATCGTGATCGAGATGCCGTTGGACTTGGTGGCCGACGTCAGGTGGCGCGCAGGCCTCGTCTTCGCGAGCTCGAACGCGTACTTGAGGATGCGATCCACCCCCTTGCGCGTGAACACCGATTGCTGGGTGACCATCTCGCGCTCGGTGCCCTCGAACATGCGGCCGCCCACCGACGAATACTCGCCCTCGGTGTTCTCGCGGACGACGACGAAGTCGATGTCCCCCGGCTTTCGGTTGGCGAGCGGCGTCGCGATCCCCGGCATCAGCCGGCAGGGCCGCAGGTTGACGTACTGGTCGAAACCGCGCCGGAACTGGATCAGCGAGCCCCACAGCGACACGTGGTCGGGAACGGTCGCGGGCCAGCCGACGGCGCCGTAGAAGATCGCCTCGAAGCCGGACAGCGTCTCGAACCAGTCGTCCGGCATCATGCTTCCGGTGCGGACGTAGCGGTCGCAGTTCCAGTCGAAATGCGCGAATTCGAGCGCGATGCCGAACTTCGCGGCCGCCTTCTCGACCGCGCGCAGCCCCTCGGGGACCGTCTCCTTGCCGATGCCGTCACCCGGGATGACGGCGATGCGATGCGTCGCCATGTGCTCTCCTCGCAAAGGGCGCCCATTATAGGTGGGCCCCGACAGCGGCACCCGGACGCCCGCTGCGGGCGTGCACGTCCGGCGGCCATGGCCGATTGCGCTATGATGCGCGCACCTGAGGACCCACCGTGCCCATCAAGCAGACATTTCTCGACTTCGAGCAGCCGATCGCCGAGCTGCAGCAGAAGATCGACGAGCTGCGCTACGTCCACGAGGATTCCGCCGTCGACATCTCCGACGAGATCTCGCGGCTGACCAAGAAGAGCCAGCAGCTCACCAAGGACATCTACAGCAAGCTGTCGTCGTGGCAGATCGCCCAGGTCGCGCGTCATCCGCAGCGGCCCTACACGCTGGACTACATCAACGGCATGTTCAGCGAGTTCCGCGAGCTGCACGGCGACCGCGCCTACGCCGACGACCCGGCGATCGTCGGCGGGCTCGCGCGCTTCAACGGCGCGCCGTGCATGGTCCTCGGCCAGCAGAAAGGCCGCGACACCAAGGAGAAGATCCACCGCAATTTCGGCATGCCGCGGCCCGAGGGCTACCGCAAGGCGCTGCGCCTGATGAAGCTCGCCGAGAAATTCGGCCTCCCGCTGTTCACGTTCGTCGACACGCCCGGCGCCTACCCCGGCATCGGCGCCGAGGAGCGCGGGCAGTCGGAGGCAATCGGCCGCAACCTCTACGAGATGGCGGGCCTGCGCGTGCCGGTGATCTCCACCGTCATCGGCGAAGGCGGCTCGGGCGGCGCGCTCGCGATCGCGATTGGCGACGTCACGCTGATGCTGCAGTATTCGACGTACTCGGTGATCTCTCCCGAAGGCTGCGCGTCGATCCTCTGGAAATCGGCCGAGCACGCGCCCGAGGCCGCCGAGACGCTCGGGATCACCGCGGTGCGCCTGAAGCAGCTCGGCCTGATCGACAAGGTCGTCAACGAACCGCTGGGGGGCGCGCACCGCGACCACGCGGCGACGATGGTCGCGCTGAAGAAAGCGCTCACCGAAACGCTGCGCCAACTGCAGGAGCAGTCTCTCGACGCGCTGCTCGAGGCGCGCGAAGACAAGATCCTCGCCTATGGGCGGTTCAAGGAGATCCCCGCCGGCTGAGCCGGGGCCGGTCGAATCGGGGCTGGCCGGCCGCCTGCGGTCCGCCGTCGCATCGGCACTCGCCGACGCGCTCCCCGACGGAGGCACGGTCGCCGTCGCATTGTCGGGCGGCCGGGATTCGATCGCGCTGCTCGACGCGGCGCTCGCCTCGGCGCAGGCCGCCCGCGTCCGGGTCGTCGCGATCCACGTCCACCACGGACTGTCGGCCAACGCCGATCGCTGGAGCGCGTTCTGCGTCGACACCTGCGCCACGCTCGGCGTCGAGGTCGCGATTCGCCGCGTGCAGGTGACGCGGCGGCCGCGCGCGAGCACCGAGGCACTCGCGCGCGAGGCGCGCTACGCGGCGCTGGCCGACGCCGCGCGACGATGCGGCGCCACCGCCGTGCTCCTCGCCCATCACGCCGACGACCAGGCCGAGACCCTGCTGCTGCAGCTCCTGCGCGGAGCGGGCCCGCGCGGCCTCGCGGCGATGCCGCCCGCCCGGTCGGACGACGGGATCCTGTGGCTGCGGCCGTTCCTCGCGCTGCCGCGCACGGACATCGATGCCTGCGTCACCGGACTCGGGCTCGCGTTCGTCGAAGACGAGAGCAATGCGCAGCCTGCGCACCGGCGCAATGCGCTGCGGCTTCGCGTCGTCCCGCCGCTGCGGGAGATCGCACCCGGGTATCCGCGTACGCTCGTGCGCGCAGCCGCCCTGCAGGCCGAGGCGGTGCTGCTCGCCGACGACCTCGCGCAAATCGATGCACGCGGTGCCTGCGATGCGCGCAGCCTCGATCGCGCGGCGCTCGCGGGGCTCCCCGCGCGGCGCTCGCGCAACCTGCTGCGATGGTTCCTGCGCGAGCGCGGCCTGCCTGCGCCGTCCGCAGCGCGGCTGGCCGAGATGCTGCACCAGCTGTGCGCACCCGCGGCGTCCCCGACACTGCGAATCGCCCACGCGGGCTTCGAGGTCTCGATTCACCAGGGACGGATCGTCGTCCACGAACCGCCGCTGCCGCAGTATGCGATCGAGTTGCACGGGGATGCGATCGAGCTGCCGCACGGACGGCTGACGTTCTCGGCCGGCCGCGGCGAAGGCATCGCGACGCGACACTTCGCGGATTCGCGCGTCTCGATCCGCGCAGGCATCCCCGGCGAACGGCTGCTTCCGGCCGGCCGCGGGGTGCGACGGGCGGTCGCCGACCTGCTGCGCGAAGCGGGCGTGCCGCACTGGGAGCGGCGCGCCCTTCCCCGCGTCTACTGCGGCGACCGGCTCGCGGCCGTCGCGACGCTCGGCGTGGACGCGGCATTCGCCGCCGGGCCCGGCGAACCTGGGATGGTCCCCGACTGGCGGCCGGCAGTCCCTGGCGCGGTCGCGGGACGGCAGCCACCGGGGTCCGCCGTGTTATAATTTTGAATTTATTTGACTTTCTTCTGTCGGAGCCAGGGAAATGGCGGTAGAACGCACACTTTCGATCATCAAACCCGATGCGGTTGCCAAGAACGTCATCGGCGAAATCTATTCTCGCTTCGAGAAGGCCGGCCTCAAGATCGCGGCGGCAAGGATGGTTTGGCTGTCCCGCACGGACGCCGAGGGTTTCTATGCAGTCCACCGCGAGCGCCCGTTCTTCCGTGACCTCGTCGATTTCATGACGACCGGGCCGGTGATGGTGCAGGTGCTCGAAGGCGACAACGCCATCGCGAAGAATCGCGAGCTGATGGGCGCGACGGACCCGAAGAAGGCGGCGCCCGGCACGATCCGCGCCGACTTCGCCCAGTCGATCGACGCCAACGCGGTGCACGGCTCCGACGGCCCCGAGACCGCGCGCACCGAGATCGCCTATTTCTTCCCCGCGCACAACGTCTACGACCGCCAGGATCCCTGACCTTCGCGGACCGATGATCAACCTGCTCGACCTCGAACCGGCAGCGCTCGGGACATTCTTCGCAGAACGCGGCGAAAAGCCGTTTCGCGCGAGACAGGTCTCGCGCTGGGTGCACCAGCGCTTCGTCGACGACGTGGGCGCGATGACCGATGTCGCGCGCGCGCTGCGCGAGAAGCTGGCCGCGGAAGTCGAGATCCGGGCCCCGCGCGTGCTGCGGGACACGACGGCGTCCGACGGAACCCGCAAGTGGCTCCTCGACGCGGGCAATGGCAATGCCGTCGAGACGGTCTACATCCCCGAGGACGACCGCGGCACGCTCTGCATTTCCTCGCAGGCGGGATGCGCGCTCGACTGCGCGTTCTGCTCGACGGGAAAACAGGGCTTCAACCGCAACCTCTCCACCGCGGAGATCGTCGGCCAGCTCTGGCACGCCAACCGGACGCTGCTGACGGACGGGATCCGCGCCCCGTGGGTCGAGGCGGGACGCGCGCCGATCACCAACGTCGTGATGATGGGCATGGGCGAGCCTCTCGCCAACTTCGACCACGTCGTGCCGGCACTGCGGCTCTTCCTCGACGACAACGCCTACGGCCTTTCGCGCCGGCGCGTCACGCTGTCGACGTCGGGACTCGTGCCGTGGATCGACCGGCTGCGCGACGAGTGCCCGGTCGCGCTGGCGGTGTCGCTGCACGCGCCCAACGACGCGCTGCGCGACCGCCTGGTGCCGATCAATCGCAGGCACCCGCTGGCTGAACTGATGGCGGCGTGCCGACGCTACCTCGAAAAGGCGCCGCGCGACTTCGTCACCTTCGAGTACGTGATGCTCGACGGCGTCAACGACCAGCCGACGCACGTCCACGAGCTCGCCAACCTCGTCCGCGACGTCCCCTGCAAGATCAACCTGATCCCGTTCAATCCGTTCCCCGGCAGCGAGTTCGGCACGAGCCCGCGCGAGCGCATCCGGGCGTTTGCACATGCGCTGCAGGACGCCGGCATCGTCGCCACGATCCGCAAGACCCGTGGCGAGGACATCGACGCGGCCTGCGGCCAGCTCGCGGGACAGGTGCAGGACCGGGTGAAGCGCAGGCTCGCGGCTCGGATTCCTCTCGCGGTCGCCCGCTGACGCCCGCCGCCCCGGAATCCGAGCCACACCCGGAACCTGATCATGCGCCGACCCCGCCCGCTGCTGGCCCTCCTCGCCCTCGCCGCCGCACTCTCGATCGCCGGTTGTGCGACCAAGCCGGCCTCGCCGGTGCCTGCGGCGCAGCCGATCGTCCAGGACACGACGCCGATCAAGGAGGAACAGGCCACGCCGAAGCAGCGCGCGAAGATCCACACCGAGCTGGCGGCGGGGTATTACGAGCGTGGCCAGATGGACGTCGCACTGCAGGAACTCGGCATCGCCAAGTCCCTCGACCCCTCGGACGCGAAGATCTACAACGTCTACGGACTGGTCTACGCGATGCTGGGCGAGGAGAAGAAAGCCGAGGAAAACTTCCGCCAGGCGCTGTCGCTCGCGCCGAGCGACTCGGAGATCAGGGAGAACTGGGGTGCGTTCCTCTGCGGCACCGGCCACCCGAAGGAGTCCCTGCCCGAGTTCGAGGAGGTGCTGCGCGACCCGCTCTACAAGCATCCGGAGATCGCGCTGATCAACGCCGGCAAATGCAGCGCGGCGCTCGGCGACATGCAGAAGGCCGACGACTACCTGCGTCGCGCGCTGACCGTATCGCCGGGCAATCCGATCGCGGCCTACAACCTCGCGCTGCTTTCGTACCGCGCGCAGAACTACGGTGAGGCCCGCGCGTGGATGCATCAGGTCATGCGGCAGGCCTCGCCGCCACCCGAGGCACTCTGGCTCGGCATGTGCATCGAGCGCAAGGGGGGGTCGCGCGATGCCGAGCAGTCGTTCGAGGCGCAGCTGCGCAACCGGTACCCGGGATCCGCGGAAGCCAAGGCGATCGTCAGAGGAGCCTGCCCGTGACCGGTTCGGTCGACACTCAGGCGGGGACTGCCGGCGTGGGCTCGTCGTCCTCGTCCGAGAGCGCGGGGGCGACCCTGAAGGCGGCCCGCGAAGCGGCCGCACTGTCGCTCGATGCGGTCGCGCAGCAGCTGAAGCTCGCACCGCGCCAGGTGCAGGCGCTGGAAGACGACGATTACCAGCACCTGCCCGGGCGCACGTTCGTGCGCGGTTTCGCCCGCAATTACGCGCGCTACGTCCACCTCGACCCGGACGCGGTGCTCGCGCTGCTGCCGGGCGCCGAGGCGGCACCCGCGCTCGAGCGCCCGACCCTCGCGCCGACGCGGCGCCCGATGGGCGAGCTGCCGGTCGAGGGCGTGGCGCGGCGCTCGGCATTGCGCTGGCTGATTCCGTTGCTGCTGCTTTGCGTCGTCGTGGCCGCCGGATTCTACGAATACACGCGACAGCAGGCGGCGCTGCGCGCCGGTGCCGAGGCTCCAGTGCCGACGGCGCCGACGAAGGGAACCGCCCCGATGTCCGCCGCCGCGCCTGCGCCGGCATCCACACCCGCCTCAGGTGCGGCTTCAGGCCAGGACGGCGCGCGCCCGCAGGATGCGACGACAGCTGCGACACCTCCGGCACCGGGCACGCTGTCGACCCCGCTGCCGAATCCCCTCGCGGCCTCACCTGCGGTCGGCAGCACTGCCGCCGATGCGCCGGCTGCCGCGGCACCGGCGACGCCCGGGCCCGCGCAACCGCCCCAGCCCGCAGCCTCCGCAGCGCAGGATGCACCCACGGCCGCCGCTGGCGCCACCTCTGCCGCCGTGGGCGGCCGGGCCCCGCTGGTCCTGGCGTTCAAGGGCCGGTCGTGGGTCGAGGTGAGGGATGCGAGCGGCCGCGTCGTGCTGCAGTCGACCGAAGCCGCGGGCGCAATCCGGACCGTTTCCGGCACGCCACCGATTCAGCTCGCGCTCGGCAACGCCGCGCAGGTCGACGTGACGTTCCGCGGCCAGCCGGTCGATCTCGGCCCCTACACGCGCGGCAACGTCGCGCGCATTTCGCTCAAATGAGCACCCGGATGAGCGCCCGGATGTGTGCAATCGACCGCATGCCGATCGCGCGCCGCGCCACGCGCCGCGTCGACGTCGGCGGCATCGGCGTCGGCGGAGGCGCGCCGATCGTCGTGCAATCGATGACCAATACCGATACCGCCGACGTGGAGGCGACGGTGGCGCAGGTCGCGGCACTCGCCAACGCCGGCTCGGAGCTGGTCCGGGTCACGATCAACACCGCGGGGGCCGCTGCCGCGGTGCCGATGATCCGCCGCCGGCTGGACGACCTCGGCTGCCACGTGCCGCTGATCGGCGATTTCCATTTCAACGGCCACAAGCTGCTGGCGCAGCACCCCGATTGCGCGCAGGCACTGGCCAAGTACCGGATCAATCCCGGCAACGTGGGCAAGGGCAGCAAGCGCGACTCGCAGTTCGCGACGCTGATCGAGCTCGCGATCGCGCACGGGAAGCCGGTGCGCATCGGCGTCAACTGGGGTAGCCTCGACCAGGCGCTGCTGGCGCGGATGATGGACGACAACGCCCGGTCCGACGCCGCGTCGGACGCCGAGGCGGTGATGCGCGCAGCGCTGGTCGCTTCGGCGCTCGAGAGCGCGCAGCAGGCGGAGGCACTCGGGCTGCCCGGCGACCGGATCATCCTGTCGTGCAAGGTCAGCGACGTGCAGGACCTCATCGCCGTCTACGGCGAGCTCGCGAGGCGTTGCGACTACCCGCTGCATCTCGGGCTCACCGAGGCGGGCATGGGCAGCAAGGGCATCGTCGCTTCGGCGGCGGCGATGGCGATCCTGCTGCAGCAAGGCATCGGCGACACGCTGCGCGTGTCGCTGACGCCCGAGCCGGGCGGCGATCGCACGCGCGAGGTCGTCGTCGCGCAGGAGTTGCTGCAGACGATGGGACTGCGCCCGTTCGCCCCGATGGTGACGGCCTGCCCTGGCTGCGGCCGCACCACCAGCACCTATTTTCAGGAACTCGCCCAGCGCATCCAGACGTTCCTGCGCACGTCGATGCCGGCGTGGCGCGAGCGCTATCCCGGCGTCGAGACGATGCACGTCGCGGTGATGGGCTGCGTGGTCAACGGTCCGGGCGAGTCCAAGCTCGCGAACATCGGGATCTCGCTGCCAGGCACCGGCGAGACGCCGGTCGCGCCGGTGTTCGTGGACGGGCACAAGACCGTCACGCTGAAGGGCGGGCGGATCGCCGAGGAATTCGAGCGCATCGTGCAGGACTACGTCCGGATGAAGTACGGCGGCGAGCCCGCCTCGCCGGAGCTCGTTCCCGAGCGCAGGACCGTCGCCGTCAAGGCAATCGCGTAGGGGCGGACGGGATCGCGATGGCAACGGCATTGCAGGCCGTACGCGGCATGAACGACGTGCTGCCCGACGAGGCGCCGTTGTGGCAGCGCTTCGAGGACGCGGCACGCCGCGTGTTCGAGGGATACGGCTACCGCAACCTGCGCGTGCCGATCGTCGAACCGACACCGCTCTACGTTCGCGGCATCGGCGAGCACACCGACGTCGTCGAAAAGGAGATGTACACGTTCGAGGACCGGCTGAACGGCGAGAGCCTGACGCTGCGTCCGGAAGCGACCGCAGGCATCGTGCGCGCGGCGATCCAGCACAACCTGACCTACGAGCGGCCGCTTCGCGCATGGACCGCGGGGGCGATGTTCCGCCACGAGCGTCCGCAGAAGGGTCGCTATCGCCAGTTCCACCAGCTCGATGTCGAAGCGCTTGGCTTCGCGGGACCCGACGTTGATGCCGAGCAGATCGTCATGCTCGCGCGGCTGTGGCGCGAGCTCGGCATCGACGGCGTCCGCCTTTCGATCAACTCGATCGGCGACCCCGACGAGCGCCGCGCGCACCGCGCCGCGCTGATCGAGCATTTCGAGCGGCACCACGACCGTCTCGACGAGGACTCGAAGCGCAGGCTGCACGCGAATCCGCTGCGCATCCTCGACAGCAAGAACCCCGAGCTGCAGGACCTGATTCACGACGCGCCGAAGCTGATCGAGCGGCTGGGGCCGGCATCCCGCGAGCATTTCGACGGCCTGCAGGCGATCCTCGCCGAGGCGGCGATCGACTACACGGTCAACCCGCGGCTGGTGCGCGGCCTCGATTACTACAACCGCACGGTGTTCGAATGGATCACCGATGCGCTCGGAGCGCAGGGCACGGTGGCGGGCGGCGGTCGCTACGACGGGCTGTTCTCGCAGCTCGGCGGCCAATCGACCCCCGCCTGCGGCTTCGCGATCGGCGTCGAGCGGATGGTGCTGTTGCTGCAGGCCGCCGGCAGGCGGGCGGGCGCCGGGCCGGACGCGTACGTCGTGCACGCCGGCGAGCAGGCGGCGCCGCTGGCGCGCCGGGTCGCCGAGTCGCTGCGCGACGCCGGCGCGGCGGTCGTCGTGCACGCGGGCGGCGGCAGCTTCAAGTCGCAGATGAAGCGGGCCGATGCCAGCGGCGCTCGCTACGCGCTGATCATCGGCGACGACGAAGCGGCCTCCGGCACGGTCGCGTTGAAGCCGCTGCGCGGCGGCGGAGAGCAGACCGAAATCCCGGCCGAGCGGGTCGCCGCGCGCGTGCTCGAGCTACTGACAACGACGAAGGATGACGATGGCCTCGTATGACCTCCAGGAACAGGACCAGATCGAAGAACTGAAGGCGTGGTGGGCGCGCTATGGCGGAGCGATCGCCACGGCGCTGCTGACCGGGGCACTCGTCGTCATCGGCATCCAGGGCTGGCGCTGGTGGACCGACAAGCGCGCCGAGGATGCGTCGGTGCTGTACTCGGCCGTGAGCCAGGCCGTGAGCGCCAAGGACAGCGCCAAGGCGAAGGACGCGATGCGGGACCTCGTCGACCGCTACGCGGGAACCGGTTACGCGCCGCGGGCGGCGTTGCTCTACGCGAAGATGCTCTTCGACGCAGGCGACCGCAAGGGCGCGAGCGCGCAGCTCTCCTGGGTCGTCGACCACTCGACCGAAGACGAGCTGAAGGCGATCGCGCGCTACCGCCTGGCCGAGATCCAGATCGACGACAAGCAGTACGAGCCGGCGCTGGCGACGCTCGACGCCAGGCACCCGGCGCCTTTCGACGGCATGTACGCCGACCTGCGCGGCGACGCACTCGCGGCGCTGGGCCGCACGGCCGACGCGCGCAGCGCCTATGAAACGGCGCTCGCGAAGCTCGACGCCAAGTCCCAGTACCGCGGCTACATCCAGGTCAAGCTCGAATCGCTGCCGGGCGCGGCCGAAGCAGCGGCGAAATCGGCGGCGACGGCCGCTGCGGGGGCGAAAGCCGTCGAGGCGCCCGCGCCCGCGTCGGGTCCGTCGCCCGCCGCCGGCGCGGCGGCCGACTCCGGCAGCGCCCCCACCACGTCCCAGGACAGCCCTGCCAAGCCATGACGACCTCGTACCGCAGTCTCGTCTGCGCCCTGATAGCGTCCGCGGCCCTGTCGGGCTGCGCGAATCTGTCGCCGTCGTCGCTGAGCTTGCCGTCGATCCCCCCGCCGTCGTTCGACTGGCTGACCGGAGGGCCGAACAAGCCGGGGCCGCTTCCGGTCCCCAAAGGCGGCGCATCGGCCTCCATCGTCTGGCAGGCCAGCGTAGGCAAGGCGGGCTCGGGCTTCGCGCCGGCGATCACCACCGACGCGGTCTATGCCGCGGCCAGCGACGGCACGCTGACGCGCATCGACCTCGCGTCAGGTCACGTCATCTGGCGCGTCAACGCGGGACACCCGCTCTCGGCCGGACCCGGCGCCGACACGAAGATCATTGCCGTGGGCACGGACCAGGGCCTGGTGCTGGCGTTCGATCCGCAGGGCAAGCCGCTGTGGACCGCGCAGGTATCGACCACGGTGACCGCACCGCCGCTCATATCCGACAAGGTCGTGATCGTGTTCTCGGGTGACGGCCGCATCTACGGCCTCGCAGCGGCGGACGGCAAGACGCTCTGGGTCGACCCGCGTACGCTTCCTTCGCTGACCGTTCGCAACGCGGCGGGGGGCGTGGTGTCCCGCGGTGGGGTCTTCGTCGGAACGGCAGGTGGCCAGCTGCTGGCGATCGCCGCGCAGACCGGCACGATCGGGTGGGACGCAATCGTCGCCGTGCCCAAGGGCGCCACCGAACTCGAGCGCATCGCCGACGTGACGAGCCTCCCTTTCGTCGACGAGAACGAAGCCTGCGCCGCAGCCTTCCAGGGGCGCGTCGCCTGCTTCGACGTCGTGCGCGGAACACTGCTGTGGACGCGCGACATCTCGAGTCTCGCCGGCATCACCGGCGATGCCAAGCGCCTCTACATCGTCGACGACAAGGGTGACGTCCAGGCGCTCGACCGCAGCAACGGCGCATCGATCTGGAAGCAGGACGCCCTCGCCAAGCGCCACATCGGCGGCCCGCAGATCATCGGCGACGACATCGGCGTGGTCGACATCGAGGGCTACCTGCACCTGCTGTCGCGCAGCGACGGCACGTATCTCGCGCGACTTGCCACCGATGGCAGTGCCCCGACCGCGCAGCCGTCGCAGTACGGCGGAGGCATCCTGTGGCAATCGAAGAGCGGCAACGTCTACTCGGTGTCCGCGCATTGATGCGCGCGATGCCGCGCGGCCGCTAGGATCCCGCCCGCCACGATGCTTCCCACGATCGCACTGGTAGGCCGGCCCAATGTCGGCAAGTCGACGCTGTTCAACCGCCTGACGCGCACGCGCAACGCGCTGGTCGCGGATTTCCCCGGGCTGACGCGCGATCGTCACTACGGACGCGGGCGTTACGGCGAGCGCGAGTTCCTCGTCGTCGACACCGGCGGCTTCGAGCCGGTCGCGACCTCGGGAATCCTGTTCGAGATGGCGAAGCAGGCGAGGGCCGCGATCGCGGAATGCGACGTCGTCGTGTTCATCGTCGACGGCCGCTCGGGGATCGCCCCGCAGGACATCGCGATCGCCGACCTGCTGCGCCGGTCGGGTCGGCCGATCGTCCTCGCGGTCAACAAGACGGAAGGCCTCGCCCCCGAGCGCGCGGCCGCCGAGTTCCACGAACTCGGCCTGGGCGAGCCGCTGCCGATCTCCGCCGCCCACGGCGAGAACGTGAACGACCTGGTGGAGACCGCCCTGGTCCGCTGCGACGCCGCGGCGGGCGCCGCGCCGGCCGAGGAAGGCGCGGAGGCGGAAGAGAACGCGAGAATCAAGGTCGCGATCGTCGGGCGTCCCAACGTCGGCAAGTCGACGCTGGTCAACGCGCTGCTGGGCGAGGAACGCGTCATCGCATTCGACCAGCCCGGAACCACGCGCGACGCGATCCACCTCGATTTCGACCGTGGCGGCAAGGCCTACACGCTGATCGACACCGCGGGCGTGCGGCGGCGGGGCAAGGTCAGCGAGACGGTCGAGAAGTTCTCGGTGATCAAGACGCTGCAGGCGATCGCCGACGCCAATGTCGTCATCCTGATGCTCGACGCCGTCGACGGCATCACCGAGCAGGACGCGCACCTCGCAGGCCACATCCTCGAGGAGGGGCGCGCACTGGTCGTGGCGATCAACAAGTGGGATGCCGCGACGCCCGAGCAGCGCGACACCGTGAAGCGCGACGTCGGGCGCAAGCTCGCGTTCCTCGATTTCGCCCAGCAGGACTACGTATCGGCACGGGAAGGCCGCGGCGTCGCGAACCTGATCGGCGCGGTCGATCGCGCATATGCGGCAGCGATGGCCCGGCTGCCCACGCCGCGCCTGACGCGGACGCTGCAGATGGCGGTGTCGCGCCAGCAACCGCCCCGCGCCGGCGTCGTGCGACCCAAGTTGCGCTACGCGCACCAGGGCGGCGTCAACCCGCCGCTGGTGATCATCCACGGCTCGGCGCTGCACCACGTCCCCGCCGCCTATCGGCGGTACCTGGAACATTTCTTCAGCGACGCGTTCCAACTGCGCGGTACCCCGCTTAGGATACAATTCAAGACGGGTGCCAACCCCTACGCGGATACCACCGCACGCCGCTAGTGCGAAAGGCGCCTTCGGGCGCGCCTTCGTGCGATTCCCGCCGGTCGAGACGACGGACGGGACGGGACAAGGATGCGGAATTACAAGCGCGGAGCCGATCGATGAGCAACAAAGGGCAAATGCTACAAGACCCGTTTCTGAACATCCTGCGCAAGGAGCACGTGCAGGTTTCCATCTACCTCGTCAACGGAATCAAGCTCCAGGGGCAGATCGAGTCGTTCGACCAGTACGTCGTGCTGCTCAAGAACACCGTCACGCAGATGGTGTACAAGCACGCAATCTCCACCGTCGTGCCATCGCGCCCGGTCGCGATGCCGCACCAGAACCACGGCCCTGAAGCCGAAGGTTGAGCGTCGCCCCCAGCGGGCGGCCCGGTCCAGCGCGCGGCCGGTGAGCCGCAGGCGGGTGCGGGGCATCGCCCCGCCGGACGTTCCCGCCCGCACCCGCTGACCTTGTTCGAACGACCCGCCACCGGCGACAGGGCCCTGATCGTCGCGCTCGATTTCGGGCGCGAGCGTCACGACGACCGGTTGCAGGAGATCTCGGCCCTCGCCACCTCCGCCGGCGCGACCGTCGTCGGCAGCGTCGGCGGCCGCCGCGCACGTCCCGATCCGGCGCTGTTCGCCGGCAGCGGCAAGGTCGAGGAGATTTCGCAGACGCGGCGGGAGTCCGCGGCCGATCTGGTGATCTTCGATCACGCGCTGTCGGGCGTCCAGCAACGCAATCTCGAGCGTGCCCTCGAATGCCGTGTCGTCGACCGCGTGAGCCTCATCCTCGACATCTTTGCGCTGCGCGCGCGCAGCGCCGAAGGCAAGCTGCAGGTCGAGCTGGCGCAGCTCAAGCACATGGCGACCCGGCTCGTCGGCGGCTGGACCCACCTCGAGCGCCAGAAAGGCGGCATCGGCCTGCGCGGTCCCGGCGAGACCCAGCTCGAGACCGACCGGCGGCTGATCGGCCAGCGCGTCAAGCTGCTGCAGGAGCGCCTGAAGCGCGTTTCGAAGCGCCGGTCCACGCAGAACCGGGCCCGCCACCGCGCCGCAGTGCGTACCGTCGCGCTGGTCGGGTACACGAACGCGGGGAAATCGACGCTGTTCAACCGCCTGACGCGG
Organism: uncultured Pseudomonadota bacterium; assembly: GCA_963816415.1. Taxonomy (GTDB): domain Bacteria; phylum Pseudomonadota; class Gammaproteobacteria; order Burkholderiales; family Casimicrobiaceae; genus VBCG01. The sequence goes on from CAWFKR010000017.1 coordinate 123,294, forward strand.
GCCAGCGTCTACGCCGCCGACCAGCTGTTCGCCACCCTCGACACGACGCTGCGCCGGGTCCACGTGCCCGGCGCGCAGACGATCGTGCTGTCGGACACCGTCGGGTTCATCCGCGACCTGCCGCACGACCTGGTCGCCGCGTTCTCGGCGACGCTCGCCGAAGCCGCCGACGCGGACCTGCTGCTGCACGTCATCGACGCCAGCGCCGAGGACCGCGACGGGCAGATCGAGGCCGTCGACGGGCTGCTGTCGGAAATCGGGGCGATCGAGGTGCCCCAGATCCGTGTCCTGAACAAGTGCGACCTCGCGGGCATCGACACCGGGGTCGAGCGCGACGGCTGTGGTAACATTTCGACCGTTCGCGTGAGCGCGGTGACCGGGGCAGGGCTCGCCGATCTGCGCGCCGCGCTGGCCGAACGCTTCCCGCTCGAACCCGTCTTCGATGCCTCGGCAATGCCGGCACAGTCCGGCTGATCGTCGTTGCTTCGCCCAACCATTTCGCTGATCATGCGCAAAACCTGGATTGCATCGTCATGTCGCTGAACGATCCGCAGTGGGGCAAGCGTGGCGGCGGTGGAGGTGGAGGCGGCGGCGGTCCGCCCGATCTCGACGAGATCTGGCGCAACGTCAACCGTCGCCTGGCCGAGATCTTCGGCCGCCCGCCCCCGCGCGAGCCGCAGGACGGCGGCGAGGGTCCGCGTCCGCGCGGACTGCCGTTGAGCGCCCTGGGCTGGCTGGTCATGCTGGTGATCCTCGTCTGGCTGGCGAGCGGCTTCTACATCGTCGACGCGGGCCGCCGCGGCGTCGTGACGCGCTTCGGGCGCTACACGGAGACGACGCAGCCGGGGCCCCGCTGGCACCTGCCCTACCCGATCGAATCGGTCGAACTCGTCGATTTCTCGCAGGTGAAGACCATCGAGGTCGGCTACCGCAACACGCCCAAGAACAAGATCGACAAGGAAGCGGTGATGCTGACCGATGACGAGAACATCATCGACATCGAGTTCGCGGTCCAGTACAACCTGAAGAGCGCCGAGGACTACGTCTTCAAGAACCGGAACCCCGACCGCATCGTCGCCTACGTCGCCGAATCGGCGATACGCGAGGTCGTCGGCAACAGCAAGATGGATTTCGCGCTCTACGAGGGACGCGAGCAGATCGCGAAGCAGACCGAGCAACTGATGCAGCAGATGCTCGATCGCTACCAGACCGGCGTCTTCGTCCAGAAGGTCACGCTGCAGAACGTGCAGCCGCCCGACAAGGTTCAGGCGGCATTCGACGACGCCGTCAAGGCCGGCCAGGACCGCGAGCGTCTCAAGAACGAGGGCCAGGCCTATGCGAACGACGTCGTGCCCCGCGCACGCGGCATGGCCGCACGCCTGATGGAGGAGGCCAACGGCTATGCGTCGGAAGTCGTCCAACGGGCCCAAGGCGATGCCGAGCGCTTCGGCAAGGTCCTCGGCGAGTACGAGAAGGCGCCCGGGGTCACGCGCGAGCGCCTCTACCTCGACACGATGCAGTCGGTGCTCGGCAACTCGAGCAAGATCTTCGTCGACGAGAAGGGATCGAACCTGCTGTACCTGCCGCTCGACAAGCTGATCCAGCAGTCGGCCGCGGGCGCGGGCGCCGCCCCGGCCGCGGCGACCGAGCCGACACCGCCCGCCACCGCACGTGCGCCGGCGCCGGCGACCGACGGCTCGACGTCAAGTGGCTTCGATCCATCGCGCTCGCGCGATGCGCTGCGCAACCGCGAGGGCCGCTGAGATGAAGGTCACCGTGCCGATCCTCGCTGCCGTTGTCGCGATCCTGCTCGTCGCTTCGCAGTCGATCTACACCGTCGACCAGCGCAAGTCCGCGATCAAGTTCCAGCTGGGGGAGATCGTCGAGACGCACTCCAAGGCGGGCCTCTATTTCAAGTGGCCGCTGATCCAGAACGTGAAGTTCTACGACAGGGTCAACCTGACGCTCGACAACCCCGAGCCGGATCGCATGACGACGTCGGAGAAGAAGCCGCTGCTCGTCGATTTCTTCGTGCTCTGGCGCATCGTCGACGTCCGGCAGTACTACGTTTCGGTGCAGGGCGACGAGGAGGCCGCGCGCCGGCGCCTGACGCAGACGGTGCGCGCCAACCTCGCGCAGGAATTCAACAAGTACGACGTGCACGAGGCGATTTCGACCGCGCGCGACAGGATCACGACAGTCACCCAGCAGAAGGCCAATGCCGACGCCAAATCGATCGGCGTCGAGGTCGTCGACGTCCGGCTGCGGCGCGTCGAGCTTCCGCCCGACGTCACGGGCCCGGTCTACCAGCGCATGGAATCGGAGCGCCGCCGCGTCGCCAACGAGCTGCGTTCGACCGGCGCCGCCGAGTCCGAGCAGATCCGCGCCGACGCCGACCGCCAGAAGCAGGTGATCCTCGCCGACGCGTACCACCAGGCGCAGAAGATCAAGGGCGACGGCGACGCCAAGGCATCGGCGATCTACGCCCAGGCCTACGGCAAGAACCCGGAGTTCTACGCGTTCTACCGCAGCCTCGACGCCTACAAGGCGACGTTCCACAACAAGAGCGACCTGCTGGTGCTCGACCCGAGCTCGGAATTCTTCCAGTACTTCAAGCAGTACGGAATCGGCCGGACGCCGCCGCGCAGTCCGGCGAAGTAGCTTGCCGGGCGAATCGCACCGAGGGGGATCGGCGTGGGCGACACGCTCTGGACCGCACTGGCGCTGCTGCTCGTCCTCGAGGGACTGTTGCCGTTCATGGCGCCGCGTCTGTGGCGCGACTCGTTCCGCCGGCTCACCGAACTGACGGACGGCCAGCTGCGCTTCATCGGCATGGTTTCGATCGGCATCGGCCTCGTCGCACTCTACCTGACGCAAAATGCATAAGTGGCTGCTGCCCGAGGCGATCGACGACGTCCTGCCGTCGGAGGCCGCGCAGATCGAGGTGCTGCGGCGCGCCCTGCTCGACCACTTCGCCGCGCACGACTACCGGCTGGTCAGCCCGCCGCTGATCGAGCATCTCGACTCGCTGCTCACCGGCAGCGGCCGTGATCTCGACCTGCAGACGTTCAAGGTCGTCGACCCGATGTCGGGACGGCTGGTCGGCGTGCGCGCCGACATCACGCCCCAGGTTGCGCGGATCGACTCGCACCTGCTGAACGAGTCGGGCGCGACCCGCCTCTGCTATGCCGGCAGCGTGCTGCGCGCCGTCGCAAGCGGTCCCGGTGCGACGCGCGAGGTCATGCAGATCGGCGCCGAGCTCTTCGGGGTCCCCGGCATCGATGGCGACCGCGAAGTCATCGCGCTCGCCGTGTCGTCGCTGCGCGCTGCGGGACTGCGCGGCCTGCATCTCGACCTCGGGCACGTGGGGATCTACCGCGCGCTCGAAAGCGGCGCCGGCCTCTCCGGCGGCGGCGAGACCGGCGACCTGTTCGACGCGCTGCGGTTCAAGGACCGGCCCGCGGTCGTCGCACTGACCGAGCGCCTGCCGCGGGTGTGGCGCGACGCGCTCACCGCGCTGCCGACGCTCTACGGCCCGGCGGCAGAGGTGCTCGGCGCGGCACGCGACGCGCTGCCGGACACCCCGGCGGTCGCCAATGCGCTCGCGACGCTGGACGCGCTCGCGGCCGCGGCGGGCCCGCTGGTCGATGCAGTGCACGTCGATCTGGCCGACCTGCGCGGCTATCATTATCACAACGGTGCGATCTTTTCCGTGTTCACCGCCGGCGAGGCGAACGCCGTGGGCAACGGCGGACGCTACGACGGCATCGGCAAGGCGTTCGGCCGCTCGCGTCCCGCGACCGGGTTCACGCTGGACCTGAGGCAGCTCGCCGGCGTGCTCGGACGCGGCAGGTAGCTCCAACTTTTCAAGAAGCGAATCGAATGGGCAAGAACGTCGTCGTCATCGGCGCCCAGTGGGGCGACGAGGGCAAGGGTAAGGTCGTCGACTGGCTGACCGACAGCGCGCAGGGCGTCGTGCGCTTCCAGGGCGGGCACAACGCCGGCCACACGCTGGTCATCGGCGGTCAGAAGACCGTGCTGCGCCTGATACCGTCCGGCGTGTTGCGCAAGGACGTCGCGATCCTGATCGGCAACGGCGTCGTGCTGTCGCCGTCGGCGCTGCTGCAGGAGATCGGCGAGCTCGAGATCGCGGGCGTCGAGGTGCGCTCGCGCCTGAAGATCTCGCCTGCCTGCCCGCTGGTGCTGCCCATCCACGTGGCCCTCGACCAGGCGCGCGAGGCGGCGCTGGGCGACGTCAAGATCGGCACGACCGGCCGCGGCATCGGCCCCGCCTACGAGGACAAGGTCGCGCGCCGCGCGCTGCGGGTGCAGGACCTGCTCGATCCGGCGCGCTTCGCCGAAAAGCTCGAGAAGCTCCTCGAGCTGCACAACTTCATGCTGGTCAATTACTTCAAGCGCGATCCGGTCCCGTTCGGAGAGACGCGCGACGCGCTGCTCGCGCTGGCCGACCGGATCGCGCCGATGGTCGCCGACGTCGCCGCCGCGATCCAGCAGGCGCGAAGCCGCGGAGAATCGCTGCTGTTCGAGGGTGCACAGGGCGCGCTGCTCGACATCGACCACGGCACCTATCCATACGTGACGAGCTCCAACTGCCTCGCCGGCGCTGCGGCCCCCGGCAGCGGGATCGGTCCGGGATTGCTCGACTACGTGCTCGGCATCGTGAAGGCCTACACGACGCGCGTCGGCACGGGTCCCTTCCCCACCGAACTGACCGACGACATCGGCGCGACGCTGGCGAAGCGCGGCAACGAGTTCGGCTCGGTCACCGGCAGGCCGCGCCGCTGCGGCTGGATCGACGTCCCCGCGCTCAAGCGGTCGTTCCAGCTGAACGGCGTCGACGGTCAGTGCATCACCAAGCTCGACGTGCTCGACGGCCTGCCCGAGATCCGCATCTGCACGCGCTACGACGTCGATGGCGTCGCGATGGACCTGATTCCGACCGGTGCGGAAGCCGTCGCGCGCTGCAAGCCCGTGTACGAGACGATGCCCGGATGGAACGAAAGCACCGTCGGCGCGAAGAGTTTCGAGGCGTTGCCTGCCGCCGCACGCGCATACCTGCAGCGCATCGAGGCGCTGACTGGCGTGCCGATCGCGATCGTCTCGACCGGCCCCGACCGCGACGAAACCATCCTGGTCCGGCATCCGTTCCACTGAGGCCCCGGCGCTCCGAGGGGAGGCGGCGTTGACCCTGCAGATCGATTGGCACCAGTACAACCGGCTGGTCGAGCGCCTGGCGCTGGACGTCCACGAATCGGGCTGGCGGTTCAACCAGATCATCTGCATCGCGCGCGGGGGGCTGCGGGTCGGGGACGTGCTGTCGCGGATCTTCGACCAGCCGCTCGCGATCCTGTCGACCCACTCGTACTCGTCGGAGGGTGGAACGATACGCGGCGAACTCGTCATCGCTGAGCACATGACGATGACCAAGCCGCGCCTCGGGGATCGCGTGCTGCTCGTCGACGACATGGTCGACTCCGGGCACACCCTGGCCGCCGTGCACGCCGAGCTGCCGCGCCGCTTTCCTCACGTCACCGAACTGCGCACGGCCGTGCTGTGGTGGAAAGCCTGCTCGGTGTTCAAGCCGGACTACTGGGTCGACTACCTGCCCGACAATCCGTGGATCTGCCAGCCCTTCGAGATCTACGACAACCTCGATCCTGCGAAACTGGCGCAGCGGCTCGCGGCGGACTGATCCGGAGAACCTCGCCCGGGTCCGCCGAACGGCCGAGCCCGCTGGCGCGGGCCTTCGAAACAACGCCCGCTCGCGCGGGGCCGGAAACAACAACGCCCGCTTGCGCGGGGCCGGAAACAACAACGCCCACTTGCGCGGGCGTGAAGTATTCTATCTAGAGTGGTGCCCAGAAGAGGACTCGAACCTCCACAGTGTTGCCACCGCCAGGACCTGAACCTGGTGCGTCTACCAATTCCGCCATCTGGGCGGGCGTCACACTAGAACCCATCATTTTAAGAGTTGCACCGACCCTTGTCAAAAAACATCCCGAATCAACGGCGCGCGGTCGCCCCTCGCGGCAAGTCCCGCCACGAAACTGCCGACGACAAGGCGGCCGAGGTCTCGGCGCAGGCGATCCTGCGCGAGCTCACCGACGCCGGCGTGCCCCTGGCCCCCGCCGAAGTCGCCGCCCGCCTTCATATCGGCAAGAAGGAGCGGCGCGACTTCGACGCCTGCGTGGCCACGCTGGAGCGCGAGGGCAGGATCCTCGTCAACCGCAAGGGCGAGTTGCTCATCGCCGCCAAGCTCGACCTCGTCACCGGGACGATCCAGGGCCACCCCGACGGCTTCGGTTTCCTCGTTCCCGACGCAGGCGGCGACGACCTCTTCCTGTCCCCGCGCGAAATGCACAAGGCGCTGCACGGCGACCGTGCGAGCGCGAAAGTGATCGGCGTCGACCGGCGCGGACGTCCCGAAGGCGAGATCGTCGACGTGCTGGTGCACGCCAACCGCGAGGTCGTCGGTCGCATCCACGAGGAACGCGGCGTCTGGTTCGTCGAGGCGGAGAACCGGCGGATCAACCAGGACCTGATCGTTCCCCCGGACGGCCGCAACGGCGCGCTGGCCGGTCAGGTCGTCGTCGTCGAGATCGTCGAGCCGCCGAGCGCCCATCGCGAGGCGATCGTCCGGGTGAAGGAAGTCCTGGGCAGCGCGACCGATCCCGGCATCGAGATCGAGATCGCGCTGCGCAAGCACGCGCTGCCTTTCGAGTGGAGCGCCGCGGGAGCGCGGCAGGCGGCACGCCTGCCGGAGGCGATACGCCCGGCCGACCGCAGGGGCCGCACCGACCTGACCGGGCTGCCGCTGGTGACCATCGACGGCGAGAACGCCAAGGACTTCGACGATGCCGTCTACTGCGAGCCCGACGGCGACGGCTGGCGCCTGATCGTCGCGATCGCCGACGTCTCCCATTACGTCCGCGACGGCGATGCGCTCGACGGCGACGCGCGCGAACGCGGGACCTCCGTGTACTTCCCGCGCCGCGTGATCCCGATGCTGCCCGAGGCGCTGTCGAACGAGCTGTGCTCGCTCAAGCCAGACGTCGACCGGCTGTGCATGGCCTGCGACATGAGGATCGACGCCCAGGGCGAGATCGTCTCGTACACGTTCTACCCGGCGGTCATGCATTCGCTCGCGCGTCTCACCTACACCCAGGTGTACACGTGGCTGATGGTGGATGCCGCGAACGCAGGAACCGGCGCGGCGCCGCCAGCGCTGCGCAAGCACCTCCTCCATCTGCACGCGCTCTACAAGGCGCTCGCCGCGGCACGCGGACGTCGCGGCGCGATCGATTTCGACACCCCGGAGCTCGCGATCGAGTTCGACGCGAAGGGCCGGATCGCCCGCATCGTTCCCGCACCGCGCAACGACGCGCACCGGCTGATCGAGGAATGCATGCTGGCGGCCAACGTCTGCGCGTCGCGGCTGCTCGAGGAACACGAGCAGCCGGCGCTCCACCGCGTGCACGAGGCGCCGCCTCCGGACAAGCTCGCGGCGCTGCGCGACTTCCTCGGAGGCTCGGGCCTCACGCTCTCCGGCGGCGATTCGCCGCAGGCGAGGGATTACGCCGCGCTGATCGAGCGCATCGGCGGGCGGGCCGACTTCGCGCTGCTGCAGACGGTGCTGCTGCGCTCGCTCGCGCAGGCGCAGTACAGCCCCGACAACGTCGGCCATTTCGGCCTCGCCTACGAGACCTATGCGCATTTCACGTCGCCGATCCGCCGCTATCCCGACCTGCTGGTCCATCGCGCGATCCGGGCCGTGCTCGCCGGCAAGCGCTACACGCCGAGCGGCATGTCCTGGGCCGAACTGGGCGTGCACTGCTCGATGACCGAGCGGCGCGCCGACGATGCCTCGCGCGACGTCCTGCAGTGGCTCAAGTGCAACTACATGAGCGACAAGATCGGCGAGACCTTCCCGGGAACGATCAGCGGCGTCGCGAGCTTCGGCATCTTCGTGACCCTCGACGGCCTCGACATCGATGGCCTCGTCCACGTCACCGAGCTGCCGCGCGACTACTTCCATTTCGACGCCGTCCGGCATGCGCTGATCGGGGAGCGCAGCGGACGCGTCTTCCAGCTCGCCGGACGCGTCAACGTCAAGATCGCTCGCGTCGACCTCGAGCAGGCGAAGATCGACTTCACCCTCGCCGAGGCCCCGACGCCGGTCACCGCCGCGCCGGGAGCCGCGCATCCGACCTACGTGCAGCCTCTCGGGCGCAGCGATCGCCCGCCGCGCGAGCGTCCAGCGCGCCCGCGCAAGTCGCGGCGCGGCGGCTCGTCGTGAGCCCGAAGGGCCGCCCCGAGGGCGAATGCCGGCGTTCGCAGGACGAAGGAAACGCAGTGAGTGCGACGCGGGAAAGCGGCGCGGCGCCGGGCTGTGATCTGGTCGTCCAGGCCGAGCATCTGGCGCGCGAGGACCTCGAGGTCCTGCTGGCGCTGACACAGGCCGACGGCGTCGAGCCCGTGGCGCGCGCGCGATGCGAGGCGGTCCGGCTGTGCGGACCGCAGCAGCTCGACGGCGTCGCCGAGGCGCTCGCCGCTGCGCGCTACGACTGGGCGAACGTGCCGCGCGAGCGGACGCTCGACCGCGTGCGGCTGGTCGCGATGGACATGGACTCCACGCTGATCACGATCGAGTGCATCGACGAGATCGCCGACATGATGGGCATCAAGCCCGAAGTCGCGGCGATCACCGCGTCGGCAATGCGTGGCGAGATCGACTTCCGCGAAAGTCTCGCCCGGCGCGTCGGGCTGCTCGAGGGGCTGCCGGTCGACGCGCTCGAGCGGGTCTACGACGAGCGCCTGCGGCTGTCGCCGGGGGCGGAGCGGTTGCTGGAGACGCTGCGGACGATCGGTGCGCGGACACTGCTGGTGTCCGGGGGCTTCACGTTCTTCACCGACCGCCTGCAGGCGCGGCTGCGCATCGATTGCACGCTCGCGAACGTGCTGGAAATCCGTGACGGCAGGCTGACCGGCGGGCTCGTCGGCGACATCGTCGACGCCCAGGGCAAGGCCGCGATGTTCTCGCGGCTCGCCGATCATTGCCGCGGCGAAGGCGGGCTCGCGGTCGCGATCGGGGACGGCGCGAACGACCTGCCGATGCTCGCCGCAGCCGACGTGTCGGTGGCCTACCGCGCCAAGCCGAAGGTGCGCGCGCAGGCCACCCATGCGATCGACCATTGCGGACTCGACGCAGTGCTCAATCTCTTCGCCTGAACCGCGGGAACCGCGCGCGAAGCGCGGTGAACGAACCGTGCGGCCGTCAGCGCCGCCGGCCGCCGCCGATCGTCAGCACTCGTCGATCCAGGCCTGCTGGATCGCCTCGAGGATCTTCTCGCCGCTGTGCTTCGGGTCGTCGTCGAAGCCCGGCAGCGCACGCACCCAGTTGTGGAGATCGGTGAAGCGCACGGTCGCGGGATCGACGTCCGGGTGGACGTCGACGAGCGCGATCGCGATCTCGCGTGAATCCGTCCACTTCATCGATCCCCCTCCCGGGAGGCCATGGCCATGGTCACTTGCCCTCCTTCGCGTAGTTGATCGTGTACCTCGGAATCTCGACGACCAGCCGCGTGTCGCCGACGATCGCCTGGCAGGAAAGCCTCGACACCGACGTCAGGCCCCACGCGCGGTCGAGCAGGTCGTCCTCGTCGTCCGAAGCTTCCGGTAGCGAATCGAAACCCTCGCGGACGATCACGTGGCAGGTCGTGCAGGCGCAGGATTTCTCGCAGGCGTGCTCGACCTCGATCCCGTGCTCGAGGAGGTTGTCGAGGAGCGACTCCCCGGGCTTGCCGTCGAAGGTCATGCCCTCGGGGCAGATCTCGGGATGCGGAAGTACGACGATCTCGGTCATCGGTTCACCATGACAGCCTGTTCACGCGGTTTCCATCGACGTGGACGGGCGCTAACCCAGCGCGTCGACGCGCCGCCCCGAAAGCGCGCGCGCGACGCTGCGATTCATCCGACGCGCGGCGAAGTCCGCGGTCGCCGCGTTCAGGGCATCGATGGCCGCCGACAGCGCGGCGCGGTCGTCGCCCGACACGGCGGAGCGTACCTGCGCCAATGCGCGGTCGATCGCCGCCCGCTCCTGCACGTCGAGCAGCCCGCCGTCGACGCCCAGCGCGCTCTCGGTCGCGACCACGATGCGCTCGGCCTCGACGCGGGTCTCGACCAGCGCCCGTGCACCGGCATCATCCGCCGCATGGGCGAAGGATTCCTCGAGCATGCGCGCGATCTCCGAATCGGTCAGGCCGTATGAAGGCTTGACGGCGATCGAAGCCTCGATGCCGGTGGTCTGCTCGCGCGCCGAGACCGACAGCAGGCCGTCGGCGTCGACGTCGAAGGACACGCGGATTCGCGCCGCCCCGGCGACCATCGGCGGGATGCCGCGCAGCTCGAAACGCGCGAGCGAGCGGCAGTCCGCGACTTTCTCGCGTTCGCCCTGGACGACGTGCAGCGCCATCGCCGTCTGGCCGTCCTTGAAGGTCGTGAAATCCTGGGCGCGCACGACCGGAATCGTCGAGTTGCGCGGAACGATCTTCTCGGCGAGGCCGCCCATCGTCTCGATGCCCAGCGACAGCGGTATGACGTCGAGCAGCAGCCAGTCGTCGTCGCGCTCGCGATTGCCGATCAGCTTGTTCGCCTGGATCGCGGCGCCGACCGCGACGACTTCGTCGGGGTTCAGGTTGGTGAGCGGCGGCTGTCCGAAGAATTCCGCGACTGCGCGGCGGATCTGCGGCATGCGCGTCGCGCCTCCGACCAGCACGACGCCCTTGATGTCCGCGGGCTCGAGCCTGGCGTCGCGCAGCGCGCGCTTGACCGGAACCAGCGTCTTGGAGACCAGCGTCTGGGTCATCGTGGTGAACGTCGCGGCGGTCAGCGTGAGGTCCACGCGCGTGCCGTCGGCCAGCGTCGCGGTGATCGGCGCGGCTTCGTGGCCGGTCAGCATCTCCTTCGCCTCGCGGGAGCGCGCGAGGAGCCGCCGCGCGTCGGCGGCCGCGAGCGGCGGCAGCCCCGCCTCCTCGATGGCCCAGCAGAACACGCGATGGTCGAAATCGTCGCCGCCGAGCGCCGAGTCGCCGTTGGTCGCGAGCACCTCGAACACGCCTCGCGAAAGACGCAGGATCGAGATGTCGAAGGTTCCGCCGCCCAGGTCGAAGACCGCGTAGGTGCCTTCGGCGGCGTTGTCGAGGCCGTAGGCGATTGCGGCGGCCGTCGGCTCGTTGAGCAGCCGCAGCACCGGCAGCCCGGCGAGCTTCGCCGCATCCTTGGTGGCCTGCCGCTGCGCATCGTCGAAGTAGGCCGGCACGGTGACGACCGCGCCGTCGATGGTCCCGCCCAGCGACTCCTCGGCGCGCCGCCGCAGGACCTTGAGGACCTCGGCGGAGACCTCGACCGGCGACTTGATCCCGGCGCGCGTCGCGAGTCGGACCATGCCCTCGCCCTCGACCAGGCGGTACGGATAGCGCCGGTCGTCGGCAAGGTCGCCGATGCCGCGCCCCATCAGCCGCTTCACCGACGCGATCGTGTTGCCCGGGTCGTCGCTCGCTCCGGCGAAGGCGGCGTGGCCGACGTCGATGCCGTCCTCGCCGTAGTGCACGACCGACGGCAGCAGCGTGCGACCTTCGCGGTCGGGCAGCACGACCGGCGAGCCGTTGCGCACGGTCGCGACCAGCGAATTCGTCGTGCCGAGGTCGATGCCGACCGCGCGCCGGGTCGCGTGCGGCAGCGGCGATTCGTCCGGCTCGGATATCTGGAACAGGGTCATCGGTCGAGTTCGGCCAGTTGCATCTCGCGCAGGTCGTCGCCGAGCTTGGCGAGAAAGCGCAGTTCGCGCACGCGCATGCGCGCCGCTTCGCGGTCATCGCCGTCGAGCGTGCGCTCCACGTCGCCCAGAAGCTCGGCGGCCTCGCCGCGCACGTCGTCGACGATCGCCGCCAGCGCGCGCTCGTCGTGTGCGGCGCGGGCCTCGTCGGCGCCCTCGCGCCGCTCGAGCTGCCGCACCAGGAAATCGACGGGGAGGCGCGTATCCGTCTCGGCCGTCGCGTCGACGCCGGCAAGCTGCAGCAGGTATTCGGCCCTCGCCACCGGGTCCTTCAGCGTGCGGTAGGCCTCGTTGACCCGCGCGGACGCCTGCAGCGCCAGCCGCTTCTCGTGGTCGGCCGCGCCGGCATAGCGGTCCGGATGCACGTTTCGCTGCAGCTCGCGGTAGGCGCGCTCGAGATCTGCCGCGTCGACGCGAAAGCGCGCCGGCAGACCGAACAGCTCGAAATGGTTGCGGGTGAAATCGATCATCAAGCGACGATGCGCAGTGCGGTGCCGCGCCGCGGCGTGCGACGGCCGCGAATCGCGTATGGAACGGAGGTCGGAACCTGCAGCCGGGGCAACCTGCGGCAGCACCCCGTGCGCCGGGGTGCAGCCCGCGCAGGACGCGCTCCCGGGCTGACTATACGTTAAAGGACTCGCCGCACCCGCATTGGTCCTTGACGTTCGGGTTGTTGAACTTGAACCCCTCGTTCAACCCTTCCTTCGCGAAGTCGAGTTCCAGCCCTTCGAGGTACGGAAGGCTCTTGGGATCGACGATGACGCGGACGCCGTGGCTTTCGAATTCCCGGTCCTCGGCCCGCACCTCGTCGGCGTATTCGAGCTTGTAGGCAAGTCCCGAGCAGCCCGACGTGCGCACGCCCAGCCGCAGGCCGACGCCCTTGCCGCGCCTTGCCAGGAACGCCGTGACGTGCCTGGCCGCGCTTTCGGTCAGCGTGATCGCCATGGCGTCAGTCGGCGGCGCGCAGCGCGGGCGCAGCCTCGCTGCCCGCCTGGTGCCTGGCCTTGTAGTCGGCGACGGCCGCCTTGATCGCGTCCTCGGCGAGGATCGAGCAGTGGATCTTGACCGGCGGCAGCGCGAGTTCCTCGGCGATGTGCGTATTGCGGATCTCCATCGCCTGGTCGAGCGTCTTGCCTTTCACCCATTCGGTCACCAGCGACGACGACGCGATCGCCGAGCCGCAGCCGTAGGTCTTGAACTTCGCGTCCTCGATGACGCCGTCGGCGCCGACCTTGATCTGCAGCTTCATCACGTCGCCGCAGGCCGGCGCGCCGACCATGCCGGTGCCGATGCCATCCTCGGTCTTGCCGAAGGACCCGACATTGCGGGGATTTTCGTAGTGATCCAGTACCTTGTCGCTGTATGCCATGCTGGTCTCCTGCCTAGTGCGCCGCCCACTGGACGGTGTCCAGGTCGACGCCTTCCTGGTGCATTTCCCAGAGTGGCGACAGCTCGCGCAGTTTCGCGACCTTGCGCTGCAACAGCGCCACCGTGTAATCGATCTCCTCCTCGGTCGTGAAGCGGCCGACGGTGAAGCGGATCGAGCTGTGAGCGAGCTCGTCGCTGCGGCCGAGCGCGCGCAGCACGTACGAGGGCTCGAGGGAGGCCGACGTGCAGGCCGAGCCGGACGACACGGCGATGTCCTTGATCGCCATGATCAGGCTCTCGCCCTCGACGAAATTGAAGCTGACGTTGAGGTTGTGCGGCACGCGGCGGTCCATGTCGCCGTTGACGTAGACCTCGTCGATCTTCGACAGGCCGTTCCACAGGCGATCGCGCAGCATCCGGACGCGATCGTTGCCCGCGGCCATCTCGAGCTTCGCCAGCCGGAAGGCCTCGCCCATGCCGACGATCTGGTGCGTGGGCAGCGTGCCCGAGCGCATGCCGCGCTCGTGGCCGCCGCCGTGCATCTGGGCCTCGATGCGCACGCGGGGCTTGCGCCGGACGAACAGCGCGCCGATGCCCTTGGGGCCGTAGGTCTTGTGCGCCGAGAACGACATCAGGTCGACCTTGAGCTTCGCGAGGTCGATCGGCAGCTTGCCGGTCGCCTGCGCGGCGTCGACGTGGAAGACGATCCCCCGCGACCGGCAGATCTCGCCGATGGCCGCGATGTCCTGGATCACGCCGATCTCGTTGTTGACCGACATCACCGAGACGACCGTCGTGTCGGGACGCAGCGCCGCCTCGAAGCGCGCCAGGTCGAGCAGGCCGTCGGGCGCGACGTCGAGGTACGTGGCTTCGAAACCCTCGCGCTCCAGCTCGCGCACGGTGTCGAGCGTCGCCTTGTGCTCGGTCTTGACGGTGACGAGGTGCTTGCCCTTGTCCTTGTAGAAATGCGCGGCGCCCTTCAGCGCGAGGTTGATCGACTCCGTCGCGCCTGAGGTGAAGACGATCTCCTTGGAATCGCAGCTGACCAGATCCGCGATGTGGCCGCGCGCCTCCTCGACGGCGGCCTCGGCTTCCCATCCGAACGCGTGCGAGCGCGACGCCGGATTGCCGAAGTGCTCGGTCAGGAAGGGGATCATCTTCTGGGCGACGCGGGGGTCGACCGGGGTCGTCGCCGAATAATCGAGGTAGATGGGCAGTTTCATCGGGGTCTCGTGCTGGAATGCGTCTGCGGTTGCCTGCGCGGCCTCTCAGGCGATGGTTGCGGGCTCGGGCGCATGCGCGCCGCCGGCCGGGTGACGGTGATCCTGCAGCACGGCAACCTCGCCTTCGCGCGGCTGCTGCTGGCGCACCAGGTCGGCGAGCGTGATCGACCGCAGGTAATCGAAAATGTGGGCATTGAGGCCCGCCCACAACTCGTGGGTCATGCAACGGTGGTCGTCGAGGCAGTTCTCGCGGCCGCCGCACTGCGTCGCATCGATCGGCTCGTCGACGGCGAGGATGACGTCGGCGACCGTGACGGTCTCCGGGGCCCGCGCGAGATTGTACCCACCGCCCGGGCCGCGCACGCTTTCGACCATCCCGTGCCGGCGAAGCTTGCCGAACAGCTGCTCGAGGTACGACAGCGAGATCCTCTGACGCTCGGAGATCGCCGCCAGCGTGACGGGTCCCCGCACGCCGTGCATCGTCACATCCATCATCGCCGTCACGGCGAAACGTCCCTTGGTCGTCAGTCGCATGGTCCTGTCCGCTGGCCCGGCCGGGCTTGCGCTGCGCGCAAGGGCCCGCCCGTAGGAAAGCAAATTCTAGAATACCCGAACGATTTAGTCAACTAAAAACCCGACAAGTTCACTCAAGCATCTTGTTGATCTTTCCGGGGTCGAAGGCGTCGCCGACCGCCTTGGCCTCGCCGCATTCGACGCCGTCGTGCTGGAGCTGGGCGAGCAGTCGGTTGAAGCGCTCGTCGGTCGCCGCCGCGTGGTCGAGCAACTGGTGGATCGCCTGGACGATCGGGTCGTTCATGTCGGCGGTGATCGCGTAGGACGAGAACCCCATTTTCGCGGCCTGGGCTTCGCGCCGGTCCTGGTCCTCGGGCGTGACCACGCGCGCCGGGATGCCTATGGCCGTCGCCCCCGCCGGCACATCGCGCACGACGACTGCGTTGGAACCGATCTTGGCGCCGTCGCCGATCTGGATCGGGCCCAGCACCTTGGCACCGGCGCCGATGACGACCCCGCGCCCGAGCGTCGGGTGCCGCTTGCCCTTGTTCCAGGACGTCCCGCCCAGGGTCACGCCGTGGTAGAGGGTGCTGTCGTCGCCGATCTCGGCGGTCTCGCCGATGACGATCCCCATGCCGTGGTCGATGAACACCCGGTGGCCGATCGTCGCTCCCGGATGGATTTCGATGCCGGTGAGCCAGCGCCCCCAGTGCGCCAGCCACCGGGCAAGCCAGCGCAGTCCCAGCTGCCATAGCCGGTGCACGACGGCGCGATGCCAGACCAGCGCGTGCAGCCCCGGATAGCAGGTGATGACCTCCCAGATGCTGCGCGCGGCGGGGTCCCGGTCGAATACGGCCTGAATGTCTTCGCGAAGTCGATCGAACATCCGGCAATTATGCCAGTGCCCGACTGTTTCACTCAACTATTGACCCGCCGAGCGCAGCATGCGCGCCGGGCTCGTTTGCTACACTCGCCCGTAGGGGCAAGCCCCGCAGTTGGGGTGCGGCAGCCATGGGCTCAGTCAACGGAGATCTCGATGTCGACTTTCGTTCGTCGTGCAATCCACGGAGCCGCGATCGGCATCATCGCGATCATCGCCATCGGCGGCGTGTCGGGGGCCGTGGCGCAAACCAGCGCCCAACCCCCTGCCGCCAAGCCGTCCGCCGCGTGCACCAAGGCCAACAAGCGCGTCGCGAGCCAGGAGAAATCGGTCGCTAAATCGCAGGCCGCGATCGAGCGCACCCAGAAGGACAGCACGACCTGCACGACCAAGCCGGTCTGCGATCGCTATGCGATCAAGATCCGCGAAGAGCAGGAGCGCAAGGCGAAGCGCGAAGCGCGTCTTGCGAAACTCAGGGCCGAAGCGGCCAAGGCCTGCTCGACACCCTGACCAACCCGCCCCTGCAGCATCCCCCCGTCCAGGTCCCGGTCGGGGCGCGGCGCCCGCCGCCCTGCACCTCAATCCGGGTGCCGACTGCGTTCAGCGCAGCGTGATGGCAGCGACCAGCAGCGCGGCGACCGCCAGCACGAAGAAGAACGCGTAGACGACCCCGGTCACTGCGGCGCGGACGACCGCCCCGCTCCAGCGCCCGCCGTAGACGACCTTCATCGAGACGATGCCGTAGACCAGCGCCCACAGCGCGAGCGGCGTGCGCAGCGGCCGCGGCACGACCGCAAACAGGATCCCGAGCACGAACAGGAACGCGTGATTGTGCGCGGCGTACACCAGATGCGCCGCGTATCGCCGCGGCCGCAGCGGGTAGCGGCGCCCGCTGCCCGCGTAGGCGATTTGAAGCAGCAGCGCGTAGACCGGCAGCAGGCCGATCGCGGCATACGGCGCATAGCGCAGCGTCCCGTAGAAGATCTGGGCGGCCTTTTCGTCGTGCGACAGCCGGTTGAAGGCCTCGATTCGCTTGCGCAGCGGCGCGAGCCTCGGCCAGTCGCCGACGTCGAGATCGAGGTCGAAATCCGGGGTGACCCGTACGCCGGCGTTGCCCATCTCGCGGTGGCCCTGCTCGATCGCCGCCACGTCCCCGGACACTGCCGGACCCGTAGCGACCAGCACCGGCGCGTGACCGACAAGGCGGAACACCGCGAACATCGCGATCGACAGCGTGATGAACAGTTTCGCCGGCCGCACGTAGCGGCGCCTGCGGCCTGCGAAATACTCGCGCGTGAGAAATCCCGGACGCGCCAGCAGGTTTGCCAGCGTTCGCCACATCCGGCCGTCGAGCGCGACGTAGCGCCCGGCAGCCTCGCGCAGAAAGCTCGCCGCGGACGGCAGGGCCAGGTTCGTCTCCTGGCCGCATTCGGGGCAATAGTTGCCCGGTGCCACTGCACCGCAGTTCCGGCAAGGCGGTCCCGCGCTCATCGGAGTGGGGTGCGCGCGGCCCCGCCCCGTCGCGTGCCCTCCCGCCTCATCGCGGATCACCGGGTTCATCGCGCTGTGCACTCAGCGCGTCGACGCGCGCGAGAATCCCGCGGAGGATGTTGACCTCCTCGCGCTCGAGTCCGGCGCGCGCGAACAGCCGCCGCAGGCGCTGCATCAGCCGTCGCGGCCGACGCGGTTCGAGGAAGCGCAGATCCGTCAGCGTGCGCTCGGCGTGCGCATGCAGCGCCTCGATGTCGTCGTGGGTTGCCCGCTCGAATCGCGGCGCCTGCCAGACATCGCCGCCCACCGCCGCGATGCGCAGCTCGTAGGCTGCCACCTGCACCGCCGCCGCAAGGTTGAGTGACGCGTATCCTGCGTTGGCGGGAATCGTCGCCGCCAGCGTGCAGCGCGCGAGTTCGGCGTTGGACAGTCCCGACATCTCGGTGCCGAACACCAGCGCCACCTCGGCGTTGCGCGCGGTCCCCACCGCCTCCAACGCGGCCTCGCGCATCGGAACGACGCGCCCGGCGAATTCGCGGGGACGCGCCGAAAGCCCGATCGAAAGGCGCGTCCCCGCGAGCGCTTGGTCGAGCGTGCCGACCACCTCCACGCGATCGAGCACTTCCGTGGCCCCCGACGCGAGCGCCGTCGCATCGGCATGGGGAAAGCGCGCGGGCTCGACCAGCACCAGCCGGGTCAGCCCCATCGTCAGCATCGCCCGCGCCGCAGCGCCGACGTTGGCGGGGAGGCTCGTCCTCACCAGCACGATGCGCACGCGCGAAAGCGGTGGCAGGTCCTGCGCCATGGGACCGGGGTTGTCTGCCCGGGCGGGAGGGCCTTCGATCATGGACTTTCGGAAACGCGCTTTCGGGAGCCGTCGATTGTGCCTGTAGAATAGGCAATCACCGCATTCTGTCACGCGATCCCTCCGCTCGCGTACCCGCCGATCCCATGCACCCGATGCTGACCACGGCCGTCAAGGCGGCGCGCCGCGCCGGGAACATCATCACCCGCGGCGCCCGCGACCTCGACCTCCTGACCGTCAAGACCAAGGGGCCGAAGGACTTCGTGAGCGAGGTCGATCACGCAGCCGAAGCGGCGATCGTCGAGACACTGCACGCCGCCTATCCCGATCACGCGATCCTTGCCGAGGAAGGCACGGCACGCGACCGGAATCCCGACGCCGAGAACGTCTGGATCATCGACCCGCTCGACGGCACGACGAACTTCCTGCACGGCTTTCCACAATACTGCGTGTCGATCGCGCTGGCGCACAAGGGTGTCATCACCCAGGGCGTCATCTACGACCCGGTCCGCAACGACCTGTTCACCGCGACGCGCGGCCGCGGCGCGTTCCTCAACGACCGCCGCATGCGGGTCTCGCGCCGCACCCACCTGCGCGATTGCCTGATCGGCACCGGGTTTCCGTTTCGCGACGGCAGCTACCTCGACACCTACCTGCAGATGATGCGGGCGATGATCCAGCAGACCGCCGGATTGAGGCGTCCGGGTGCCGCCGCACTCGACCTCGCCTACGTCGCTGCCGGTTTCTACGACGGATTCTTCGAGATCGGCCTCAACCCCTGGGATGTCGCCGCCGGCAGCCTGCTGGTCCTCGAAGCGGGCGGGCTGATCGGCGATCTTTCCGGCGAAGGCGACTACCTGCACGGCGGGCAGGTCATCGCGGCCACGCCCAAGGTCTTCGCGCAGATGGTCAACGTGCTCGCACCGTTCCGCGGCGATCTCGTGCGCGATCGCACGGTGGCCGCGGCGGCGCAGCCCGAGGGATTGTCGCCGGCCTGAGTTGGTCAGTCGCCGGGCTGCGTCCCGGCCCACTCGATGAGCAGCGCATAGCCGACCGCGAGCAGGACGGGACCCAGGAACACGCCGATCGCGCCGAAGGCGATCGCGCCTCCCAGAACGCCGAGCAGGACGAGGATGAACGGCAGATCCGCGCCGCGGCTGATGATCAGCGGCTTGATCACGTTGTCGATCGTCGAGACGACCAGCGTTCCCCACGCGAGCAGGAAGATGCCCCACCCGGTCTCCCCGTTGTGGATCAGCCACAGCGCCGCGGGTCCCCACACCAGCGGCGGTCCGATCGGGACCGGAGACAGCACGAAGGTCAGCAGCCCCAGCAGCGGCGCGGCCGCGATGCCGACGATCCAGAAACCGATTCCGGCGACCACGCCCTGGGCCAGAGCGGTTCCCAGGATGCCGAGCACGACCCCGCGCACCGTCGTGCCGGCGACATCGGCGAGCCGCGCACCGCGCTCACCCGCGATCCGCCGCGTCGCACCGCGCAGGCGCTCGACGATCGCGTCGCCGTCGCGGAACATGAACCACGCGATGAAGATCGACAGCCCGAGTTGCAGGATGCCGCCGACCACCGACGTTCCCGAGGCGATCGCGAATTTCCGCAACGGCTCGAGATAATTGGACAGGAGCTGAAGGAACTGGGCGGTGTCGTGCGCAACATCGGCCCAGTGGCCAGACAGGGTCTCCCCGATCAACGGCAGGCCGGCGAGCCACGCGGGAGGACCCGGTGGCCCCGCCGCGAGCGCCGCGCGTCCCCAGGCAGCCATCTTGTCCGCGTTCTCGGCGATGGTCGCGCCGACGATGACGAACGGCGCGAACATCACCAGCAACAGCAGCAGCACCATCGTGAGCGCCGCAAAACCCGCGCGACCGTGAAGGGCCGTCGTGACCCGCTTGAACAGCGGCCAGGTGGTCGTGCACAGGATCACCGCCCACGCCAGGGCGGTGAGGAACGGGCGCAGGACGAAGAAGCAGCCGACGATGACCACCGCGAGGACGGCGATCGTCAGGATCTGGTCGATCCGCGTGGGCGTGCTGGACATCGGGCGTTCGTTCGGGTTTCCGCGGCGAGGCGCTGGAATGGGCACCCCATCCCCATCCAAGTATCGCCCAAATCCGCCACGGCCATGTGGGCCGCAATCGAAGTACCATCGGCATTTCGCCCGTCCACCCGGTCCATCCGGCACTTCGATGACTTCGACTCCCCGCGCCGCCCTGCTCGACGACCTCGTCGCCGCCAATCACATCCTTGCCGGGCTCGGCGTGCTCGACGGTTTCGGCCACGTCAGCGTCCGCGATCCGGAACAGCCCGATCGCTACCTGATGTCGCGCTCCCTCGCCCCGGAACTCGTGAGCGACGACGACATCATGGCGTTCGACCTCGCGTCGACGCCGCTGGCAGGCGACACCCGCACGCCGTATCTCGAGCGCTTCATCCACGGCGAGATCTACGCCCGCCGCCCCGACGTGCAGGCCGTCGTGCACAGCCATGCACCGGGCGTCGTGCCGTTCGCCGTATCGTCGGTGCCGCTGCGGCCGATCTATCACATGGGCGGCTTCCTCGGCACCGGTGTCCCGGTGTTCGAGATCCGCGAACGTTTCGGGCAGACCGACATGCTGGTGCGCAACCGCGCGCAGGGCCACGCACTCGCCGACGCGCTCGCGGATCGCAGCGTCGTGCTGATGCGCGGCCACGGCTTCTGCGCAGTCGGTGACAGCGTACCGGTCGCGGTGTTCCGCGCCGCGTACACCCAGGCCAACGCGGCGCTGCAGCAGCAGGCGATCGCGCTCGGCGGAAACGTCACCTATCTCGACGAAGCCGAGGCGAGGCAGGCCGATGCGACCAATCGCGGGGTCATCGCAAGGCCGTGGGCGCTGTGGAAGGCGCGCTTCCACGCCAGCGCAAACCGCTGATCGCCCGGACCGGTCCTCAGGCGGCGCCCGGCCCTCAGAATGTGATAACCGTGCGCAGCCCCAGCACCAGCTCGTTGCCGATCCGGCTCGCGGGTTCGAGCGGGTTCGGAATGCCGCCACCGGGATTCCACACGTACTGCAGATCGGGCTGGATCACCCACCAGGGTGCGACCTGGCACTGGTAGGTCAGCTCGATGAACTGCTCGGTGCCGCGTACGGGATACGGCGTTCCGCTGAAGAATCCGGTGTCGGCGTCGAGCGCACTCAGCTGCCTGCTGACGTGGGCCAGGCCGTAGCCGAGCCCCAGGCTGTCGTCGCCGCGTCCCGGCAGCGGGGCCTTCAGGTTGATGCCGGCGTTGACGCTGAAGTCGATCGGGTTGCGGTCGGCCGGAGCCCCCATGACGCGGGCGAACACGCCGATCGAACGCGGCCCGCCCCTTTCGCGCCACACCATCTGATCGACGACGCCGTAGACGCTGAAATTGCCGCGATGCTCGAGCGGCGCGCCGTTGCTCGCCGGATCGGCCAGCGAGAGACCGCTCGAATCGTAGCGCTGGTCGGCAAAGCGCGCGGTGTCGTACCAGGCGCCGAGCTTGTAGCTCCCGGGCAGCCCGCAGTCCGCGGGGTCGCAGGGCGAGGCCTCGCCGCCTGCGAGGTTCACCGGGTACTGGAGTTCGGCGATGAACAGGGCGCCGGTGTTCAGGTTGAACGCCATCCCGTACGACTCGCGGCCGCGAACCTGCGAATCGTCGCCGAACGAGCCGCCGGGAGGATTGTCGTCGAACACGCCCGCGAGCAATGTCGAGCCCTGCGTCGGATGGGTCTGCATGCGCACGCCCAGCGACGACAGCGGGTAGGCCGGACCGCCGGCGTACAGATCGGCGGAGGGCAGCATCGGCCAGCCCATCATCGTGTTCAGGTAGAGGCCCGAGTACTGGCTGACCATGAACTCCTGGTCGAGGCTCTGCTGGCCGATCTTCACGTCGAGCTTGCCCTCCATCAACGATCGCTGGAACCAGAGTTCCCACAGCCGAGTCGACGGGTCGGCGGTGACCCCGCTCACCGTCTGGAGGTTGTCGAGGTTCTGCGCGCTGAGATTCTGCCCGTGGATCTGCAGTACGCTGAGATTGAAGGTCCCTTCGTTCCAGCCGAATGCCTTCGCCGCGTCGATGCCGAGAGCGATCTCGGTGACCCCGTCGTAGGCGCTGCCGCGACGCACGCCGCCGGTGAGGTTGCCCAGCACCTCGCTCGTCTCGGTGACGCCGAGCGACACGCCCCGCTGCGCGAGGCGTGGTCGCAGCCCTCCTATGTCGCCCAGCAGGTTCGCGCGCTGCCACAGGTCGCCGGCGCCGGGGTCGCCCTGGGCGATCGCCGGTGGTGCCATAAGGAGCAACACCGCAACGCACGCCCGGCATGACCGGCATCGACGCTGACGCATGCTCACTGGGCTACCTTCGTGCTGCGCACTCCGGTATTCGCCCTCGGGGCGGCGCGTCAGGCTCATGCGGCCCCGCGCGCGGCCAACCTGCGCTTCGGGGCACGCTCGCGCGGCGAATCGAGCACATCGTGAACGGTCTTGCGGATCAGCTCGAGCATCGTCTGCTGGGTTGCAGTGGCGGGGCGCTTGGAACTCGTCGCAAGCGACAGCTTGCTTCGAAGGCGGGGCTTGACGATCGGCCGGACGTCGAACGCCGATGCGTTCCCGGAAGCGGTGACGGCGGTCATCGACAGCACCGCGCACCCGGCATCGTCGGCGACCAGATCCAGGATCGCGCGAACGCCGTCGATCTCGAGCGCGATCTGCGGGTGAAAGCCGAGGTTGGCCAATTCGACCTCGACCAGCATCCGGATGGAATTGGGGCGGCTGGGAATCACCAGGGGCTTCGCGGCCACCTCGCGCAGACTGATCGGCCCGCTCGCGGATTTCCCCCGCTTGCGCTCGATGAGGAACAGGTCTTCTTCCAGCAACGGCGAGGTGTCGAGGTCCGGAGACGGCGTCGCGTTGTACAGGACCGCGACGTCGAGGCGCCCCGCGATCAGCGAGTCCTGGATCGTCGCCGACAGGCCCTCGCAGACCGCCAGCGCGGCCTTCGGCATGCTGGCGCGGAAAGCGCGCGTGAGCGGAACGGTGAGCACCCGCGACAGCGTCGGCGGGAGTCCGACAGCCACCCGGCCGGCGTACGCGCCGCGCACGCGCTCCACCTCTTCCCGGGTGCGCTCCACCTGGTACAGGACGCCCCGGGCGTGCTCGAGCAGGACCTTGCCCGCTTCGGTGGTGCCCACACCCCTGCCATTGCGGGTCAGCAGCGTCTGGCGAAGCTCCACTTCCAGCAGGCGCACCTGGCGACTCAGCGCCGGCTGAGCGATGTCGAGTGCGATCGAGGCGCGGGTGAAGCTGCCCAGCTCGGCAACGCGGACGAAGTATTCGAGCTGCTTCAGGTCCATTCCGGAATTATAGGCACTGACGGCAATCAGATATACCAGAATGCGATAGCTGCTAGAATCAAGAGGGGCTATTGGACCGCCCCGACCAGTCGCAAGATCCCTTCATGCAGAAACCGATACGTTGCCTGTTCATGCGCGGCGGCACGTCGCGCGGACCTTTCTTCGACGAGGCCGACCTCCCTGCCGACACGGCCGCGCGCGACCGGTTGCTGCTCGCGGTCATGGGCTCGCCCGACAAGCGCCAGATCGACGGTCTCGGCGGTGCGCATCCGCTGACCAGCAAGGTCGGCATCGTCCGCAGGGGCACGCGGCCCGGCGTCGATCTGGAATTCCTGTTCGCGCAGCTGCAGCCCGACAAGGACACCGTCGACACGACGCCCAACTGCGGCAACATGCTGGCCGCGGTCGTGCCGTTCGCGCTGGAGACGGGGATGGTGCAGCCGCAGGGCGACACCAGCACGTTCCGCGTGCTGACGCTCAACACCGACATGCAGTGCGCGATCACCGTGCAGACGCCCGGCGGCCACGTCGAATACGAAGGCGATGCGCGGATCGACGGCGTCCCCGGGACCAGTGCGCCGATCACGATCGATTTCCTCGACACCGCCGGCTCGGTGTGCGCCGCGCTGCTGCCGACCGGCCACGTGCGCGACCGGATCCACGTCGAGCGCCAGGGCGACGCGCCGCCGTTCGACATCGACGTGACCTGCATCGACAACGGCATGCCGCTGGTGATCTTCAGGGCGAGCGACGTCGGTCGCACCGGCTACGAAAGCGCGGCGGATTTGAACGCGGATGCCGAGCTCAAGGCAAGGATCGAGCGCCTGCGCATCGCCTGCGGTCATGCAATGGGCCTTGGCGACGTGACGGCGAAGAGCTATCCGAAGATGACGCTGATCGCGCCACCCCGTGCGGGCGGGAGCATCTGCACCCGCAGCTTCATTCCGCACGTCTGCCACGATGCGATCGGGGTGCTGGCCGCGGTCACCGTCGGCACCGCCTGCGTGCTCGAGGGTTCCGTTGCGCACGACGTGGCGCTGCTGCCTGCGGGCCGCGTCAAGAAGGTTTCGGTCGAGCATCCGACCGGCGAGTTCAGCGTCGAGCTGGAAGTCGACCCGGCCGATCCGCAACACGTAACCCGCGCGGCGCTGTTGCGCACTGCACGCCTGATCATGCGCGGCGAGGTGATGGTTCCCGCCTCCACCGCGGCGCCCGCCGGGCGTCGCTGAATCCCATTGATCGCAGAAGGACTCACCCGATGAGCATGAACGACCTCGGCGTCGTCAGACGCAACATCACCCGCGCCGACCGCGCGGCAGTGGACCAGCTGTCGCACTTCGGCTCGGCCACGGTTCACGAAGCGATGGGCCGCGTCGGCCTGCTGAAGCCCTACATGCGCCCGATCTATCCCGGCGCGTCGGCCTGCGGCGCCGCGGTCACGGTGCTGATGCATCCGGGCGACAACTGGATGCTCCACGTCGCGGCCGAACAGATCGGCCCGGGTGACGTCGTGGTGGCGGCGGTAACGGCCGACTGCACCGACGGCTATTTCGGCGACCTGCTGGCGACGTCCTTCCGCGCGCGAGGCGCCACGGGCCTGGTCATCGACGGCGGCGTTCGGGACGTCAAGGACCTCACCGAGATGAAGTTCCCGGTGTGGAGCAAGGCGATCAGCGCCAAGGGAACGGTCAAGGCCACGCTGGGCTCGGTCAACGTCCCGGTGATCTGCGCCGGCGTGGCAGTGAACCCGGGCGACGTGGTGGTGGCCGACGACGACGGCGTCGTGATCGTGCCCGCCGCAGTGGCGCAGCAGGTGGCAGACGCCGCCGCCGCGCGCGAGGCCAGCGAGGCCGAGAAACGCGCCAGACTCGCCGCCGGCGTGCTGGGGCTCGACATGTACAACATGCGGCCCGCGCTCGAAAAGGCCGGCCTCAAGTACATCGACTGATTGCATCGACTGATGAAGTTCGAGAAGACCCCGGGGTGGCTCGACTGGTACGCCAACCCGGCCAAGCCCCGGTTCCGGCTGCCGCCAGGCGCCGTGGACGCGCATTGCCACGTGTTCGGTCCCGGCGAAGCGTTTCCCTACGCGCCGGAGCGCAAGTACACCCCCTGCGACGCATCGAAGGAGCAGCTGTTCGCGCTTCGCGACCACCTCGGTTTCGCGCGCAACGTGATCGTGCAGGCGACCTGCCACGGCGCCGACAACCGGGCAATGGTCGACGCCTGCCTCGCTTCGAATGGCAGGGCGCGAGGCGTGGCAACGGTGCGGCGCAGCGTCACGGACGCCGAACTCGAGAGCCTGCACGCCGCCGGTGTCCGTGGCGTGCGCTTCAATTTCGTCAAGCGGCTGGTGGACTTCACGCCGAAGGACGAGCTCCTCGAGATCGCAGGCCGCGTGGCTCGGCTTGGCTGGCACGTGGTGATCTACTTCGAAGCCCCGGACCTGCCCGAGCTGTGGGATTTCTTCGCGTCCCTGCCCGCGACGGTGGTCGTCGACCACATGGGACGGCCCGACGTCACCAAGGCGGTCGACGGTCCCGAGTTCAACCTGTTCATCCGGTTCATGCACGAGCATCCGAACGTGCTGACCAAGGTGACCTGCCCCGAGCGGCTTTCGGTCACCGGCCCGAAGGCGCTGGATGGCGAGCGGCACGCCTACCGCGACGTGGTGCCGTTCGCACGCCGCGTCGTCGAGGCCTTTCCGGACCGCGTGCTGTGGGGCACCGACTGGCCGCACCCAAACCTGAAGGACCACATGCCCGACGACGGCCTGCTGGTGGACTTCATCCCGCACATCGCCGTCACCCCCGAGTTTCAGCGCAGGCTGCTGGTCGACAACCCGATGCGACTGTACTGGCCCGAGGAGGCCTGAAGCTCCTTTCCTGGAGACCGAACCATGAACACGATCAAGGTCGCGCTTGCCGGCGCCGGCGCTTTCGGAGTCAAGCACCTCGAAGCGATGCAGAAGATCGACCGCGTGGAAGTCGTCTCGCTGGTCAGCCGCGAGCTCGACAAGACCCGCGAAGTCGCCGGGCGCTTCGGCATCCGGCACGTCGCGACCAATCTCGACGAGAGCCTCGCGCTCGAGGAGGTCGACGCGGTCATCCTGTGCACGCCCACCGGCATGCACGCCGCCCAGGCGATCGCATGCATGCGGGCCGGGAAACACGTGCAGGTGGAGATCCCGCTCGCGGACAACCTGAAGGACGCCGAAGCGGTCGTCACGCTGCAGAAGGAGACCGGGCTGGTCGCAATGTGCGGCCACACCCGTCGCTTCAACCCCAGCCACCAGTGGATCCACAAGAAGGTCGAGGCGCGCGAGTTCAACATCCAGCAGATGGACGTGCAGACCTATTTCTTCCGGCGCACGAACATGAACGCGCTCGGCCAGCCGCGCAGCTGGACCGATCACCTGCTGTGGCATCACGCCGCGCACACGGTCGACCTGTTCACCTACCAGACCGGGGGCAGCGTCGTCGCGGCCAACGCACTGCAGGGTCCGATCAGCCCGACGCTGGGCATCGCGATGGACATGTCGATCCAGCTGAAGTGCAGCACCGGAGCGATCTGCACCCTGTCGCTGTCGTTCAACAATGACGGCCCGCTCGGCACCGTCTTCCGCTACATCGGCGACACCGGCACCTACATCGCGCGCTACGACGACCTGGCCGACGGCAAGGACAACAGGATCGACGTGTCCCAGGTCGACGTGTCGATGAACGGCATCGAGCTGCAGGACCGCGAATTCTTCGCGGCGATCCGGGAGCGGCGCGAGCCCAACGCCAGCGTCGCCAAGGTGCTGCCGTGCTACCGGACCCTCGACAAGCTCGAGCGACAACTGGCGGCCAGCGCCTAGGCATCGGCGCGCGTAGCCCGTGCGTGCCCACATGGATGGAGGACGGTCATGAACAACACCGTGGCGAGGACGCCGGAGATTCCCGGCACCACGATCTTCGACGGCGAGCAGGCGCGCAAGGGCTATGCGCTGAACAAGATGTGCTTCTCGTTCAACTCGGCCGAGAACCGCGCCGAGTTCCTGCGTGATCAGGACGCCTATTGCAGCAAGTTCGGGCTCGACAGCGAGCAGCGCGCGGCGGTGCACAGTCTCAACGTGCTGCAGCTGATCGCGGCCGGGGGGAACGCGTACTACCTCGCGAAGCTTGGCGGCATCTTCGGGCTGGACATGCAGGACATCGGCGCGCAGCAGACCGGCATGACCAAGGAAGCGTTCAAGGCCAGGCTGGCGGCGCATTCGAAGCCGGCGCAGGCCGCGAGGGAATGACCATGGCGAAGATCGTCGGGAACATCAACGTGACCCACGTGCCCTACATCGGGCGCGCGATCGCCGGGAACCTGCAGCAGGAGCCGTACTGGAAGCCGTTCTTCGACGGATTCCCGCCGGTGCACGCCTGGCTGGAAAAGGCGCGGCCCGACGTCGCCGTGGTCGTCTACAACGATCACGGGCTGAACTTCTTCCTCGACAAGATGCCGACCTTCGCCGTCGGTGCGGCGCCCCAGTACACCAACGCCGACGAAGGCTGGGGCATCCCGACCGTCCCGCCCTTTCCCGGCGATCAAGATCTGTCGTGGCACCTGATCAATTCACTGGTCGCGGACGAGTTCGACCTGACGACCTGCCAGGAGATGCTCGTGGACCACGCGTTCACGCTGCCACTGCAACTGCTGTGGCCCGGCAGGCAGCCCTGTCCGGTGCGCACCGTACCGGTGTGCATCAACACGGTCCAGCATCCGCTGCCGTCGGCGACGCGCTGCTTCAGGCTCGGGCAGGCGATCGGCCGCGCGATCGAATCCTGGGACACCGACCAGCGCGTGGTCGTGCTCGGCACTGGCGGGCTGTCGCACCAACTCGACGGCGAGCGAGCGGGATTCATCAACGAAGAGTTCGACCTGATGTTCATGGACAAGCTGGTGACCGATCCGTCGTGGGTCACCCAGTATTCGATCAACAAGCTGGTCGAGCTGACCGGCACCCAGGGACTGGAACTGCTCAACTGGCTGACCGCGCGTGCGGCCCTGCGCGGCGCGGTCAAGCGGATCCACTCGAACTACCACGTCCCGATTTCCAACACGGCCTCGGGCCTGCTGGCGATCGAAGCCGCCTGAAGCGGCACCCGGAAAGAGCGGCTCAAATGACGAATACGCGAACCCAGGTCGCCATCGTCGGCGCGGGACCGTCCGGGCTGCTGCTCGGCCAGTTGCTGCACCGGGCCGGCATCGACGCCGTCATCGTCGAACGCGTGACCCCCGAATACGTGCTGGGCCGCATCCGCGCCGGCATTCTCGAGCAGGTCTGCATCGACCTGATGGACGAAGCCGGCGTCGGCGAGCGGATGCACCGCGAAGGCCTCGTGCACGGCGGCTTCGAGATGCTCGTCGGCGGGAAGCGCCACCGCATCGACCTGCACAGCCTCACCAGCGGCAAGAACGTCATGGTCTACGGCCAGACCGAGCTCACCCGCGACCTGATGGGCGCGCGCAAGGCGGCAGGGCTGCCGACCGTATACGAAGCGCAGAACGTCCAGGTGCACGATTTCGACGGGACGAAGCCGACGGTGACCTACGAGAAGGACGGCAAGGCGCACGAGATCGCCTGCGACTTCATCGCCGGCTGCGACGGCTTCCACGGCGTCTGCCGGGCGAGCGCGCCGCGCAACGCCATCACCGAATACGAGAAGGTCTATCCATTCGGCTGGCTCGGGCTGCTGTCCGACACGCCGCCTGTGTCCGACGAGCTCATCTACATCAACAGCCCGCGGGGCTTCAGCCTGTGCTCGCAGCGCAGCCGCACGCGCAGCCGCTACTACCTGCAGGTGCCGCTGACCGACACCATCGAGGAATGGACCGACGACGCCTTCTGGCAGGAGTTGCGCCTGCGCCTCGACGAGGACGGACGCGAACGTCTGGTCACCGGACCTTCGCTCGAGAAGAGCATCGCCCCGCTGCGCAGTTTCATCACCGAGCCGATGCGTTTCGGCCGCATGTTCCTGGCCGGCGACGCGGGCCACATCGTGCCCCCCACTGGCGCCAAGGGCCTGAATCTCGCCGCCACCGACGTCAAGTACCTGGCGGGCGCCCTGATCGATTACTACGCCGACAAGACCGAAACGGGCATCGACACCTATTCGCAGCGCTGCCTGCGTCGGATCTGGAAGGCCGAGCGTTTCTCGTGGTGGTTCACGATGCTGATGCACCGATTTCCCGAGGACGGCCCGATCGTGGCCAGGTTCCAGGAAGCCGAGCTCGATTACCTGCTCCACTCCGAGGCCGGATCGCGTACGATCGCGGAGAATTACGTGGGTCTGCCGCTCACCTTCGGTCAATGATGGTTCCAGGGTCCGAGGATTCCGCGGGCCCCGCATTCCGCGCGGCAGACGCACGCACGACGTGGCGCGCGCGCGGCGCGCGCCGCATCGCAACCCCAACCCGATGAAACCACCTGTGGATGCATTCCGATGATCATCGATTGTCACGGCCACTACACCACCGCGCCCAAGACGCTCGAAGACTGGCGCAACCGCCAGA
Organism: uncultured Pseudomonadota bacterium; assembly: GCA_963816415.1. GTDB lineage: Bacteria > Pseudomonadota > Gammaproteobacteria > Burkholderiales > Casimicrobiaceae > VBCG01. The sequence continues at coordinate 153,346 of CAWFKR010000017.1, forward strand.
TCGCAGGCATCAAGGACCCGGCGGTCATGCCGAAGGCGTCGGACCTCAAGATCAGCGACGACGAGCTGCGCGAGTCCATCGAATCGAACCAGCTGCGCCTGATGCGGCAGCGTGGCAGCGATGTGACGCTCTTTTCGCCGCGCGCGAGCTTCATGGCGCACCACATCGGCGACTTCAACGTCAGCGCGACCTGGGCGGCGATCTGCAACGAGCTCTGCTACCGCGTTTCGAAGCTCTTTCCCGACAACTTCGTCCCGGTGGCGATGCTGCCGCAGTCCCCCGGCGTCGATCCGAAGACCTGCATTCCCGAGCTCGTGAAATGCGTCGAGCAGTACGGAAACGTCGGCATCAACCTCAACCCCGACCCGTCGGGCGGACACTGGACCTCGCCGCCGCTGTCCGACCGGCACTGGTACCCGATCTACGAGAAGATGGTCGAGTACGACATTCCGGCGATGATCCACGTCAGTACCAGCTGCAACGCCTGCTTCCATACCACCGGCGCGCACTACCTGAACGCGGACACGACGGCTTTCATGCAGTGCCTGACCTCCGACCTGTTCCGCGACTTTCCGACGCTGCGCTTCATCATCCCCCACGGGGGCGGCGCCGTGCCTTACCACTGGGGACGCTTCCGCGGACTCGCGCAGGAGCTCAAGAAGCCGCTGCTGAAGGACCACCTGCTCAACAACATCTACTTCGACACCTGCGTCTATCATCAGCCGGGCATCGACCTGCTGACCCGGGTGATCCCCGTCGACAACATCCTGTTCGCAAGCGAGATGATCGGCGCGGTACGCGGCATCGACCCCGAGACCGGTCACTACTACGACGACACCAAGCGCTACATCGAGGCAGCGAGCATCGACCCGGTGCAACGCTACAAGATCTACGAAGGCAATGCCCGGCGCGTCTTCCCGCGGCTCGACGCCAGGCTGAAGGCCCTGGCAGGCAATTGACGAATCAGGCGCGGCGTTACCTGGCGTCGCAGTGTTTCTCCTGGACGAGCTGCATCAGGCGCTGCAGCCGCGCGTTCGACTGAAGCTGCTGGCCCTGGGCGACGACGGCGCCGGTCTGGGCGGACAGCTTGTCGTAGAGCGGCTTGTCCTCGACGAGCGCGCGCCGCGCCACTTCCTCCTGATGGGCGAACTCGGCCTGCCCCACCGCCCTGCTCGCGATGCCCGTGGGATCCGCGTGCGCCGCGGTCGCAGCGACCGTGAACCCCACGACTGCGGGGGTCTCCGCGGCGACGCGCTGCTTGCCGCGTTCGAGGACCCCGCGGAGCGCGACTACCTGAACGACCTGCCGACATCGTTCGTGCTTCCGGCGGAGGCCGTGGACCGCCTGCGCGCCGACGATCAATTTGACGCGCCGGCGGGAGCATTCAGGTCTCGGTGCCAACCGGCCAACACGACGATACCAAGCTCGTCAACATCGGCACCCACCGCTGGTTCTGCAAGCCGGAGATCGGCGATTCCAAGGCCCTAGGATCGTGGACCTTCGAGAGCCAGGGTGCGGTGACGATGTTCACGACGAACAACCATTTCTTCAACGGCACCAGGCGCTCTCAGGATCCCCCGTATTCGTTACAGGCGCTTGCGATCTGCAGCTACCGCTCCGGGATCTGGGACTCCGTGGATGCGACCTACCTCGCCGGCAGGCGAACAACGCTCAACGGCACGCGGAACGTCGACCTGCAGCAGTAATCCTCTACGTCTTCGTGGCCTTGCCCCTTGCCAATGTTCGAGCAAGAAGTGCCGTCAAGACCGCGTGCAGGACGACCGCCGGCCACAGCAGCATCCCGCTCGAACCGCCCGCGAGGCCGAGGTAGGCGAGATACAGCGCGACGGCCGCGCTGTAGGCCAACATGCCGACCAGCGGCGTGCCCGGCCCGCAGGCGAAGCCGAATGCGATTAGGGCGATGCCGGCCACGCGCGCAACCGATATGGCGACTCCGGTAAGTTCCTCACCCAACAACAACTGGCCGACGAGCGAGGGAACCATCAGCAACGCCAATCCGGTAGCAGCTTCGCCGACAGCGGCGAACATCAACGCATTCTTCATTGCCACGCGTTCATTCAGTCTTTCGCGCTGGCAAACCTGTTGGTTATCGTTAGGAGCTGCTAGCGCTTCGGTGCTTCAATAGGATCCGGCTCCGGTGCCTCGATAGGCGCCAGTTCTGCCTTGGACTCCGGTGCCGCCTTGGCCTCCGGTCCGAGGTTGAACGTCAGTTTGTTGATCTTGCCGGTGAACTCGAATGGAACATCGTAGCGATATTCCAGCATCGCGACCCCGGTACGGGTGTCCTGGCCGACGTCGAACGACTCGTCTTCCGCGAACGTGATCGGCGTGGTGTGTTCCATGTGTTTCCTGTCCGCTTCCTTACCATCCACGGAGAGCACGCCGGTGCCGCCCTTGCCCAAACCTGGGCCATCGGACTTGAAGTCGAAGACGATGGTGTGCTTGCCGGCGCCCAACGCAGGCCCTGACCAGATCGTGCGCTTGAGGTTGAGCAGGTTGTAGATGAACACCGGCTTGCCCCCGCGAATGCCCGCCACACCCTTGCTCAGGAAAAGGCCGAAGCCGCCGAAGCGCCCACCTTCGGTGACGATCATGCCTTCCGCACCGCCTTTTGGAATCTCGACCTCGGCAGTGATGGTGTAGGACTTGTTCAGGATGTCCGGCGCAGTGCTGAGCGGCACGCCGGTCAGTACGCCCGAATAGGTGAATTCCGTTCGCCCCGCCGTCAGGCTCGGACGCGGCGTATTCCAGCGCGGAAGCGTCGTGTTGTCGAGCGGCAGCACGTTGTATTTCTTCGCCTCGGCATCGAAGAGGGCCTGCATCTCCTTGACCTTGTCCGGCATCTTGGCGGCCAGGTCGTTGTACTGGGTGGGGTCGTCCTGGAGGTTGTAGAGCTCCCACTTGTACCCGGTGATGACGTCCGGCGGCGGGGCGCTGCTCAGCTCCCACGGGAGAGTCACCGGCGTCGTGGAAGCGATCCACCCGTCGTGATAGATGGCGCGATTGCCGAGCATCTCGAAGTATTGCGTCGTGTGTCGGGTTGGGGCGTTCGCGTTCGCCTTATCCCATGTGTACACCATGCTCGTGCCTTCGATGGGGGCCTGCTTGATGCCGTTGATCGTTTCGGGTGCCGGGATACCGGTCGCTTCGAGGATGGTCGGGACGATGTCGATGACGTGGCTGAACTGGTGGCGAATGCCACCCAGGTCCTTGATGTGGCCGGGCCAGGACATGGCCATGCCCTGGGACGTTCCGCCGAAATGCGACGGCACCTGCTTCACCCACCTGAACGGAGTGTCAAACGCCCACGCCCATTCTGCGGCAAAGTGCGGGAACGTCTTGTCCGACCCCCAGAACGGATACCAGAGGTACTGAGCCTTCACCGGCACGGGGACGCCATTGAATGTGGTGAACTCGTTTGGCGTGCCGTTGAGCATCCCCTCGGCGCTCGCGCCGTTGTCGCCGCTGATGTAAATGATCAAGGTATTGTCGAGCTCGCCCATGTCGTCGACGGCCTGAATGACCCGTCCGATCTCATGGTCGGCGTAAGCGAGAAAGGCCCCATAGACATCCGCCTGCTTGATGAAGAGCCTCTTCTCCGCTCGACCGAGGGAGTCCCACTGCGGAAGCTCCTTCGGCCACGGTGTCAACTTGGCGTTGTCGGGCATGATGCCCAAGCGCTTCTGGTTGGCGAAGATGGTCTCGCGCACTTTGTTCCAGCCCTCGTCGAACAAGTGCATGTCGCTGATCTTCTTGATCCACTCCGGCGTGGGATGATGCGGCGCATGGGTGGCGCCAGGCACGTAATAGACGAACCAAGGCTTGCCAGGAGCAATCTCTTTGAGTTCCTTGATGTGCTGAATGGCCTCGTCGGCCATGGCCGTCTCCAGGTTCCACTTGGGATTGCCCAGGAACGGATAGATGGCCGTCGTATTGCGGTACAGGTTCGGTTGCCATTGGCTGGTGTCGCCACCGACAAAGCCATAGAAATAGTCGAAGCCCATACCGTTGGGCCATTGATTGAACGGCCCGGCCTGGCTCGACTGGTAAGAGGGCGTGTTGTGGTCCTTACCGAACCACGAGGTTGCGTACCCGTTCGACTTCAGGATTGTGCCGATGGTGCCCTTGTCAACCGGGATGATCGAGTCGTAACCCGGAAACCCCGTCGCTATTTCGCCGACCACCCCGTAGCCCACCGAGTGATGGTTGCGTCCGGTGATCAGCGCAGCGCGCGTCGGCGAGCACAAGGCTGTCGAATGGAAATTCGTGTAGCGCAGGCCATCGCGCGCGATGCGATCAAGGGCCGGGGTCGGGATGACGCCGCCAAAAGTGGACGGCGCGGCAAAGCCGACGTCATCCGTCATGATCAGCAGCACGTTGGGTGCGCCCTTCGGCGGCACGACGCGCGGGGCCCACCACGCTTTCGACTCGGAGGCTTTTTCCTGTATCACTCCGCCGAATTTCGGATCGGGAGGCGGAAGCTGCTTGCCGTCGAGGGTCGTGGTGGCGCTGGGAGAACCCACAACACCCGTAACCTGCTGTGCCGAGGCCGATCCGAAGCACGAGGCGACCGCGACCACCGACGTCAAGAGCTTGAATGCATGCCGTGCGTTCATCGAGGCTCTCCCAAAATGTCCGTCTTCGCGGCGTCGTGAAATGCCATTGCTTGGGGCTGGTACGCCTGACTGGATCAATGAATCTTGCGCCGGAGAAATTGCGCGCCGTGACCAACCCAAGGGACGATCGTAGCCTCGGGCCCCAGGGTCCTCATTGCCCTGGATCAACATCTCGCCGCGGCGGCCCTGATCTATTGCTACTTGCAGACTCGCCGTCGAACGACGGCTTCCAGGCAACATCGCCGCCGGCGCCGACTTGTCCCTACAGTCGCTGGATCGGTAGGTGCGGCGAAGCCCGCAGTTCGATCGCCATCGTTTCGGCCTGCGGCGCGGCGTGGGCGAAGAACCGCTTGAACGCCGGGCACAGATAGTTGAGCCCGGGCTCGCCGTCCGGGGCGCGCACGAAGCGGTTCTTCGGGCACTCGCCCCAGCAATCGCTCAGGTAGGCACAGTCGCGGCAATACTTGGGCAAGGTGTCCGACTTGTCGTAGCCGAACTTGACCTGCCCCGGCGAGAACACCATGTCACCGAGCGATTGCGAGCGCACATTCCCAATGCGGTACTCGGGATAGACGTAGTGGTCGCACGAGTACACGCTTCCGTCGTGCTCGACTACGACCCCCTTGCCGCAGGTCTCGGAAAAGACGCAGATCTGCGAAGGCTCGCCCAGGTGCTGCACCACCAGGGTTTCGCAGAAGTTGACCAGCGCCTTGCCGACGTCGCGCCGGTACCACTCGTCCCACACCTTGCACAGGAAGTAGCCGTATTCCTCGGGATCCACCGACCATTCGGTGACGACCGATTCGGGATGTCCCGGACGCGCCTGCGGCGTGCCGACGACCGGAAGCCGGGCCGGATCCCAGTGCTGCGGGGCCGTCGATTTGAAGTCCTGGAACTCGACGATTGGAATGAACTGCAGGTGGGTGGAGCCCAGCTCCCGGCGCAGGAAGCGGTAGACGTCCAGCGGACGCTTCGCGTTGTAGCGATGCACGCAGGTCAGCGTATTGAACGCGATGCCGTGGCGCTTCAGGAGCTGCGCCGCCGCCATCACGTCGTTGAATGTCGGCTTGCCCCTCTTGGTGACGCGCAGCGCGTCGTGCACGTCCTCGGGCCCGTCGATCGACAGGCCAACGAGGAACCGGTTCGCCTTCAGGAACTTCGCCCAGTCATCGTCGAGCAGTACACCGTTGGTCTGCAGGTCGTTCTCGATCCGCTGCCCCGGCTTCCTGTACTTCTGTTGCAGCGCAACCACCTTCTCGAAAAACGGGAGACCGCGCAGCGTGGGCTCGCCGCCCTGCCAGGTGAATACGACCTCGTCCGCCGTGACGCTCGCGATGTAGTCGCGGACGAAGCGTTCCAGGACCTCGTCTGCCATGTGCCCCTGCCCGGGGCCGCCGCGAAGGTCGTGCTTGGAAAGATAGAAGCAGTAGGTACAGTCGAGGTTGCACGCGGCACCGGCCGGCTTCGCCATTGCATGGAAGCGGCGAGTAGCTTTGTCCCCAAGCCACTGCGGAACGTGATATTTGTCGGGTGGTGCGTCAGCCATCCTGCCACTCAGCGTTCCAATATGCGCCCATCACCCGCAACAGAGCGTTGGTGCTGAGCCAATCACTTGAGGTCGATCGCGAGCCGGTGCCGCTTTCCGCTGCGCCAGAGGGTCGACCTGCGCTCACCACCTGAACAGCACGCCGAACATCGGGCCGTTGAAATTCATATCCTTGATGGGCTCTCCCGATTTGAAGTTGTAGTCGAGGTATCGCCACATCGCAATGAGATCGCCCCAACGGTACGAATAGCCGAGGCCGATCGCCGCCTGCCAGGTGAGGTCCGACTGCCCGGTGCCGATGTCGGCGTAGAACGGAACATTCCACGCGCGATTCTGGCCGAACGTGTAGCGCCCCTTCAACCCAACGATTCCATCCCAGTTGGCCGCCGAGACCTCCTTGCTTCCGCTGCGGCCGGGGAGGGGCAGTCCCGCGATGTCCCCGTTGAACGACCATGAGAGCTTCGGCTTGACGCTGAAATAGCGCGCGCCCGCGAGAAAGTCGACCGTCCACTGCGGGTCGGAAACGATCCGATACTCGCCCGCCATCGTCCAGATCACACCCTTGAGGTCGAAGTTCAGGTCCGCGTTGGTCGTCGCCGGCAGGCCGACGTTGCCCACCGAGAAGTCGCGCGTCTGGGACTTCGAGCCGCCGAGGTCGAGGTACAGGACGTCGGTGAAGGCGCCCCAGCGGCCGTTGTGGGCGTCCAGCGATCCCATGAAGGTGGCCTTTAGGTTGTCGAGGATCGTGTTGGCGTCGACATTGATGCTGCTACTCCCCGAACCCACCGGAAAGGCGACGGACCCTCCGATGGTCGGCAGGTAGCCGTAGATGCTGGCGCCGAAGTGCCACTGCCCGTCGCTCCACGCGGCTTGCGGAGACTGCGCGGTCGCGGTGCTCGCCAGCAGCATACCGGCGGCAGCCGCCAGCGCCGCGATACCGCCATTGAAGGATCGGAGGAAGTTCATTGGGGGCCTCGAGGGTCAGAGCAGGTGGAAGGATTCACGAAGTAAGACGTCCGGTCGATCACGACGTGGCCTACCGCCAGTCGCGGCCGATCATGGCGTTGGCACGACCTTGTAGTAGACCCCGTTCGCGCCGTAGAACGGCTGGAACCAGGTGTTGCCGGCAAGGAAGTACGTCGTGCCATTCTTGTTGATTGACATCGCTCCGGGCGGTAATGCCGCGTAATTGGCGCCCGCGGAGTAGGTTCCGCCACTGGGCGCGCTCGCTGCCGCTGCACCGGTGGCCACCCCGGCGCCATAGGCGGCGCTGGTCGCGGCGGCCGTGTTCGCGCTGCCGGCAGCGACGCCCGCGTTGTAGGCGTTCGACGTTGCGGCGGCGGTGTTGGCCGACGCTGCCGCCGCACCCACGGCAACGCCCACGACAGCGCCGGCTGCTGCCGCACAGCCAGAGCAGGTGGACGCGTAGTACGGCACCGCGACCGGCGGGTGATAGGCCGGGTAGGTGTAGGCCGGCGGGTGATAGGCCGCTGCCCCTGAAGGATAGGTATGCACGGCACCGGCGCCGTACGCACCGGCCGTGCTACCGCCGTATACGTTCGTGTGCTCGGTGCCACCCCCAGTGGCGTGCGCCGTGCTGCCGCCGTAGGTGTTGGTGTGCTCGGTGCCCTGGCCCGCCTCGTGCGAGGAACTGCCTCCGTAGCGATTCTCGTGGCTGGTCGATCCCGCGCTGTGGCTCGTGCTGCCACCGCCGCGGCCGGCTGATGCCCAACCGGCCGCCGGACCGGTCCACAGGACGACCGCGCCGGCGATCAGCGCGGTGGCCGCGGTAACGATCGTTTTCATCGCAAATCTCCGATCAACGTGTCTTCGACTGCGGTGTCGCTGCCGGGGCCTTGGACGGCGCCATCTTGACCAGCGGCTTGATTCCGGACGGCAGCGCCGAGGTCGGGCTCCTGAGGGCAATGTGCGGGGCCGCCAGCGCCTTCTGCGACGTGAATGCGTCCGGCGCGATCACCGGATCGATCTGCCAGTTCGAGAGCTCGAGCTCGTTGCGCAGCTGCAGCGGGTCGGCCGCATAGATCGCCCGGACCCGCCGTGGCAGCTTGTCGTCGACGCCGATCCAGATCTGCAGGAACATGTCCTTGTTGGCCCACGCCACCATGTCCGTCTTGGTGCCCCCGACCACCTCCGACTGGCCGATGTAGAACGCGAGGATCGCCCCGTCGGTCAGCGCGACATAGGGATCGGCCTCGAGGAGGTCGGTGAACGGAAAGAAGATGGCCGCCGTGTTGTAGGCCTTCATCAGTGCCGCGTCGATGGTCGGCGGCGCATCGGCGACCGCGACCAGATTCGCCGCCGGCGCGTAGGCCATCATCGTCTTGCCGTCGTAATAGAACTCCGACGCCGGCCCGTCGCCGGGGATCACCACCTTGAGCTTGTCCGGCCGCAGCATCGTCACGTCGTAGCGCATCGAGTAGACGATCGGCGGCCCGAGCTTGCTCGGAAACTCGTAGCCGACGGTCGCTGTGAACGTCATCGACTTGGCCGCCGCGAGATGGGCGCTGGTCGCCTTGAGCAGGTCCATCGCCTTGGGTTCGAGCACCAACTTGTATTTCGGTGCTGCCGGCTTCTTCGCCGGTTTCGTCGACTTGGCTACCTTCGCCGGCGGCGCCGCCTGCTTCACGTCCGACGGCGGAGACTGCGCCGCAACACCAACGGTTACGAACAGCCCTACCACAACCGCCAGCGCCCGGCTGCGCCAGCCTCCCCGATAACCTGAATTCGCCACGATCCGACTCGCCGTCGACGTCACGGGATCATCCCGCATTCGAACATCTTGTTGACGATCGGCGCCGCCACCTTGTTGAAGAACGCCTGGCGCATCTGCGGATCCTGCTTCAGCAGCTGGACGGCGCGCTGTTCCATCTCCGGCTTCGGCTTGCCCTGCCCTTGCGCCCGTTCCTGCCACAACTGCTCGCAACTCGCGGTCTGGTACTTCTGGATCACCTTGTCGGCGACCTTGTCCATGATCGGATACTGCGCGACGACAACACCGGCAAACAGCGCGGCGGGCACCCCCGCCAACAACCAGAAAGACTTGCTCATGATGAACTCCCTCGAATAATGGCTTGGCGTCGTTGCCCCGGCCCGTCGCGCATCGTGAAGCTGAGGCTGAGCCGTCGCCATCGCATAGCTCCGCTTATCGCATCGCATTGGACACTGAGCTTCCGGCACATCGCTTGACGCTGATCAAGGATGCCCCCGAAAGGGGCGTCAGCACCGGATTCGATATGACCGGGAGGGGTCGCTTCCGGTGCACGCCGAGCAACGGCTAGGGAGCGAACTCGTCGCGGCGACGCGACATAGCGTTCGAACCGCGATCGTTGGGACGAGCGACAGATTGGGTCCATTCGCAACGGCGGCCATATCGAAAAGCCGGCCGCGACGCCGACCGTCTGGAGCTGGCCGCGCTCGGACCCATCGTCGACGGCTGCAGCTCGACCCGAAGCTGGCTGCGGCGGTGTATTGGTCATATGGCCGGTCCACCCCAGATGGCCGACCATCGCCAAGAAGACGCCCCCGACATGCGAGGGGCGCTTTGGTTGGATTCAGGACCGGGCCCGTCGCGCCCGGCCTTCCTCAGACCCGCCCGGCTGCCTCCTGCATTGCGCTACTGAGGGCCGGGTTGTACGCGAGTCAGCGGCTTGCCGTCGACCGCCGTGGATTGCGCAGCCTCGAGCTTCTTGATGTCTTCAGGCGACAGCGTCGGCCGGTCGATCTTGATCGTCAGCTTGTCGAGCTTGGCGGTCAGCGGGAACGGTGGTTGGTAGTCCGCGTCGTTGACACCGGTCAGGGTGTCGGAGCCGATATCAAAGGCCTCGTCCCACTGCAGGATCATCGGCATCGTGTGCGGCATCGTGATGGTCTGCACTGCGTTGCCATCCACGATGAGCGTGCCGGTGCCGGACCGACCGAGGCCGCTCATGTTGTTGAACGCGAGGGTTCCGACGCCCAGGCCGTCGTACTTGAAATCGAATACCAGTGTGTGCCTGCCGGGTGCGAGGACTTCCGGCCCTTCCCACCTCACCCGCTTCAGGTCGACCAGGTTCCACAGGAACACCGGCTTGCCCTTGAGCAGGTAGAAGCCGTACCCGGCGAAGCGCCCGCCCGAGGTCAGGATCATGCCCTCGGCGCCACCTTGCGGCACATCGATGTCGGCGGTGATGGTGTACGAGGCGTCCAGCAGGAACGGCGAGTCGCCCTGGGGCAGCCCGGTCATCGGTCGGGTGTAGACAAATTCGGTCCGTCCGGCGGTGATGTTGGGACGCGGCGCAACGATGCGTGCCGCTACCGAGGCATCCATCGGGAAGACCTGGAACTTCTTCGCCTCCGCGACGAACAGGTTCTTCATCTCCGTAACCTTCTGCGGATACTTCGCGGCGATGTCGTCGGTCTGGCTGAAGTCCTTGTTCAGGTCGTAGAGCTGCAACACCTGGTTGTTCAGCGGATCGGGATTCGCCGCGCCGAAAGCCTCCCACGGCGCGCGATTCACCTCGGTACTCAATATCCAGCCGTCGTGATACAGCGCCCACTGGCCCATCATTTCGAAGTACTGAGTGCGATGGTGCGACGGTACATTGGCATTCTTCGCGTCGAAGGTGTAGGCGAAGCTCGTGCCTTCGATCGGCGCCTGCTTGATGCCGTTCACATACTCAGGCGCATGGATGCCGGTCTCCTCGAGGATCGTGGGCACGACATCGATGACGTGAATGAACTGCTGGCGCAGGCCACCCTTGTCCTTGATGCGCGCCGGCCACGACACCGCCATGTTCTGGTTGGTGCCGCCAAGCCGCGAGGCGTTCTGCTTGAACCAGTCGAACGGCGTGTCGAAGGCCCACGACCATCCAGCCGACATGTGGTTGTAGGTCTTGTCGGTGCCCCAGACGTCGTAGAACTTCATTTGCACATCGACGGGCATCTCATTGATGCCATTGAAGAACGCGACTTCATTGGGCGTACCCAGCGGCCCGCCCTCGGCGCTGGTGCCGTTGTCGCCGTTGATGTAGATGATCAGCGTGTTGTCGAGCTTGCCCATGTCCTCGACTGCCTGGATCACGCGCCCGATCTCGTGATCATCGTACGCGGAGTAGGCGGCGAAGACCTCAACCTGGCGGATGAAGAGCTTCTTCTCCTCCGCGCTGAGCTGATCCCAAGGCTTCAGGAGCTTATCGGGCCACGGCGCCAGCTTCGTATCCTGAGGGATGACCCCGAGCCGCTTCTGGTTCTCGGAGATGCGCTCGCGCAGCTTCTCGTAGCCGTCGTCGAACAGGTGCATGTCGTGGATCTTGTCCACCCATTCCTTCGTAGGGTGGTGCGGCGCGTGCGTGGCGCCCGGCACGTAATAGACAAAGAACGGCTTGCTCGGGTCGATCTGGTTGAGCTGGGTCATCCAGTCGATGGCGTCGTCCGCCATCGCGGTGACGAGGTTCCACGTCCCGGGCGGCTTGCCGAGGAACGGATAGATCTGGGTGGTGTTGCGGAACAGGTTCGGCTCCCACTGGTTGGCGTCGCCGCCGACGAAGCCGTAGAAATACTCGAACCCCATCCCGGTCGGCCACTGGTCGAACGGCCCCGCCTGGCTGGCCGCGAAGCTTGGTGTGTTGTGGTCCTTGCCGAACCAGGACGTGGAGTAGCCGTTGTCGAGCAGAATCGTCCCGATCGTGGCCTTGTCCTTGGGGATAATACTGTTGTAGCCCGGGTAGCCTGTCGACTGCTCCGAGATCACGCCGAACCCGGCCGAGTGGTGGTTGCGTCCGGTAATCAAGGCGGCACGCGTCGGCGAGCACAGCGCGGTGGAGAAGACCCGGTTGTAGCGCAGACCCTCCTGCGCGATGCGATCCATGGCGGGCGTCGGGATGACACCGCCGAAGGTGCTCGGTACGCCGAAGCCGGCGTCGTCGGTCATGATGAGCAGTATGTTGGGCGCGCCCTTGGGCGGCACGACGCGTGGCGCCCACCAGGGCTTGGACTGCAGGGCGTCGTTCCTGATGACGCCGCCGAACTTCGGGTCGGGCGGCGGCAACTGCTGGCCGCTGATCGTCGTGGTGGCGCTCGGAGAACCCAGAACACCCGTAACCCGTTGTGCCGAGGCCGATCCGAAGCACGAAGCGACCGCGACCACCGACGTCAATAGCTTGAATACATGCCGTGCGTTCATCGCGGCTCTCCCAAAATGTCCTCTTTGGTGGCGTCGCAAAGAAGGATTGTTCGGGGCTCGGACACCCGACCAGATCAACGAATTTCGCGTTGGCGAAATTGCGCGCCGGGTCCGGCCCAACGGCGGAATCGTAGGTTCGGGCCCCTGACTCCTCTTTGCGTTAGGTCAATCAATGGCTCGGTGGAGCGGCACTGATCCGTCACCGTTTGCAAACTTGGCGTCGAACGACTGCTTCTAGGCAATATGAGTGGCGGCGCCGAGCGCCCGTAGCTGGCCGCACTCGGGCCAATACTCGACGGTTGCAGTCCGACCCGTTCCAGGCCGCCGGTCTTCCGGAAAGCCGACGTTCAATCCTAGTGAAGCGACCGTTCGACGCCCGACCGAAGGTGCGGACCGAAAGTACTCGACTATCTTCGCCGCGCCTCCATCGAGCCTACTTCGGAAACATCAGCTGTACCTGGGCGCGGATTTGCCAGTTCGGCCCGAAATCCGGCTTCGCCACGTTGTAGTAGGCCGAGACTTGGGTGTTCACCGGCAGTTTGCCGAGGTGGAATATCTTGCCCACTCCGCCGCCCAGAGGTACGGTCCATTGCTCGCCGCTGCTTGCTTTCCAGTTGACCGTGAGGATTGGCGCCGAGGTGAGGTAGAAGCCTTCGGGAAAGTTGTAATTCACGAACGGCTGGATGATGCCATTGCTGTACGAGCCACCCTGCTGGCTGCTGGTGAGCGACCAGACGTTGTTGACGATTGCCCCATACACCCAAGGGTCGCCGTGGTCGAGATGCAGCATCACGAACGTCGGTCCGAGCCCCCAGTTCTTGTTGCCAAACTCCTCGTTACTGTTGGTCGGAATCTGCGTGATCAGGCCAGCGCCCCAGATCCATTTGCCCGGATTTGCCGGGGACAGAAAGGCCGACAACTGGATGTCGCCGAAGCCGCTCCTGGCTGGCGTATCCGGACCGAGTGAAGGCATCCAGATCACCGGCATGATCGTGCGGGTGATGATGTTCCAGTCCTGGTTCACCGAGATCGGGATCACCGGCTGGATGTTGAGGATGTTCTGCGTCCCCTTCTCAGGTCCGAAATTGAGATTGGTGTTGTTCTGGAACGGCAGGCTGATCAGGTTGCCGACGGGATTCTGCGCAAGCTTGGCCAATTGCTCCGCGCTCAATTCCGCGGCCGCCGGTGCGGCTGCGAGGAGCGCCGCCGTGAACACGGCGGCTAACCATTGCGTATTCCGGATGCTGGTCGTCATGGTTCGCTCCGATTTCGTTTCGATTTCAGACGCGGTCGTTATCGTGTGTCGTCAGGGCGCGGGGGTCCGTTCCACACATCGCCGGCCGGACCGGTCCGCGCGTCGACCTGCGGCTGTAGACGGCCGCCGACATAACCACCGCGTGGCGAGCCAAGCGATTTGTCGCGCGCGGCATGCGCGTCTGCGTGGGCCGCAATTGGGCCCGCCACCGCCGCACCTTCCAAGAGCGGCGTCGCTACTTGTTGAGCCGGGTGATCTTGTTGCCCTGCAGGCCGACGCCGGCCATCAATCCCGTTTGCCCGAAGATGAATGCGTATACGTCGTCCTTCATCGTGATCGACGTGGCGGACTTGCCCATTCCTTGGTCGACCACCACCACGCTGGGCCCGACGCCGACCTCGAACCCATCCGTCTCGGTCAATGCCTTCAGGGCCCTCTCGTTCATGAAGAACATCGCGTACCCGAACTGCTGCGCGCCAGCCTGCAAGCCGTAGGAGGCACCCGACGTGTTGTAATAGCCTGCGGCCTTGCCTCCCTTCAGCAGCACGCCATCGCCGTACTGCCCCCCGACCATCAATCCGGCCTTCGTGATCTTCGGAAAGATGAGGACCGCCACCGCGTTCTTGGCGAGCGCCTTCGCAGCTGGAACTTTCGCGACGAGGTTGTTGTAGGCTCTCCTGGCATCGGCTTCGAGCGCCCCTCGACCCTGTGCCGATGCAGGCAGTACGGCTCCCGCCAGCGCGACGACAGTCATCAGCAACAGCGCAGAGCGCAGTGGAATGCGGCTTTTCATCATCGCTCCTGGTGAGGTTTCGGAACCTGCCGGGCAAGCGGGAATGACAACGCGTGCACGACCCGCGACCCGCCTTTACGCGGCGTGCCACATGGCGAACAGTGTCACGCGCGCCGCGGGGCTCTTCATTGACGAAGGTCAATGAAGGTCGGGGGCAAGGGCATCGAGTTTGCATGTGAGCCGAACATCGGCTTTCCGCTCAGCCCGTTGCACGCTTCACGCCGGCAACGCCATCGAGCGACCGCTTACCGCGACTTCGCCCTTCGGCGGCTCTCGGCCGCATCCGGCCGCCACCCTCGGGAACGGTATAGGTCGGCGAGGTTGATGTACGCAGGTGCAAACCGCGGGTGTCGCCGTCGTCGGCGCTAGCACGGGGAATGTCCGCATCGGGGTGATCTCGTAGAGCGTCTCCTCCATCGCCGGGTCGCTCGACCCGCACCAGCTCTGCACGAGGTACGCGCGCGGCATCGTCTCCGGCGGCTAAGGACGCCAGCCACGACCCGCCATCGGCCATCGGATAGCATGGCTCGGTGAGGTTCGGCAGCGACTTCCAGGGGACCACCTGATCCGTATCTCTTCCCGAAACACCTCCCGCCGCGTACTCTTCCGCGTGCCGGCGTACTCCGGATCCCCGAAGCTCCTCGGGCTCACCGATCACTCCGTCTTGTTCCAGCCCGATGACGAGCCCAGGAAACCGCGGCGACTGGTTCGGACTTTCCCTGGACAATTCCGGCATTGCACCCGTGATCGTGCCGTTCGTGGGCTATTGCGTGAATCGATTCTGCTCGGAGCTCGTCATCTTCGGCACCGCCGGGATGCTGATCACGTTCGGCGTAACCATCCCATGGAGTGTGGCCATTGCAGGAGATCCTTAAATCGTGAACGCAAGAGCCATTTCGGACGACTACCCGTTGCCGACGCGCAAAATCAGGTGGCTCGGGCTTGTCTTCTTCACAGTACTGCACGTCGTCGGAATCATTGGAACGCCCTTCTACATTTACTACCGCGGCATCACGGCACCCGAGCTGGCGCTGTCGCTGTTTTTCGCCGCCGCGACGGGGATGTCCATCACGATCGGCTATCACCGCCTATTCGCGCACTCCACATTCAAAGCGTCACCGCTCGTACGTTTCTTGTTGCTGTTCTTTGGGGCGGCAACGTTCGAAGAGTCGGCCTTGAAGTGGGCATCGCAGCATCGTCAGCATCATCGCTTTGCCGACACGGAGCACGACCCCTACGGCGTCAAACAGGGCTTTTGGCACGCACACATTGGCTGGATCCTGTTTTGGCGCCACCGCACCAACTACCACAACGTGAAAGACCTGCGAAAATCAAAGCTCGTGTCCCATCAGCATGAGCACCATGCCTGGTGGTCGATTGGCGGAGGAGTCGCCCTTCCCATGCTCATCGCCTGGTGGATCGGGCATCCGCTGGGGGGCTTGATCATGGCAGTCTGCCTGCGAATAGTCATCGTTCTTCATTCGTCCTTCTTCGTGAATTCATTCGCCCACACCTTCGGCGCAAAGACCTTCGATAGTGCCAAGTCGGCTCGAGACGACTGGATTGGCGCATTCCTTACCAACGGAGAGGGCTTTCACAGTTTCCACCACCGTTTCCCCGCGGACTACCGCAATGGCGTCCGCTGGTACCACTGGGACCCTTCGAAGTGGTGCATCTTCATCTTGTCGAAGCTCGGACTTGCCTGGGATCTGAAGCGGACGACCGATCAAAGAATTGCGCTCGCTGCCAAACGTTGAGAGTTGTTGCGGATCATGAGTGCTATTGCAGCAAGGCGATCCGAAGACCTCGGCGATGGCGCAATCGTCCGCCGGTTGTCCCGGTGGCATTCGCAGTGCGCTCGGCACCAACGACCGATGAGCACCACTGTGTCCTATCTCCATTTACCGAAAGAGGCTCGTGCGTTGCCGTCGGAATATCGTATTGGCCCCTCGCCAGCCGCAATGTGAATTGCAGCGACCGCTCTGCGTAAGATCGGAAGCCTTTGCTCGGGAGCCGCTTCTGGCCGATCAGCGACCGTTGCAAATCGCAGAGGCCGGCTTGGCTGCGCCGGTTGCCACGACGAGAGCGTGAACTTGCTGCCAGGCCGATTGCATCACGCTGGGAGCCGCGTCGGCGGCTTTTCTCACCGGGTAGTCGGGTTCGCGAACATCCGTCCGCGTGCGCGCATGAGGTGTGCGCGCGAACTCCGGTAGGTCGCGGGTGCGACTCGAGGATTCCGATTCGATCCGGTTGCCCGCCCCGGCCGGCAGGTGAAACTCCGGGCGGCTATTTCTTGAAGACGTCGGCGTAGAACTTGGACGCCTCGCCCTCCGCTTCCCTGGTCACCTTTGCGTCATAGCGCAGGGGTAGGTTGAACTTCTTGCCGAGCGCGGTCGCCTCCGGGTTCGTGAAGGCGTGCACCGCGCCGGGATATTCGATCACGCGGTAGTCGGCCTTGGCAGCGCCCAGGTCGGACTTGAATGTTGCGTACTCTTCCTTCTTCACGAACGGATCGTCGGCGCCGTTCAAGACCAGGATCTTCGCCTTCACCGTGCCGGGCGCGGGAGCCGGCGTATTGAGGCCGAGCGAAGCGTGGAAACCCACTACGCCGGCCAGATCGGCCCCTGCCCTCGCCATGTTGAGCACCACCGCCCCGCCGAAGCAGTAGCCCACCGCGCCGATGCGCGTGGGATCGACCGTCGGCTGCTTCGCGAGCTGCTCGCGCGCGGCGTTGAAGCGCGATTCCATCACCTGCGGGTTCTTCATCACCGAGCCCGCGAGCGCGCCCGCGTCCTTGGGGTTGTCGGCCGTCTTGCCGTCACCGTACATGTCGGCGATGAGAGCCGTGTAGCCCTGCCGCGCGAGCCGGCGCGCCTCGTTATGCATGTGCTTCGTGATGCCCCACCATTCGTGCACGATGACGATTCCCGGCCGCTTGCCCTTTTTGGCGGTGTCGTACACGACGAAACCCCTCATCGTCGTCTCGCCGTCGTTGTACGTGATCGGCGTCTCTTTGATCGCCGCGAGGGCCGGGGCGGTGATCAGGAGCGCGAGCAGCGCTCCCAGAAACTGCATTTTCATGGCTTTTCCTCCGGACCGAGGGAGATGGAGATCGTGGAGCAATCTAGCGCGACGGGGCAAAGCTCGCAACGTGGGCGACTCGCAACGGGCGCAGTCTTCAGCTGGTACTCGACGGCAATCACCGCCGGAAGATCGCCGTCCCGGCCACGCGCTGGCATCGCAATTGCTGCCGCGAAGCAACGGCGTTGCAGCGCCGCGCGAACGTGCTGGGTTGCGCCACCGTCGGGCGGCGCTTTCCATTGCGCACCCGATCCACCGGCGAACCACCGAATGGACGTTTCGGGATGCGCAACCGGCAGCAATGGGGTGAAGCGACGGCTTTCGGCACCAGGACTGCATTTCTGCCGGCGGCATCCCGCCGGCCCGCTCCATCTCAGTCAGGCGCGCGAAGAGGACGCGGCGCGTACCAGGCTCTTGGGCTTCGTTTGTCGCTGGGCAGGATGGCGCGCACAATGTCGCGATGATGGCGGAGAGCGCGGGCCAATCGGCCACCTACCCGGTTGGATTTGACGTCGAGCCCCAGCTGCACGACCGCAACCGGCCCACCGTGTGCTCCCGGCTCATCCTGGCAATCCCGCACCTGATCCTGGTCGGTGGGCCGGGCCTCGCGCTTGGCGGTGGGTGGGTCTGGGAATTCCCGGCTCCTGGGCACTGGGCGTCGGGTTTCCACTGGGGCGGTGGGACTCCGAACCTTTCGCGTGATTCCGCACGCGATCGTCCTGTACTTCATCGACATCGCCTGGTTCGTCACGACGGTGATTGCGTGGTTCGCAGTCCTGTTCACCGGCGCGTACCCGCAGGGGCCATACCAATTCGCGGTCGGGTATCTCCGATGGTCGCTGCGAGTCGAGCCGTACCTCCTGCTGCTGCATGACGAGTACCCACCGTTCTCGTTCGAGGCGTAACGCAACATCGGCTTCGAGGCTTGGGCCAATAGCCGGTCTTGGCCGTGAACTGTCGGTCAGCCGACTTGGTTCGGCTGATCCCACTGCGCTCATTTGCCGCTTCGGAATCTTGCGTATGGCGATGTCGTTGGTCACGCGGCGGAGCGTGGACGCGCCCAAGGCCCCGTAACCGGCGACGGGCAACTGAAACGGCTATCATTTCAGGATGATCCCGACCAAAGGGCTGAAGTCGTGACGAAGTCGCTCGTGATGACGGTGATTGGCAGCGATCACCCAGGCATTGTCAATCTCCTGTCCGATGCCGCCCAGCGCTTCGGCGCCAACTGGGTCGAAAGCCGCATGGCGAGCCTCGCTGGCCAGTTCGCCGGCATCGTGCATTTCGAAGTTCCTGACCAGAATGCCGAATCGCTCGCTGGCGCGCTCCGCGGGCTCATTTCCTCCGGGTTGCACGTCGTCATCGCGATGGGCGATACGAGCGCGCTGCCAGCCGGGCAGCGGATCGTCAGGCTTGAACTCGTAGGGAACGATCGTCCGGGCATTGTGCACGACCTGTCGGACCGCCTTGCCAGGCGCGGAGTCAGCATCGATGAGCTTCATACCGAGGTAGTGAGCGCAGCAATGTCCGCCGGCCAGCTCTTCAGGGCCAAGGCGCTCCTCGCGGTACCGGAGGCGCTGTGCAACGACGACCTGAAGCGCGAACTCGAGGCGTTGGCAACCGAGATGATGGTCGACATCGATCTCGACGCGCGCGCGGGCGGTGGCGCGCCGCACTTGACGACCTGACGAGCAACGGGACGGGTTGAATCTCGGAGGAAGGCCGCCAGAGGGTACCGCCGACGGGTGCCACGGCCAGAACGCAATTCGACGCCAAACAGTGAGGTGCATATGAGAGAAGCACTTGTGGACGTGATCCGGTCTGGCGACGCCGAGGCGGTCGAGCGGTTGGCGACCCCGGAGACGGTGAATGCCGCCGGACCCGGCGGGGTGACACCGCTCATGGTGGCGGCGGTGTTGGGTCATCGGGCGATCGTCGCGAGCTTGCTCGCCGCGGGCGCCGACGTGGACGCTAGCGATGACCGCGGTTTCACAGCGCTATTCCACGGTTGCTACAACGCGGACGAGGACCGCGGTCATCCCGAAGTGGTCGAACTGCTGCTCACGGCCGGCGCCGACAAGGAGGCAAGGATCGGTTTCGGGGTCCGTCCCCTCATGTACGCGGCGGGCAACGGTGAAGCGGGCGTCGTCGAGGTGCTGCTGCGAGCGGGCGCTGATCCGCTGGCACGCAACGATGTCGGTCGCACGGCGCTGATGATGGTGAAGGACCGTGACTATGTCGATGTCATCAACATTCTTCACGAGGCCGAAACCATGTTGGACACCGCAAGCTGCGGCTCTCGCAACGCACCGGACATGCAGGTTGTCTCGTTCCGGAAGCCGGCCCGCACTTGACAGCCCATGCCTGCAGCAGCGTCAGCGTCCCGCCTTGGCTGCGCGATCCCGCAGCGACGGCTGGAGCGCGATCGGGACGCGACCTGCCCGCATGCAGACCATGGCGGATGCGCTCGAACGGGGCTGAGAGTTCATTCCCCGAGCCACGTTTCCGACCTCAATGCCTCGAGGGGGTGACGCGCCGCTCGCACTTCGAGCCAACCCTTCCCGAGTCCGGCTGCGTGTCGATTTGAATTCCTTCAGTGTTCCTCGCCCGGCGCCTTCGGCAGCGAGCGCTGACGCAATGCGGTGGCCGCGATGCCACTCGCGATGATGAGCGTCATGCCGGTCCAGCCAGGCGCATCGATGTGGTCGCCGAACAGCAATACGCTGTACATCGCGGCGAAAACGATGCCCGAATATTGGAGATTGGCAACCAGCAGGGTGCCGCCTTCAGTGGTGGAAGTCGCGTAGGCTCGCGTCATGCAGAGTTGGCCCAGGGCCGCGAGCACGCCTACGGGAACAAGCCACAACGCATGGGCCCAGGTCCAGGCGGCCCATGGAGTGGCGTCTCCGAGCAGCGTCGCCAGGCCGCCGGCCACGGCGGCACCAAGGGCGAAATAGAACACGGTTCGCGTCTCGGGCTCACCGGCCCGCGACAGCGCCACCACCTGCATGTAGGCAAAGGCTGCCGTCAGTCCGGAAAGCAGGCCCACGAGTCCTGCGAAGCCTTGGTTGTCGCCGACGGTGGGCCTGAGCATCAGCACGACCCCGCCGAAGCCCGCGAGCACGGTGAGCACCAGCGGGCCCTGCAGCGGCGGGCGCGGCACGCGGCCGTCGCGGCCCGGCACCGGCGCCCACGCGAGCAGCACGCCGCCGACAAGGAAGGTGGCGATCCAGACGCTGCTCATGTAGTTGAGCGTCATCGCCGTGGCGAGGGGCATATGGGCGATCGCGTAGAACCACGCGCCCATCGAAGTCACGCCGATCAGACTGCGCCATGCGTGCATGCCCGGATAGCGCGTGGCCAGCGAGACGCCACGACTGCGCGCGAACACCCACAGAAACGCGACGCCGATCAGTCCGCGGTAGAGCACCAGCTCGGCGCTGGAGAACCAGGCCGAGGCAATCTTCACGCACACACCCATCGTCGCGAAGATCAGTGCACCCAGCACCATCCAAAGCGCTTGCATTCCAGCGTCCTAGACACTCATCTCGGGGCGGTACCCCTCGCGCAAATGATGCATCGGGTCTTGCATCGAGCCTTGGCGGAGCCGCGCTCGTCGAAGCAAAGGAATCTCGAACGTACCACAGGGTCCGGTCGCAAGGGACAGCAGCGCCGTCAGTTCTGCGTGCTCGGGTATGCGCACTCACTCTGCCGGGCAGGCGGTTTTCGTCAGGCCTGACCCGCGAGCCGGGTAATCCACCACATCCGATTGCAACGGCCTCCCCCGGACTCCCACGGAAGCGCAGTGCGGCTGGAGCAAATCGACATTGCGGGCACAAGTGGCGCAGAATGCGCCGGCGTGCTCGCACACGAGCACGAGCAGCCGGGGAGGAACGAGCAATGGCAAAGTACTTGATCAAGGCGAATTACACCGCTGATGGGGCCAGGGGATTCGCCCACGACGGCGGCACCGCGCGCCGAGCCGCCATCGAGAAAATGCTTGCAAGTGTGGGTGGCCGGCTCGATGCGTTCTACTTCGCGTTCGGTGACACCGACCTGTACGTAATCGCCGATATGCCGGATCACTCGGCGGCTGCAGCGGTGGCCCTCACGGTCGCACAATCAGGAAAGGCGTCGACGAACACCACCGTGCTGCTGACGCCTGAAGAGATGGACGCGGCATCCAAGAAGACCGTCGCCTACCGGCCACCGGGTGGCTAGTCCGGGGACCGACCGTCCATCGTGCGCTGCCCGCTCAACGCACACTTAGCCTGCACCGCTGCCGACATCGAGCGCGGGGGTTCCGGGGCCAGGCCTCTCGTGTCCTGCGTGGCGAAGGTCGGCCAGACGCTTCGCCGGCAATCCCGGATCATCGACGGGATCGGACCGCATGTCTGGACGAGTCGTCGCATCGGCCGCAAGCTGGCTGCAGGATCGGGTCCGGTGGGGTATGGCAAACTCGGTGATTGCCACAACGTTTCGGCCGATGGCTTCAGTCGCCACATTTCGTTTCGACAATTCATTCGCACGCGAACTCGAGGGGTTCTACGTGCCTTGGCGGCCGGGTGCCGTGCCGGCCCCACGGCTGCTGTTTCTCAATCGTTCCTTGGCGGCGGAACTCGGCCTCGACGTCACGTCGCTCGACGGCCCTGCAGGGGCAGCGACGTTCGCCGGAAACATGCTGCCCGACGGGGCCGAACCGTTGGCTCAGGCCTATGCGGGCCACCAGTTCGGCGGATTCTCACCTCAACTCGGTGATGGCCGGGCGCTGCTTCTCGGCGAGGTGATCGACCGGCAAGGAAGACGTCGCGACATTGCCCTCAAGGGCTCGGGCCGCACCCCGTTCGCCCGTGGGGGCGACGGCAAGGCTGCCGTCGGGCCCATGCTGCGCGAGGTGCTGGTCGGCGAGGCCATGCACGCGCTGGGCGTCCCCACCACCCGCGCCCTCGCGGTCGCAGCGACCGGCGAGCCGGTCTACCGCGAGCAGGCGCTTCCCGGTGCCGTGCTGACACGCGTGGCGGCGAGCCACATCCGAGTCGGGACCTTCGAGTTATTTGCCGCGCGCGGCGATGTGGAACGCGTACGGAAACTGGCGCAGTACTCGATTGCGCGGCACGACGTCGCCCTCGTCACCTCACCACAGCCCTTCCTGGCGCTGCTGCAGGCGGTGGCCGAGCGTCAGTCTGCCCTGATCGCGCAGTGGATGAACTTCGGTTTCATCCATGGCGTGATGAACACCGACAACATGGCGATATCGGGCGAGACGATCGACTACGGACCATGTGCCTTCATGGAGGCCTACGACCCCGCCGCGGTGTTCAGCTCCATCGACCGCCGGGGACGCTACGCCTTCGGCAACCAGCCCGACATTGCGTGCTGGAACCTGGCGCGCCTGGCCGAAACGCTGCTACCCCTGCTGTCGGACGATCCCGAGCGGGCAGTGGCGATGGCCACCGACGTCATCGCTGCGTTCCCGGCGCAGTACCGCAGGCACCTGCTCTGCGGACAGCGCGCCAAGCTCGGGCTGCGTCGAGGCGATCCGGACGACGACAGCACCGACGCTGCGCTGGCCGGGGACTGGTTGACCCTGCTGCATGCCGAGCAGGTGGATTTCACCCTCGGTTGGCGGCGGCTGGCCGACGCCGCGGCCGGTGACGACGCGCCGCTGCGCGCGCTGTTCGCCGGCGCGCCCGCACCCGACGCGTGGCTGGCGCGCTGGCGGGCGCGCTGCGCCAGCGAGGACGACAGCGCGCAGAATGGCTCGGCAATGGCCGGTGTCAGGCGCGCCAGCGCGATGCGCAGCGTCAATCCCGGGGTGATCCCCCGCAACCACCGCGTGGAGGAGGCGCTTGCCGCTGCGTCGAACGACGGCGATCTCGCACCCTTCGAACGGTTGCTGAATGCCCTCAGGCAACCGTACGGCGAAGGCGGCGAGCTGGCCCCTTACGCCGAGCCGGCGCCAGCCGCGGTGACAGCGCGCTATCGCACGTTCTGCGGGACCTGACCACGCGGATCCGCCTGTCGGAGCGGGACGGCAGGGAGCTTGAGTCTTCTCGCCTGTCTGGGTCGAGCGCTGCTGCGGCGGGCGCGCCGCCCCTGGCGCTTCGGTCAGCCCGTCCCGAATGACATCAGGATCTTGCCCGAGCGGCGATTGCACGCGATGCGCTGCGTACCCGAGCCGCTCATCGCGTCGATCGCCAGCGGCAGCGCGTCAACGCACGACGACGACGGCGACCCTGGCGTCGTGGAGAACCTTGTACGCGACCGAGCCGATCAGCGCCGCGCCGATGGGCCGCAGGCCACGCGAGCCGATGATGATCTCGTCCACAGCGAGCTTTGTTGCCTGCTCGAGAATGGTTGCGGCCGGTGCACCTGTCACCGCATGTCTTTCGACGTCGGTTGCCGGATCGAACTGACCGGCGCCTGCATCAAGCACCTCTCTGCTCTCGGACTCACGCCCGGCCGACACCGCATCGATGGCCGAAACCGGCCCGACCTCCCAAGCCATCACCGGTCTCTCGACATGCAGCAGATAGATCTTGCACGGCGCATTCTTCGCACGCCGCGCTGCATAAGCCACCGCGCGCTGCGAGTGCTCCGAACCGTCCGTGGCGACGAGAATCCTGTACATGACCCGCTCTCCAAGGCTCGTGAAAGCACCGTCGAGACCTCCTTGCACCCTAGCACATCGGGCTCGACAAACATTGACGCACGTCGACCGGGCGGGCTCGGCATTCGTCGCGAGCGGGGTGGGTAACGTCGGCGGTCGCTTCGTCGAGGCATGGTAGTGCTGGCACAAACCGCCGTAATATGAAGATCTTCCTTCACGACGTCCCTGGGGGTCAGCTATGACAGCCGTGGCTCACATACTTAAGTCGAAGCCTGACCAGACGGTCTACGCCGTCGCACCTGTGGCGTCGGTGTTCGACGCCGTCAAGCTAATGGCCGAGAAAGGCATTGGTGCCCTCCTCGTCATGGAGGGCGAAACCATCGTCGGCATAGTCACCGAGCGCGACTACGCACGGAAGATCGTCCTCATGGGACGGTCGTCGAAGGAAACACCGGTGCGCGAAATCATGACGTCCCCGGTCATGTATGTGCGGCTCGATCAGACCAGCGAGGAATGCATGGCACTAATGACGGAAAACCGCCTCCGCCACCTACCGGTCCTGGACGGCCACACCCTGATCGGTCTCGTCTCCATCGGTGACCTGGTGAAAGACATCATCTCGGAGCAGAGAATCGTAATCGAGCAATTGACGCACTACATCATGGGAGAGCACGCCTGAGCGGAGGTCCTCCACATGCTCCATCGTTCCTTCGTGGCGTGCGGCCTCGAAGTCGTCGGCAGCATGGAGGCCGCGGCGCCGATGCGCACGCCCTCGAATTCGATGCCGGAGAAATGGAGGGCGAGGCGGCACTCCTCGCCGCGACTCACGGAGCGTCGAAGCAGGTCAGCTTGGGCTTGTTCATGGAGCAAAGGCGTAGCATGGGCGAGCACGTGCGGCACGCCCGCCGGCGAACGGATCGGATGCGCCTGACGTTGATGACGCCGCTGCCGTGGTTCCGGCAGCGCGCTGCGGGTTACGTCGCTGCCTTTGCCTTTCGACCGGGGGCCATTGGCGGGACATACCCCGACACGCGGCACTGCCACGCATCAATCCGCTGGCCGTTTTCGAACCGGGTCAAATTGCACATGATGATGGCGCCCGTGGCTGCGAGGCCAGTAAGCCCCTGGCGCACCGTGGCAAGTGGCACGCCCGTCTCTTTGGCAATCTCCAAATCGAGTCGCTGGCCGTATTTCTTCAAGCACTGCAGGATCTCGATCACGGCGCATATCCTCGGAAAGACCGCTAGTTTACCAGTGTTACCAGTGCCCGGATGCGTCGACCCTTCATTCGCGCTTTGACGAGTATCACCCGGACATCCCAAGGCCTTTGAGGGTGGCCCCAACCGGGTCTTACGTACGGGCCAACAACAGAGTTTCCTGCATCATCCACTTCACGAAAAAGGGGCCGTGTCGCGAAGAAGCCGCGGTTTGCGGAGCCACAGATCCCCTGTGTGCCGTGCGGCCGCCGGATCTGCGGCCCTCGATGCGCCCCGGCCGCATGTGGCGCCGGTGGACCGGCGCCACCACCGATCCGGCTTGGCGGTGACCTGTAGCGTATATTGAGCCGCATGAAAATCCCCAAGCGGCTGCAGCCGCTCGTCGAGGAAGGCGTGATCGACTCGGTCGAGCGCCAGCTCATGAGCGGCAAGGAGGCGATGGTCTTCGTCGTGCGATGCGGCGCGGAGTCGCGCTGCGCCAAGGTCTACAAGGAAGCCGACAAGCGCAGCTTCCGCCAAGCCGTCGACTACACCGAGAACCGCAAGACCAAGAACAGCCGCCAAGCGCGCGCCATGGCGAAAGGCACGCGTTTCGGGCGCGAGGCCCAGGAGAACGCTTGGCAGAGCGCGGAAGTGGGCGCGCTGTTTCGCCTCGCGGCCGCCGGCGTGCGCGTACCGCGACCCTACAATTTCCATGCCGGGGTGCTGTTGATGGAACTCGTCACCGACGACGCGGGCAACGCGGCTCCACGCCTCAACGATGCGGAAATCTCGCCGGAGATCGCGATCGAGCTGCATCGCCGCCTGATCGGCGAAGTCGTTCGCATGCTGAGCGCAGGTGTCGTGCACGGCGACCTCTCCGAATTCAACATCCTGCTGGGCGACGATGGGCCCGTGATCATCGATCTGCCCCAGGCGGTGGACGCGGCGGGCAACAATCACGCGCAGCGGATGCTGGTCCGCGACGTGGACAACCTGCGACGATTCTTCGGGCGAATTGCCCCCGGGCTGCTCGCCACCGACTATGGCAAGGAAATATGGGCGCTCTACGAGTCGGGCGCGCTGCACCCGGAAGTCGAGCTCACCGGGCGATTCGAGCGCGACGAAACGACGGTCGACCTGGACGGCATCATGCGCGAGATCGACGCCGCGCGACTCGACGAAGCCGCGCGTCAATGGCGGTTACAGGGGCGCGAGTAGCCGATCCAGGTCGTCATGCATGAGGTCTGCCCGCACATCGCGTCACTGAATATCGGGAGGCCCCGGAGCCGTGCGCGGGTTCCCGATCCCCTGCATGATCTCGTCGAGCCTGGGCAGCTGTACCCGGGCCGCGCAAGCGACGAGCGCCCCCTCCTTTCCCCGAGGTCGGCGGCTCGGATCTGCGGACCCAGGTCAACGTGCCCGCCGTCTCGTGTGAGAGCACCCCGGACCTGAGCAGAAACCGACAGGTCACCAGAGTTGGCCTATAGTGGTGGAGCGCCACGGCCTCGGCGCTTCACAGGAGCGAACCATGTCTCATCAGCCCCCGAAGGAAAGCAAGAAGAAACCGCAGCACACACCGAAGGAAAAGCGAACGATCAAGCAGCAGAAGAAACACGCGAGCGATCCTGAGCCCTTCATCAAGCAATGATGCGCGAAGCACCGCATGCTGAGCGCGAGGTCCCGACTTCGCTCGGACTGCTGAACCATCTACGTCTGCCACGCCGTGGCTTCGGACGTGCGGTGGATTGGTATCCACCGGGCGCGCACAACCAGGAGTGAGCAGATGCGCACCACTGACGCAAAGCGATTGATGACGGACGTATTGGCGAGTCTTCCGCAGCCCCATACGTGCGACGTAATGGATGACGTGTATTACGAGATCGAGCAGCGAGTCGACTGGAGACGGCGATACGGCGAACTGTGCGACGAGCTGGGCAAGGCAGCCGCAGGCAATTGGTGCGGATTCTGGATTGCAAACCTCGAAGATCGCCGCCGCGGCGAACAGGTCCCGACTACCAGGAGCAGGCTGATCGCCACTTACTGGAAGCTCGCCGAAAAGACCGAGGCACCTGGAAAGAAGGTCAAGGAAGCAGACGCTGTCGAGAGCATGGCGGCCTACTTTCAGGCGAACCGGTCGAAGCTACCTCAGGCCATTCGCAAGCATCGCGAGACGATCGTTGAACTTCTGATGGCCGGCATTTCCGCAGAGGATGCCTTCTCGACTGTCGTGGCCAACGGCGCCTAGGCTCTCCCCCGACATGGGCAGACCCAGCCCTTCGTCCTGAGCACTTCGTGGAAGTGCGAAGTCGTGCAAGGACCGAGCGGCTTCTGCCGAGGTCAGGCTGCCCATGCGTGGGCCGCCGCCGGCGTTTACAACGCCCAACGCTTGATGTCCCCCTCTTCGGGAGTGGGCGCCGTTGTGATGGCGTCCGGCGGCGACTCGACCCGCCGCGACGTCGGCACATCCTGCCGATGCCCCGCGAGCCCGCGGTTGTGAACCTGCGCCGAACGGCGTAAAACGCGCCTGATGTGGAGTTCGCTCGTCGCCCCCCGGAGGGGGTGATCGGAGGAGGTGGGTGGTCGATTTCGCATCGAATGTTTGTCGTCCGACACAACGCGCCGCTACAGATTCAGCAGAACTGCGGCCCCAAGGGAGGAGAGCAGAAATGTCAGCGAACCCGAACCAGGCACTATGGGAAAAAGGCGACTTCACGCGGATCGCCGCGAGCATGCGGGAAAGCGGTGAGGCGATCGTCCAGGATCTCGGAGCCATCAAGGGGCTCAAGGTATTGGACCTGGGCTGCGGCGATGGCACGACGGCGATACCGGCAGCGAAGCTTGGAGCGGACGTATTGGGCGTCGATATCGCCAACAACCTGGTGGCTGCGGGCAACGCCCGCGCAAAGGCGCACAGCCTGACCAACTGCACATTCCGGCAGGGTGATGCGTCCAACCTGCAGGGCATCGACGATCAGTCGTTCGACCTCGTCGTCAGCATGTTCGGCGCCATGTTCGCACCGCGGCCGTTCGACGTGGCCAAGGAGATGGTGCGCGTGACCCGCCCCGGTGGCAGGATCGTGATGGGGAACTGGATTCCGAACGATCCGACACTCGTGGCCCAGATCCTGAAAATCAGCGCCTCCTACTCGCCGCCACCGCCCGAGGGCTTTGTCAGCCCGATGACGTGGGGGATCGAGGGCAACGTGCTCGAGCGATTTGGTGCGGCAGGAGTGCCGGGCGAGAAGATCTCGTTCTCCAGAGACACGTACACCTTTAGGAATTCCCGCCCGCCGTCCGCGTTCGTCGCCGACTTCAGAAACTACTACCCTCCCACGATGAACGCCTTCGCCGCCGCAGAGCAGGGTGGCAAATCCGCGAATCTCCAGCAGGAGCTCGAGGCCCTCTTCGAGCGCGAGAACAGGAGCCCGTCCAAGGACGCCACGACCATTCCTGCGACCTTCCTCAGGGTCACGGTGGCCGTTTGAACACTTGGGGCTCGCAGATGCAAGGCGGAGCCCCGTTATGACGGGGTGGAAATCGAACGACCCAAGCGAACCCAAGAGGGCTCCTTTGCGACGGTCCTGACTGGCCCAACCACCTATCCGGGAGGCAGCCTCGTCAAGCTCACGCGCGAGCGAGACATGTCACTGCGTGAAGGAAACGCACGGGCCCATCGACAGCCACTCCTTCTTCGCGAGAAGTGGGTCACCACAATGGGACACTTGGGTATTCGAACCTGCTTTTTTCGCCTTTTGAATCAAGGCGCTGGGATGGGTGGCGGAGAGTGAGGGATTCGAACCCCCGATACGTTGCCGTATACCTGATTTCGAGGGAGCCGGAATCTGCCGCAAAATCAGGGAAAACCTCCCGATTCTTCCCGCAACAATCGTGCATTCGTTCATAGCGCGAGGCGCCGAATTGCGGACGTGCTGAATTCAACTACCCCGGGGTCCCGGGGTGCGCGGCCCGACTTATCTTGGGCCGACGATTCTATGCGCCGCCCTCTGCCACGTAGTAGACCCTTCCCCAGTCGAGCGTCGCCGTCGAAGAACCCTTGGCCCGTCGATCATGGGCGATACGAAAGTCTTGTAGCCGAGACTTGATGCAGCGGCCAGAGCCAGATCGTAGTAGCCATCGACCGTCTCAGTCCGGCCACAAGTAGACGGTCGCCGTCACGTCTCAATTTGCCGGGGAGCAGCCGTTGACGAGGCGACCGGCGCCTGGCGATCCGACGCTGTCATCGCCGGGGACTCTGTCAACCACCCTCGGCCACTCCGACGCAAGAAATCGGGATGAGTTCGAGTTCGGGCAGACGCGGCCCCGATGTTGAGGCGACGTAACGAGAGCGTCGAAGAGGGCCTACACTTGGCCGTGCTCGCCAAGATGCTCCCTCTGCTCCTGCTCTGCGCCTGTGCATCCACGGCGCAACAGCGATCGGCCGACCAGCCGGAGCTTGCCCGGATGGCGCAGCCCTATGCTCAGCAACTGCAAGCAGTGGGTATCAGCCGCGTGATCTCGCCGGGGAGCGGCGCAATGGTGCGGCTGGAGACCGACTACGGCTCGGTGTACGTGCGGTACCCACCGGGAGCGCCGCCGCTCGCGTTCGAGCTGGACATCGGTCCAGATGGCCTGCGGGCCGCCGCGGCGACGTTCGAGCGGCCCCGGGATGGGCAGATACTTGCCGCGCTCTTGCCCGAGGCCGTGCGCGTGACGGCTGCCAACAATAGGTTGGGGTGGCTGCGCGCCAACCCCTGGCACTGACCCGCTCTTCGGGTCCGGCCGCAACATCGCGTCACTGCCTGAAACGCTGCATGAGGCCCGTTTCCAACGTCTCAGTGCGGCCAAGAACGGCCTGTCGGGGACATCTTCAGTAGCAGTCACTTGATCACGAAATCGTTCGAAGCTCCATTCGAGAATCGAGGCCGACGGTCGCTGGGTCCGTGAGGTGCAAGCCGACTGCCACACTCGACGGCGTTCGCTGGAGGCAGTAGCCTTCGCGCATTAGCTCCCACCATGGCCACCACACCGAGAAGGGAATGATGAAGCATGGTCATATGATCCCGGCGGTCCTCGGGGCAATCTTGGCGTTGACCTCGTCCGGTGGTAGCGCACAAGATATCAAATACAGCAGCTTCGACGACAGGACTATCGTCTCGGCACATAGCTCGAACTGGATGTCTAGCCCGAGTGTCGACTTCCTTGCCATGTACTCCGGCAGGCGACCCTTGGCCCCACCGGCAGACGTCATTCTCCTATTCTCAATCTCCAAGCCGGCTTCCCGCTTTCTGCACTGCGGCGAGTTCGCGCTTCTCGCCGATGGCAAGCCGGTCTCGGCAGAATGGACAATGCATCAGGACGACGTCGCCGACGGGTACATCGCGGAAACGGTCATCGCGGCCGTGCCCTTTGCGGCGGCACAACAGCTTGCGGCAGCTCAGGCAGTCGAGTCGACCATCTGCAATGAAGAAACGACGTTCAGTGCCGATGACGTTGCGCATCTCCGCAGTGTCGTGAGAGCCGTCACGCCGTCGTCCAGTCTCGGGTCCAGGCGGCGCCATCGGCACCAGCGCACGGGCTAGGCCGACCGCGCCAGGCGCAGAGTCCACGGTGCGTTGCCAATGGCGCTTGGCGAAGGCGCAACGGGCGAGGCGACGACCGCGGCGCCTGCGATGGCAGATCAAGGCGTCATGCGCTGAAACGGCCACCGGGTCGCCCCCGCGATAGCCCCGCCGCTCGGCGGGCTTGGCAAACCCGGTAGGGCCGGCATCCGCACGCCCAAGGAGGGAGGAGCGCGCCCGCTGCCGGTGTCCGCGATGGGCCGGTGCATCGCCATATGGGAGATTTCCGGCTTGCGCCGCCGTACCCGAAGGGCTATGGCGATGCTATCTCGCCGCTGCGGGTCCGGTAATGCACGGTTAGATAGGGGTCCGGCTGCTCGGGACGACGCAAAGAAGAAAACCCGCCGGGATCGCGGCGGGCTCGAGGGATCCGTGGACCGTTGTTGTTCTACCGCGCAGGGTACGCATCCAAGACTACAGGAGTAAGACAGCCTCAAACTGCCACGCTGAACGTCGAAAGCGGCGCGCTTGCTCACTCGCCGGCGTAGACGATGTCGTCGCGGCGGTTCTCTGCCCAGGCGGCTTCGTCATGCCCGGGGTTCTTCGGCTTCTCCTTGCCGAAGCTCACCGTCTCGATCTGGCTATCCTGAGCACCCAGCAGCACCATCATCCGCTTGACCGCGTCGGCACGCTTCTGGCCCAGCGCGATGTTGTATTCGTGCGAGCCGCGCTCGTCGGTATTGCCCTGGATGGTCATCTTCATGTCCGGATGCTGCTGCAGGAAGCGCGCATGCGCCTCGACCAGCGGCTTGTACTCGTCCTTGACGACGAAGCTGTCGAAATCGAAGTAGATGCTGCGCTTGGAGAGGATGCTGTTCGGATCGTGCAGCGCGGCCATTTCGGCGCTGGTGGCCGAACCGGAGACGCCGCCGGCGCCGGCACCGGCGGTCTCCGCGCCCGATGCACCGGCGGCGGCGCCCGTTGCCGTCTTGTCGACGACCGGGGCTTCGGTCGTGGGCGTGGTCGAGCAGCCGACCAGGGCCGTCGCGATCAGGGCAATCAAGAACAGATGGAGTTTGCGCATGGTGTCTCCTGCGTGGATGTGTGGCGCGCACCACCGGGTGCGCGGAAAGCGAAATTACGTTGCGATCGCCAGTACGACGACAGCCGCAACCAGACAGTAATAGCCGAACCAGTGCCACCGGCCGTGTTCCAGCCAGCGCGAGAGCCACCGAAGCGCCGCGAGGCCCGCCAGGAAACTGAAGACCATGCCGAGCAAGCTTGGCAACACCAAATGGAAGAGGCTTCCGGCAGTCGTGACGAATGCTGTGTCCGCCCGCAGTAGCCGGTACCCCTCCCTGGCGATCACGGCCGGCGTCAGGACGACCGCCAGTGCGAAGCTGAACTCCTCCACGCGCGTCCGGTCGAGGCGCAAGAACAGACCCGTCGAGATCGTGGCGCCGGATCGGGAGAAGCCGCGGAACGGGAGGCACAGCCCCTGGACTACGCCGATCCAGGCAGCCCCCACGCGCCCGGGCGCAGCTTCTTCGCGGGAGATCGTCTCCTGCCTCCCCGATAGGGCGATCATGAGTCCGACTGCCGCCAGTCCAGCCGCAATCAGATAAGAGTTCCCGAACAGACTTTCGACCTCGGCATGTGCCGATCCGCGCAGAACGACACGCTCGATCAGGAGCATCAGGGTCAGCCCGACAACACCGGTGAGTGCCGTTGCCAGTGCGATCAGCTTGGCGGCGCCCCAGAATACCCGGGCGGAAGCGAAGTAGCGGTTCCGCCAGGCCCTCCAAAAATAGACGATGACCGCGAACATGGTACCGGTATGAAGCATGACCAAGAGAAACGTCATCTCGGGTGCCGTCGGATCGAGCCGCATGAGCTTCTCGGCCACGATGACGTGCGCGGAGCTCGACACCGGCAGCAGCTCACACGCTCCCTGGATAACGGCAAGGACGAGGATTTGAAAGATCGTCATCGAAAATCGTTAGTGGAAGACATCGAGGTGCTTCGGGCTCCTGGCACCGCGGCCCAGGCGTTGTGAACGTGCCGATCAAGGCCGCGTTCGGGGTTCGTCCGCGCTTTCTGCGGCACGATAAATCGTGATCCGCTCGTTCCTGTCCGCCGGTCGCGAAACCGTCCGCACCGGGCGCCATTGGTTCGAGTCAGGACGGACCCGGCCTGATCGCGGGTTGGAGAGCGCGATCAGCCAGTCACAGTCGCGTGCGGCAGGGTTGGGTTCGGCCCGGATTCCGCTGCCGGAATGGCCAAGGTATTCCCGGGTGGCCTCGATGCCGGTCACGTATTCGAGCATGGAGACTTCCGATTCCCCCAGGTTGAGCGTTGCGACGCACCGTCGATAGGACGCCACCTCGGGGGCGATCTCGGCGAACACGCCCTGATAGCTTCGCGCCGCGTCGATCCAGGGTAGCAGGAGCGCCGCGGTGATGACCCAGGTCATGGCGAATCCCGCGCACCAGGCAACGATCGGGCTGCGCAGGACATCGCGCCGGATAACGTGAGCCCACGCACCGATGGTCCCCACAGCGACGAGGATCGCCGGCCAGCTGATCGCAAGACGATAGGGCAACGGGAGGATGCGTCCGACCAGGCGAGCCAATCCGGAGAGGGCCGCAAGGTTTCCCGTCGTCACCAGTCCAGTCCAGACCATGGCTATCATCGCGACCAGCGCTGCGAACGCAACGACGGCGAAACGCCTGGATGCGTTGGATGATGAGGGGGGCGTCAGCAGCAGCGCGGGCAGTCCGAGCAGGACGATTGCCGGGAGCAGCGGCAGGACGTAGATGTCGCGCATCGATGCGGACGCTGCGAGCACTGCCACTGAAATCACCAGAAACACTGCCAGGCCGGCATGGCCCGGGGCGCCCCGGACGAATTCCCACGCTTCGCCTCGGTGGTTGCCGATCGCGGCGCCGCGCACGATGCGCCACGCGACCCAGGGCAGCAACAGGACCGTTGGAAGACCGGCAAACACGATCGACCCCAGCTTGTTGGCGAGCGTTCGATGATTGCCCCCCAGCAGGGTCGAACCGACGAAACGTCCGACGTTGTTGCCCCACAGCCACTCCCCGAACAGGTCCGGTGACGCGGCGTGAAACATGGCGGGCCAGATGACGAGCCAGGGCAACGCGGCTGCCACGGCGATCGCGAACCCCCGGCGCGCAGTGCGACTCCGGTAGTCGGGCAAAAGCAGCAGCAGCAGCGCGCAGGTCGTCGACAGGAGACCTGGAACCAGAAGCCCTTTCGACAGGAATGCAATGCCCGTTCCTGTGCCCAACATCGCGCCACCCGCCATTCCCGATCGTCGGGCTTCGTGCGCCTCCGCGTTCCGGGCGCCTGACGTCCCGATGTAGATCATTCCGCAAAGTCCGAGGATCGCTCCGGCCAGCTGACCGATGTCCGCGGTCAACTTGTGGATGTGCTCGGCGAAGCCCAGCGTCCCGATCATCAGAAGCAGCCCGAGGGTTGCATAGGCATGCGGGCTCAGGTCGGCCGTGCCCCCCGACGGCCCATCCTCGCGGCTTGCTGCAAATCCGGACCACGTCGCCGCCTCGCGATGCAGGCGCTTTGCCGCAGCGTAGAGCGCTCCGACGCAGAGGGCGGCAAACAGCAGTACGGCCAGCCGGGCGCTCTCGTCCGGACGCACGGTGGGCAGCGCCTCGGCAAAGGCCGCGGCGAGCCAGTAGACCAGGGGTGGTTTTTCCACGAACGGCTGCCCGGCGATGTGCGGTATCAGCCATTGATGGTCCTGGAGCATCTCCCAGACGATCCCGAATGAGTAGGGCTCGTCGGCCTTCCAAAGCGAGCGGCCGAATACACCGGCGACAAAATAGACGAACACCAGCACCCAGATGCTCGCCAGCCAGGGGCGCAACGGATCGGAGGCGCGGCCATCGGCTGCCGGAAAGTGAGCGGAGTTCCCCATCATTGGGGGCGAGTTTGCCGGTGCTCTCTGTCGCGAGGCTGAGCGCTGGCTGTCGATCTGCTGACGACGCACCGACGACCGCTGCGGGCAGCATGTATGCGAAGGTCTGCTCGGGGACCTTGGGAGTGACCATGCCAGGTCGGACTAGGACCGCCGACGATCAGGCCGAATGCGGCCAGCAGCGGAGATTGCATCACGGCGCCTAGCAATCAATAGTCTGAAAGAGACTTTGGTGCCAGCGCAGCGCGAAGTGCGTTTGCCACCGCTATTACGTCAATAACCTCTTGCGAGATTGCCCCCGCGACCGGTGGCAGATGGCCAAACGCAGCGATGATCATGCCAGCAGCGCTAAGTCCCATTCCGCCAACGGCGCTTTACAAGGCGATGGAGCGCATTCGGCTGCCAATGTGGAGCAGTTCGTCCACGCGCTGAAGCGAACTATCAAGGACGACTGCACCCGCTGCCTCTGCCGTAATGCCGCCGGCTTGGCCGAAGCCGACGCCGACCGTTGCCGCGGTCAGTGCGGGAGCATCGTTGATGCCGTCTCCCAGGAATACCGTATCGGCACGCGCGGTCTCGGCCCGGACCAGCGCCAGCTCTTGCTCCGGCGTCTGTCCGAAATGGACTTCCCTGATTCCGACCTTGTCCGCAAGATAGCGAACCTCCGTCTCGCGATCGCCTGAGACGAGCAGTACTCGCTTGAATCCGTGACCGCCAAGGTGGCGGATGAACGGCTCGCCTTCTTCACGCGGTTCATCGCGGCATTGGAAGAGTCCGGCGTACGATCCGTCCACCAGTGCTGCGCATTCCATCCCCGCCGCGATCGGCGGTAGCGCGCCGCCGACCTCCGGATGCTGGGCAAGCAACTTCGTTTGGCTCGTCACCGTTACGTGCCTACCACCCACAATGCCACGCAAGCCCTCCCCGGGGTGCTCGCTCACCGCGACCGCTTCAAGGGGGGCCGCGGAGAGGCGTTTGCTTTCGTCCACGATGGCCGCCGCGAGCGGGTGTCGCGAGTACCGTTCAAGACTTGCGACGAGTTCGAGTAGCTCGGTCGCAGAGAAGGGAGAGGCGGGCAGTGTTGACGCCACTCTTGGCCGGCCGTAGGTGAGTGTGCCGGTCTTGTCGAATAGGGCGACGGTGCAGGTCCTGATCTTCTCGAGGACGGCAGGGTCCTTGATGATGATTCCGCGCCGCGCTGCCAACGAGATCGAACCAATTACGGCCACTGGGATGGCGATGATAAGCGGGCACGGCGTGGCGACCACCAGTACAGCCAAGAAGCGCACTACTTCCCCCTCATGGCCCAAGCAGCTACCGCGATCACAATGGCGACCGGCGTATAGATCGTACCGAGCTGATCTGCCAACCGGCGCATCTGTGGCCTTTGCTGTTCAGAATCGCGCATTACATGCATGATCTTCGCGTATCGTCCACAGGTCGTTTCTCCGCTCGGATCGTTAGCGCCGATTGTCCATCGACCGCTCCGGACAGCACTTCGGACCCCGGCGCCTTCGACATCATGAACGGCTCGCCCGGTAGGTAAGACTCGTCCACCATGCCGTGACCCTCGACCACTACGCCATCCACGGGGCAAATCTCATGCGGAAAGACGACCAGCGTGTCGCCGATAGCGATGCTCTCCAGCTCTACGTCGCTCACAGCGCCTTCTACCCTCCGATGTGCCGTTAATGGCATTCGCTTGGCCAACGCCTGCAGCACAGCGGATGCGCTGCGGACCGCGTACGACTCCAGCGCCTTTCCACCTGACAGCATAAGCACCACGAGTGCGCCCGCCAGATACTCGTGAAGCACGATTGCGGTGACGATCGACAACCCTGCCAGCAAGTCAGCACGGACTCGCGGTGCTAGATGTCGCGCAGCAAGCCCCAAAGCAACGGTATGCCGCCGAGCACGAGAACCGCGATCAGCGGCGCGTCCTGATAGAGGAACTGATCGGGGGATTGAAAACCCGTCATCCCGTAACGCACGATGAGATGAATGGCAATGCCGGCGCCAGAAAGCGCGGCTATTGCGTGTTCCACGGGACGCCCCTTAGCCATCCGGGGAATCGTGCGATTAGCAATAGGTCTAGTCGTTGACCGCCCTCAAATTCCTTCCGCGCAACGGCGGCTCGTTATCGCGACGTCATGCTTTGATCGGGCAAGGAGGACCTACGTCTTGGTGGATGTCAGCTCTTGCCGTTGTCGAAGGGCTGGAACGGGTCCGGTTGCGACCGTAGCGGACCGGCCAGGAGCTGTCGTAGCCCCTACTGCCCTAAAGCGGGCCTTCCCGGCATTTCCCGGGGTCAATTGGCCCGAAGAACGAACGCAGGTCAGTCGGAGCACTTGGCGGGAGGATGGTGCGCCGCAGGCGCGCCTCTCGAGCGCCCTGGCTCTCGAATGCGCGATCGAAATTCAGCCGGGCTGTAGAAACCGCGACCCCCAAGTGAAGCCGCCGCGGCGTTCGCACCCTATGTTACTGTCGATACATGGCTCAGCATCGAGTCCGTTCCGCGGATTGCTCTAGCATCGGGGGAAACCGAGCAAAGAAGTCCTATGCACAGGATAGATGCAATGGCGACCATTGCAGGGCGAAGTTCAACTGCCGGCTAGGGCTACTGCGCTCATGATGATGGACCGATTCGGTGTACGCGCGGTGCGCAACGACCATACCGGGTTGTACGGCCGATGAGCGCGCCACCGGGCACTTCGCAATCACTACGCGCTCGTCGGCCGCCCGAGGTCGAAGGAGTTGTCCGCGCACTGATGCCCGCCGGTCGCGCAGTCCGCGTGCTGCGGCTGGTGGCCGCCATATCCTGGATGCTCCCCTTGCTGCTCGTTAGCGTAATCGCCTGGCAGACGTGGGAGAACGAGGTGGACGAACTCGACTCGCGGGTGACGACCACGCTCGACATTCTTTCGGAGCAGGTAGAGAAAGTTCTCGAGAACCAGACGCTTGCGCTGGCGTGGATCGACGATCGGACCAGCGGTCTCACCTGGGGACAGATCGAGACCTCGCGAGACCTGTTCGGGTTCATGAAGGCGCTCGCCGACAAGTCTCCGTATATCGACACGATCTTTCTCGCCGATGCCGAGGGAATCGTGCGCGCGACGAGCAGCCGCTTCCCGATCGATCGTGTCGTTTCCATCGCGGACCGCGATTACTTCGTCGCCGCGAAGCACGACCCGACAGGCGTTCAGATTGGTGAGGCCGTCAAAGGCAGACTAGGGGGGCACGTTGCGTTTCGCGTTGCCAAGGGCCGCTTGAGCGCGAACGGGACGTACGATGGTGTCGTCGGCGTCGCGCTCTCGCCGAGTTATATTGGCAAATTCTTCACGGACATCGGGGGAGCACAGGGCGATTGGATCTGTCTCATGCGCACGGACGGGGAAGTGCTGATGAGCAACGCGGGGGAGGATAAGGCCGCGACCACGAGAGCGGACAACCCGTGCACGCGCCTAATGAGCATGAGTGCTGTTGGCAACCGCAAGTTCGTTTCCACGCTCGATGGTGCTACGCGCTTGGGCGGTACCCACCGGTTACCTGGGTATCCGCTCGCGGTGGGCTACGCTGTCGAAGTCGCAAGCATACGGCACGAGTGGCTGCAGGATCTCGCCGTGTACAGCGCTGCCGCAGTGTTGTCCTCGCTTGTTCTCTTCGGGTTGTCCTTCGCCGCACTGCGGATAGCGCGGAACGAGCGGCGTGCGATTGATGCTTGGCGCGAGGAGGTCGAGCAGCGGAGACGCATCGAGGCAGAGATGCGGCAGGCGTCCAAGATCGAGGCGCTTGGACGCATGGCTGGCGGCGTCGCCCATCATTTCAACAATCTGCTACCCGCCATGTCCGGGCTCTTGAAGCTGACGCTCAGCGAGGTCTCGCCGGGTAGCCCGACGGCAAAGCGGCTGGAGCGAATGGTCGACGCGGTAGCGCAAGGACAGCGGCTCGTGCGCAATATCCTGCTCTTCAGCCGCCGCCAGGTGATGACGCACGAGCGCGTGGCAATCGCCGCCTTGATCGAGGAAACGCTCGCACTTCTCGAAGGTTTTTCGCCGCCGAACGTAAAATTGATCACGCATCTTCGATGTCGTGGCGAAGTGGTGGCCGATAGTTCGCAGCTGCAGGAGGTCTTCATGAATCTCATCTCAAACGCCGCGCACGCGATCGGCGCGACTGAGGGGACCGTCGAGCTGGAAACGTCAGAGGTGACGATCGACGCGGATTCGGCATCGCACTTGGGTGTCAAACCCGGCGTGTTCGTGCATGTGGTTTGCCGAGACAATGGAGCAGGCATGACCAGTGAAGTCGTCGAGCGCGCGTTTGATCCTTTCTTCACGACGAAGCCGGGGGCCGAGGGTACGGGTCTGGGATTGGCCATCGTGCACGGCGTCGTCACCGGCCTCGGAGGCGGCATTCGTGTCGACAGCATGCCTGGCGTGGGCACGACATTCCATTTGTACTTTCCATTGGCACCAGCGACCGAACACCGCGCAATGGGGTCATAAGGACGCAGGTCTGCGATGCGCCTAGTTCTCGCTGACGATCACAGCCTCTTTCGCGAGGCGCTGTGTCATTACCTTCGACAGAGTTTTGCAGGTATCGAGGTCGTGGAAGCAGGCTCCCTCGACGAGGGTCTGCACGCGGTGGAGAGCGGCAAGCCGGACGCGCTATTGCTGGACTTCGTGATGCCGGGGATGAATGGCGTCAATGGCGTCATTCGCGCGAAGCAACGCTGTCCCGAGGTGCCAATCGTCGTGCTGTCGGGCAACATCTCGCAGCAGGACGCCCACGAGGCCGTGCGAAACGGGGCCGCCGGAGTGATCTCCAAGGACCTGTCGGGCGAAGCACTAATCGATGCGCTTCGACGGATCCTGGCCGGTGAGAAGTTCGTTACGTCGTCGGCCTGGATGGGCCACGCACCGGCGCCTGGGGCGAAGCTGGAGGCGCGACAAGACTGGCAGTCCTACGGGTTGACCCCGCGTGAGCTGGAGGTTCTAGAGCTCCTGGTCCGCGGCATGGCAGACAAGGTGATCGCAAGCGAGTTGGGAATTGCCGGGATTACGGTTCGGCTTCACCTGCACAACGTGTTCCGCAAGCTGGGCGCGCGGAATCGCGTCGACGCGGTCCGCATCGCATTGGGGGCAAAGCAGACGCCCTGATCGAGGCGGTAGCTGGCTGGGCTTCGTCCTTACGCGCACTTGCGAATACCTTGAGATTCGACGACGTCCTCACCATGGCGTCAAGGCATCGACGATCATCTTGGCGGCGAAGAAGGTAATTGTCGCCCTCAGCGCGATGAGCCCCACCCTTTCCGGAATCCGATTGCGGCAGAAGCCACCGAGATAGGATCCGGCGCTGGAGGCCACGATCATCACCAGTAGAATCTTCCAGTGATGCACGAATGGAAATCCAGCGATCACAAAGGTGAAGACTTTGAGGCCATGCAGGACGCTCATCTGCATGGCATGCGTAACGATAACCTTATTCTTGGGTAAGCCCTGCTTGATCAATACTGGCTGAGAGAGCAGGCCGACGCTTGCGACGAAAAGGGAGAGGAGAGTCTGGATGAAGCCCAGGGAAAAGAAATTCGTGAGGGGCTTGCCTAGCCACTTTACCAGCCCGGTCCAGGTGCACAGCAGAAGGAATACTCCCAGTGCGAGAGAGAGGTAAACCGTGGGGACGCGCCCGAGGAACCAGTAGCCAACGGCGCCTCCAAGGCACGCCCCGCCGAAGTACGCCGGGAGCAGGCGGATCTCGGCGTGCCGGCGATCGGTTATGAAGCGACTTGCATTGCTCGCAAGCTGCGTAACACCGTGAAGCGGCACGACCGCGGAAATTGGCACGAACGACGGCATGACGGCCAGCAGGCCCAATCCTCCACCTATCCCAACAGCGGCCGTGATGAGCGAGGTCAGAAAACTGACCGTCGAAAGACCAAGGATCGCTTCCATGCCAATCAAGTGGATCTCCGCAGAAGTGCAGGTATCGCTGACCCAGGTCCGCTGGGCTTAGCGGTCCCGGGTCGCGGCGTAAAGAGGGGGCCTCGGAAGCTGGCGCTTGCCTTGCCCAGCGCAGCCCTACACCGCGGCTTGCACCACGCGATTCGTCTGCCGATACGTCGCGATATGCGCGAATCCGCTCCCAGTCCGGATGCCGAGAGGGAGCCGCGTGACCTTGGCCCATGCGTCGGAAGCCGGCAGGACGCCGTACGCCGCGAACCGTGCCAGTGCCCGCCGTTCTCGGTGTTCCCCTGTCGCGTTGTAAAGGACGGGTAGGTCGTCGCGGGCCAGCCAAAGCCGACGCAGACTGCGCTTCTCCTCGGCGGGCTTGGCGGAGAACGCGTCGCGTCCGTGCAGCATGCGGTAATTGTCGATCAGCAAGACTTGGCCTCTCGTAAGCTTCAATTGGCGCTGATAGCGCGGGTTGGCGAAATACTCCTTCTGGACGGCATGAAAGGCGTCGAGCGCCCAGTCGGCAACGTAAGCCGCGCTGTCGTACCGGAACCGCAACATGGTCGTGCCGTCTTGGAGGGTCTCGAACACCGCGCAATCGAGCGCGATCTGGTCGTCGCGGCAGTAGCTCACGCAGCCCCTGCGGGACAGTGCCTCGAGGTGGCCAGGATTTGCCCTCGCCAAGTCACGGTAGACGCGCTGGCCGTCGATCAAAACGCTGGCGCCGCCGACGGAGGCGTTTTGACTGCATTGCAGCACGAGCATCTTCGGCGGGAATAGCTCGGCGTAGGTTCCGCCTTCGCAGGCGAGGCCATGCAAATACGAGCCATCGGTGTGCGGAAGAAATTCTTCTGCGCTGACGCCGATATATTCGCTCCGGAAGCTCTCCCAATCACGATTGACGACCGCTTCGGTGCTGATGCCGACAATCCCGTTCGCGTCGGCTCGGATGTGCGTCTGCACGCGGCCGAAGCACTCGGAGATATCGCGCAGCGTAGCCGCCTCGGCATCCCATGCGTCGACGACCGCGTATCCGTGGGTGGCCAGGTGATCGGCGATCGCCTCGTAGGCATCCAAAAACTCGTCTCTCGTCGCGCAGTGGAATACGTTCATTGAAATGACTCCGAGCAGCTGTTGGTGGGAAATCCGGAACACCGCAAACGGCGCCGAATGGCAACGCGTCGGAATCCTATCGACCGGCACGAACAACCGATAGCTATCAGCGCGTATAGCTATCGCTTTGTTGTATGCGTGGCAGGTTTCGGCGTTGAAGCGCTGGCGCCACTTGAAAGCGCCCGTCGATCCAGACATGTGCGGTCGGGCCAGAGGAGAACGGGCGTATCGCTATGCCGAGCGGAGCTCCCATTCAGAGCCTCCCCTATTGCTTCTGTGGCGACCCGTATGAACGGTCACCTGCCTTGATTACCTGTTGCTGTCTAAAATGAGATAGCTCCGGCTCTGCTCAGATGGCGGTCGACGTTGCCTCCGAGAACTCGACTCGCAGCTGGTTTCAAACGGTTCGCTCTTATTGATCCTGCAGCGTCCGATGTCCACGGTTTCGGCTATCGACTTTGCGCAAGCCGCCCCTCGGTAAACAATGACGGCGGGCGAATGCCGATCGTGTCCAGAGGCGTGGTGTAAGAGATCCGGCCTGAGCTCGCGAGGGTGGCAAAGTGTTCGGTCGCCGTTTCGCGCCCGCGCCGGAAGGGACACGCGTTGGCGTTGTGGGCTATGGATTGCGCGAGCTGTCTCGGTCGCTTGGAGTCTCGGCATCTCCGGCCGCCCCGTAACCCAGGGTTCAACCGGACGCGCCATGTACGGTCCTTGGCTTCTGCATGCATCGCACGGCGCGCCGGTCAACTGGTTTCGTTAAACACTCCCCCGTCTCGTTCTCGTCATTGACGAAGCGGATGCTGAAGATAAGGTCGACGTTGATCGCCTCTGAAGTGATCTCAACGTCAGCTTCCATCGGATTCAACGGCCGCTTGCGGCTCCACCCAATGTCGGGTCCGGGTCGGACTGCGACCCCCGATCGAGATCAGCATGAAGCTCCTTTCACTCAACAAAGGAGCGAATCATGGACGCGGTCAAGAACGCCGGCGGCCACGCAGCGCCGTGGAACAAGGGGAAACTGCTCGGCCAGAAGCCCCCACTGAAGCTGAAAGAGATTTGGGCCATTCGGATTCGACTGCAGCTGGACCATCGAACCCGCGAACTCGCGCTATTCAACCTCGCCATCGACAGCAAGCTGCGTGGGTGCGATCTGGTCGGGCTGCGCGTGCACGACGTCGTCCAAGGGAGCCAGGTTGCGCGCCGCGCGATCGTAATGCAGAAGAAGACCCAGCGGCCGGTTCAGTTTGAACTGACCGAGCAAACGCGGGACGCGGTCGCGGCCTGGATCGCCGCGACACACCTGAAGCCGGAGCACTACCTGTTTCCAAGCCGGATGTCCGAGTCGCCGCACCTCTCGACCCGGCAGTATTCGCGGATCGTCGGGGGCTGGGTGGGGGCGATCGGTCTGGACCTCACGAGGTACGGCACCCATCCGCTGCGGCGCACCAAGGCGACCTTGATCTACCGGCGGACCAAGAATCTCAGGGCGGTGCAGCTGCTGCTCGGACACACGAAGCTCGAAAGCACCGTCAGGTATCTGGGGATTGAGGTCGAC
The DNA here is from genome assembly GCA_963816415.1 of uncultured Pseudomonadota bacterium. GTDB lineage: Bacteria > Pseudomonadota > Gammaproteobacteria > Burkholderiales > Casimicrobiaceae > VBCG01. The sequence continues at coordinate 196,783 of CAWFKR010000017.1, forward strand.
GACGCGCTGGAGATCGCCGAGCAGACCGAGGTGTAGCTGTGCTGGGCTGGCAGCGGCCGCCTCACGCGACGGTCGCTGACCGGCCATGAGCCGCCATCCGGACGTCCCGATCCCGAGGCTGGAAGCGGCCCTTCATATCGCTGGCGGCGCCGGACCACGTTGCAGCAGTGGTCGATCCGATTAGGACATGTTTACTGTCGACATTCTTTACAGGCACCCGCCCTGCGGATCAACGGTCACTGGCCTGAGCATCTGAAACTGGCGCCGTCGACGATCGGGCCGAGTGCGGCCAGAAGCAGTCGTTCAATCGTACTGCGTTGCATTGGCCGGAAGGGGCGGTCAACATACTGGGCATCCGCGAACCGGGGGAATTATGAAGCGCATATTGCGGTGGATCGGCATCGCCTTGGGGGGTATCGCCGGGTTGGGGATCGTGGCGTACGCGATCGTATATGTGCTCTCCGAGCGCGTGCTGCGACATACTTATCCGGTTCCCACCGTCGCAATATCAATTCCGACGGATCCCGCGTCGATCGCCGAGGGACGGCGGCTGGCCACCGTTCGCGGCTGTTTCGGAGGCTGCCACGGCAAGCAGGCCGAGGGGGCTGTGATGTTTGACCAACCGATGATCGCGCGTATCGTCGCGCCCAATCTCACGGCCGCGGTCCGCAAATACAGCGATTCTGAACTCGCCGCCATGATCAGGAATGGCGTGCGGCCCGGGGGTCGCAGCATGATGGTGATGCCAGCGGAAGCGTTCGCGCTGCTGACTGACGATGATTTGGCACGCATCATCGCGTTTCTGAAGTCACTGCCAGCGGTCGAGGGGTCGGGGCCGAGTGTCTCGCTGGGACCACTTGGGCGCCTCGGTCTCGCCATTGGCCAATTCAAGCCGGTGGCCGAGCTCATCGCTGAGACGGTTCCCCCACCCGAGGCAACGAGCGAAGAGGCTGCGTACGGACGATACCTTGCGCGGACGACCTGCGCCGCCTGTCACGGGACAAGCCTGCGGGGCGCTTCTAACCCGGATTTCACCAGTCCAAGTCTGCAGCTGGTGGCCGCCTATTCTCCCGAAGCATTTACCCAGCTGACCCGAGCGGGCGTGGCATTGGGGGGCAGGAACCTTACAACGATGAGCCCGTGGGCACGGCAACATTTGTCGCATTTCACGGATGTGGAGATTGCCGCCCTATACGGCTATCTGCATGCGATGCCTGACTCCGCGCACAAGTGAGTGTCGGCAGGGTTCGTGCAGGCTCTGTGGCATCCAGCCAATCTGAACGTCGGATTCGTGTCGGTTCGCGATGGTCGGGCGAAGGTCGCTGACCGGACAGGTGCGGACCGTTGCCATCGCATCCGTAAGCGGACGTCGGCGCGGGCCCGCTGCTAGTAAAATCGAAAGGAGCCCTCGTACTCGGCGACGCGCTCGTTGGCTGGCCCGGTACACCGGCTTCACAAAGGAGGCCATTCCATGCGCATTCTCGTCATTGGCGCGACAGGCACCATCGGGCGCGCTGTCGTTGCCGCTCTGTCTGCCGGCAATGAGATTGTCGCGGCCGGCCGCCAAAGCACTACGGTTTCCGTGGATCTTGCAGACCCGGCCAGCATCCGGGAGATGTACCGTTCGATCGGCAAGGTCGATGCAGTCGTGTGCGCCGCCGGGCAAGCGAAATTCGCTCCGCTCGCCCAGTTGAGCGATGCAGACTTTCGCTTCTGCCTCGACAACAAGCTGATGGGGCAGATCAATTTGGTGCGGTTCGGGTTCGAGCACATTGCAGACCGTGGCTCGTTCACGCTAACGACCGGCATCCTCGCGCGGTCTCCAATGGTCGGTAGCGCCGCCATCAGCCTCGTGAATGCGGGCATCGAGGGGTTCGTCAGGGCAGCGGCACTGGAGGCGCCGCGCGGCATTCGCGTAAATGCCGTCAGCCCACCGTGGGTGTCCGAAACCCTGCAGGCTCTCAAGATGGACCCGTCACAAGGTCTGCCGGCGGCGGTCGTTGCACGGTCGTACGTGGAGAGCGTGACTGGCACCGGAACTGGTCTGACACTGGAGCCTTCTGCCTAATCCTGGCGGTGATCGCGCGGCATTCACATTCGATCTTCGGCCGCACGCGCCGCGCTGCATCACGGAACGTTGGTTCGCGACGCGACGCCCCCTAAGGCCGATTAGCGGAACGGTCGCCGATCGGCCAAAAGCGGGCATCCGAGGACGACAGCCAAATTTCCGGTTAGCGGCCGTTGAGCTTTACGCGCACTGGATGCTTGAGCCATTTACCGACAACGAATAACGCATCCATCCGCACAAGCAAAAGCCCCGCCGAAGCGGGGCCTGTGTTCGTGCTGGACCAGTCAATGTTTGCGGCGGCGCGATGCTGCGAGTCCAGCGAGGCCAATGCCCAGAAGAGCGATGGAGGCCGGCTCCGGCACGGTCTCGGGGGTGCCTACGAAACCGATGACGTTATCGTTCGCATCCGTGTAGAAACCCACGATCTGGCCAAGGTCGTTGACGCCGTTGATCGTGGTACTGACCGAGCCGGCTGGGTCGAAGGCGGTGAAGACTCCGCCAATGTCAGTGTATCCGTGCTGGAAGCCGCCCGAGTCGATGTAAGAGCCCACAATCTCGCCAGTGTTGCTGATGCCCAGCGCCTCAGTGAATAGCGAGCTGAACGGATCGAGCGTGCTGATCGTGCCGCCAGTGTCAAGGAATCCGATTGAGGTGGCCGCGGTCTGCTGGTAGAAGCCAACGATGTTGCCAGTATTGTTGATGCCGACCGCCTGGCTGTTTATGTTCGCAGGCAGCAGGGCGTTGATGTACGTGAACACGCCCCCATTCTGGCTGTAGGCGGACTGGCCTGTTGCTCCCGTCTTGTCGGTCGCAGAGGAATACCCGACGGTGGTGTTCGAGCTGTTGATACCGAGCGCTTGGTTGAACAACGTGCCTGGAGCATCGATGGTAGTGAAGGTGCCGCCAACATCGGTGTAGCCGTGGGTGAAGCCCGCGAAGTCCTGATAAGCGCCCGCCGTGCTCCCCACGCCATTGATCGCGTTCACCATGGTCGCCAACGAGCCCGGGAAGTTCTGGCTTGTGAAGGTGCTGGGCAGAGTCAGAGTAAAGCCCTGGGCGGTTAGCGCGCCATGGAAGCCAGCGATCGTTCCCGCGTTGTTCATGCCCAACAACTGCGTGAAGGTGTCGGCCGGATATTGCACCGTCTGGACCGTGTAGACAGGCCCTGCCACGGCCGCGCCAGTCGATGCGCATAGGATCAGCGCTAACGCGGCTATACGACGAATAATGGGTCGTTGCACGATGATTCCTCCCGAGCGCCTTTCACCGGTTTGAATCCGACGCCACCACGACGCAACGTTCGCGCCAAACACATAAGACTCTGAAAAATATGGGATAGTCCAAAGGCGCAAGCGCGGGCCTGTAAAAATTCCCGACGGGGCGGCTGCCGATCTTAGGTGGGCGAGGATTTCCGCCGCAGTGACCTGCCGCCGGAAGTTCAAGGCATTCTGACTTGAGAATATGCAACTTCGGTAGCCCCTTCGCAAACGTCCGCTTCTGCGAAGGTCGAAAGTCTGGAATGGGTCGAACTGCGATCGTCCGCCGACGGCCCCGGATCAGCAAAACGCAGGCGCTCGGCTACCATAGGTACGGGTCCGTACCAAAGGCCGCGACTTGAAGGTAGCACTCGTAGGAGGCGCGATGGCGTCCAGCCAGTTCGACAACAAACACTTTTTCGCCGTTGCCTCAATCCTTTCGGCGCTTCTCACGTTGCTGCTGGTTGTGAGCGCCGCGCCACCTCCCGGATCCGCAGGTGACTTGCTCCCATACTTCCGAGCGCATCAGCCGCGATTCGTGATCCTGGCGGTCGCCGTCCTAGCGTGGGTCGTGGTGTCACTGCCCGTTGTGATCGCGATCACACGGCTCGTCGGACACGTCCATCCGGTGTTAGCCAGTGCTGGGGCCGTTCTTTCGGCCGGGGGGATACTCCTGCTCGGCTTCGGGACATTCATTTTCGTCGGCGCTTTCTTCGCTCTTGCTGCGGCCAACGACGCAGCGCCTAGTGCAGCACAGGCTGCCTACCAAGCGGCAATCTGGCGCAACTTGTCGTTCCTGCTTTCCGATCCTGGTCTCATGACCTTGGGCGCCGGGCAGCTGGTATTCGGGTGGCTGACGTGGCGTGGGCGGGCTTTTCCCAGATACCTGGCTGCGCTCGGAATAATGGGCGGGATCGCGGGATTGCTCACCTTGGCGGTCTATCAGACCCCCGTGCTCGCCATCGTTCAGCTGCTCGCCTGGTCCATTACTGCCGCGGCGGCCGGTCTCGTGCTTTTCAGGCACAACCGCACGCCACCCATCGAACCGCCGGCAGACATGAGAACCCAGTTCGAGTGACCGCTGGGCGGTCCGACTGGGATCGTCGAAGATTGGGCCGAGTGCGGCCAGGAGCGGTCGCACAAGCCCCGCCTCCGAAGCAGTCGTTCGATTGAGCCATCGATCCGCGAGAGACACTCCTCGGGCCTACCTACTGAGAATTACGTAAATGAATGACAACCGATTCGCTATGATGCGCGTTAATCGAAGTGGAGGGACTTCGAGGAGCGGGCATGGCAACGAAGCGGTACCGGCGAGATCTGAAGGAACTCGAGCGACGTCGCCGCAAGGGGATGCGGATGCTGGCGCGCGGCGTGGCGCAAGCCGAAGTGGCGCGTACGCTGGAAGTCAGTCGGCAGACCACATCAAGTTGGGCCAAGAAGCTGGCCGAGGACCCGCAAGCTTGGCGGCGCAAGCCGTTGGGACGCCCCGGCGGCCTGGACGCAGCGCAGAAGAAGCAGCTGGGCAAAGCCTTGTTGGCGGGTGCAGTGGCCAACGACTTTCCGACCGAGCTGTGGACGCTGGCGCGGGTGGCCAAGCTGATCGAGCGCGAGTTCGGGGTGGCGTACAGCACGGTCAACGTCTGGCGCACCTTGCGGCCCGCCATACCCATTCCGACACTTCGGCAGACCATTACGGCATTCCCTGGCGGCGTTTGATCTCGATCAATGACGGCACGACCGCCACCGCGCAAATTCGCACCGTCACGTCCAAGATCAATAGGGGGAGCTATGGGAACGATGGAGCCGGATGGCGCTAATCGCAGAAGCCCTTCCTTCGTCGGGCCGAATGGCGTGCGCCTCAATCTTGCAGACAACCGGGAGGTGGACGTCCTGTGCGCGGCCTTCGGCCGTGCTCGGGTGGACGTGTATATCGCCGTCGCCATGGTCGGCGACGTTCTGAACGACGTTCGCCGATACCTGGCTAGAGCGATCGGACCGCGGGCGGAGCAAGCAGCTGCTTCGCCTGCGCTGCAATTGATTAGTGGTTATCTACCTACTTCGTCTTCAATCCCCGAAGAATCGGGGAATCCGAGATGTCAATTGCACTGAAGCGCAGCACGGGCGATTGCGCGCGTCGTGGGTCAGGACGATTCGCCGTTGTCCTCCAACGCTGATCTCATCTCGCAGTACTTCGGCCCTGATCTAGTGGCCGTCGGTCGTCGGCGCATTTCGTTCGCCGAGGCGTGGAACAACCCGAAGCTACGCACGCGCGCCATCGGCGCTGCCCGACACGCGTTGAACGTGCAGCGGCGCGAGCTCGGCATTGGGGCGTGCCAGCAGATCGCGCGGATCGCTGATCTGCTGCTCGACCTGCTGATGGAGGATGGCAGCATCGGGTGAAACCAATGGGCCCGCCGAAGCGGGCCGTTCGCGGTTAGAGTTGCGAGCGATGCGCGCGGGCTATGCCGCTAGACGCTGCCATTTGCGCCGCGCGAATCCGATCCCGGCGAGGCCGACACCGAGTAGCGCGAGCGTGGCGGGTTCGGGGACGCTAGCCGGTGTAAGCGTGCCTCCGATCGAGAAATACACGAGAGTCCCGGGAATCATAGTCGCGTTCATCGCGCTGACCGCGTTGGCGTTCAAGGCAATATCAAAGGGGCTGGCTGGATCCGCCGTCAGTGCTATCGATCCGTACGTGTTCCCAGACCCGAGGTCGTTGAAGATCGACGCGTTAGGTCCGACATTGTTGTTCAGGGTCGGTGCATCTGTCGAGACGTCGAACAGAGAATAGGTCAACGGATACCCGGTTCCGGCCCCGACGTCGTTAATCCGCAGAGTGGCGCTTACTACCGGGTTTGAAGCATTGGCAGCGGGACCACCAATGTCGAAGGTGAAAAAGTCGTTAAAGAAGCAGGTCGTATTAAGGACGGTAATGCTCCCAGCGATGAAATTTGAGTTGGTGTCACTATTCCCGCACGTCGAACTCCACCAGCCTTGATTCAAGGTTCCCGAAGTGAACTCCGCCTGTGACGTGTCGAAGGTGACGGTGGAGCTATCTTGGAGGGTCAGAATCAATTGTTGAGGACTGCCGAACCCTGCGCCCCCGAAGACGAATTGATCCGCCGTTGCGGTCGACCCGAACAACATTGCACTGAGAAAGACGCCAACAGCCAGTCTCGTCTTTGTCATGATCACTCCCCGTGCGGCGTAAGCGGAACGTTGGATCGGAAATCGGCGACTTCTGGCGGTTTTCGGCCGACGCAGTTATTGCGTGCCGTGGAGCATAATGCGCGCCACCATCGGCAGCCCATTGATTATTTGTGCTTTGCCCGCGCGGAGCGCGTATGGAAGCCCCTCATATGTAAACGTCGCCGACAGTCGGGCAGCGTTGCCGCGCTGCACCATCGAGCGCCCGGTCTTCGCGTGGAATCGGCGGTGCGACCGTCATCACCCCGTAACCAGCGACCACTAGTCTGCGCAGCAGAACAACAGCGGTCCTCCTTCCCCTCCAGCCCGCCACCCCCGGCGGGCTTTTCTTTTGCGCCTCGACCTGCGCCCAGTGCCCGCCGAGCGGCTCGTCGGCGGGCGTAGCATGTCCCAATGGGCGACGCCGTCCACACCGTCTCCGAATACTTCGGCCCGAAGCTGATGTCGGTAGGACATCGGCGCATTTCCTTTGCCGAGGCGTGGCGCGATCCGCAGCTGCGCAAGCGTGTAATGACCCACTGATTTTCTGCTCAAGTCATAATTTCGAGAGGGTCATGACATGAGCGCAGTGATGGAAGAGGACATCAAGCGGTGGACGGCGCGGCGCAAGGCCGCGTTGGTGCTGGACATCATCCAGGGCAAGACGACGGTCGCGGAGGCGAAGTCGATCCTTCGATCTGACGCCGTCCGAGATCGAGGAATGGGTCGACGAAGGCAAGCGCGGGATGGAGAACGCGCTGCGCACCAAGCCTCTGGAGATCCGCGAGGGGTACGAGCGGCAGCTCAAGGAGCTGCAGGAGGCGTACGGCGAGGCGATGCTGAGCTGCGTGCCCGAAAAAAATTGCAGTCCCTGCTGGGCGAGGACGAGAAATGATCCAGACGATCCGCCAGGGACTCAAAGCCGACGGCATCGACGTCTCGATCAGCAAGCTGTGCCAGTGGTTCTCCGTGCCGCGGCGGACGGTCTACTACCGTCCGACCAAGGCCGCGCCGAAGGTCAATCCTCGATTCGCCGAGCCGATTAAGGCGCTGATCGAGGAGAACCCCTCCTTCGGCTACCGCACCGTGGCGCACCTGCTCGACTTCAACAAGAACACGGTGCAACGGGTCTTCCAGCTCAAGGGCTGGCAGGTGAAGAAGCGTCCGGTCGGCTTCCGACCGCGGGTCCAGGCACTGCCGTCGGTGGCGCAGGCGCCCAACGAACGGTGGGCGACCGACCTGTGTCGGATCTGGGCTGGACGCGACCAATGGACCACCTTGGCGCTGGTAATCGACTGCCATACGCGAGAGCTGCTGGGTTGGCACCTGTCGCGGTCGGGCAAGGCCAAGACGGCCGAGTCGGCCCTCGAGCAAGCGCTGATCGCCCGCTACGGCACGCTGGGGCGGGTGCCGACGCCATTCCTGCTGCGCAGTGACAATGGCTTGGTTTTCACCAGTCGCAGCTACACCGCCCTGGTACGCAGCTACGGCCTGCGGCAGGAGTTCATCACGCCGCATACCCCGGAGCAGAACGGCATGGTGGAGCGGGTGATCCGGACCTTGAAGGAGCAATGCGCGCATCGCAATCGGTTCGAGACGCTGCAGCATGCGGCACGCGTCATCGGCGACTGGATCAGCTTTTACAACCACCGTCGGCCACACCAGGCATTGGGCATGAAGACGCCGGCGGCAACCTACGCATTAGCAGCCTGACCTGAGCAGAAACCGCTGGGTCATTACAAGCGCGCGATCGACGCGGCACGGCGGGCGCTGACCGCCAAGGAACGCGAGATCAGGAAGGACCCGGGCCGCGCGAGCGAGAGCGATCAGCTTGCGATGATCGCCGGTCTGCTGCTCGACATACTGATGGAGGAAGGCGGCATCGCCTGAGCCGCCTCGCGGCAGGCGGTGCGGACATGCTGCGGTTGATGGAGGTCCGGTTTAAGCGCGCTTAAACCACTCCTCGACCTGCACCCAGTGCGAGGCGAGCCACGCGGCGTCAAGGGCCGCTGAACTCGGATAGCAGGAATTCTCGACGAATCCAATCACGCTGTCACGTCGTGTGCGGATATCTTCGACCAATTCGCGTGCATGGCGTAGTCGCGAATCTTCGGCATCGTATCCAAGATGCTCTTGTGTGCGCCGGTCACCAGTCCTTTGGCCTTCAACGACATCCTGCATGGTCCGATTGTCGACATCGATGTCGTTGGCGGCGGCATATCGCTTCAGGGCATCTTCGAGCGCCGCACAGGCCAGCACCGCACTGACGTCTTTCGCACCGTCTGTCAACGTCGCCTTTGCCAGCGCGACGAAGTCCCCATAGATCTCGCCGGAGATCAACACTTGGAGCGAGGTCGCATATCCGCCATCGTAGTCGGCCCGCGCGGCAAGGAAGATTCCCTTGAGCGCATCAACCTCGCCTATCCACCCTTTGCACTTTGCGTATGCAGTGGCAAAGTTCTTCGCGTGAGATGAACTATCACCAACCGCCAACCGAATGATGTGCTGGGCACTCGTTGCCCATTGCTGCCACGCCTTGGTTTCGTAAGCGGGGAGCCCGCTTCCCGATCGAGAAGCGGGTAGACCCTCGCTCAGGGTCGCAAGCTCGGCGAATCGTTGCGAAACTGTCGCGTCAACCGGCATATGGTGGGCCTATTAGTAGCGCCTCGGCCCGAACCGAACCGACGCACCCGCCGTCACTCTACCCGCGCAGGGCGAAATGCGCGAGTCCATCGGGTTGCGAGGGAAAGCGGTCCGCCATGCGGGGGCGTTTCCCAGTCATTTCTGCCAGTGGCGCGGGCGCGCGGCACCTCTATCCTGTCGCGATGGACCTCCGCGAATGGCCGTTCTGCGCGCACTCCGAGCTTGCCGTCGTCGCGGTCGAGCGCCATCCGGCGAATCTCGCAGTGCGGTGCCCGGAGTGTGGGGCGGTCGGTCCTGCGTCGTGGAGCGCCCGCCCGCGGGAGTCGTAGAACCGGTACACCCCCTTCGTCGCCTCTAATTGCTTGCGCAGGCCGGCGCGGTAAGCCGAGGACGTCCGATCGGTCGCGAAGAGCTCGAACTTAACGCCCCCACGGGACCGGCTGACTTCAATCGGAAAGAACTCCGCGATCGGGCGTAGCACCTGCGTTTGCGCCCTGCGAAATGCTGCGCGCTCCGCCTTGGCAAAGGCGTTCGCAAGCTGACTGGCAGTGAGAGGCTTCTTCTTGCGCTCCCAGTTGTAGAGCGCCATCTCGCTAACGCCGAGAAACTGCGCTAGGTGTCGGCGCTTGTTGCTGCCGATCTTGCGCCCAAGTGCCTCGAGGAGGTCTTCAGCATTCACGGGTGCAGGCCCTCGCTTCAGTTGCATTACCCATAGACGGAGCGGCGCGCGATCGACGCGTCTTCATAAGATCAAGTACCGCATAGGGCCCACCGACCGCAGCCGCTCGGGCTCCACTCATTTCTCGCCACGTCTTCGCGTTACGGAATACGTACGCTCGCCGTTTGAACCGGACGCACCCGGGCCACGTATCGAAGGGGGTACGAGTGCCAGATATCTCGTGTGTCAGCCTCGAGGGAATAATTGCGGCCATTGTTGGCCCCAATTAGAGTTGATCGCCAGGTCATGTCGCCCCACGATATACTTACGGAGCGGTAGCGTAGCTAGTCCGGCAGGTCGCCGCAACGCCGTCCGGGCCGGCCCAGCAGCCCGGGATCTCGTGGTGGCAGGAAATCCTTTCCGGGGCCTGGGCCTCTGTGCGATGCCCCTGCGACCCCGTCTCGGCCTACAGGCACTCGCGCGGCGAGCCCGACATCTGGTACTTTAGGCGTCATGGACAACGGGGGCCCAGAATTCATGAGCGGTGACACCGAGACCACGCGCGTCGGGTACGTCAACCCTCACAACCAGCGCTGCGCCGGGCACCGCGGCGCGGCAGGCACGGGCCACCTCGCGCGAGCGTACAAGCTCGAGTGCCTGGTCCCCGGCTGCGGTAACATTTACGGGGCCAACGGTACCGACATCTTTGAGCGGCGGTGCCCGAAGTGCCAGGGCGGCGCCCGGCATACCCTACTGAATCGTCGCGCTCGGTAACCAGTCCGGTCTCGGGGCCAGCGTCTGACCGCCGTGGGCGGCTCGCGATCGCCGCTGAAGGACCGCCGCTCCGCAATCCCGGACAGTCCGTCGAGGAGGCGAGGCGCAAGCTCCTGGAGGACAAGCTCGAGCAGCCGCTGCTCGCCGCGATGTTCGCGGTGCTCCTGGCCGCCCTCGAGTGGTGGCGGTACTTCACGGGGCGGCCGCCGCAGCCGGCGGCCTTCACGGCTCTTGCGGTCTGCGTCGTGGCCTTCGCCGCCTGGCGGGTCGCCAGGGCGGTCCCGCAGCTGAGGTCCCTGCGGCGGCCGCCGACGGCGAGAGGGCGGTCGGCCAGTTCCTCGAGGGGCTCCGCGAGCAAGGCTACCGGGTGTTCCACGACCTCGTCGGCGACGGCTTCAACGTCGACCACGCGCTGATCGGGCCCGCCGGCGTGTTCACCGTGGAGACCAAGGCCTGGTCGAAGCCCGCGCGCGGAGAGGCGCGCATTCGATTCGACGGGGAGAGGATCCTTCGCGGCAACCTCGAGCCCGACCGCGACCCCGTCATCCAGGCGCGGGCGCAGTCCGGCTGGCTGAGGGACCTGCTGTCGGAGAGCACCGGCCGGAAGTTCGAGGTCCGCCCCGTGGTCGTGTTCCCCGGGTGGTTCGTCGAGCAGGCGTCCGCGCACCCTCGCGGCATCTGGGTGCTGAACCCGAAGGCCCTGCCCCACTTCCTGGAGCACGAGCCGCGGCAGCTCTCCGAAGAGGACGTCAAGCTGGCGAGCTTCCACCTGTCTCGCTTCATCCGCGCGTCGGAGGCGCAGCGAAGAATCGGCTGAGCGGCAAGTTGTACAGCTGGCCGTGCGATCATCCTGGACAATACGAAAGTCTTGTAGCCGAGACTTGTTGCAGCGGCCAGAGCCAGACCGTAGTAGCCATCGACCGTCTCAGTCCGGCCAACACCTGCCGGTCGCTATCATCGTGGAATTTTCCGGTAACCAGCCATTGACGAGGCAACCGGCAGCTGGCGATCCCACGCCGCCGCCCGGTACGTAGCCAACGTACCTCAGCCACACGACCTGATCCCAGCGGCCAATGGCCGCCGGCACCGCGGGCCACCACGCTTGAGCCACCACGCTCGACGAGGGGGCCAGCATGGAGGGTACGTGCCGCGCCGGGGAACGCGCAGCTGGGCGGTACCAGCCGCGCCGGTCGGGAGCGACGTCGGGCGGCGAACGAGGCCGTGCCCGGCCCGTGCGCGCCCTGCGCCCAGTGCCTGGCGAGCCACGCGCGGAATCACGATTGCGCTACGCCGATCGGCACGCGGGCGCGCCTATGAATCCAATCACTTCTGTTTTGGATGCAAAGTCCATGTCCATGACACGCCATATCCGTCCGTAAGGATCATCCTCTTGAATCCCGCGCTCTCTGCCTCTGTGGGAATGCCCGACTTGGTGAAGTCATTCGCAGTCACCTTGTTTGCCAGGATCCACTTGATGGTAAGCGATTCGTTACGCGGACCAGACGCAGTCACGTCTACGTCCATCCGCGCGTCCACCAGGCGTTGTTCTAGGGTGTTTGCGCGAAGAGCTTTCGCGCCGCGACCCTGGCGGTTGCCGCGTGGACTTGGGCAGCCTCCGCAGCGGCCTTCCGGTCTTCCTCATCCATTGCCCGCAGCAGCGATTGCGCCTGTGCTTGTACTCCGGCTGGGGCCTCGCACAATGAGGACCGAGCCGCGTCTTCACGTCCGCCCATTCCTTCTTCGTCACCATGGCGCTGTCTGGCTCTTTGAGCTTCTTCCCCCTGCGAGCGCTGCCCTGGCCCACGCTTCGGGGCTCGGCGCCCAGCGCCTGGAGAGCAGAGCCTGAGCCGCCTCAATGTGTGCGGAAGCGGGCATGGCTTTCCATGCTGCAGCTTCGTCGGCCGTCCTTGCGGCGGGCTGTCTGCGCGGAGCTGGCTGCGGCGCTCGGTGTGCCGGGCGGAGCTGAGCGCGCCGTGGAGGGTGTGGTGGCGGGATGGTCGTTGAAGCTCGATATGAATCCGCCTAGCACGATGGAGCCGATAACGAATCCCACTATCTTCGCGGGCAGCGTCCAGCCTTGTGTCTTCCGGCAATACGGGCAGATTTTCGCAGCCGAGGGGATCTCCATCGCGCAGTACTTGCACTTCTTATTCATACCGACTTCTCCACTCGGGTGAATGGGTCGTGCGGTGTTGACGGTGTGCCTCCGTCGTTAGCGGCCCCGGCCGGAACCTATCGGCGCGCCGCCGTCACTCTACCCGCGCAGGATGAAATGCGCGAGTCCATCGGACCACGATAGAACAAGGGCCGCGTCGAAGCGGGGCAAAGTTGTGCTGGTTGGCAGTCGCGGTCGGTGGGGACGATGCTCTCTCGCGACGGCGTCAACTGGCCCCGAGTAGCCGGTCTATATGGCTATTCCTCGCCTGGCTGCCGCCTGCTCCGCCAGCCCCCGCAGCACCTCGGCGGTCAGCTTCGCCTGCACGCCGCACTCGGGGCACATGACGTACCCGATGCTCCACGCCGCGTCGAGCGGCTGCGTCGTTATCGCGCCGCACAGCGCGCACTCGGGCCATCAGCTCGGCGGCGTCCCTCATGCGGGTTGAGGAGCAGAAAGAAGCGGGCTTTCTTAGGCATTGGCTAAAGCATATCGGCTTCGCCATCGCCCATGCGCAACCCGCCTTACGGCAATCATTGCGGATGCGCGTCGGGTGCTGGAGGCTGGCGAGAGTTTGATGGCGCATTAACCCACTCCTCGACCTACGCCCGGTGCTCGGCGAGCCGGCGCGCGCGGACCTATCCGCCTTGGCCGGTCGGCATGTAGAAACGCTCCTGCGTCGATCTACGCAGTCGGCGACGAGCCCGGGGTGGTTAGATGGTCAATCGTTTCCATCGCATCGGCTGCCTGATGCCGCAACGCCTGCAGCACCCCTCGTCAACCGGCATTGCGGTCAGGCATTCGCGGCAAACGATCACGCAGCCCCGCCAAGCGGGGTGGGCCGGGTCTATGCGCGTCTTGTAGTCCCACCCGATCACCGTGTGGACCGATATGTCTTCGCGTCAAGGCGCTTGAGCTCTCTCGCTTGCTCGTCTATCACCGCTTGCCGGTCCGCTTGGGTCTCGCCCTTCGCGTCCTGGCGAATCTGTGCCCACCCTCGTCGGTCTTCCTCCCGAATTTGAGCGCCGTCCCGCCTTTCGATCTCCCGCTGCGCGGCTCCCTCGTCGAGGTGGCGGAGTTGTCCCGGCGCGCGGCCGACGCGAAGGCTGAGCGCTAGGCGTGGTCTTAGAACTCATGGCCGCAGAAGCGACAGACCTTTGCGGCCGCCTTAACTTGCTCCGCGCATTTCGGGCAGGTCTTCTCGTCAAGCGCCTTTGCGGCAGCGGCTTCTCGGTATTCGTAAGTGACGGAAAGCGTACCTTCAGGCTTAACTAGCAGCATGTAAATGAAGATGATGATTCCTATGAGGACGAAACACAGGAGAAGAGCAACGACAAATGTGCCGCAACCATAAGCGCCGGGGGCATAGCTCTGCGAAGTTGGGAAATATCCCTTCTGAGCCATATTGACAGCGTCCTTTTGGAATAGCGCCGTTGCCCGTTCCTGATTTCCCTTGTAGGTCTTAACAACGACTGTCCTATCCAAGACATTTTGCTGTGCCACTGTGCTGTCCCCCGCGCCTTGTTTCGTTAGTCGCCCTTGCCTGTTGCGGACGAATAGAATATATGACCGCAAGAATAGCGACCATAGGCAAAAACGCCATCAGGTCGTTGCCCGAGGGAGAGGACGGGACGACTTGTGCGAAGGCTCGTTTAATTAGATCGAAAGACATGTCTTACTTCCCCGAGGACGGTGGCGGCTTGCGATGCCGTTGATCGATCATGCCGCCCAATATACGCAAGGCGTTCAACAGGCTCAAACTGGCCTGGGACGCGCGGGTAATCGCGTGCAGCGAGTGCCAGACCGCCATGCCGGTTGACGAGGCAGTGATGCAGGCATTGCGGCGTCAGGCAGCCGACGCGATGGCAACGATTGACGGCCTGACGCTAGAGAGCCGATCACCGCCGAACAACTAATCTCACGCTTCGCAAAACGGCCGGGGATGCGCTCCTCGGGAATGGATCGTAAGAGCGGCGCCGCGGCTTTGGCCGGCGAACCAACGTTGCGATGTCAATGCGCTGGAACGTCAATGCGCGGACCATTGTCGTAGGTGTGTCCCTGAAACGAAAAGCTCGGTCCGCAGGCCTTCGGATACATGGCAACGAATACATTGTGGAGCGCAGCCGCATCCGCTCCAACGTAGTTGTCGGCTTCAGCGTCCCTCATGGACAGGACCACATAGAACCGATGGAATCCGACATAGGCGCCAAAGCTGTTTTTGGCGTTTACTTCACCGCACAAGGTCTTATCGCCGCGGAGAAATAGACCGCGCCACTGCGCCGACAATGGGTCCTTGAAGTCGCGTGTCAGAAGCGCCTTCGCCTTGTCAACAACGGTTTGCTGGTCTGCGGTCAAGGTAGCGGCCTGCGCGGATGCCGCCAATGTGGCGGCGATCATGGCGAGCTTTACAGGAAGGCGCATAGGACATTTCTCCATCGAACGCGCCCCAAGTCACCCCCGTTATCGTTGTTGAACCGCGGCGATTGTGCCGCGGCGCGCCTCGGCACGGCAAGCGGGACCGCATAGATCGGCCTGTAGCGCGTCCTGCGGACCCTCGGGCTAGGGTGGATGCGCCCCCGCCTTTGGGCGAACCGGTGCGAACGACGGTGCTACCTGCCCACGTCACGAGGCGATAGAAGCGTGCGGCGGGCCGGGATTGCGGTCAGGCGCAGGCAGTCGCACAATTCGGCGCACGAAGAAGACGAACGATGAGGCGCGCTCTCCTCTCCGCAGCATTGACGGCCGCCCTGCTGGCATCTCCTGGCGCCTTCGCGCGCGGCTCGCATCATTCGAGCGCTTCCCATGGCTCGAGCCGCTCGCACCACTCCGCGAGCCATTCCCACAAGAGCCGCGCCTATCCCGGCGTTAAGCGAGACGCACACGGCCGGATCGCCCGCGATCCACACGCCAAGGAAGCATTCAGGAAAGCGCATCCCTGCCCCGCTACCGGCAAGACCTACGGCGCTTGCCCGGGCTGGACCGTCGATCACGTTCAAGCGCTCAAGCACGGCGGGGCCGATGCGCCTTACAACATGCAGTGGCAGACGAACGCAGATGCAAAGGCGAAGGACAAGTGGGAGTAAGCACGCTGCCGTTTACCCTACAGCGGGCGAATATGTCCGCTCACATGGACCGCAGGTGTGCGTCAAGCGCACGCAATGCGATTAAAAGGCAGCTTTGGCGGGCCTACAGATGCCGGTAATCAGGAAGGGCTTGTACAGGTCATTCGCCGCGTCTTCTTGCTCAGCTGAAAGCCGAGCGCCGTCAGTGGACTCAACGATGGTCCCATACATAAATCCTCCGGTGATGCGATCTATTTGGATCCAACCTCTAAGGGCAACGTTTGATAATGAGGTCCCTGGCGGACCGGTCGGTGGCTCCACCCACGCCGCCTGGATCGATGTCTTGGAGAATTTGACGTCCCGGTTCAGTTTGTTTACGCCGAATCGGACAAATTGGCGCGATTCATCAAACGCAACACTGTAATGGAAGCTGCCCGGCGTCGGCGTGGTTTTGCCCCATTCAACTTTGGGCTTCCCGTCGCATTGCAGTAATGTGTCGCTAGCGTGGGCGCACCATGGCGCCAGCACTGAAGCTGCAGCAACCATGGGTAGGAGGATTCCTATTCTGCGCATTGTTGGGTTGCGACGAGTTGGAAGGCTAGATTTTTCGTGTTGAAGGGTAGCGCGACGTAGCCACGGTGTCGATCCTTAGTCGTTCGCAGGATTCCCGCTGACCCGCGTCAGTCGGTCACCGCCGTCGCCTCGACTGGCTTACTACGCAACGTCTGCAGGACCCCGCCGTCGATCAGCATCGCTACGAGGCACTCGCCGCACAGGATCGTCCTGGCGCGCCACGCCCCTTCGAGTCAACACTGTTCGGTGGCAAGGCGTCAGTTCATTTCAGACTAATGGCCTGTGTGAGAATCTCGCTGGCAACGGTATTAACGCGCTCGTAGATTTCGAGCAGAGACTCGTCGTCCGCGTCACCTAGGAACCGCTCGTTGTCCACCACGAGCGAGTCCGGGGAAGCACCGGACGAACCGCTCCGCCTGCGCGAGGTCCCTCTCGCGGCGGTCGCCCTCGAACTCGAACGGGAGCACGAGCACCCCCTCGCACCTCGCGCTGCTGCCACCTGTCCCGCGCCGTCGAGGCGAACTCGAAGGAGGACTCTCCTCCCGGCCCGTAGCCGAGACCTGCCACCACCACGCTGGGCCCACTCGGCGGCTCGGTGGAAAGCCTCAACGGCTCCCCGTCGTAGGTGATCGCGCCGCGGACGTGGCGCCGCTCCGCCAGGTCGACGCGGCAGAGCTCGCGCGCCGCGGGGTGCGCCTCCACGAAGCGCGTCAGAGTCGCCATGGCCCGCGCCCCCGAAGCCCACCAGGTTGACCGGGCCGCCCTCCCCACGCACCGACCCGAACGACCGCAGCGGCGGCGTCAAGCGCGACCACCGGGAGCCACTTCAGCAAAGCGCGGCGCGTCGGGTTCATGGGCTCGAAGCGACCGCGGACAAGAAATGTCGCCGCCTTCTCACGTCCTGACGTCCCTTCGCAAGGTGAGGATCAAACCCATCACGCGTCGTGCGCTTTGGCGTCGTGGGTCTGGCCCCCGTAGCCCGCGAGGGCGCCGGCGCGGGCGTGGCGGCCCGGTAGACGACGCGTCTATTGTGGGCCGCCGCGGCAATCGGCGGCGATGTTCAACCGGGGGAGGCGAGATGGAGCGGGGCGACGAGGACGGATACGGCCGGATCCGGCCGGAGGACAGGAGGACGGTCGGAAAACTGGTTCACTACGCGGTGGTGGGCCTCAGGGTGTACCTCTGGGCGCTCAAGCTGGCCGCGCTTTTGCTGGTGATCTTCGTGGTCCTCGCCGTCGTGACGGACCCGGGCTGGTGGCGGTAGGCGCGGTTTGCTTCTGAACCCGGAGCGCTTCGCGCGAACGGAAGGGGTCGCGCTACTGCACACAGCCACCGCCGTTCGATTAGCGGCCTTTTCACGCGGCCGACACGCCCTTGCCGCTGTTGGCGACTTGTTGCTCGCGGCTCAGCTTCGTATCGTATAGGCCTCGACTGCCTCCTTCGGCACGAATGCGAATTTCCGGACATCATCAAGGATCTCCGGATGCAACGATAGCGGCGAGTTCGTCGCGTAAAGATAGACGGCCAAGCGCACGTTCCTGCGATGCTTCTTGCCGAACCACGCGTTTTGCCACAGGAGCGGCTCGCGCGCCGGGTGTTTGGCGTCATTGATGATCTTTTCGAGTTGCCCTCCGATCAGCCGATAGCGGTGCGGTTGATCTTCCGCGGCCTCTATGGCGCGCAGCTCGCTTTCGAGCGCACTAAGCCGGCGATCCGGCATCTGGACTTCGTAGTCGATCGAGTGCGCGTACCGACGCAGCTCCCAGACGGCCAGATCGAGGCGCATCAGCTCCGGTCCGGCCGTATGTGTGCACGCTTCACCATATCGGTACTGGGCTTGTCCATCGAGATATTTGACGAAGGCCCTCGTCCCCTCGGAGAGCCGGACGCGGAACTTCAGGTTGTCGAGCCGCGTGATCGCTCGCGCGAGGTCGTGTCCGAGATCTCGAGAATCTATTCGGTTAAGCACCAGGATGCATTTCGTGTACTTCTCGAGAGCGTGAAGACTGTTCCACAGAAACGGCGATACCTGCTTCGTTCGATACGCCATGCGCGCGACGATGTAATCGCTATCGGCCGTATCGCGGAACGATCGAATGGCGAAATCGTTGATCAGTATCTCTTTATGTTCGATCGGCACGACGCCCATGCGCTTGCTCCTTGGAAACTACAGCGGCATCGCTTCGTAGATATTCGAGCGATCGCTCGGACGGGAATTCACGAGCGCAGGGCAAGCAGACTCGTCAAGAGGCGTTCCATCCGGTTTGCCGTTCCGGGGTTGAACTTACGAACGTACTCGATTTTTCCGCGGACTGATCGAAGCGCCGCGGGAAGTGCCAGCCGATCGGCGGCTCGGAGCGAATAAACCGCCGACCGAAGATTGTCGCGGTAGTCGCGCGGAACGCTCGGCCCCGATCGTGCGTTGACGACTAGGCCCGTCACCTCCTGCCGGCATCGCGAATGGGTGATCTTGAGCTTCGACTGCGTCTGGATTCCGGCCTTTCGCCGATACATGGGAAGCCTGCGCCGCGAGAGGTGTTTGCCAACCGAAGCGATCAGCGGTCTTGGGTTGGTGCCCGATAGCGCGATATCGTCTACGAATCGCGTGTAGCGGACGCCCACCCGGCTTGCGTTGCCAGAGATGGGATTGTCGACGGGCTTGGCCAGTAGTAGGTTCGCGATTGCCGTGCTCGTCGGGGCGCCCTGCGGTAGACAGTCGCCGAGGGTCGTTAGCCTAGTCAACAGCCGGGACACCTCGCGCCCGAATCCGAGCTCCTTCCGAAATAGTCCGTATACCTCTTCGTGGTGGACCTCGTCGAAGAACTTCCTGACGTCGAGATTGATCACGCACGCCTGCCCGAGATGCTGCCCGGCATTCGTCTTCGGCGATCTCCCCCCTACCCCTCCGTGTGCCGCGTCACTCAGTGGAACCCGATCAAACACGTTCAATTTAATGCGACGCTGAATTTCCTTCAGGTCATCCAGCGGGGGCCGTATCACCCTAACCTTGTCGCCCTTCTTCACCTGAAATTCGCGGTAGTGCTTGGCCACCTCGCCTGCGATGCGACGCAGTCGCTGAAGCGGAAAGCCCAATCGAGACGCAAGATCCCTTTCCGAGAGGATTGGCTCCACGGAGTGCGCCCTATAGAAGCGAACCTTGCGCGTCTTGCTTAGCGGAAACGAGCAAACGCAACAGCGCGCGTGATAGGTCAGCGATGTGGTCGTCTGATTTGCCGTCGACCTCATCCGTCGTGGAGGCGAGAAGCGAGATGAGCGCCGTCGGGACACCGACCGCATCGCCGAGAGCCTTCACAACTCGAACGCTCGGCTGGCGCTTCCCCGACTCGATTAGCGAGAGTTGACTTGCCGTGATGGGCATCCGCGCGGCCAGTTCGGACTGGCGAAGTCCGAAGGCCGCACGAATTACTCTGAATGCCTTGGCGAAATCTTGTTCCATAGAAAATGGGTTACTCTGGCCCAGCGGTTGCGTTAGTTAACGATGTCATGGAGCACCGCTGCGATAAGTTCGATGGCTCGGAAGATCTTTCGTGCATCGAGCCTCCCGGACCTCGCCACTTGCTCCAATTCTCGCTTAGCCCTCCGCAACTGATCAGCCTGGCCGGGTTCTACTCTCGGGTCGGCAAGTACCACGTTGATCAACCGTAGCGCCTGCTGCAGGTCTCTGTGTTTCACTGCCGGATCCTCCGGAAAAGGGCAACATTGCCCTCGCCAAGTAGCAACGACCCCGATTGGAGGCCCGAGGAGAACCGAGTAACCCACATCCAGCGGAGCGCAAGAATTGCGCTCCGCGCGCTCGCCACTACGACCGCAGGGCTTCCGGCAGATTAGCTGCCGGCTGCACCACGACGATGGTCGCAAGAGCGCGTACGTGCTTGATTGCCTGCACGCGGTCCGCGACGGATGCCGCGAACCATTCAGGGGCGTAAGTCCGCCCACTCCGGCACGAATGCCCCCGTGCCGCTTAGAGTCGTGCGCTTAGGATCCGAATTTTCAAAGAGCTGCGCGAACGCCGGAAACCAGCGCCCGGGATAATGTTGGCGGATTTTCAGTCGTGTGTCAATAAGCAGGACTTCTAGTCATTCTGCATGACTGGCAGTGCTGCTGCATTACTCAGTAGTGATTCGAACGCCGCACCGCCCGCCGTCATAAAGGCGACGGTCAAGGCCGCCACTCGGGTGCCCGGCCTTTCGGAAATGCCGCGCCTTGACCCTCGGAAAGAATCGTTCGCAGGTTCGATCCAGTAGATCCCACCGTCCGAAAGCAAACGCCCTTCCCCCAGTTTGGCGAGCCGCGGCTACAAAATTTCGGCATGGCAAGCAACGAAGGTCGCAAATGCATTGGGAGCGCTACGGCGGACGATGCAGCCGACAAGGTGATTGGGAAGGCGCTTCGTGTATTGGAGAGCCGCCTGCGCGCCCGCGGGCCACTCCTGAGCAGCCCGGAGGCGGTGCGGGACTACCTGCGGCTGCGCGTCTCGATGCTCGAGCACGAGGTGTTCCTGGCGCTGTTCCTCGACGCCCAGCACCGCCTCATCGCCTGCGACGAGCTGTTCCGCGGCACCCTCGCCCAGACCAGCGTGTACCCGCGCGAGGTCGTCAAGGAGGCGTTGCGCCGCAATGCCGCGGCGGTCGTCTTCGCCCACAACCATCCCTCCGGCCTCGCCGAGCCGAGTCGCTCCGACGAGCTGCTGACGTCGGCGCTGAAGCAGGCGCTGGCGCTGGTCGACATCCGGACGCTGGATCACTTCGTGGTCGGCGCCGAGAAGACGATCAGCTTCGCCGAGCGCGGGCTTCTGTGAATCTTCGATGGAGGGCGACGCTGTGCCGCCGCGGCCTGCGCTGCCCGGCGATGCTGGGCACCACGTCGCTCCCTACGTCTTCGAGGACAACGGTGCGCCTGCCTGGGCGGAAGCGCCCCAGCGCCGGGCGCGTCCTGCCGACGCTTCCCCGCCCAGCAAGAATCGCCGCGGAGCACTTCGCAGGCGGTACTCGGGGCATCGCCAAGAGTGCCGCTAAGCCCCTGAATTTCGGTCGGTAAAAAATATTTCCCGCGCGCGAGGGGCTACCGAGGCGAGCTACATCGTTACTGAGTGCTCGCCGCGGAAACGTCGGTGAGCGGCGCGAGAGGTCGGGCGGCAGCGCGGCGTGACTGCGCGTCCGCCCGCCCAAGTACGCGGTGCCGATCCGGGCGCCAGGGGTTGCGCCGAGGGCACGGCGATGTGCTCGCCGGGTAGACGGGAAGTCTACCCCGCGAGAGGACCGGGCCGCCACCGGGCGCGAGCGCTGGTCCCGGTGCGGGAGACCACCCGGCGATGCGCCGGCGCTATGCGGTCGCCGACGGCGGTCGCACCTGGGTGGAAAGGAGCGACGCATGAGACCAGGGAGCACTAAGGCAGCGCGCGCGGGTGGGAGGGCGAAATCGAGATGCGCGTCGTTCGGCAACGCTGGGGGGCCGGCCGAGCGCCCGCCCAAGTTGTTCGCCGTGTACTGCGAGAAAGGCGGCGCCCGCCGCTACCTGTTCCGCCGGTGCGCGACGCGCGACGAGGCCGAGAGGGTCGCCGCTGCGCTCCGCAACATCGGATGCCGCGCATCCGTCGCACCGGTCAGGTCGGCCCCGTAACTACAGGACGTACGGCAACCGTGAGCGCCGCCTTCGCGGTGCTCGAATGTGAGAGGAGTAACAGCGATGAGTGACTCGATTGATCTATCCCAAGCTCGCCTGAAACCGCGCGAGGACGTACCCGACGACGCTCGGCTCTGGGACAGCGCGATTGACGATTTCTACACGAGGCATATGCCGCCCGGCAAGGCGCGCCTTTTCCGGATTTCCGAGTCGATCCAGACCAACCTCGTCCTGTGCGACGCCGACTCGAGGTTCCTCGCAGCCGCGCTAGCACGGATTGCGAACGGCGACGACCCGAAGAACGCGCTCGGCATCGGGGGCCGCCAACACCAGGGCCGGGAGAAAAGGTCGGAGCGCGAGACGTACGTGCGCTGGCTGGTCGCGTACCGCGTCATCGCACGCATGAGATCAATCGCCGGAGAGGAGAAGCGCGTCACAGGACTCAAAGAGCGCGCGCTTGACGAGATCGCGTCCGAGCTCGTGCGCGGCGCGGCGATCGGGCCGCGCCAGCCAGGGCGCGGCGACCTTCCCGACGCCGCCCACGAGAGGGCCCGAAGCTTCGCCGAGGGGTGCTACCGGGAGTTCGGCGAATCCGAACGCGATTTCATCAGAGCCGAAATCGGTTCGGACGAATTCCCCCACTCACTTGGGGCGTGACGAGCAGCGCGCTTCGCGGGAAGAAATGCCTCAATTGATTCCGTGGCCCGGTCGGTTCTCTTCGTTCATCTTCCGGGCGTGTCGACGTCCACTGAGACTACGGCGCGACCCCTGGACCGCAGTGCCAGACGAAGGAGTAACGGACCATGACCCAACGCAAGACGACGACCCTCGGACTCGCCGCGCGAGCGGCTGAAGAGGAGGGAACGCGATGAGAACGGAAGACGAGATGGAAAAGGCGAGAGCCCGTCGGCGGCAAGAGAAGCAAAGGCGCTGGGACGAGACCGCCACCGCTCGAAAGGAGCGCGCAATGCGGCGCGAAATCAGAGAATCCCAAGCCGCCCGCGGCCGCGACGCCGCGGGGTGCCCGCCGGGCGGGGACGGTCCGAAGCGCCCGAAGTTCCTGGTGCATTGGGAGACGTGGGACGCCCATCGGTGGCAATGGAGATTGTTCGAGACGAAGGAAGAGGCGCGGGCTTTTGCGAAGGCGCTTCCCAGGGATGGCCTCTGGGTGTACGGCGTGTCCGAGCTATGAGGTCGGGCCGGAACACCCCCACCGCGCGGGCCGGCTCCGTACTTCGTCGGCTACGTTATCGCGCAGTTCGCTCGGCTGCGCCGCCGTCTGCTGCTTTGCTCTCAGCGCTTCGGCCCGTGGCGCCCCATCGTGGAGCG
The DNA here is from genome assembly GCA_963816415.1 of uncultured Pseudomonadota bacterium. Classification (GTDB taxonomy): domain Bacteria; phylum Pseudomonadota; class Gammaproteobacteria; order Burkholderiales; family Casimicrobiaceae; genus VBCG01. The sequence continues at coordinate 220,130 of CAWFKR010000017.1, forward strand.
TCGAGCACGGCGTCGCGGAGCGTCGAGCACGGCATCGAGGGGGACCGATGATGACTGAGCCGCTGAAGCTCGCCCCCGGGACGCAGGCGCGGGTCGGCGCGGAGCCGTACCAGCCGCCGGTCACCGAGGACGCGGTGGCCCTGCTCTTCGTCGCCAAGCACGGGGCTCTGTACCGGTACGTCCCCAGCTGGGGCTGGATGCGCTACCAGGGAACGCACTGGGCGCGCGACGCGGGCCTCCGCCACTTCGACGACATCCGCAAGCTGTGCCGCCTGATCGGGCTAGACAGCTTCTGCGAGAAGCAGGACGCCAAGCGGCTCGGCCGGTCGCAGACGGTGGCCGGCGTCGCGCAGCTCGCGCGCGCAGATCCGCGCCTCGTGGTCTCCTCCGACGCGTTCGACGCCGACCGGCACCTGCTGAACACGCCCGCCGGCATCGTGGACCTGAGGGACGCCACCGTCCGGCCGCACGCCGGCGATTACCTGACCAAGCTCACGGCGTACGCGCCCGCGTTCGGCGTCGAGCCGATGACGTGGCTGCGCTTCCTGGACGACGTCTGCCGGGGGGACGGCGAAATCGTCGCGTTCCTGCGGCGGCTACTGGGCTACGCGCTCACCGGCGAGACGCGCGAGCAGGTGGTGGTCATCTTCCACGGCGACGGCGCCAACGGGAAGAGCACGCTGCTCGAGGTCTTCATGGTCGTCGCCGGCAGCTACGCGATCAAGGTGCCCTCCTCCACACTGATGGCGCAGCGCGGGGACCGGCACCCGACCGACGTCGCCCAGCTACTCGGCGTGCGGCTCGCCGTCGCGAACGAGGTGAGCGAGGGCGAGCACTGGGACGAGGCGCGGGTGAAGGAGCTCAGCGGCGACACGAAGCTCACCGCCCGGTTCATGCGCCAGGACTTCTTCCAGTTCGAGGCCACGCACAAGTTCGTCATCGCGGCGAACCACCGGCCGCAGATGCGCAGCATGGACCACGCGATGCGGCGGCGCCTGGTGCTGGTGCCGTTCGAGGCCAGGTTCGAGGGGGATCGCCGCGATCCCGACATCCTCCGCAAGCTTACGGCCGAGGCCGGCGCGATCCTGGCGTGGATGATCGGAGGCGCCGTCGAGTGGTACGAGCGCGGCCTTGAGGTTCCCGAGCGCGTGCGCGCCGCGTCCGAGGAGTACCTCCACGCCATGGACTCGCTCGGCCTGTGGATCGAGGAGTGCTGCGATCTCGCCGACGACCTGCTCACCACCGAGACGTCCACGCGCCTGTACCGCTCCTACTCCAGCTGGAAGGACCGGCGCGGCGAGCATCCGGTGTCCCAGATGCGGTGGAGCGAGCAGCTGCAGGCCCGCGGGATCCAACGCTACCGGAGCGGCGGCATCCGATACCGGGGCATCCGGCTTACCCAGGAGGAGTCGGTCCGCATCGCGGCCGCCCTCTCGCCGCGCGAGTGACCATGCTGCGGATAACCGCGAAGCCCGCCGGTCCTTGTGCCGGAACCCTCTGGAACCCTCTCTCGTTGTGCGGGTATCGTGCGCGCGCGCGATACCGCCGATCCGGCGAAGGGTTCCAGAGGGTTCCAGAACCTCTTTGGCAACCAACCCAAACCACCAGGGCACCCCGGCCGGGTCGCCCATCGGCGCGTGCCGACTACGCGACCGAATATCCCTTCGATCGCGTAGTCGCTTCCTTGCCTGCGAGTTCACGATGACAACCTCCAATTTCGTGGCCTACTTCCGCGTCTCCACCTCGCAGCAGGGGGAGTCGCGGCTCGGCCTCGCGGCGCAGAAGAGCGCCGTCGACGCGCATCTCACCCGGGTGGGCGGCATCCTCGTCGGGGAGTTCGTCGAGATCGAATCAGGCAGCAAGGGGAACCGCGCTCAGCTGGCGAAAGCCCTGGTCGCGTGCAAGGCATGCAAGGCAGTACTGCTCGTCGCCAAACTGGATCGGCTTGCCAGGAACGTCGCGCTGATCGCCAACCTCATGCAGTCCGATGTCGCGTTCACCGCATGCGACTTTCCGGACGCCAACCGGCTGACCGTCCACATATTGGCCGCGGTGGCCGAGCACGAGCGCGCGATGATCGCCACGCGAACGAAAGAGGCACTGGCCGCTGCCAAGGCACGCGGCACGGCGCTCGGCCTCACCGGCCCGAAGAATCTGATCCGCGCACGCGAGTGCAATCGCGCGAGGACAAGTGAACGTACGGAAAGGCTGCGCGGCGTCATCGAAGGATTCAAAGCTCGGGGGTTGTCACAGCGAGCGGTCGTCCGCGAGCTGAACGCGCTCGGCATCAAGTCGCCCGGCGGCGGCACGTGGCACTTGCGGCCGCTGCAACGCGTCCTGGCGCGCCTGGCAGCGCAATGAGCGCGGAACGCGGCGCTGACGACGTGAATGCGATGCCGCCAATGGGCCACCAGCACGCGTAGGCGACGCGCAATGACCACCCTCTTCCTCACGCCTGACGAGCTGGTCGAGCTGACGGGCTATCGGCGCAAGTCGGCGCAGATCGCTTGGCTCTCGACACACGGCTGGCGCTTCGCCGTATCGGCCGGGGGCTATCCGCGCGTGGCGCGCGCGTACTTCGAGCGCCGCATGGTTGCACGACCGTCAGGCCCGGCGGTAGAGTCTACGGCCCCGGACTTCGGAGCGCTCCGGGCATGATGGGACGCCGCCGAACTCGCAATCTGCATCTGCCACCGCTGATGACTGAGCGGCGGGGACGCTATTACTACGGGCGCAATCAGGTGGCGCTCGGCGGTGATTTCCCGGTCGCACTCCGTAAGTATGCGGAGCTGCACGGCAGTGCGATCGAGGCGCAGACGTTTGCTGAGATCGCCGCCGAGTACCTGCTGAATGGCACGAAGGGGCTCGCGCGCAAGACGTCGAAGGAGTATGAGCGCCAGAGCGTGATGCTCATCAAGGTCTTCGGCAAATGTCGCCTGCAGGACATCCGTCCCGTTCATGTCCGGCAGTATCTGACGGCGCGCGGCGACACGATCGCGGCGACTCGCGAGAAGGCGCTACTTTCGACAATCTACGGGTACGCCCGCAACACCGGGTTGTATGACGGCCTCAATCCGTGCGCTGGGATCCGCGGTCGCGCGGCGCATCGCGACGTGTATGTGCGCGATGACGAACTGCGCGCTGTCCTAGCGGTTGCCGATCAACTGGTACGCGACTTCCTTGAACTCGCGTACCTGACCGGACAACGGCCGTCTGACGTCCTTCGCATGCGCCGCATCGACATGCAGGACGGGGCCTTGTGGGTTCAGCAAAGGAAGACGGGTGCCAAGGTGCGCATCAGCATCGTCGGGCCCCTGGAGGCGCTCTTGGCGCGGCTGACGAGCTATCCCGTCGCCAGCGTCTATCTGATCCGCGACGAGCGTGGACAACCCCTGACGCTATCCGCTGTCCGGAAGCGCTTCTGGGCCGCGCGCAAGGCCGCAGGGGTCACGTGGCAATTGCGGGACTTGCGTCCAAAGGCGGCCAGCGATGTGGAGAGTTCGAAACACGCGCAAGCACTGCTCGGGCACGCTGCAGCGTCAACGACCGATGGCTACATCAGACGCCGCGCGGGGCAGCTTGTGTCGCCGGTTTTGCGGGAAACCGGGCCAATTGCGGGCAAGAGGGACGCCGACAAGTGAGCGAGCACTATCGCGGCGCCACGCATGAATAGTGGCGGAGAGTGAGGGATTCGAACCCCCGATACGTTGCCGTATACCTGATTTCGAGTCAGGCGCCTTCGACCACTCGGCCAACTCTCCGCGAGCTGCGCATTATAGCCGAGACCTGGCCCGACCCCACCGATGCCCTCGCCTGCGCGGCGAGGCACGCCGTTACTTCTTCGCGGGTGCCGCAGGGGCGGGCGCTGCAGGCGTCGACGGCAGCTGCGGATGCACGATGATGCCCTTGGCCTTCTGCTCGGCAATGTAGACCTGCGCGACGCGATCCTGGGCGGCCGCCAGTTCGGCTGCGTCCTTGTCGGCCGCCGCCTTGGCTTTCGCGGCGGCCTCGGCTTTCTGCTCGGGGGTCTGGGGCGGCGGTGGCGGCAGCTTCGCGAACGCCGTGCCGGACAGCGCAATCGCGAGAATGGCGGCGAGCAATGCGCGGGATGTCGTCTGCATCGAACCTCTCCGGAGAACGTTTCCGACACCCATCAGGCGGGATGCTGCTTGAGGTCGCCCGGCCCGTCCGGCGCGCCTTCCAGCGCGGCCGGGATCTTGCCCGCCTTGATGTCGTTGTACCAGTACTCGTGGTGCTCCTTCGCCCACGCCTCGTCGACGTAGCCGGTGCGCATCGCGTCGTAGGCGCCGGCCATGCCGATCGTTCCCATGTAGATGTGACCGAGCCCGACGACGATGAACAGCGACGCGACCGCAAGGTGGACGATGTTGGCCGTCTGCATCGCGCTGCGGGTCTGGCCGAAATTCGGGAAGTCGAGGATCAGGCCGCTCGCACTGACGATCACGCCGCAGACGAGCAGGCCGCCCCAGAACCACAGCTTTTCGCCGCCGTTGAACTTGCCCGAAGGCACGTCCTTGTCCGAGAACAACCCGCCGAATTTCCGGAGCCAGGCGAAATCGTGCTTGCGCCAGAGATTGTCGCGCACGAACGTGAAGAACAGCAGGACGACGCAGACGACGAACAGCGGGCCGACGAAGTTGTGGAGATTCTTCGACAGGATCGCGAGCCACGAGAACAGCGTGTAGCCGATCAGCGGCAGCAGCACGTTCTTGCCGAACACGATGATGAGGCCGCTGATCGCGAGGATGCTGAAGCTGATCGCGGTCGCCCAGTGGATCGATCGTTCCCAGGCGGTGAAGCGGCGCAGGCTGCGACCGGTCTTCGGTTCGTGCAGCTGCATCGTCCCCCGCATCATGTAGAAGGCGGCGATGACCAGCAGCATCGCAACCAGCGCCCAGCCCGCCCACACCGACACCACGCCGTTGCGCAGCGCCCGCCAGGTCTCGCCCTGCGACTGGATCAGCACGTTGACCTCGTGGCCCTGGATGCTGGTCCACTGCGGCGTGCCCGAGCGGACTTCCTTCCACAGCGGCTGATTGTTGAGCGGCTGCTCGCTCTGCTGCTTCTGCTGCGCCTTCGCGGCCTCGGCAAGCGCGGGGTCGACGGCCGGGGTCTGCGCTGCGGCAAGGCTCGACCCGGCAATGCAGAATGCCGCGATCAGGGCAAGGACGGCATTGACGATGCGTTCACGCATGATGGGCTTCCCGTTCAGGCTCGGCTCGCTCTTGTTCCTACGGACACGATGTCTTCTGCGCGCAGCCATGGCCAGCGTGCCGCGCGCGGCTCAGGCCCCTAGCCGCCGGTGCGCTTGTACTCGTTCTGCGCCTGATTGCGCTGGTGGATCGCATCCTCCCACTGCTGCTTGTTGCCACCCCATTGCGCCCCGCTCCACGGCGGCGTGTCGGGCTTGCCCTGGTAGGTACCCTGCTTGTAGGTGATCACCTGCGGCCGTTCGCCGCAGCCTCCGAGCGCGAGGGTGGCGGCGACCGCGAAGAGAGCAACGAGCGAGCTTCGAATCGCGTTCATCATTTGGTCCCCCCAGTGCCGGCCGCAGGCTCCTTGCCGTTCGACGGCGGCAGCTTGTAGGCCGTCGCCCACCCCCAGATCTCGGCGCCCTTGCCGCGGCGCAGGACGCGTTCCCGATAGATGTCGGCGACCGTTTCGCCGTCGCCCGCCAGGAGCGCCTTGGTCGAACACATCTCGGCGCAGGCGGGAAGCTTTCCCTCGGCAAGCCGATTGCGCCCGTATTTCCGGAACTCGGCTTCTGAGCCATCGGGCTCGGGCCCGCCGGCGCAGAACGTGCACTTGTCCATCTTGCCGCGCACGCCGAAAGCCCCCGTCTGCGGGAACTGCGGGGCGCCGAACGGACACGCGTAGAAGCAGTAGCCGCAGCCGATGCACAGGTCCTTGTCGTGCAGGACGACGCCCTCCTCGGTGTGGTAGAAGCAGTCGACCGGACATACGGCCATGCACGGCGCGTCGGAGCAGTGCATGCACGCGACCGAAATCGACCGTTCGCCCGGCACGCCGACGTTCATCGAAACTACGCGGCGGCGATTGACGCCCCACGGGACGTCGTTCTCCTGCTTGCACGCCGTGACGCAGCCGTTGCACGAAATGCAGCGCTCGGCATCGCACAGGAATTTCATTCTCGCCATGGCTGTCGTCTCCTCGTCACGCCGCAAACTTCTCGACCTGGCACAGCGTCGTCTTGGTTTCCTGCATCATCGTCACCGCGTCGTAGCCGTAGGTCGTCGCAGTGTTGACGGCCTCGCCTCGAACGATCGGGTGCGCGCCCTCGGGATAGAACGCGAGCATGTCCTTGCCCTCCCACCAGCCCGAGAAATGGAAGGGCACGAACGCGGTGCCCTTGCCCACGCGGTCGGTCACCCACGCCTTCACCTTGATTTGTGCGCCGGTGGGGGTCTTCACCCAGACGGACTCGCCGTCCTTGACGCCGCGGTTGTTGGCATCGAACGGATTGATCTCGACGTAATTCTCCTGCTGGAGCTCGGCGAGCCACGGATTGCTGCGCGTCTCCTCGCCGCCGCCCTCGTACTCGACCATGCGCCCGCTGGTCAGGATCAGCGGGAACTTCTCGGCGACCTTGTCCTTGACGTTCGCGTCCTGCACCGTCTTGAAGAGCGTGGGCAGGCGCCAGAACACCTTCTTGTCGTCGTGGGTCGGATATTTGGCGACGAGGTCCGGGCGCGGCGAATACAGCGGCTCGCGGTGCTGCGGAATGCCATCGGGGAAATTCCAGACGACCGCCCGCGCCTTGGCGTTGCCGAACGGATGGCATCCGTGCTTCATCGCGACGCGCTGGATGCCCCCGGACAGGTCGGTCTTCCAGTTCTTGCCGTCGGCGGCCTTCTTCTCGGCGTCGGTCAGGTCGTCCCACCAGCCCAGCTTCTTCAGAAGCACATGGTCGAACTCGGGATAGCCGGTGGTGAGCTCGCTGCCCTTCGGATACGACCCGTCCTCGGCGAGCAGGTTGACCCCGTCGCGCTCGACGCCGAAGTTCGCGCGGAAACAGCCGCCGCCGTCCATCAGGCTGCGCGACTCGTCGTAGAGGTTCGGCGAGCCGGGGTGCTTGAGTTCCGCGGTCCCGTAGCATGGCCAGGGGAGACCGAAATAGTCGCCGTCGCAGGGACCGCCGTTGGCGCGCAGCGTCCTGACGTCGAAGGTCGCCATGTTCTTCATGTGGAGCTTGAGGCGCTCGGGGGACTGCCCGGTGTAGCCGATCGTCCAGGTTCCGTGATTGATTTCCTTCAGCACCGACTCGGGCGTCGGCTCCTCCCACTTGGCGTCGCCGTCCGGCTTCCAGATCTCGTAGTTCTTGACGAGCTCGGGGCCGAAGCCCAGCTTCTTCGCGAACGCGTACATGATCGCCTGGTCGGTCTGGGATTCGAACAGCGGCCGGATCACGCGCTCGCGCCACTGGATCGAGCGATTGGACGCCGTCACGCTGCCCGAGGTCTCGAGCTGCGTGGAGGCCGGCAGCAGGTAGACGCCGTCCTTGCGCACCATCGCGGCCATCGCCGCGGTCGCCGACGGGTAGGGATCGATGACGACGATCATGTCGAGCTTCTTCATCGCCTCGACCATTTCCTTGCCGCGCGACTGGCTGTTCGGCGCGTGGCCCCAGTAGACGAGCGCGCGCAGGTTGCTGTCCTGGTCGATCAGGTCGTTCTTCTCCAGCACGCCGTCGATCCAGCGCGAAACCGTCATGCCCGGCTTTTCCATCATCGCCTGGGACGCGAACTGCTTCTTGATCCAGTCGTAATCGATGCCCCAGACGCCCGCCCAGTGCTTCCACGCTCCGGGAATCAGCCCGTAGTAGCCCGGCAGCGAATCGGGGTTGGGGCCGACGTCGGTCGCGCCCTGCACGTTGTCGTGCCCGCGGAAGATGTTCGCCCCGCCGCCCGACACGCCGATGTTCCCCAGCGCGAGCTGGACGATGCACGTCGCGCGGACGAACGCGTTGCCCGTCGTGTGCTGCGTCTGACCCATGCACCAGACGACCGTCGACGGACGGTTCTTCGCCATCATCTCGGCGACCTGGTAGACCTCGGCCTCCGGCACGCCGGTCACCTCCTCGACCTTGTCGGGCGTCCACTTGGCCATCACGTCTTCCCTGACCTTGTCCATGCCGTAGACGCGGTCGTGGATGTATTTCGGGTCTTCCCATCCGTTCTTGAAGATGTGGTACAGCATGCCGAACATGAACGCGATGTCGCTTCCCGAGCGCAGGCGCACGTAGTGATCCGCCTTCGCGGCGGTACGCGTGAAGCGCGGGTCGACGACGATCATCTTCGCGCCATTCTCCTTCGCGTGCAGCATGTGCACCAGCGACACCGGGTGCGCTTCGGCGGCGTTGCTGCCGATGTACAGCGCGCACTTCGTGTTCTGCATGTCGTTGTAGGAGTTCGTCATCGCGCCGTAGCCCCAGGTGTTGGCGACGCCGGCGACGGTCGTCGAGTGGCAGATGCGCGCCTGGTGGTCCATGTTGTTCGTGCCGAAGAACGACACGAACTTGCGCAGCATGTACGCCTGCTCGTTGCTGTGCTTCGAGCTGCCGACCCAGAACACCGCGTCGGGGCCGGCCTCCTTGCGGATCGAAAGGAGCTTGTCGCCGACCTCGCTGATCGCCTGCTCCCAGGAGATCTTCTGGTACTTGCCGTCGACCAGCTTCATCGGCGCCTTCAGCCGATGGTCGCCATGACCGTGCTCGCGGATCGAGGCGCCTTTCGCACAGTGGCCGCCGAGGTTCAGCGGCGAGTCGAATACCGGCTCGTGGCGGACCCACACGCCGTTCTCGACGATGGCGTCGAGCGCGCAACCCACCGAGCAGTGGGTGCACACCGTGCGATGGACCTCGCGCTTGACCTGTGCGGCGTCGTCGGCAGCCTCCGCCTTGCGCATCGTTCCGTACGGCAGCTGGCTTGCGAACGCGCCGACGCCGGCCGCGATCCCGGACCGCTTCAGGAAGCTGCGCCGGTCCATCGTCGGGACGCGACCCGCCGCGGATCGAGCGAGACGCGGAGCAGCACCGCGGAGGGAGTCGGTCTTGCGCGTGAGCGGCATGGGTCTCTCCTGCTGGAATCCGTTATCGCCTCCGGGCCGCCTGCAGGCGGACCCGGTCGCTGGAACGCCCAACGCCCATCGCCTAGAGGCGCGTCGATGCGTAGTAGCTGCGGACGTGCTCGCTTTCGCGATAGCCCTTCGATTCGGGCTCGGCGGCGATCGGTGCGATGGCGGCGGCCGGACCCGACACGGCAGGCGCCGACGCGGCTGCGCCGGCGGCACCGGCGCCGAAGGCCATCAGGAAGCGGCGACGACGGACGTCGGTCGCCTGCGGCTTGGGGGTAGGATCGGCAAGACTGTCGTGCCGTGATGCATCGGACATGACGCCCTCCAAGGGATACCGTGCATTTCGTGATCTTGTCTTGTTCAGTCCATGGCGAGCGCATCACGATCGATCGCCATGAAATCTTTTGCAAATTCTGCAACCTGCACGTAGTAGTTGGCAATAGGACATTTCCCTATTGCGGCGCAGCATTCGAATACCCACGGCGCGAGATAGCGTTCGAAGAACGCGCGCTGGGTCGCGAGCGCGGACGGCCTGCGTTCCGCATCCCCCGCGATCAGCAGCCGCATCGTCTCGCAGAGTGCGGACAGGTGGTCCTCGAGCATCGCGACCTCGGCGCGTCGTGCAATCCCGAGTTCCGAGAGCTGCGACCGCAGGCTCGCCAGCGGTCGTTCCATCATGAATCCTGAGAGCCAGAACGAGGCGTGAAGGTTCACCTCGGATTTGCCGACACCGATGAAGAGGTCGGTGTACTCCTGCTGTGCGGCGTCCGGATCCATCACCGAGCTTGCATCGATCAGCCTGTTCCACGCCTCTCCTATCGCCGCGTGCTCCGCGTCCATGCGCTCGGCGCGGGCAATCGCGGCGAGCAGCGGGGCGTCGGGTCCGTCGGCGAACAGCCGCGCGAGCAGCGCGTAGAAGTCGCTGCGGGCCCGGTCCTCCGGAGCGATCGCCCGCACGATGGCAACGGGTGCCTGCATCACAGGCCCCGGACGTCCGCGCCGCGCTCGTCGGACATCAGGTCGATGACGCGACAGTCGGCGCACATCTGCAGGCGCCTCAACCGATCCTCGCCCGCAAACATCGGGTGATTGCGCAGCCGCTCGGTCATCGCGAGCATCATCTTCTGGGTGCCCATCGGCTTGCCGCAGCGTATGCAGGCGTGCACGGCAGCCTCGTTGATCACGCGCGGCGCTTTCGCTTCCGGCGAGAGATCGAGGCGCGGGACGAGGCGGATCGCGTCCTCGGGACAGGTGGCCGCACAAAGACCACACTGCACGCAGTTGCTTTCGATGAACCGCAGCGTGGGCGCCTCGGGGTGATCGAGCAGCGCACCGACCGGGCAGGCCCCGACGCAGGCGAGGCACATCGTGCAGGCGTCGCGGTTCAGGTCCAGCGTACCGAAAGGCGCGCCGGCCGGCAGGGCGATCGTTGCCTGCGGAACCGGCGCATGCGCCGCCAGGTGCTCGAAAGCTAGCGCGAGCGTGCGGCGCTTTTCGCCGGTCGCCGCGAAGGTGGCGGCAACGCGCGGGCCCAGCGCGACGGGCCAGTCCCGCAGTGCGGCCTCGGCCTCGCCAACGACGGCTGCGCGGGCGCCTGCCGCGTTCACGTCGGCACGAATCAGCCGGAAATGCTCGCCCTGGTAGCCCTGCGCGTTCGCGATCGCCTGGGCGATGCTCATCTGGAAGGCCAGTGCCTCGAGGTACTGCGGCGCCTCGCGGCCGGTCGCCAGCACGGCGACCTGCGGCGCACCCCAGGCCAGCGCGGCAAGCCACAGATCGATCCCCACCGACGCGATGTGCTCGACCTCGAGCGGAATGACGCGTGCGGGAAGGCCGCGACCATCACGCGCGAGGGTTTCGATCGCGCCGGCGCCGTCCGCCGCGTGCAACAGCAGGCAGGCGTCGCGTCCGCCGACACGGTCGTAGGTCTGCAACAACGTCCGCATTCGAGCGCCGAGGTCGGGCGCGGACGGGTAGGCGTAGGCCATGGCCCCCGACGGGCAGACGGTGGCACAGCCGCCGCAGCCCATGCACAGGTGGGGCTCGACCGCGACACGATCGCCGTCCGAACGAATCGCGAGGGTCGAGCACACGTCGATGCACCGCGTGCAACCCTGCTTGCGCGCGCGGCTGTGCGCGCAGATCGAAGGCTTGTAGGCGAAGTATTTCGGCTTCTCGAACTCGCCGGTCATCGCGGCGAGCTCGGCCACCGCGCGCGCCTGCAGCAGCGGATCGGCCCCCGGAGCGAAATAGCCCTGCGGAGGCTGATGCTGCCTGAAAGCCGGGGCCCGTCCCAGGTCGAGCACGAGGTCGAAGCGCTCGCGCCGGACGTCATTCCGTCGCGCGAAATCGATCGCCGCGACCGCGCCGCAGGCCGCGACGCATTCCCGATGCGCGCGGCAGCGATCGAGGTCGATCTGGAAGTCCGGGCCGATGGCGTGCTCGGGACATGCGCGCTGGCACGCGCCGCAACGCGTGCACAGGTCGAGATCGATCGGATTCTCCTGCACCCACTCGGCGTCGAACGCGCCAAGCCATCCGCTCAGGGCGACGAGCTTGCCCGAGTGGACCGGATAGCGCCGCTCGCCGCGCAGCGCGGCCGCCGCGGTTCGACCGGTCATCAAAACGGTGACGGCGAGGTGTCCGGCAAGCGCATCCGCCCAGTACAGAGCTGCTTCGGCGGGGCCGACCACCAGCACCTGGCCCTCGGACTTGTACGCGACACTGGGGACAGGCTCGGGCTCCGGCAGCGCTGCCGCCTCGAGCAAGGCGATGATCTTCGGCGTCGCCGCGCGCGCCTCCGACGACCATCCGGCATTCTCGCGGATGTTGACGAAGCGGATCGATCGCGCCTTGCCGCCCTCCTCGGCGACCTGGCGAAACAGCCTCGCTTCCTGCGTGCACGCGACGACGACATCGCCGCCCGCGCCGCTCGCGAAGCGATCGAGCTCTTTCTGGCACAGCGTCCCGTGCAGGTGCAGCGACGCGATCCCCAGGCCCTGCGCGAGCGCATCGCGATCGAGCGGCATCGTCGCATTGCACGTGCAGACGAGCAGGGTCTTGTCTGCGGCGCTCATCGAGGTGCGGGCGTGGACTGCGGCGCGTCCGGGGCATCGCCTGCCGGGGCTTGCGGTGCAGCGGGCTCCGTGTCGACGCCCGGCACTTCCGGCGACGCGTCGCCGACCGGCATTGCCGCAACGTCGCGCGAAGCGACGACATCGGGCACGGCTGAAGGCTGCCGCCCTCCTTCGAAGCTGACGCGCGAAAGCAGGTCGCGGGCGAGCGAGGGCTCGACCGGATCCGACTGCGTGTAGTCGTCGATGTAGATGTCGAGGCCGTCCATCACGTTGAAACGCGGATCGCCGAAGAGCTTCTTCAGTGCGCCGCGCTTGACCGCCTCGTCGACGCCCGGGCGCATGAACGCCGCGAAGTTCGACTCGGCAGTCAGCGACTCGATCGGCGGCAGCGGGACGGCGGCAGCGGGCGGGCGATCGGCGATCGCACCCGGTTCGGCTCGGACCGCGACCGGTGATCCTGCGCACTGGGCACCCGACGCCACCGGCTCGGCGGACGCCGAGGCGTCCGCGCACATCTGCGCGTCGGGCGCGTGCGCGCCAACTGCGACGGGCGTGGTGCCGCCCGCCTCGCTCCGCACATCCTTCGCCGCATCGGAGGGCCCCGCTGCGGGGTCCGGTTGCGCTGCCGCGGACGTCCCGCCCGGGGCCCGCGCCGCCGCATGCTTGCGCTGCGACCAGCGCCGCAGCGAGAAGCGTTCGGATCCGGCCTGATCGTCCGGCGCCGCGTCGCGTCCGCTCATGACCTGCGCCCGCCTCGCCCGCCGGGTTGTGCGGCATCGGCCGCGAGGGGATCGTTGCGCTTCACCTTGCGCCGCGGCTCGGGCCGGTAGTGGGCCTCGACGAACGCCTGGACCCACTGGGCGATGGCCGGAGGCATCGCAACGCCGTCGACCTGCTCGCCGCCGTCCATGAACCGCGCGGCTTCGTTGTAGCTCACCGTCACGATGACCGGGTATGCCGGCGGCGTCGCCCCTTGCTCCGACATCCGCCACATCACGAATACCCGCGGGTCCGGTGAGGTCATGTTGAGCCAATACCCCTCGCTCTCGGTCCGGTTCAATTCGATCTCGAATCCCCCGAAACGCCAGGTGTCGCGCTGCGAACAGGCGGTCTCCCGGATCGGGACGGCCGGCGCAGGCGGCCCCGTGCCGATCGCCACTGCCGCCGGCTGCCAGCGCTCGCTCGCCCACCGGCTCGCAAGCGGCACGCGTTCGATCAGGACATCGACGGCCAGTCGCAGCGTCGTCATCGGGGCATTGTCGGAGGAAACTCCCGGCGCTTTCGGGTGCGCGGCGACCCTGCCGGAACCTCGGCGATCGGATCGCTCGCGAATCAATGCCGATCATACATCGATCGAAGGGTCACCCCCGGCCGCCCGTCTGCTAACATCGAAACCGGCATGTCCACGATCATCCCGCTGACCGATGTCCGCAGCGCACGCCATGTCGCCGCGCTGGATGCGTTCGTGCGCGAAGCGGCGAACTCGGCGAGCCCCGATCCCGCCCTTCCCGTCGACACGCTGGGCCGGCACCTGCACGACCTGCGGATCTCGGTCACCGATCGATGCAATTTCCGCTGCGTCTACTGCATGCCCAAGGACGTGTACGGCCGTGATTTCCCGTTCCTCCCGCATGCCGACCTGCTGAGCTTCGAGGAGGTCACCCGGATCGCCGCGATCTTCGTGCGCCAGGGCGTGCGCAAGATCCGGCTCACCGGCGGGGAGCCGCTGCTGCGCCGCAATCTCGAACGGCTGGTCGAGATGCTCGCGGCGCTGGGCGATGTCGACCTGACGCTGACGACCAACGGTGCGCTGCTGGCGAAGAAGGCACGGTCGCTGCGCGACGCGGGGCTTGCGCGCGTCACGGTGAGCCTCGACGCGCTGGACGATCCGACATTCCGCGCGATGAACGACGTCGACTTCCCGGTGCAGCGCGTCCTCGAAGGCATCGACGCCGCGCAGGCCGTGGGCCTTGCGCCGATCAAGGTCAATGCGGTGATCAAGCGCGGCATGAACGAGCATGCGATCGTGCCGCTCGCCCGCCACTTCCGCGACACCGGCCACATCGTCCGCTTCATCGAGTTCATGGACGTCGGCAGCACGAACGGCTGGCGGATGGAGCACGTCGTGTCCGCGGCCGAGATCGTCGAGACCATCTCGCGCGAATTCCCCCTCGAGCCCGTGGAGCCCAATTACACCGGTGAGGTCGCGGAGCGCTGGCGCTATCGCGACAACGGCAACGAGATCGGCGTCATCGCGTCGGTCACCCAGGCGTTCTGCCGCGACTGCACCCGCGCCCGGCTGTCGACCGAGGGCAAGCTCTACACCTGCCTGTTCGCGAACGCCGGCTATGACCTGCGCGCGCTCCTTCGCGAGGGCTTTTCGGACGATCAGATCGGAAACGCGATCGCGGCGATCTGGCGCAGGCGCGGCGACCGCTACTCGGAACTGCGCAGCGCCGAGACACCGCGTCCGCAGAAGATCGAGATGTCCTACATCGGAGGCTGAGCTTGGGCGAAGCCGCCCGGACCCCCTACCGGCCATCGCTCACGCAGGCGGCGCGACCCGCGACCTTCGAGGTCGCCGCCATCGACGAGCACGGCGCCAGACGCGAAGTGCCGGTCGCGGGCGAGCACCCGCTGACGCTCTACGTCGACAAGCGCGAACTCCTGACCCTGATGACCCTGGGTGCCGCACCCGAGGCGCTCACGATCGGCTATCTGCGCAACCAGCGCCTCGTGAAATCGCTCGACGAGATCGTCGCCGTGCAGGTCGACTGGGAAACGAATTCGGTCGCCGTGACCACCCGCGGCGGACTCGCCGATCTCGAGGCGAAGACTGCGAAACGGACCAAGACCAGCGGCTGCGGGCAGGGCACGGTGTTCGGCGACCTGATGGAGGACATCGACAGTGTCAGGCTGCCCCACGACGCGACGCTGATGCAGGCGACGCTCTACGACCTGCTCGACAAGGTCCGGCTGCACGAGACGATCTACAAGCAGGCCGGTGCCGTGCACGGCTGCGCGCTCGCGACGAACGCGGCGGACCGGTCGGAGATCCTGATGTTCGTCGAGGACGTCGGGCGCCACAACGCGGTCGATGCGATCGCGGGCCAGATGTGGCTCGATCGCGAGGAAGGCGCCGACAAGATCTTCTACACGACCGGCAGGCTGACCTCCGAGATGGTGATCAAGGCTGCGCAGATGGGCATCCCGTTCCTGGTGTCGCGCTCGGGACTGACGCAGATGGGCTACGAGATCGCGCAGAAGGTCGGGATGACGATGATCGGGCGCGCGACCAACAGGCACTATCTGCTGTTCACCGGCGCCGGGCGCTTTCGCGCATGACGGCCTCCGCTGTCCCTCCAGAGGCGGCGCATTCGCCGATAGCGCGCAGCGACATCACCGGCATCGTGCTCGCCGGCGGGCAGGGACGGCGGATGGGAGGCGTCGACAAGGGGCTCGTCGAACTCGACGGCGTCGCGCTCGCCGGGCACGTGATCGCCAGGCTCGCGCCCCAGGTGGCCACGCTGATCGTCAATGCGAACCAGAACGCCGCGCGCTATGCCGCGTTCGGCTATCCGGTCGTCGCCGACGCGGTCGGCGGGTTCGCCGGTCCGCTCGCCGGATTACATGCAGGCATGACCGAGGCGCGCAGCGCGTACGTCGTGACCGCCCCCTGCGACTCGCCTTTCCTCCCTTCCGATCTCGTTGCGAGGCTCGCGGGCGCGCTCGTCGAAGCGGACGCGCAGATCGCGGTCGCCAGGACTTTCGACCAGCCGCACCCGGTCTTCGCGCTGGTGCGGCGCGACGCCCTCCCCCACCTGACCGCATTCCTCGCCGCAGGCGGCCGCAAGATCGACCTGTGGTACTCGAGTCTCCGATTCGTCGAAGTGCCATTCGATGACGAATCCGATGCCTTCCGCAACATCAACACGCGGGACGAGCTGCGCGACAACGCCGCTCCGGCGACGTGAAAATCGGGGACGCACAAAATCGGGGACGCACCACGTTTTCCGGGTTCAAATCGGGAAAACGTGGTGCGTCCCTGATTTACAGGCAGTTCGCGGGAATCCGTGAACGCCCCTAGAATCGAGCCTTCCTTCTTCGCTTCATGCAGACCCGATGACCGAGCCCACCACGCTGCGCGAGCTGTCCTGCGCCGACGATTACGATCCGAATTCGATGCCGGTGGACAGGGCGCGAGCGCTGATCCGGCAGTTCCTGACGCCCGTCACGACGATCGAGCGGGTGCACATCCGCGCGGCGCTCGACCGCGTCCTCGCCGAGGACGTGGTGTCGCCGTTCGACGTTCCCGGCCACGACAATTCGGCGATGGACGGCTGGGCGGTTCGCTTTGCCGATCTCGCCGCCACGGGCGAAACCACGCTCGCGCGCGTCGGCGACTCGTTCGCCGGCAAGCCTCACGCCGGAGCCATCGGGCGCGGCGAGACGGTGCGGATATTCACCGGCGGCGTGATGCCGGAGGGCGCCGACACGGTCGTCATGCAGGAGCGCGCGACGGAGGTTCCGGGGGGCGTGCGCATCGCTGCCGGCGCCGTCGGCCGGGCCGGGCAGAACCGCCGCTTCGCCGGGGAGGACCTGAAGCGCGGTGCGGTCGTGTTCGGCGCCGGACAGGCGTTGCGCCCCGCGGAGCTCGGCATGCTCGCATCGCTGGGCATCAACGAGGTCAGCGTTTTCCGCAGGCTGCGCGTCGCGTTCTTTTCGACGGGCGACGAGTTGCGCTCGATCGGCCAGCCTCTCGCCGCGGGCGAGATCTACGACAGCAACCGCTACACGCTCTACGGGATGCTCAAGCGGATCAACTGCGAAATCGTAGACATGGGCGTCGTTCCCGACGTACCCGACGCGCTCGAACGCGCCTTCACGACCGCGGCCGCGAGTGCCGACGTCGTGATCACCTCGGGTGGCGTATCGGTGGGCGAGGCGGATTTCGTCAAGCACCTGCTCGACAAGCTGGGGGAAGTTTTGTTCTGGAAGATCGCGATGAGACCCGGCCGACCGCTCGCCTACGGCAAGATCGGCGGTGCGCATTTCTTCGGCCTGCCCGGCAATCCGGTGTCGGTGATGGTGACGTTCTACGAATTCGTCCGCGACGCCCTGCGGGTGCTGCAGGGCCAACGCGATGCAGACCCACAGCCCACGTTCAAGGTGTTGCTCGCCGCCCCGATCCGCAAGGTGCCGGGCCGCACCGAGTTCCAGCGGGGAATCCTGACGCGAGGCGCCGACGGCGCCTGGCAGGTGCGGACCACCGGCGATCAGGGCTCGGGCATCCTGTCGTCGATGTCGCGCGCGAACTGCTTCATCGTGCTGCCGGCGGAGACGGGGGATGTCGCCGCCGGCGCACAGGTGGAGGTCCAACTGTTCGAAGGCCTCCTCTGATTCCGTGGTAGGGGATCAGTAGTACCGGCCCATCGTACCGCGGTCGATCGAGCGCATCCGGCGCTCGAGATCGAACACGTCCTTCGAGCGGGCGAGGTAGGCTTCGCGCTCGCGTTGCGCCTGCCGGAATTGCCAGGCGTCGAGGCGTTCGAGCAGCGACTTGCGGGCTTCGACCGGGGCCGCAGCGGCAACCGTCGACGACTTGCGGGGCGCCCGCGCGGCGGCCTTCCGGGCGTCTTCCGCGGCGGTGGAGCGCCGGGCGAGCGCTTCGGCGATGACCGTCGACAATTGTCCGATAATGCTGTCCTTGAAGTAGAGTTCGGCCGCCTTCGGCGACCAGGTTTGGGACTTGCTCATTTTGATTTCTCCCGCATGCGCTTGTGGCGCTCCTGCATCGCGGCCCACGAGTTGTGCGCCGCACAATGCGAAGATAAGGGCAGCAGGTAGGGGGGTCAAATCGTCCTTTTGGATCATTAGCATAGAATTTTCGGATATCTCACATCCTGTATATTGCAGCGCAAAGGGATTCGCCGTCCTACGCCTCGGACCCTGATCGGGGACCCCGCCCATGGAGCTCTACCAACTCAGAAGCTTCGCCACGGTGGCGGAGCTCGGCCACCTGACCCGCGCCGCCGAGCGCCTGCACGTCAGTCAGCCCGCCCTTTCCGCCCAGATCAAGGCGCTGGAGGACGAGCTGTCGGTCGTCCTGTTCGAGCGTGGCGCAGGCGGGATGACGCTCACCCCCGCCGGCCGGGCGCTGCTCCCCGACGCCGAGCGGATCATCGCCGCGGCCCAGGCATTGCGGAGCCGGGCGACGGAGCTCCGCGGGGAGGTCGCCGGACGGGTGCGGCTGGGTACGGTTGCCGACCCCGAATTCATCCGGCTGGCCGACGTGCTGCGCTGCGCGGTCCGGCACTACCCCCTGCTGGAAATCGACTGCCATCACGAGATCACGGGGGCCGCCTTCGAAAAGGTCCGCGACGCCGAACTCGACGCGGCGTTCTATTACGGCGACCTGACGCACGGTGCGGTCGTGTCGATCCCGTTGCGCGAATTCGCCTACCGGGTCGCAGGACCGGCGGCATGGTCGACCCGCCTCGCCCACGCGAGCTGGGAAGCGATCGCTGCCGAGCCGTGGATCATGACGCCGAAGATCAGCACCCACTACGCACTGGCGACGAGGCTTTTCAACGCGAACGGAGCGGCCCCGGTGCGCCACGTCGAAGCGGACCACGAGGCGGTGATCAGCTCGCTGGTGACAGCCGGGGTCGGCGTCGCGCTGATGCGCGAGGACATCGCCGAGGCCCTCGCCGCGTCCGGGCAGGTCTTCATCTGGGACGAAGCGCGGCTGTCGACGAACCTGCAGTTCCTCTACCGCCGCGACCGCGAGCGGGATGCACCGATTCATGCGCTGCGCGATGTCGTTCGCGACGTCTGGAAAGCCGGCGATGGCTCGGTGTCCAAGCCGCGCCGCAACCGCCCGTCCGTTCCCGCCTGACCTGGGTGCCCGGGAACGATCGCGCCTTCAGGTCGTCCAATTGCACGAGCCACGCCGAAAGGGATTCCCCCGATGGACCGACGCATCTTCCTGCTGGGCATCGCGGCGACCGTCGCCGGCGGAACCGGCATCACCTACGCCCAGTACCGGAAGGCCGCGACCGCGACAGCATCGGCACCGACGGTCGAGGACCTGCAACGCAACTGGAAACGCCTGCTCGCAAGCGGTGCCACGGTCGCCACGGACACGACCCCGATCGTCAGGACCGACGCCGAGTGGCGCAAGAGCCTGACGCCGGCCGCCTACGATGTCCTTCGCCACGAAGGCACCGAGCGGCCGTGGACCAGCCCGCTGAACGACGAGCACCGGGCGGGCGTCTTCGTCTGCGCCGGCTGCGCACTGCCGCTGTTCACGTCCGCGATGAAATTCGACAGCGGTACCGGTTGGCCGAGCTACTTCACGACGATTCCAGGGGTCTTCGCGACCAGGACCGATCTGCAGCTGATCGTTCCGCGCACCGAGTACCACTGCATCAAGTGCGGCGGGCACCACGGCCATGTGTTCGACGACGGGCCGCCGCCGACCGGCCTGCGCTACTGCAACAACGGCGTCGCCCTGCGCTTCATTCCGATGCGCGCCTGACCGGCAACGAGGCGAGCGCGACGGCGCCGGGCTAGACTTCGCGCGTGATCGAACTTCACGCGCTCTCCAGGACCTACGCGGGCACCGGCGCCGCTTCGCGGCGGGTTTTCGACCGGCTGTCGATGAAGGTGTCGCGCGGCGAGTACGTCGCCATCGTCGGCGCCTCCGGAATCGGCAAATCGACGCTGCTCAACCTGATCGCCGGGCTCGAGCGACCCGATTCGGGCACGCTCGTCGTCGACGGCGTCGATTTCGCGACCTGTGACGACGATGCGCTCACGGCGCTGCGCCGCACGCGGATGGGTTTCGTCTTCCAGGCTTTCCACATCCTGCCTTACCTGTCGGTTGCGGCCAACGTCGCGTTGCCGCTCGCGTTGCAGCATCGGCACGGCCCCGACGCGAATGCACGCGTTGCCGCGATGCTCGAGCGTGTCGGCCTCGGCGACCGCGGGGAAAGCCGCCCGGCCGAGCTGTCGGGAGGCGAGCTGCAGCGTGTCGCGATCGCGCGCGCACTCGTCCATCGTCCGGCGATCGTCCTGGCCGACGAGCCGACGGGCAATCTCGACCCGGCGACCGCACGGCAGGTCATCGCGCTGCTGCGCGATGCGGTCAAGGGCGAGGGCGCGACGGGCATCATCGCCACGCACTCGCGGCGTGCCGCGGCCTCGGCGGACCGCGTGTTGCGGCTCGCCGCCGACGGCCTGCACGAGCACGTGGTCGGCAACGGCGACGACATCGAGTGATGCCTCGGTCACCCACGGCAGGCACCGTCGCCCGCGCGGTCGCAGGCGGCGGCATCGGCAAGCTGCGCGGCCGCACGCTGGTCGCCGTGGTCGCGATCGCATCGGGGGTCGCGCTGGGCTACGCCGTGGAACTCGTCAATCGCGCCGCGATCGGTGAACTGGTGAACGGGCTTGCCACCCTTTCAGGCGATGCCGACCTCGAGGTGCGGGGCCCGCAGGAGGGCTTCGACGAGGCGCTCTATCCGCTGATGGCCGGGGACCGCGACGTCGCGGTCGCGAGTCCCGTCGTCGAAGTCGACGCCACCATCGCGGGCCACCGCCACCCGCTGCCGGTGATGGGGGTCGACGCGTTTCGCGCGATGGCGATCAATCCTGCGCTGGTCGCAACCGCCCGCGACCGGCAGGACGTGCTGCGTGGCGATGCACTGTTCCTGAGCCCCGCCGCGGCGCGCTGGCTCCGGGTCCGCGATGGCGATGACCTGAGCATCCGGGCCGGGTCGCGCGAGATCCGCCTGCGCATCGCCGGCAGCGCAGGCAGCGCGGGAACGCTGCGCTACGGCGTGATGGACATCGCTGCGGCACAGCGGCAGTTCGACCGCATCGGACGGGTGACGCGGATCGACCTGCGCCTTCGCCCCGGCGCCGACCGGACGCGCGTGATCGCGCGCCTGCAACGCCACCTGCCCGCCGGCATCGCGGTCGCGGCGCCATCGACGAATGCGAGCGCGAGCTCGCGGTTGTCCCGCGCCTACCGCGTGAATCTCGACGTGCTGGCGCTGGTCGCGCTGTTCACCGGGGCCATGCTCGTGTTCGCGACGCAGGCGCTGTCGCTGACCCGGCGCAGACCGCAGTTCGCGCTGCTGCGCACCCTCGGACTCACGCGCCGCCGGCTCCTTGCCCTGGTGGTCGGCGAAACCGTGCTGCTGGGCGTCGCGGGGTCGGGCCTGGGTCTTCTCATCGGCTACGCCGTCGCGAACTACGCGTTGCGCCATTTCGGCGCCGACCTCGGCGCGGGATTCTTCCGCGGGGGACCCGCGACGGTCGTCGTCGAGCCGCGACCTGCGCTGGTGATGGCCGCGCTCGGCGTCGCGGCAGCGGTCGCTGGAGGCGCGTTGCCCGCACGCGAGGCGGCGCGCGCCGCACCTGCCGCCGCACTGAAGGCGCAGGACCCCGATGCAGGCTGGGGGCAGTGGCGCACCCGCTGGCCCGGTGTCGTCGCGATCGTCCTGGGTGGGCTCGCCGCGCTGCTGCCTGCGATCGGTGGCCTGCCGGTCGCGGGCTACGTATCGATCGCGCTGATCCTCGTCGGCGCGATCATCGTGTTGCCGCGGATCGCCCATGCGCTGCTGCGCCTGATTCCGACGCCCCGATCGGTGACCGCGACGCTCGCGATGGCGCGATTGCGCGAAAATCCCGGCCAGGTCGCGGTCAGCGCGGCAGCGATGATCACCAGCGTGTCGCTGATGGTGGCGATGGCGATCATGGTCACGTCCTTCCGGCAGTCGTTCGACGACTGGCTCGCGGTCATGCTCCCGGCCGACCTCTACCTGCGCGCGGGTACCGCAGACAGCGCGGTCTTTTCCGCACGACAGCGGACCGAGATCGCCGGTACGCCCGGAATCGCGCGCACGGAGTTCATGCGCGTCACGGCACTGCTGATCGATCCTTCGCGTCCCCGTGTCGCGCTGCTCGCACGCGACATCGATGTGCAGGACCCCGGCGCGAGGCTCGCGATCGTCGGCAAGACGCTCACTCCCGGACCGGATGCGCCTGCGCCCGCGTGGATCAGCGAGGCGTTCGCCGACAGCCAGGGACTGGTGCCGGGCCGTGTCGTCGTCCTGCCGATCGCAGGCCGCGGCGTACCGTTCACCGTCGCCGGCATCTGGCGCGATTACGCCCGGCAGCAAGGAGCGATCGTCATCGAGCGCCGGCGCTACGCCGAGCTCACCGGCGACGACACGGTGAATCAAGCCGCGATGTGGCTCGCGCCCGGCGCGCACGCGACCGACGTCGATCGCGCGCTGGAGGCACGCCTGTCGCATGAATCCGGCGTCGTCGCGATCACCGCCGGCGACCTGCGCCGGCGTTCGCTCGCCGTGTTCGACCGCACGTTCGCCGTCACCTACGCGCTCGAAGCCGCGGCGGTCGCGATCGGGCTGGTTGCGCTGTCCGCGGCGCTGGTCGCGCAGACGCTGGCGCGCCGCCGCGAGTTCGGCATGCTTCGCCACCTCGGCATGACCCGCCGCCAGATCTCGGCGATGCTCGCCTTCGAAGGCGCGCTGACGGGGGCGATCGGCACTGCCTCGGGACTCGTCCTCGGATTCGCGATCAGCCTGATCCTCGTTCACGTCGTCAACCGCCAGTCGTTCCATTGGGGAATGGAATTGCACGTGCCATGGCCCGCGCTGGGATGGCTGTCGGCCGTGTTGATCGTTGCCACCGCCTTCACCGGTCTTGCGAGCGCGCGCGGCGCGACCCGCGAGGACGCCGTGCGCGCGGTGCGCGCCGACTGGTGACGCGAACGCCGTGGCCCGCGCGCTCCCGCCGGACCCGCTGCGTCGGCGCCTGCTCGCGCTGGGCCTGTGGCCGCTCGCCGCGTCGGCGTACGCCGCCGTCGACTATCCCGACGTCGTGCGACGGGCGCTCTCGTTTCCGCGCGACGAAGGTGCTCACCCGGCGTTCCGCAACGAATGGTGGTACGTCACCGGCTGGCTGCGCGACGCCGACGCGCGCGAATTCGGTTTCCAGGTCACGTTCTTCCGCAACCGGCCCGGGATCGCCGAGGACAACCCGAGCCGGTTCGCGCCGCGGGAGCTGCTGTTCGCGCACGCCGCGATCGCCGACCCGGGCATCGCGCGACTGCGCAGCGACCAGCGCGCTGCGCGCGAAGGCTTTGGCCTCGCCGGTGCCTCGACGGCGAGGACCGACGTCCACATTGGGAACTGGTCCCTCGTCGAGGCGCCTGACGTCGTGGTCGGAGACGTTCACGCCAGCGACCACTACCAGGCGGAAGTCCGCGGCCGCGACTTCGCCCTCGACCTTACGCTCGCCGCGACCTCGCCCGCCATGCTGCAGGGCGATGCCGGCGTCAGCCGGAAGGGACCCGATCCGGCGGATGCGAGCTACTACTACAGCCGGCCGCAGCTCGAGGTCTCCGGGACCATCGACTTGGGTGCAGGTGCGCGGCGGGTGCGCGGCGTCGCGTGGCTCGATCACGAATGGTCGAGCCGGTATCTTGCAGCAGGCGCGGTCGGCTGGGACTGGACCGGGATCAACCTCGACGACGGCGGCGCGCTGATGGCCTTTCGCATCCGCGATCGCGATGGCGTCACGCTGTGGGCCGGCGGCGGCCATCGCGATTCCGCCGGCAGCGTGCACAGCTATGCGCCGGACCAGGTTCGATTCGTTCCGCAGCAGCAATGGCGATCGCCGCGCACCGGCATCGAGTATCCGATCGCCATGCGAGTGGGCGTCGGCGATCTCGACGTGACGCTTCTACCGCTGATGCCGGATCAGGAGCTGGACGCACGGGCGAGCGTGGGGATCGTCTACTGGGAGGGCGCGGTGCGCGCCGCGATCGGCGGACGCAACGCCGGCCGCGGCTATCTCGAGCTGACCGGCTACGGCGAGCCGTTGCGGCTGTGAGCCGCGTCAGTCGATCAGCTTGCCATCGTGATAGAAGGGGTAGGGCCCCGCGAACTCGCCGATAAACGCGGTGTGGCTGATCAGCCCGCTGCCTTCGTCCCACAGATGCAGCTGGTAGCCCGGCGGCTCGAGGACGAATCGCGACGGCGCATCGGCTGCGAGGTCCAGCGCGACTTGGTGGGCGGGCCCCGGACACGTCGACGCCACGGTGCCGGCGAAACGCACCTGGATCGCGCGATGCAGGTGCCCGCACAGGATCCGCTCCACTTGGGGATGCCTCTGCACGATCTGCGCGAGCTCGCGAGGGTTGGCTAAGCCGATCTTGTCCATGTGGCCGATGCCGGTCGCAAACGGCGGGTGATGCATGAGGATCACCGTTGGCGTGCCCGGCGCCTGCGACAGCCTGTCGTCGAGCCACTCGAGCCGGTGCGCGCAGAGCTCGCCGGCGCTCTGTCCGGAAATTACCGAGTCGAGGGCCAGCAACCGCAGCGGCCCGGCGTCGACCGCGTACTGGATGAAATCGCCCATCTGGCGCAGGTATTCGTGCCCGGGAAACGACGCGCGAAGCGTGTCGCGGTCGTCGTGGTTTCCCGGCAACAGGTAGACCGGCATGGTCAAAGGCTGCAGCAGCTCCGCGAGATGCGTGTATTCATCGGCACGGCCGAAATCGACGAGATCGCCGGTGATCACGACAATGTCGGGGCGTTGCTTCTGGGCGAGAATCTGCGCGACGCAGCGACGCAGGTAGGCGGCGGCGTCCACGACCCCGTAGGACAGTGCTCCCGGGACTTTGATGTGTAGATCCGAGATCTGGCAGATCAGCATCGGGCCTCCGCGCAACTCATCGCCTGAGCGTCATGATGCCTCCCGGATCGACGCGGACGCCGACCGGGTCGCCTTCGCGGTACGCCCTGCGCTCTCCGGTCTCGACGATGACGCTCTGGACGTCGTCGAGCTCGACGATGATGCGCGTGGCGTTGCCGAGGAAGAACACCGCGCCGATCCGCCCGTCGAGATCGCCCTGCCCCGGCGCGACGATGTGCCCGTCCTGGGGCCTGAACATCGCATGGTCGGCGCCGTGCCCGTGGTCCGGCAACGGGAGCGACCCGCCGGCGACACGCAGGACCCCGTCGTGGGACTTACCCGCCAGACGGTTCATCGTTCCGATGAAATCGGCGACGAATTCGGTGGCCGGACGGTAGTAGATGTCCTGCGGCGTGCCGATCTGCGCGATGCGTCCGTGGGACATCACCGCGATCCGGTCCCCGAGCGCCATCGCCTCGGCCTGATCGTGCGTGACATAGACTGCCGTCATTCCGAGCGTCCTCAGCAGCCGGTCGATGTCGATGCGCAGGCTCTCGCGCAGCTTCGCGTCCAGCGCGGTCAGCGGCTCGTCGAGCAGCAGGACGCGGGGGCGGACGGCAAGCGCCCGGGCGAGCGCCACGCGCTGGCGCTGCCCGCCGGAAAGTTGGTCGACGCGGCGCTCGCCCAGTCCCGACAGATGCATCATATCGAGCAGGCGTTCGACCTCGCGCGAGCGCGCGGCAGCGTCCACGCGCCTCACCTTCAGCCCGTAGCCGATGTTCCCGGCGACGCTCATGTTGGGGAACAGGGCGTAGCTCTGGAACACCATGCCGACGTTGCGCCGCTCGATGGGCAGGGCGGTGACGTCGTCTGTGCCGAACCAGACCCGCCCGCCCGCGTCCGGCTGCTCGAGGCCGGCGATGATCCGCAGGGTCGTCGTCTTGCCGCATCCGGACGGACCGAGAAGGACGACCGTCTCGCCGGCCGCGATCTCCAGGTCGACGGGCTCGAGCGCCCGCGTGCCGTCGTCGAAGGTCTTCCCGCAGGCGTCGAGGCGGACCCCGCTCGCAAGCTTGGTCATCTCGCTGCCTTTCCGCGTTTCCGCTCGCCCGACAGCCACTGCATCGCGATCAGCAGCGGCACGATCATGACAAAGAAGACGATCGTGTAGGCCGAACCGATCTCGAGGCGCATCGAGGCATAGCTGTCGGCGAGGCCGACGGGGATGGTCTTGGTCAGCGGGGTATGCAGCATCCAGGTGATGTTGAACTCCCCGATCGAAAGCGTCACCACCATCAGCGCCCCGGCGAGAATGCCGGCGCGGGCGTTGGGAATGATGACGCCGAAGAATCGCTGCAGGAATCCGGCGCCCAGGCTGGCCGCAGCGTCCTCGAGCGTCTGCAGGTCGATCGCGGACATCACCGCGACGACCGATCTGACCATGAACGGAAGCGTGAACAGCACGTGCCCGACGAGGATGAAAGTCCAGCTCGCGCGAAACGCGCGCCACTCGCCGTAGAACAGGATCAGCGCGAGGGCCGTGGCGAGCCCGGGGACCGCGACCGGGAGCACCAGCAGTTCCTCGAACAGCCGCGTCCAGCGATTCGCGGAGCGCGCCAGGACGTAGGCGATGGGAACGCCCAGCACAAGCGTCGAGCCGAGGCAAGCAATCGCGATCCTCATCGACAGGAAGATCGAATCCCGGTAAAGCGACCAGACCTCCCCGACCCAGCGCAGCGTCAGACCGCTCTTCACCCCGATGAAGAAGTTGGCCGAAATCCCGGCGAGAACGGACAGGACGACAGGCACGATGAGGAACGCGCACACCAACATCGTGAACGAGAGCTGCGCGACGAAACGCGGCCCGCGGCGAGCGCTCACGCGAATCCCCCGGCGTTCAGGTTCACGCCGCCGCCGAGACGCTCGACCCGGCGAGGGTGCGCGCGAACGCGAGCGCGACCCAGGTGATCAGTCCCAAGACCAGCGAAAGCGCTGCCGCCAGCGAAAAGTTCGCGTAGTTCGTGAACTCGGTGTAGATGGTGATCGGTAGCACGTTGATGTTCGTCGCGAGCGTGAACGCGGTGCCGAATGCGCCCATGCTGGTCGCAAAGCAGATCGCTCCCGATGCGATCAGCGCGGGCTGCAGGCCGGGAATCACGACATCGCGCACGACCTGCCACGGCGTTGCGCCAAGGGACCGCGCCGCCTCCTCGAGCGCCGGATCGAGCTTGCCGACCGCAGCCATCACGGTCAGGATCACCCGCGGAATCGAAAAGTACAGGTAACCGACGAACAGGCCGGCCATCGAATAGGCGAACACCAACGGATACCCGAACAGCGCATCGGTCACGGTCCCGATGAGGCCCTGGCGTCCGGCGAGCATGATGACCATGAACCCGACGACCACGCCAGGAAACGCCAGTGGGAACGTCAGCATCGCAACCAGGGCCCCCCGTCCCGGGAACGCATTGCGCTGGAGGAACAGTCCAGCGATCGCGGAAACGACCAGCGTCGCGATCGTCACTGCGAGCGACACCGCCAGGGTCGAGACCAGGCTGGCGAAGTAGTTGCGGTCGGTGACGATCGCGGCGTAGGCCGCGATCCCCCGCGGACCGCTCGCGCCGACCTGCACCAGGCGCGCCATCGGCAGCAGCCAGAAGGCCGCGAAGACGACGAGCGCAGGCAGCGCGAGCAGCAACAGCCGCGTGTTGGCGCGAAGCATCGCAGGCGCGGGGCCCGGCGCGCTACTGCACTTCCTTCAGATAGCGCTCGGTGAACGCTTTCTGCACCGCCGCCATCTTCCCGAAGTCGACGGCCTTGGCGCGCGCATAGTCGGAGGCGGGCAGGAACTTCGACGCGGCCTCCTTGGTCATCGCGCTCGCACGCACCGGCCTCAGGTAGGCGTTGGCCCAAATGGCCTGGCCCTCGTCCGACAGCGTGAAGTCGAGCACCTTCTTCGCGTTCGCAGCGTTGGGACCGTTCTTGACCAGCGCCATCACGTACGGGACGACGACCGATCCCTCGGTGGGGATCACGAACGCGATGTTTGCCTTGTCCTTGTACTTGCCGCGGTAGGCGTTGAAGTCGAAGTCGAGCAGGATCGGGATCTCACCCGACAGCACCCGCGCATAGGACGTCTGCTTCGGCACGATCGGATCGTTCTTCTTGAGCTTCTTGAAATAGTCGATCGCCGGCGTGAAGTTGTCGAGAGTGCCGCCGAAGGCATTGTTGACAGCGACCGCGCCGACGTAGCCGACAAAGGCGCTGGCCGGGTCGAGATAGCCGATCATGCCCTTGTACTCGGGCTTCAGCAGGTCCTTCCACGACTTCGGGACTGGCTTGCCGCGCAGCGCGTCGACGTTGACCATGAATCCCAGCGTCCCGGAGTGGATCGTGAACCAGTACCCGTTCGGATCCTTGAGCCCCGCCGGGATGTCGTTCCAGTGCGCCGGCTTGTACGGCGCGATCACGCCATCTTCCTTCGCCTGGATGCCGAAGGTGACGCCGAGGTAGGTGACGTCGGCAACAGGGCTCGCCTTTTCGGCGACGAGCTGGGCGAGCGCCTGTCCCGAATTCTTGTTGTCCTGCGGGACGGTGATACCGAGCTTCTCCTTGATCGCCTTGAGCTCGGTGCCCCAGTCCGCCCATTCGGGCGGGCAGTTGTAGCAGATCACGGTCTGGGCATGTGCCGTGATCGAAAGCGATGTCACGGCGAAAAACAGCATTGCGGCAAACCTTGCCAGCTTCCGGGTGCGCATCAGTTCCTCCTGTTGGGTCTTCGAATGGCGTGCGACGTGGGGCGGGGTGCAAAGCGCATCGCGGTTTCACCGATGCGCAACGAGTGATCGAGAACGACGCTGCGGCCCGGGACATCCCCGCGCAGGCGCGCGAGCAGCGTGTCCACGGCCGATTCGCCGATGTCCCGGCTCGGCTGCACGACCGTGGCAAGCGCCGGGTAGAGCAGCGTCCCGAGGTCCACTCCGTCGAAGCCAACGACCGACATGTCGCCGGGCACCTGCAGCCCGAGCCGGAGCAGGCCGCTGACGACGCTGATCGCAAGCAAGTCGTTCGAGCAGAACAGTGCCGACACAGGGTTGTGGCCGCGCAGGCACTCGGCCAGCGCTTCGCTCGCCACCACGGTGTGCAGCGGGACCTCGACAGGGCGCTGCGGCGCAAGACCGGCTGCGCGCATTGCGTCCCGGTACCCTTCGTAGCGCAGCTGGGCGCGGTCGGACTCCCTGAAATTCCCCGTCACCATTCTGATCGACCGATGACCGATCGAGATCAGGTGCCTGACCGCGTCCTTGGCGGCCGTGCGGTTGTCGACCGACACCGTCTGGCGCTGTGGATGCGGGGATTGGTTGTACACCAGCACATAGGGCACGTTCTCCCGATCGAGCATGTCCAGGACCGGGCTCTGCGCAGCGTTCGCGACGGTGAGGATCAGGCCGTCCACGCGGTGGCGCAGCAGCTCCTCGGTCACGGCGAGTTCTTCCTCGACCCGGTACCCGGTCGTCGTGAGCATGACCGAGTAGTGTTGCAGCCGTGTGGCGCACTCGATGCCCTGGAAGCAGTCGGCGAACACGGTGTTGGCGAGCGTCGGCAGCACGACGCCCAGCGTCCGCGTGGTCCGGGCCCGCAGATTGCGGCCGACGAGATTGGGCCGGAAATTGAGATCCGCCGCGGCCTCCCGCACCCGCCTGACCGTCGAGTCGCGCACCAGCGCCGGCTGGTTCAGCGCACGCGACACCGTCGCCAGCGACACGCGCGCACGAACTGCGACGTCGTTGAGCGTCACCCGGTCCATCTGCCGGCGCCTCCATTCGCCCGATGAAAACGTTTTCAGCATCGTACCGCAAGACCGCGCCACCCGGGAACGTACAGCTCCCTGCGGCTTCCGCGCTCCGAATCGGGGATGAGCAGGAGCGCGGTATTAACGCCGCTGCGCCGAGAACACGCCGGGGATGTCGCGGGCGAGCCGCAGCGCGCGCTGCAACTGCGCGACGCTCTCGACCTCGAGCGTGAACGCCATCCGCGCCTGGTGCTGGCGCGTCGCCGTGTTGACCGCGATCACGTTGATCTTCTCTCGCGACAGCAGCTCGGAGAGGTCGCGCAGCAGTCCCTGGCGGTCGCTCGCCTCGACGACGATGTCGACCGGGAACACCTCCTCGCGGGGTGCGCCCCAGTCGGCCTGGATCAGGCGCTCCGGTTCGCGCGCGCGGATGCGCGCGACGTTCGTGCAGCCGGTGCGATGGATCGTGATGCCCTTGCCCCGGGTGACGTAACCGACGATCGGATCGGGCGGCGCGGGCTTGCAGCAGCGCGCGAGTCCAGTCATCAGCCGGTCGACACCCACGACCAGGATCCCCTGGCCCGCACCTGCAGCACGGCTTGGCCGGGTGACGACGTCGGACGGTGCTTCGGCAGCCGGGGCTGCAGCGGGCTGGGCCACCGCCGCGATCGCCGTCTGCACGTCCTTGCTGCCGATGTCGTCGCGGGCGAATGCCGCGAAGAACTCGTCGGTCTTCGCGAACCCGGCCTTGGCGGCAACCGCGTCGAGCTTCAGCGCCGTCTGACCGAGGCGCGCGAGCTCGCGCTCGACCATCGCGCGTCCCTGCGCGACGGTCTGGTCGTGCTGCTGTGCCTTGAACCATTGCCGGACCTTGGCTCGTGCGCGGTGGCTGTGGACGTAACCGAGGTCGGGGTTGAGCCAGTCGCGCGAGGGCCCCGCTGCGGTGCTGCCCTGCTTCGCCGCGATGATCTCGACCTGCTGACCGTTGCGCAGCCTGTAGTCGAGCGGGACCATCTGCCCGTCGACCCGGGCGCCGCGGCAGCGGTGGCCGAGCCCGGTGTGCACCGCGTACGCGAAGTCGATCGGTGTCGAATCGCGGGGCAGGTCGATGACCTTGCCCTGCGGCGTCAGCACGTAGATCGATTCGGTGAACAGGCTGCTCTTGAAGGCCGACAGCCATTCGCCGGTGTCGGCGACCGAATCCTTCCAGTCCAGGATCTGGCGCAGCCACGCGATCTTGTCGTCGAAACCCGCGTCGCGCCTGCCCGCCTGGGCGTCGGCCTCCTTGTAACGCCAGTGGGCCGCGACGCCGAACTCGGAATGGCGGTGCATTTCGCGGGTCCGGATCTGGACCTCGAGCGCCTTGCCTTCGGGCCCGATGACGGCGGTATGCAGCGACCGGTAATTGTTGGCCTTGGGCTTCGCGATGTAATCATCGAACTCGCCCGGCAGCGGCGTCCACAGCTGGTGGACGATGCCCAGCGCGGTGTAGCAATCCCTGACCGATCCGACCAGGATGCGCACGGCGCGGATGTCGTAGAGCGCCTCGATGCCCGTGTTCTTGCGACGCATCTTGTTGAAGATGCTGTAGATGTGCTTGGGCCTGCCGCTGACCTCCGCCTCGAGGCCGACCGCCGCAAGCTCGCCCTTCAACGTCGCGAGGACGTTCTCGATGTAGCGTTCGCGGTCCAGCCGCCGTTCGTCGAGCAGCCGTGCGATGCGCCGGTATTCGTCGGGCTCCAGCGCCCTCAGCGAGAGATCCTCGAGCTCCCACTTGAGTTGCCAGACGCCCAGGCGGTTCGCAAGCGGTGCGTAGACGTCCATGACTTCGCGCGCGACGGTGCGGCGGCGGCCCTCGTCGCCGGTCATCAGCCATCGCATCGCCTGGGTCCGCTCGGCGAGCTTGATCAGGACCACGCGGATGTCCTCGACCATCGCCAGCAGCATCTTGCGCAGGTTCTCGGCCTGCAGCGCGCGCTCGTGCGCGTCCGCACCCGCGGCGACCGCGTGCACCGAATCCATCCTCGCGACGTCGACCACCAGCGTTGCGACGTCCTTGCCGAACGCGGCTTCGAGCGCGGCCTCGTCGAACCCGGGCACGTTCGGCAGCCCGAGAAGCAGCGCCGCGGTCAGCGAGTCGGGGTCGAGCCGCTGCGCGGCGAGGATCGTGGCGGTGCCGAGTGCGGCCTCGATCAGCGGCTCGCCGTCGGAACCTCGCGCGTCGCCGAGGCGCGCGCGAGCCAGTTCGTGGGCGGCCGCGAAACGCTCGCGGTCCGCCTCGGTGTAGACCGGCGCAAGGGACGACAGCCACGCGGCCACCGCCTGCGGCGCGGCAGCCTGCGGCGCGGCGTGGGTGACCGCGACCATCGCTCGAACCCTAGAGCGCCTGCCCGGCAGCTTCGGCGATCACGTGCGCGAGCGCCTCGGCGTGGCCGTCGGCCACCCTGCGCTCGCGCGCTTCGACCATCACGCGCAGCACCGGCTCGGTCCCCGACGGGCGCAGCAGCACGCGTCCCGCATCGCCCAGTTGGGCGACCGCGATGCGCTCGGCGTCGTTCACCGCCGCGCTGCCGCGCCAGTCCCATCCTCGGCGCACCGGAACGTTGATCAGCCGCTGCGGAAACAGCGCGACGTCCGCGGCGGCTTGCGCGAGTGTCGTCTTCTGCTCGATCAGCGCGCGCAGGACCGCAAGCGACGCGACGATCCCGTCGCCGGTCGTGTGCTTGTCGCGGCAGATCAGGTGGCCCGAGTTCTCGCCGCCGAGCTGCCAGCCGTGCTCGACCAGCTGCTCGAGGACGTAGCGATCGCCGACCTTGGCGCGCACGAGCGCAATGCGGGCCCGGGCGAGCGCCTGCTCGAAACCCAGGTTGCTCATCAGCGTGCCGACAACGCCCCCGGCCAGCACCCCTCGCCGCTGGTAATCGCGCGCGATCACGTAGAGCAACTGGTCGCCGTCATAGACGTTGCCGTCGCGATCCGCCATCACGAGCCTGTCGCCGTCGCCGTCGAGGGCAATGCCGAGATCCGCATCGTGGGCGCGCACCTGCGCCGTGAGATGTTCCGGATGCGTCGCCCCGACGCCGTCGTTGATGTTGGTGCCGTTCGGCGTGTCGCCGACCGCGATGACGTCGGCGCCCAGTTCGTGGAATACCGGAGGTGCGACGTGATAGGCGGCGCCGTGGGCACAGTCGACGACGATCGTGTATCCGCGCAGGTCGAGCTCGTTCGGGAACGTGCTCTTGCAGAACTCGATGTAGCGCCCGGCCGCGTCGCCGACCCGGAAGGCCTTGCCGAGGTCGGCCGGCGGCGCGCAGGTGAGCGGCAGGTCCATCGCCGACTCGATCGCCAGCTCGACGTCGTCGGGGAGCTTGGCGCCGCGCTGCGAGAAGAACTTGATGCCGTTGTCGTCGAACGGATTGTGCGACGCGCTGATCACGATCCCCGCGGACAGCCGCAGTGCACGGGTCAGGTAGGCGATCGCCGGCGTCGGCAGCGGCCCGCACAGGTAGACGTCGACGCCCGCGGCGGCGAGGCCCGCCTCGAGGGCCGCTTCCAGCAGATAGCCCGAGATGCGCGTGTCCTTGCCGATCAGCACGGCCGGTCGTTCGCCGCGCATACCGTCACCCGCAGCGAGCGTGCGCCCCGCGGCCCAGCCGAGCTTCAGCACCCGCTCCGGCGTGATGGGCTCCTCGCCGACGCGTCCACGCACCCCATCGGTGCCGAAGTGACGGCGCTGCTTCCCGCTCGTGTCGCTCATGCCAGGCCTTTTCGCAATGGGAGTCCTGCCCAGGGTTCGATGGCACGCCAGACGGCCAGCGCGTCGACGGTCTCGCGCACGTCGTGCACGCGCAGGATGCGCGCCCCGCGCAGCGCCGCAGCTAGCGCGGCGGCAATGCTCGCCGACAATCGCTCGCCGACGTCGCGACCGGTGATCTCGCCGAGCGTCGACTTGCGCGACAGCCCGGCCAGCACCGGAAACCCGAGGTCCGCGATGGCGTCCAGCCGCCGCAACAGTTCGAGATTATGCGCGACGGACTTGCCGAAGCCAAAACCCGGGTCGACGACGATACGATCGTGCTCGACGCCCGCGTTGCGGCATGCCTGCGCGCGCGCCGCCAGGAACGCGCGGACCTCGGCGACCACGTCGACGTAGTGCGGGTCGCGCTGCATCGTCCGCGGCTCGCCCTGCATGTGCATCAGGCAGACCGCCGCACCGCTCGCCGCGACCGCCCCGATCGCCCCGGGCGCGGCAAGCGCCGTGACGTCGTTGACCATCGACGCGCCAGCGGCTATCGCCGCCCGCATCACGCCAGGCTTCATCGTGTCCACCGACACGACGGCCCCGTCGGCCGCCAGCGCTTCCACGACCGGGATCACGCGCGCGAGCTCGACGTCCTCCGGCACCGGTGCAGCACCCGGGCGCGTCGATTCGCCGCCGACGTCGACGATGGCGGCGCCGTCCGCGCGCAGGCGGCGCGCATGGATGATCGCCGCACGCGGGTCGAGGTGCCCGTCGGCGGAAAACGAGTCGGCAGTGACGTTGACGATCCCCATCACGCAGGGCGACGACAGGTCGATCTCGTGGCGGCCGCAGCGGAGGAGGGTCATCGGATGCCTGCGTCGGAGGGTGCGAACCGAGGGAGCGAAACAAAAAGGAGGTGCACGTCGCCGTACACCTCCTCCTGCCGGCCCGCCGAAACCCTATGCGGGATTGGCCGACGGTGCCGCTTCGCCCGGGGGCGCCGACGTGCCGGGCGGCGTGCCCATCGTCGCCGCCGACGACACCTTGGGCGGCCGCGGAGGCTTGCCGGACATGATGTCGCCGATCTGGTCGGAGTCGATCGTCTCCAGCTCGAGCAGCGCTTTCGCCATCGCCTCGACCTTGTCGCGATTGTCCTCGATCAGCTTGCGCGCCAGCGCGTACTGCTGATCGATGATGCCGCGGACCTCGGAGTCGACCTTGCGCATCGTCTCCTCGGACATGCTGACGGTGCGCGTGATCGAGCGGCCGAGGAAGATCTCGCCCTCGTTCTCGCCGTAGACCATCGGGCCCATCAGGTCGCTCATGCCGTAGCGCATCACCATGTCACGAGCCATGTGCGTCGCGCGCTCGAAGTCGTTCGAAGCGCCGGTGGTCATCTGGTTCATGAACACTTCCTCGGCGATCCGGCCGCCGAACAGCACGGCGATCGTGTTCAGCATCCGGTCCTTGTCCATGCTGTAGCGGTCGGACTCGGGCAGCTGCATCGTCACGCCCAGCGCGCGGCCGCGCGGGATGATCGTGACCTTGTGCACCGGATCGGTCTTGGGCAGAAGCATCGCGACGACCGCGTGACCCGACTCGTGGAAAGCGGTGTTGCGGCGCTCCTCCTCGGGCATCACGATCGAGCGGCGCTCGGCGCCCATGATGATCTTGTCCTTGGCCCGCTCGAAATCGATCATGTCGACCAGCCGCTTGCTGCCGCGTGCGGCGAACAGCGCGGCCTCGTTCACCAGGTTGGCTAGATCGGCGCCGGAGAATCCCGGCGTGCCGCGGGCGATGATGTCGGCCTTGACGTCGGGCGCGAGCGGAACCTTGCGCATGTGGACGAGCAGGATCTGCTCGCGGCCGCGGATGTCGGGAAGCGGCACGACGACCTGGCGGTCGAAGCGGCCCGGACGCAACAGCGCCGGATCGAGCACGTCGGGCCGGTTCGTCGCGGCGATCACGATGACGCCGGCGCTGCCCTCGAAGCCGTCCATCTCGACGAGCAACTGGTTCAGCGTCTGCTCCCGCTCGTCGTTGCCGCCGCCCAGCCCCGCGCCGCGCTGCCGGCCGACCGCGTCGATTTCGTCGATGAACACGATGCACGGCGCATTCTTCTTCGCCTGTTCGAACATGTCGCGCACGCGCGCGGCACCGACACCGACGAACATCTCGACGAAATCGGAGCCCGAGATCGAGAAGAACGGCACCTTCGCCTCGCCGGCGATCGCCTTGGCAAGCAGGGTCTTGCCGGTGCCGGGCGAGCCGACCATCAGTACGCCGCGCGGAATGCGGCCGCCGAGCTTCTGGAACTTGGAAGGATCGCGCAGGAACTCGACCAGCTCGGCGACCTCCTCCTTGGCCTCGTCGCAGCCCGCGACGTCGGCGAAGGTGATCGTGTTGTTCGCCTCGTCGAGCATCCGCGCCTTGCTCTTGCCGAAGCTGAACGCACCGCCGCGACCGCCACCCTGCATCTGGCGCATGAAGAAGATC
This sequence comes from uncultured Pseudomonadota bacterium, assembly GCA_963816415.1. Classification (GTDB taxonomy): domain Bacteria; phylum Pseudomonadota; class Gammaproteobacteria; order Burkholderiales; family Casimicrobiaceae; genus VBCG01. The sequence continues at coordinate 256,083 of CAWFKR010000017.1, forward strand.
CACACGCCGATCAGGAGCAGCATCGGGAACCACGAGATGAAGATCTGGGCGAGGAAGCTCTGCTCCTCCTCGGGCTTGGCTTCGACCTTGACGCCGTCCTTGATCAGATCGCCGACCATCCAGATGTCGCCGGGGCTGTAGGTGACGAAGCGCTTCTTGTCCGTCGACACCCACTTGATCGTGCGGCCATCGACGCTCGCCGATTCGACCCGCCCGTCGCGCGCCGACTGCATGAATTCGGAGTACGCGACGGTGTCCTTCGCGGCCTGGTGCGAGTCGAACTGTTTGACGACGGTCAGGACGACCAGGCCGATCACCAGCCAGACGCCGATATTCTTCAAGAGGTTGTTCAAACCAAGCTCCTTCCCGCCGGAACTGTGACCGGCGCTTGCCGCGCATCGGCGCGACGCGAACTGCCCTTTGGACTGCCCTGTACTTTGCTACCCGTCATTTTAGCGTCGATTGCACGCCCCGGCACGATGACCGAGGCAGCAATCGTGCCAATTTGACGGAAATTGCCCCTACATCCGCCGCTGTCTCCCCGAAGCGACAGTCAAGTCGCCGGCCGCCGGCCTTTCGCCACCACGTAATGCTCGCGACTGCGGTCGCGGGATGCCTTCGGTTTTCGCAGGTAGACCTTGGTGAAATGGCGCTCGACCTCGCGCTTGAATTCCGCAAGCCCCGCGCCCTGGAACACCTTGACCACCAGATCGCCACCCGGCTGCAGGTGGGTGCACGCGAACTCCAGCGCAAGCTCCGCCAGATGGACACTCCTCGCCTGGTCGGCGGACTCGATCCCCGAAAGGTTGGGGGACATGTCGGAAAGGACAAGGTCGACCGGCGTGCCGACGAGCTTCTGCTCGATTGCCGCGATTCCCTCGTCCGATGCGAAATCGCCCTGGATCAACTCGACGCCGGCGACCGGTGTCATCGGCAACAGATCGATCGCGACGATGCAGCCCCCGGATCCCACGCGCTCCCGGAGAACCTGCAGCCAGCTTCCGGGCGCCGCGCCCAGGTCGACGACGGTCATTCCGGGCCGCAGCAACCGGTCGCGTTCAGCCAGTTCCTGCAGCTTGAACGCAGCGCGCGAGCGGTAGCCGCGCCGCTGCGCCTCGCGCACGTACGGGTCGTTGACGTGCTCGTGCATCCACGCCTTGCCGAACCGGTGTTTCTTGCGCGACGGGTTGAGGGGTCCGCTCACCGGCGCGGCTCGCGCGGTCCGGGACGCGGGACAGCCAGGGGCCCGGGAATGTGATCCGACATGCGGGGAATCGTAGCATCGCCGCGACTTCGGTCCCGGCGCGGACGCTCGGGCGGCTGGGGACGTTAGAATCGGCCGATGGAAACCCTGACCCCTGCCTTCCGGCGCGAGTTGCGCGCGCGCGCCCATCACCTGCACCCGGTCGTCGCGATCGGCCAGCACGGATTGACCCCGTCGGTGCTCCACGAGATCGACGTCGCGCTCACCGCGCACGAACTCGTCAAGCTCCGCGTGTTCAGCGACGAACGATCCGAGCGCGAAGCTCTGCTCGGCCGGATCTGCGACCAACTGTCCTGCGCTCCGGTCCAGCACCTGGGCAAGCTGCTGATCCTCTGGCGCAAGCGCAAGGAGGAGCAGCCGGTCGCTGCGCCGCCGGCGAAGCGGCCCGCCAGGTCGGCGAAATCACCCAAGCCGCAAGCCAGGCAAGCCACCGGGGCCCGGCCCGCCACGGCAGGACGGCACCCGCGCGGCGGCGCGAGCGTCGAACCGACAACGCGAGGCCGGCACCCCCGCAGCGCGACTGCCGGCACGCCGACGGCGGGTAGCCGGCGCCGCCGCAGCGCGGCGGCCGAAGCACCGGCGGGGGTTCCACGCGCGGCGGCACCGCGGCGCAGGCGCGCCCGCTAGCGCCGGGCAGGCACGCGCTCCGCGCCCGTCCTGCCGCAGCGCCCGCCGATCGCCGGCGCCCAGCCCCGATACCGAAACCGCGCAAGCGCCGCGCCGGACCGCGGAACCCGCGATGGAGACAACGCCATGAGCGACAGGAAACTTCGCAGCCGCGCCTGGTTCGCACGCCAGGACAAGATGGGGTTCTATTACCGCTCCTGGCTCAAGAACCGCGGCTTTCCGCAGGACCAGTTCGACGGACGCCCGGTCATCGGCATCTGCAACACCTGGTCCGAACTGACGCCCTGCAATTCCCACTTCAGGACCCTCGCCGAGCACGTCCGCTGGGGCGTGCTCGATGCAGGCGGCTTCCCGCTCGAGTTCCCGGTGATGTCGCTGGGGGAGACGATGCTGCGCCCGACGGCGATGCTCTACCGAAACCTCGCGTCGATGGACGTCGAGGAATCGATCCGCGCCAATCCGCTCGACGGCGTCGTGCTGCTGATGGGCTGCGACAAGACGACACCGTCGCTGCTGATGGGCGCCGCGAGCGTCGACATTCCGACGGTCGGCGTGTCGGGCGGTCCGATGCTGCGCGGCATCCACTGCGGGACGCCGATCGGCTCGGGCACCAACGTGATATCGATGAGCGAGCAGTTGCGGGCCGGCCAGATCACGCTCTCCGAGTTCCACGAAGCCGAAGCCGACATGCACCGCTCGCACGGCCACTGCATGACCATGGGCACCGCATCGACGATGGCATGCATGGTCGAGGCACTGGGCGTCGGCATGCCGGGCAACGCCGCGATCCCAGCGGTCGACGCGCGGCGCAACCTGCTCGCGCGCGAAGCCGGGCGGCGCATCGTCGAACTGGTGCGCGAGGACGTGACGCTGTCGAAGATCCTCACGCGCCAGGCATTCGAGAACGCGATTCGCGTCAACGCGGGCATCGGCGGGTCGACCAACGCCGTCGTGCACCTGATCGCCATCGCGCGACGCATCAGCGTCGACCTCGCGCTCGACGACTGGGACCGCCTCGGCCGCGACCTGCACTGCCTCGTCGACCTGATGCCCTCGGGCAAGTACCTGATGGAGGACTTCTTCGAGGCCGGGGGCCTGCCCGTCGTCATCCGCGAGCTCGCCGGGCAGGGCCTGCTCCACGGCGATGCGATGACCGTCAACGGCAGGACGATCGGCGACAACAACCGCGACGCACGCTGCTTCAGGCCCGACGTGATCCGCGGCTACGACGCGCCGTTCAAGCGCGACGCGGGGATCGCGGTGCTGCGCGGCAACCTCGCGCCCGACGGCGCGATCATCAAGCCGTCGGCGGCTTCGACGCGACTGATGCAGCACACCGGCCGCGCGGTCGTGTTCGAATCGATCGAGGACCTGCACGCGCGGATCAACGACGACGCACTCGACATCGACGAGAACTCGGTGATGGTGCTGAAGTACTGCGGTCCGAAGGGCTACCCCGGAATGGCCGAGGTCGGCAACATGCCGTTGCCGCCCAAGCTCCTGAAGCGGGGCGTCACGGACCTCGTTCGCATCTCGGATGCGCGGATGTCGGGCACCGCCTACGGGACGGTCGTGCTGCATGCGGCGCCCGAAGCTGCTGCCGGGGGACCGCTGGCACTGGTGCGAAACGGCGATTCGATCACGCTCGACGTTCCCGGGCGCCGCCTGCACCTCGACGTCGATGACGCCGAGCTTGCGCGCCGTCGCGCCGCGTGGCGGCCGCCGGAGCCGCACGCGGCCCGCGGCTACGTGAAGCTCTACCTCGATCACGTGCTGCAGGCCAACGAGGGCGCCGACCTCGACTTCCTCGTCGGGCGCAGCGGCTCGGCGGTGCCGCGCGACAATCACTGACCCGGATTTTGGCGCGGGCCCGGGCGAACCGTCCGGTCAGACGTAGCGAACCGCGACGACTTCGTAGCTGCGCAGGCCTCCGGGCGCCTGGACGTCGGCGGTGTCGCCCTCGCTCTTGCCGATCAACGCCCGCGCGATCGGCGAATTGACGGAGATCTTGGACGCCTTGATGTCGGCCTCGTCGTCGCCGACGATCTGGTAGGCCTTGCGATCGCCGCTTGCGACGTCCTCGATCTCCACCGTCGAGCCGAACACCACGCGACCGTCGGCTTCGAGCGCCGCCGGATCGATGATCTGGGCGTTCGCGAGCTTGGACTCGACCTCGGAAATGCGGCCCTCGATGAAGCCCTGGCGCTCCTTGGCCGCGTCGTAGTCGGCATTCTCGGACAGGTCGCCGTGCGAGCGCGCGTCGGCGATCGCCTGGATCACCTCCGGCCTGTCGACTGTCTTCAACCGGTGCAGCTCGGCCTTGAGGCGCGCCGCGCCTTCGACCGTCATCGGAACCTTGCTCATTCGGATCACCCAAAAAGCGAACGACCGGAAGCGGTAACCGCCTCCGGCCGGAACACCTATTCTACGCGATTCGCAGGCGCTCGGCCAGCGTTGCGCCCTCACCCCCGCCCTCTCCCGCAAGCGGGAGAGCGAGCACGACGACTCTCACCCCTGCCCTCTCCCGCAAGCGGGAGAGGGCGACGAGCGCAAGCGAGGCGTGTGAGGGGGCCGGCGCCTCAGAGCGCCGCGTGCAGCGCCTGGATCGAGTAGGGGACGAGGTCGCGCATGTGCGCCATCCCCGTCGCCGCGGCACGCGCACCGGCGAGCGTCGTGTACGTCGGCACCTGGTCGGTCAGTGCGGCGCGGCGGATCGCGTAGCTGTCCTGGATCGCGGTGCGCTTTTCCTCGACAGTGTTGACGACGAGCGCGATCTCGTCGTTCTTGATCATGTCGACGATGTTCGGCCGGCCTTCCGCGACCTTGTTGACCGGCGTCACCGGGACCCCGGCCGCGGTGAGCGCGGCGGCGGTTCCCCGGGTCGCGACCATCTGGTAGCCGAGCGACACCAGCTGGCGCGCGATTTCGATCGCCCTCGGCTTGTCGCTGTTCTTCAGGCTGATGAACACGCGCCCTTCGTGCGGCAGCCGCACGCCGGCGGCGAGCTGGCTCTTGAGGAACGCTTCGGCGAAGGTGTCGCCGACACCCATCACCTCGCCGGTCGACTTCATCTCGGGACCGAGGATGGTGTCGACGCCGGGAAACTTGATGAACGGGAACACCGCTTCCTTGACCGAGAAGTATTTCGGCACGACCTCGCCGGTGACGCCCTGCGCGCGCAGCGTGGTGCCGACCATGCAGCGCGCGGCGATCTTCGCGAGCTGCCGTCCGGTCGCCTTGGAAACGTAGGGAACCGTGCGCGACGCCCGCGGATTCACCTCGAGTACGTAGACGACCGGCCCCAGGTCGCGGTCGTTCTGGATCGCGAACTGGACGTTCATCAGGCCGACGACGCCGAGCTCTCTCGCCATCACCACCGTCTGGCGCCGCAGCTCGTCCTGGAGCGCCGCCGAGAGCGAGAACGGCGGCAACGAGCACGCGGAATCGCCCGAATGGACACCCGCCTGCTCGATGTGCTCCATGATGCCGCCGATCACGACATCGGTTCCGTCCGACACGGCGTCGACGTCGACCTCGATCGCATCGTTCAGGAACCGGTCGAGCAGCACCGGGCTGTCGTTCGAGACCTTCACCGCCTCCTTCATGTACCGCTCGAGGTCGCGCGGCTCGTGGACGATCTCCATCGCCCTCCCGCCGAGGACGTACGAAGGCCGGACGACCAGCGGATAGCCGATCGCCTCGGCGGCGGCGAGCGCGGCCGCCTCGTTGCGCGCCGTGCGGTTCGGGGGCTGCTTCAGGCCGACGCGATGCAGCATCTGCTGGAAGCGCTCGCGGTCCTCGGCCATGTCGATCATGTCCGGGGACGTGCCGATGATCGGCACGCCGTTCGCCTCGAGGTCGCGCGCGAGCTTGAGCGGGGTCTGGCCGCCGTACTGGACGATGACGCCCCACGGCTTCTCGACGTGGACGATCTCGAGCACGTCCTCGAGCGTCAGCGGCTCGAAATAGAGGCGATCCGACGTGTCGTAGTCGGTCGAGACGGTCTCGGGATTGCAGTTGACCATGATCGTCTCGAAGCCGTCCGCCGAGAGCGCCATCGCCGCGTGCACGCAGCAGTAGTCGAACTCGATGCCCTGCCCGATCCGGTTGGGGCCGCCGCCCAGCACCATCACCTTCTTCCGGTCGGTCGGCTGCGCCTCGCATTCGTCCTCGTAGGTCGAGTACATGTACGCGGTGCGCGTCGAGAACTCGGCGGCGCAGGTGTCGACGCGCTTGTAGACGGGCCGGATGCCCAGCGCGTGACGGCGTCCGCGCACGGCGGCCTCGGTCGTCTTGCACAGCGACGCGATGCGCCGGTCGGAGTAACCCATGCGCTTCAGCTCGCGCAGGTCGTCCCCGGCCAGCGAATCGAGCGTCCGCTTCTCGAGCTCGAGCTCAACGTCGACGATCTCCTTGATCTGCGACAGGAACCAGGGGTCGATCTTCGTGTGGCCGTGGAGCTCCTCGACGCTCATGCCGATGCCGAACGCGTCGGCGACATACCAGAGCCGCTCGGCGCGCGGATAGGCGAGCTCGTCGGCGATCGTTTCCGGATCGACGGTCTTCAGGTTGAATCCGTCGACGCCGACCTCGAGGCCGCGCAGCGCCTTCTGCAGCGATTCCTTGAACGTGCGCCCGATCGCCATCACCTCGCCGACCGACTTCATCTGGGTCGTCAGCCGGTCGTCGGCCTGCTTGAACTTCTCGAACGCGAAGCGCGGGACCTTGGTGACGACGTAGTCGATCGTCGGCTCGAAGGACGCCGGCATGAAGTGGTCGCCGTGCGTCCCGGTGATGTCGTTCGAAAGTTCGTCCAGCGTGTAGCCGACCGCGAGCTTGGCGGCGATCTTGGCGATCGGGAAGCCGGTCGCCTTGGACGCCAGCGCCGAGCTTCGCGACACCCGCGGGTTCATCTCGATGACGATCATCCGGCCGTCGGCGGGGTCGATCGCGAACTGCACGTTCGAGCCGCCGGTGTCGACGCCGATCTCGCGCAGCACCGCGATCGACGCGTCGCGCATGATCTGGTATTCCTTGTCGGTCAGCGTCTGCGCCGGCGCGACGGTGATCGAGTCGCCGGTGTGCACGCCCATCGGGTCGAGGTTCTCGATCGAGCAGACGATGATGCAGTTGTCCTTGCGATCGCGGACGACCTCCATCTCGAACTCTTTCCAGCCCAGCAGCGACTCCTCGATCAGCAGCTCGCGGGTCGGCGAGAGGTCGAGCCCGCGCTTGCACATCTCGACGAACTCGTCCTTGTTGTAGGCGATGCCGCCGCCGGTGCCGCCGAGGGTGAACGACGGGCGGATGACCGCCGGGAAGCCGATCTGCGCCTGGACCTCGAGCGCCTGCTCGAGGTTGTGGGCGATCCCCGAGCGCGCCGAGCCGAGCCCGATCCGCGTCATCGCCGCCTTGAACTTCTCGCGATCCTCGGCCTTGTCGATCGCCTTCTTCGACGCGCCGATGAGCTCGACGTCGTACTTGGTCAGCACGCCTTCGCGCGCGAGGTCGAGCGCGCAGTTCAATGCCGTCTGCCCGCCCATCGTCGGCAGCAGCGCGTCGGGGCGCTCGCGCTCGATGATGCTCGCGACCATCTGCCACGTGATCGGCTCGATGTACGTGACATCGGCCATCTCGGGATCGGTCATGATCGTCGCGGGATTCGAGTTGACGAGGATGACGCGGTAGCCCTCCTCCTTCAGCGCCTTGCACGCCTGTGCGCCCGAGTAGTCGAACTCGCAGGCCTGCCCGATGATGATCGGGCCGGCGCCGACGATCATGATGCTCTGGATGTCGGTCCGCTTGGGCACGGTTATTTCTTCTCCATCATCTTCGCGAAGCGGTCGAACAGGTAGGCGACGTCGTGCGGTCCGGGGCTCGCTTCGGGATGCCCCTGGAAGCTGAACGCCGGCCGGTCGGTGCGCGCGATGCCCTGCAGGCTGCCGTCGAACAGCGAGACGTGGGTCACGCGCAGGTTCGAAGGCAGCGACGTGGCATCGACGGCGAAGCCGTGGTTCTGGCTGGTGATGACCACGCGGCCGGTGTCCTTGTCGAGCACCGGATGGTTCGCGCCGTGGTGCCCGAACTTCATCTTCACCGTGCGCCCGCCCGAAGCAAGCGCCAGCAGCTGGTGGCCGAGGCAGATTCCGAACACCGGGATGCCGCCGTCGACCAGCTCGCGGATCGCGCGGATCGCATAGTCGCAGGGCTCGGGGTCGCCGGGGCCATTGGACAGGAAGATGCCGTCGGGGGCGAGCGCCAGCGCGTCACGCGCGGGCGTCTGCGCCGGCACCACGGTGAGACGGCAGCCGCGCTGGGCGAGCAGCCGCAGGATGTTGTGCTTGGTGCCGAAATCGTAGGCGACGACGTGGAACCTCGGTTCGCCTGCTGCGCGGTAGCCCGTCCCGAGCTCCCACGCACCGGACGTCCAGGCGTAGGGTTCGCTGCAGGACACGACCCTGGCGAGGTCCTGCCCCGCCATCGACGGCGCGGCGCGGGCACGCGCGACCGCATCGGCGACGTCCGCATCGGTGATCGTCGTCGCGGCTGCGATGCAGCCGTTCTGCGCGCCGCCTTCGCGCAGGATGCGCGTCAGCCTGCGCGTGTCGACGTCGGCGATCCCGACCACGTTCGCCCGACGCAGGTAGGTCGAGAGATCCTCGCTGCTGCGCCAGTTCGACGCCAGCGACGGCAGGTCGCGAATGACCAGTCCGGCGGCGAACAGCCGCCGCGACTCGGCGTCCTCGGGATTGACCCCGACATTGCCGATGTGGGGATAGGTCAGCGTGACGATCTGGCCCGCGTACGACGGATCGGTCAGGATCTCCTGGTAGCCGGTCATCGACGTGTTGAACACGACCTCGCCAACGGCGTGTCCCATCGCGCCGATCGCGCGGCCGTGCAGCACCGTGCCATCGGCGAGCGCGAGGATTCCCTGCGCATGCGCAGGAAACAGTGCGGGCGTCGTGGTGGTGGCGGAGGTTTGCTGGACGTTCATCGCAAGCTTGATCAGGGGCGGGACATTGCCACGACGCACGCAGTGCGCGCGTGCCGCGAAGCGCGCGTTGCGCGCGCTCTGTACGTGCAAACGGGGAAGGTTTCCCTTCCCCGCCTCGAAGCTTGCAGATTCTACCGGAAAACGCCCATTCGCTCAATACGACGCGGCGAATCCGCCGTCGACGTGCAGCAGGTGGCCGGTCACGTAATCCGCAGCCTGCGACGCGAGGAAGACTGCGCCGCCCGCGATGTCATCGGGATCCGCCCAGCGCCCCGCCGGCGTGCGGCGCTCGACCCACGCGACGAACTCGGGGTCGGCCATCACGTCGGCGTTCATTTCGGTCCTGACGAAACCCGGCACGATGCCGTTGACCTGGATGTTGAAGGGTGCGACCTCGACCGCGAGGGCGCGCGTCAGCATCCGCAGGCCGCCCTTGCTGGTCGCATAGGCGACGATGCGCGGTCTGCCGAGATCCGCGGCGAGCGAGCAGATGTTGATGATCTTGCCGCTTCGCCGCGTCTTCATTCCCGCCAGCACGGCACGCGTGACCAGGAAAGGACCGTCGACGTTCGCCGCCTGGAGCTCCCGCCAGCTTTCCAGCGTCATCGTCTCGAACGGCGAACGACGGTTGAGGGCCGCGTTGTTGACGAGGATGTCGATGCGGCCGTGCCGCCGGTCGATCGCGTCGATGCCGTCCTTCACCGCGCCCTCGTCCGAGACGTCGAATGCCTGCACCGAGGCGTCGAGCCCTTCGGCGGCGAGCGCTGCGCGGGCCGCATCGAGCTTCGCGCGATCGCGGCCGTTGAGCACCACCGCCGCGCCGGCGCGCCCGATCGCCCGCGCGATGGCGAGCCCCAGTCCGGAGCCCCCGCCGGTGACGAGCGCGATGCGTCCTCCCAGATCAAACGGACTGCCCATGGCCTCCTCCGCGTCGTTGTGCCCTGCGCTCGCAAGCCCGTGCCGTGTGCTCGCAGATGATCTGCGCGAGCCGCAGCGTGGCGGGTCCCGCATTGTCACGGTCGGCGTACAGCAGGTACAGCTCGATGAAACGCTCGCCGCCTTCGCGCATCGGCAGTTCCTTCAGCGTACCCGCCGCAATCTCGTTGCGGATCCGGTCCTCGGCGTACCAGCCGAATCCAAGGCCCGTCGCCGCGGCCATGATCGACGTCGAGACGTGGCTCACCGTCCAGCGCTGCACGGCCTCGACGCTCGGCCTCGTCGCGCGCTTCGTATCGGATTCGCGCACGACCAGTTGCCGATGCGCGCGCAGGTCGCGCTGCGTCAGCGGGCGGGCGAGCCGGTGCAGAGGGTGGTCGGGGTGAGCCGCAGGAATCATCCGCAGGCGAGCGAGAGCATCGAACGCATGCCCCTGCGCCACCTGGGCACTGATCGCGAGGTGGGCGCGTCCGTCCGCCAGCGCCTCGATGCTGCCTGCCAGCACGGACTCGATCAGTTCGATCTGCGTGCGCGGGCTTTCTGCGCCGAAACGGTCGAAAGACTCGAGCAGCAGGTCGCAGGGGAAGACGATGTCGGCGGCGATCCGGATCTCCGGTTCCCAGCCGGCTGATGCGATCTTTGCGGCTTGCTCGATGCCACGCGCCTCGTCGAGCAGGATTCCCGCGCGCCGGTGGAGCATCCGGCCCGCCGGTGTCAGCACCGCCTTGCGCCCGCGGATCTCGAACGCCTTGATGCCGAGCAGCGACTCCAGCTTCTGCACCGCGTAGGTGAGCGTCGACTGGCTCTTGTGCAGCGCCTCCGACGCTTTCGCATAGCTGCCGGCGTCGACGACGGCGACCAGGGCCCGCCACTGTTCCAGTGTGATGCGCGGCTCCAGCGCGTCCGGCCCCTCGTCGCGGGACGGCACCTGCGGCAAAGGCTCGGAACTGACGGGATCGGAGATCATTTATCCACTAAATCGATTGATATCATCGACATTTTGCGCTTTTTTATTGAATCGTTGAATAGAACAATCAGGGCATCGACTGATTCAGTCCAACCCCTGGAGATCGACGCCATGACGCTGCTGCAACTGAAGACCAGCATTTTCGGCGAGGCCGGACAATCGAGCCGGCTCGCGGACGCATTCGTGGCAAGGCAGCTCGCTGCGGCGCCGGGCACCGAAGTCATCGTTCGCGACCTGGTGCGCGAACCGGTTCCGCATCTGACCGCGGAACGCTTCGGCGCGTTTCTCGCGAAGCCCGAGGCACGCACCCCCGAGCAGCGCGCCGTTGCCGCCTACTCCGACCGATTGATCGACGAACTCCAGCGCGCGGACACGATCGCGCTGGGCCTGCCGATGTACAACTTCGGCATACCCTCGATGCTCAAGGCGTATTTCGACCATGTCGCCCGCGCCGGCGTCACGTTCCGCTACACGGACAGGGGCCCGGTCGGGATGCTGACCGGAAAGAAGGCCTGGGTATTCGCGACGCGCGGTGGCCGGTATGCGGGGACGCCGCAGGACATGCAGACCGGCTACCTGCGCAGCTTCCTCGCCTTCCTCGGGATCACCGACGTCGAGTTCGTCTATGCGGAAGGACTCGCGGTCAGCGACGCCAGCAAGGCCGCCGCGCTCGCCGCGGCGGCGACCGAAATCGAGCGGACCGCCGCACCCGAGCCCGTCGCGGCGTAGCGGCAGCGCCGGCGCGCCTCGCGCCGATGGGTGCGGGCAGCAGGTGCCTGCGGACGCGGGGCGCGCGAAAGCGCGCTCAGCGCATTCCGAGCACGTCGGCCATGTCGAAGAGGCCGCTCGCCCCTTCGGCGCGCTTCGCGGCGACGAACCGTGCGGCGCGCAATGCGCCGGCGGCAAAATTGCCGCGCGAGGTTGCGCGATGCGTGAGCTCGATCCGCTCGCCGGTACCCGCGAAGACGACCGTATGCTCGCCGACGACGTCGCCGCCGCGCAGCGTCGCGAACCCGATCGCGCCGGGCTTGCGCTCGCCGGTGACGCCTTCGCGCGCATAGACGGCGTGGTCGGCGAGCGACGTTCCGGCGCCCTTCGCGGCTGCCTCACCAAGGCGCAGCGCCGTGCCGGACGGCGCATCGACCTTGTGGCGGTGATGCATCTCGACGATTTCGATGTCGAATCCCGGCCCGAGGCGCGCCGCGGCCAGTTCGACCAGTTCGACCAGCACATTGACGCCGATGCTCATGTTCGGCGCGAAGACGATCGGGGTCCGGCGCGAGCGCTCGACGATCTCGTCCCTGGCGGCGGGATCGAACCCCGTCGTGCCGACGACCGCGGCCACGCCCGCCCGCCCGCATGCGGCGAGATGCGCGAGGGTGCCGGCAGGACGCGTGAAATCGATCAGCACATCGGCGCGCGCCAGCGCGGCGTCGACGTCGGCACCGATCGCGATCCCGGTCGCGCGACCCGTGCGCGCGCCGGCGTCGGTCCCGATTGCGAGGCTGTCCGCGACGTCGAGGGCGGCCGCGAGTTGCAGGTCCGGCGCCGCGAGCGTCGCGTCGATCAATGCCTGCCCCATCCGGCCGCCGGCGCCGGCGATCGCGACCCGCACCTGTTTCACCTGGGCCCCCGCCGGATGATCACTTCTTGCGGAAGACATCGAGCAAGCGGTCCCACCAGGCGGTGTCGGACGCACCTTTCGGGGGCAGTGCCTTGGCGGCAGCGGAACGGTTGAGGTCGACGATCGACTCCGGCATCTTGTCGCCCTCCCAGCGCGTCACCTTGCCGTCGGCGAACCAGACGGTGAAATTGCGGTGCTCGAGCACGCTGCCCTGCTTCGAGAACTCGTAGACGTAGTCCCAGCGATCCTTGCGGAACGGCGACTCGATCAGCGGCGTCCCGAGGATCACCCGCACCTGCTGCTGCGTCATGCCGACCTTGAGCTTGTCGACCATGTCCTGCGACAGGTAGTTGCCCTGGTTGATGTCGATCTTGTAGACGCCCAGCGAGCGCCATGCCGACGCGTACTGTTGTTCCGACGTCGCGCAGCCACCGATGCCGGCGACGGCAGCCGCGAGCGTGACGGTGGCCGCGAGCCTGCGCACACCGGGGAAAGTCGTTCGCGAGTGCACTATGGGAATCATCCTGGCAAATGGCTATTATAGCCACGACGATTCGCGCCACACCGCATCGCAGGACCCCCAATGAGCACATCGCAGGATCTCAAGAGCGCAGGACTGAAGGCGACGGTGCCCCGCCTGAAGATCATCAACCTGTTCGAGACGTCGAAGGTTCGCCACCTCACCGCCGAAGACGTCTACAAGCTGCTGCTGGCCGAGGGGCTCGACATCGGGCTTGCCACCGTGTACCGGGTGCTGACCCAGTTCGAGCAGGCGGGATTGCTGGTCCGACATCATTTCGAGTCCGGCAAGGCGGTCTTCGAATTGAACGAGGGCAAGCATCACGATCACCTCGTCTGCATGCAATGCGGACGCGTCGAGGAGTTCTACGACGCGGAAATCGAGAAGCGGCAGACCCGGATCGCGAAAGACCGCGGATTCGCGATCAGCGAACACGCCCTCTACATCTACGCCGACTGCACGAAGGCGCGCTGCCCCCACCGGAAGGGCGGCGGGCCGAACTGAACGCTCGCCCGTACCGCGCCCCGCCGCCCAACCCGCGACGGGGCACTGCCGCGATCCCGCCGACGCTTCGGCCCCTCCTGCGGGAAGGGGTGCGGCAACTACTGCCCGTCGTCGGGCTCGGTCGGGATTGCCGCGGGCAACGGCGCTTCGCGGCGGCTGAAATGCGCGAGGCGGAATCCAAGCGCGAACAGGGTGCCGAAGTAGACGAGCGCCCCGGCGACGATGATCAGCGCGAGGCGGCCGACCCTGCTGAGGATTCCGGCGTGCAGCCACGAGGCATCGGTCCCCGACAGCCACAGGAGCAGCGCCGCCAGCGCGGCCACCGCGACGACGACCTTCGCGGCGAATGCGGGCCAGCCGGGCTGGGGCCGGTAATAGCCCTTGCGCCGAAGGAACCACAGCAGCAGCCCTGCGTTGCAGCAGGCGCCGAGGCTCGTCGCCAGCGTGAGCCCCGCCTGCTGAAGCCCGAGCGGCCAGGCGAACGTGATCGCCATCGCCTGCGTGACCAGGATCGTGAAGAAGGCGATCTTGACCGGGGTCTTCATCACCTGGCGCGCATAGAAACCCGGGGCGAGGATCTTGACCAGAATCAGCGCCGGCAGTCCCACGCTGTAGCCCAGCAGCGCGGCGCGCGTCTGCATCACGTCGTTGATCGTGAACCGGCCGTAGTGGTAGAGCGTCGACACCAGGGGAATCGCGAGCAGCCCCAGCGAGAGCGTCGCCGGCAGCGCCAGCAGGAACGCCAGGCGCAGCCCCCAGTCGAGCAGCGCCGAATATTCGTGGTGGTCGTCGTCGCTGTAATGCTGCGCGAGCGACGGCAGCAGGATGGTGCCGAGCGCGACGCCCAGAAGCGCGCTCGGGAATTCCATCAGGCGGTCGGCGTAGGTGATCCACGAGATGCGCCCGTCGCCCAGCAACGCGGCGAGCTGGGTGTTGAGCAGCGCCGAGACCTGGGCGGCGGAGACACCGACGACGGCGGGCCCCATCGCGACCAGGACGCGGCGCACGCCTTCGTCGCGCCAGTCGAATCCCGGTCGGGGAAGCATGCCGATGCGCATCAGCGGGACGATCTGCAGCGCGAGTTGCGCGACGCCGCCGAAGGCCACACCCCAAGCCAGCGCCTTGATCGGCTCGGCGAACCAGCGTGCCAGGAAGATCGCCGAAGCGATGATCGAAAGGTTCAGCAGCACCGGCGTGACGGCGGGAATCGCGAAGCGCCGGTGCACGTTGAGGACGCCGCCGGCGAGCGACACCAGCGATATGAACAGGATGTACGGGAAGACGATCCTGATCATCTCGGCGGTGAGTTCGACCTTGCCGGGTGTCTTTGCGAATCCTCCCGCGAGCACGTAGACGAGCCACGGCGCCGCGATCGATCCGGCGACCGAGACGACGAGCAGCACCACCGCGAGCAGCGTGCCCACGTCCCCGACGAGCTTGCGCGTGGCATCCGCGCCGCGCTTGCGCTGGTACTCGGCGAGGATCGGGACGAACGCCTGGGAGAACGCGCCTTCGGCGAACAGGCGTCGCAGGAGGTTGGGCAGCCGGAAAGCGGCTTCGAACGCGTCCATCTGCAGGCCGGCGCCGAACACGGTGGCCTTGAGGGTCTCGCGCAGGAGCCCGGCAATGCGCGACAGCAGCGTCATGGCGCTGACGGTCGAGAGGGTTCGCAGCAGGTTCAACGGGGAATCGGGGAAAGGGGCGGTTGCGGGTGCGGCGGGAAGCAGCGGCGCGCCGGGAACAGCGCCTTGCCGCAGGTGCAAAAACCGCGTATTATGCGCGGTCTTTGTCGGCTCCTCCACGCCCGCTTTCGACCGGGCTCGCGGAAAAGCCGGCCGCGCAGCTAAACGCTGCATCAATTGCTGCATCAATTCGACCAAGGATCATCATTCATGGCCAACACGGCGCAGGCCCGCAAGCGCGCCCGGCAGGCAGAGGCGACGCGACAGCGCAACGCCAGCCTCAAGTCGGCGCTGCGCACTGCGGTCAAGAAGGTAAAGAAGGCGATCACGGCGGGGGACAAGGGGGCCGCGACGGCCGAGATGCGCGAGTCCCAGGCCGTCATCGACCGGATCGCCGACAAGAAGATCGTCCACAAGAACCTCGCCTCGCGAACCAAGTCGCGGCTGGCGCAGGCGATCAAGGCGATGCCCTAGCCGCCGACGCCTCGGCGCGGTCGATCGATGACAGGGCGCCCCTCGAGGGCGCCCTGATCGTTTGTGACCGTGCCGATCGACGCGCTGCGCTTCACCGCCCCATGCGTCAGACAGGTTCCCGCGGCTCGTCGCGCATCGCGGAAGGCGGCGCCACCAGTGTCTGCGGCGCTTTGAGCGCGCCTGCAACGAAGGCCGTCTGGAGTGCGTTGTCGTGCGCGAAGTCGAGATAGAAACGATGCAGACGCGGTGCGAGGGACGCGAGTTCGCGCCCGACGATCAGCGCCTTCAACGCGCCGACACTGACCGGGCGCACCAGCGGGGAATAGACGAGCTTCTGGTCGTGCCCGAAGCTGGCGGTCAGGCCCGCGAGGCGCTCCGCCCAGTCGCCGGGCCGGAACCTGCGCGCGGAGGTCGTCACGCCCCAAAGCACGAGATCGGAATGCTCGTGCCCGGATATTTCCGGATCGCGGGAAGGCGGACGATTCAACGGGAGCGAATTATAGCGCTGCGACCGCAGGCGCCGGCGACGCCTGCGCCGCCACCGATCGTGTCGGCGGTCACGGCGAATGGATCGGCACCATGAGCGGCACGATGAGCGACACCGCCGCCCAGCTGTGGGCCCAGCACTTCAGCGAACCCGAGCGTGCCTACGCCCGCGCGCTGGCCTTCGTCGAGGCCGCCTCGGCCGGGGATCCGCGGCTCCGCGCGTGGTCCGCCCTGACGCTCGCCTACCACCACCTTTTCTTTACGGCGACGCCTCGCGATGCGCGCAAGTGGATCACCGTCGCGCGTGACGGCTTCGAGGCCCTGGGCGACCGGCGTGGAATGCTGCTTGCCGAAATCGCCTCGGCCCGGCTCGCCATCGTCGAGCGCGCGGCGGTTTCCGCGCGCGACCGGCTGCTGGCCCTCTACGCCGAAGCGCAGCAGATCCTGCCGCCCGAGGATCGCTTCTGGCTGCTCAACGCGATCGGTGCCGCGCATTTCTTCACCGACGAACTCGCCGCAGCGATCCGATACCTGTACGAAGCGCTCGAGGCGCTGCGGCTGGCGCCGCCGTCTCCGCAACACCCGACGATCCTGTCGAACCTGGCCGCGGCGCTGGTGACCGTCGGCGACTACGAGCCTGCGCGAGAGCTCGCCGACGCTGCGCTGGCGGAGCTCGCCGCGTTCGACAATCCCCAGGTCGTCATGTTCGCGCGCTCGAACCTCGCCGAAGCGCTGGTGGGCGTCGGCGACGAGCCCCGCGCGCTGGAGACCGTCGACCAGATGCTTTCCGGCGCGCCGGCGACCACGCGCCGCGCCGCCCAGAACCACTATCTGGCGATTGCCGCCGAGGTCTATGCACGCAACGGGCGCATCGCCGACGCCGCGCAATGCGCCGCGACCGCGCGCGCGATCCACGCCGACTTTCCCGGGGGATTCAACGAGGTCCACAGCCGCTGGGCCGACGCGGTCGTCGCCGATGCGCAGGGACCGGCCGAAGCGGCGATCGCGTCGCTCGAGGCAGCGGCCGAGGCGGCGCAGCGCTGCAATTACCTCCCGGTCCAGTGCAAGGCCTGGGACCGGCTCGCGCAGCGGCAGGCCGAGCGCGGGAACTACGAGGCGGCCTATGCCTGCGCCCGCGAGCTGCTGCGCGCCCAGACGCAGCGCCTCTCGCATCGCGCGAGCGCCAAGTACTACCTGCTGCGCGTCGAGCACGAGCTCTCGCACGCGCGCGACGAGCGCGACCGCGCACTTGCGCAGAGGATCGAGACCGAGCGGACCAATCGCGAGCTCGAGCGGCTCAATTCAGACCTGCAGCACAAGATGATCCAGATCGAGGCGCTGCAGGCGCAGCTCGAAGTCGAGGCCGTGCACGACCCCCTGACCCAGCTGTTCAATCGCCGCTACCTCGACACGGTGGCGCCCGGATTGATCGCGGCTGCGATTCGTCGCGGCAGCCCGCTGGCGCTGGCGCTGGTCGATCTCGACCATTTCAAGCTGGTCAACGACCGCCACGGCCATCCGGCCGGCGATCTGGTCCTGCGCGAGATCGGCCGCGTGCTGCCGATGTCGATGCGTCCGGCCGACATCGTGTGCCGCTATGGCGGCGAGGAATTCTGCATCGTGCTGCCGGACGCGAACGGCGCCGGGGCCGCGAAGGCGCTCGCGAGCCTGGCTGCACGCCTTCGGGATCTCCGGGTGCAATGGAACGGACGGTCGCTGGGCGGATTCACCTTTTCCGCGGGAATCGCGGTCCTCGGTCAGGACGGCACGACGATGTCGCAGCTCCTCGAAGCCGCCGACCGGACGCTCTACCGCGCCAAGGGCGCCGGCCGCGACCGCATCCTGATCGCGGCCCGGGACGACGGCAGCAGCCGGGTCGCTGCGTGCTAGACTTTTGATTTGACGCGCGTCGCGGCGGAAGTCTGCCGCAGCGCCTCCGACGCCCGTGACGGCACCCAAGCACTTCCTGCAGTTTTCCGACTTCTCGCGCGACGAACTCGAGCATCTGTTCGACCGCACGCGCTGGATCAAGGATCGGTTCAAGCGCTACGAGCTCTATCAGCCGCTGCGCGACCGCAGCCTCGCGATGGTGTTCGAGAAGGCCTCGACGCGCACCCGGGTCTCGTTCGAGGCGGGCATGAACCAGCTGGGCGGCATCGCGATCAACCTGAACCGGCACGACACCCAGCTCTCGCGCGGCGAGCCGATCGAGGACGTCGCGCGCGTGATCTCGCGGATGGTCGACGTCGTGATGATCCGCACGTTCGGCCAGGACATCATCGAGCGCTTCGCCCGCCACTCGCGCGTGCCCGTGATCAACGGGCTCACCAACGAGCACCACCCCTGCCAGATTCTCGCCGACGTGTACACGTACATCGAGCACCGCGGCGCGATCGGCGGGCGGACGGTCGCGTGGATCGGTGACGCGAACAACATGCTGACGAGCTGGCTGCAGGCCGCGGCGGTGCTCGACTTCCGCATCCACGTGAGCTCGCCGGCGGGCTACGAGATCGACCGCAGCGCGCTGCCCGCCGCAGTCGCAAGCCGCTGCGAGAGCTTCGCCGACCCGATGGACGCCGCCCGGGGCGCCGACCTGGTGACCACGGACGTCTGGACGAGCATGGGCTTCGAGGCCGAGAACGACGCGCGGCTGCGGGCGTTCGCCGACTGGCAGGTCGACGCCGACATGATGCGCGCGGCAAAGCCCGACGCGCTGTTCATGCACTGCCTGCCCGCCCACCGTGGCGAGGAAGTCTCGGCCGAGGTCATCGACGGGCCGCAGAGCGCCGTCTGGGACGAGGCCGAGAACCGGTTGCATGCCCAGAAGGCACTGCTCGAATATCTGGTCTGCGGCCGGATCGACGGCTGACCCGCCGTCCGCGTCGCCGACCCGTCGTCTCCCGCACCAACCATGACCCGGAGTGTCCTGATGCTCACACGATCGATCCTCGCGATCGCATTCGCGGCGCTGGCGACCACGTCGGCCGCTGCCCAGAACTGGCCCGCTCGACCGATCCGGTTCCTCATGTCGGCGCCGGCCGGCAGCTCGATCGACGTGCTGGGTCGCGCGATCGCCGACAAGCTCTCGGCCCGCCTCGGCCAGCCGGTGGTCGTCGAGGACAAGCCCGCCGCGGGCGGCACCGTCGCCACCGCCGAGGTGGCGCACGCCGCCCCGGACGGTTACACGATGCTGCTCGCCTTCAACGGCCCGCTGTCGTTCGCCCCGCTGCTGCAGAAGCTGCCCTACGACGTGGACCGGGATCTGGCGCCGGTGATCACCACGACGAGCCAGCCCAACGTCCTCGTCGTCAACGCCGACCTGCCGGTGCACAGCCTGGCCGAGCTCGTCGCCTACGCCAAGGCCCATCCCGGCAAGCTCAACTACGCGTCGGTGGGCAACGGCAGCTCGTCGCACCTGTGCATGGAGCTCTTCAAGCAGCTCGCCGGCATCGACGTCGTGCACATCCCGTTCAACGGGTCGCCGCCGGCGGTCACCGCGACGATCAAGGACGAGACGCAGATGATGTTCGCGGTCATGCAGCCGCTGCAGCCGCAGATCGACGCCGGCAAGCTGCGGGCGATCGCCGTGACGACGGCCAAGCCCTTCCCGCTGTTCCCGAACATCCCGTCGATCGCGCAATCGGGCTATCCGGGATTCGAGGTGCTCGCCTGGAACGGCGTCATGGTCCCTGCGGCGACACCGAAGCCGATCATCGCGCGCCTCAACAGCGAGATCAACGCGATCCTCGAGGATCCCGATATCGTCACCCGGATGCACCGGCTGGGGTTCGACCTCGTCGGCGGCACGCCCGCGCAGTTCGGCGCCCTGGTCAGGGGCGAGACCGAGAAATGGGCGCCGGTGATCAGGAAGATCGGCCTCAAGATCGACTGAACCGAAGTCCGTCAGGATCGGGGGCAGAGCCGCAACACGGGCGCGGCGTACACCCCTTGCCGCGTCATCGTGCCCGTATTTCGGCTGTGTTCCCATGACCATCAAGAAAGTCGTTCTCGCGTACTCCGGCGGCCTCGACACGTCGGTGATCCTCAAATGGCTGCAGGACACCTACGGCTGCGAAGTCGTGACGTTCACCGCCGACATCGGCCAGGGCGAGGAAGTCGAGCCCGCGCGGGCCAAGGCGCTGCAGCTCGGCATCCGGAAGAAGAACATCTTCATCGAGGACCTGCGCGAGGAATTCGTACGCGACTTCGTGTTCCCGATGTTCCGCGCCAATGCCGTCTACGAGGGTGAATACCTGCTCGGGACGTCGATCGCGCGGCCGCTGATCGCGCGGCACCTCGTCGAGATCGCGAAGAAGACCGGCGCCGACGCCGTCTCGCACGGCGCGACGGGCAAGGGCAACGACCAGGTGCGTTTCGAGCTCGGCGCGTATGCGCTGGCACCGAACATCCGGATCATCGCGCCCTGGCGCGAGTGGGACCTGCTGTCGCGCGACAAGCTGCTCGCCTACGCCGACAAGCACGGCATTCCGGTCGACTTCAAGAAGCGCAAGGGTGGTGCGCCCTACTCGATGGACGCCAACCTGCTGCACATCAGCTACGAGGGCGGCATCCTCGAGGATCCCGATTTCGCACCGGAGGAGTCGATGTGGCGCATCACCGTGTCGCCCGAGAAGGCGCCGGCCAGGCCCCAGGTCGTCGAGCTCGAGTACCGGCAGGGTGACATCGTCGCCGTCGACGGCAAGAAGATGTCGCCGGCCCAGGTGCTGACGACGCTGAACGCGATCGGCGGCCGGCACGGCATCGGCCGCCTGGACATGGTGGAGAACCGCTACGTCGGCATGAAGTCGCGCGGCTGCTACGAGACCCCGGGCGGCACGATCATGCTCAAGGCACACCGTGCGATGGAGTCGATCACCCTCGACCGCGAGGTCCTCGCGCTGAAGGACGACCTGATGCCGCGCTATGCGCGGATGATCTACAACGGCTACTGGTTCAGCCCCGAACGGACGCTGCTGCAGGGATTGATCGACGCGTCGCAGGCGCACGTCAACGGGACGGTCCGCCTGAAGCTCTACAAGGGCACGATCATGTGCATCGGTCGCTCATCGCCGAAGGACTCGCTGTTCGACCCGAGGATCGCGACGTTCGACGACGACGCCGGCGCCTACGACCAGAAGGACGCGGCGGGCTTCATCAAGCTCAACGCATTGCGGATGCGCATCGCGGCGAACCGCGGGCGTCGCTGACGACGGCCCTCACCCCAACCCTCTCCCGCAAGCGGGAGGGAGCCGAGCGAGAGCGAGGCGGGTGAGGGGACGCCCCCAGCTTCAGGACCAGAGAAAGCCGATGCTGTCGTGGTGCCCCGCCGCGATGTCGATGCGCTGCGTCTTAACGTGCCCGTCGTACTCGGCCTTGACCGTGTAGTGCCCGTCGGGAAGCTTCAGCAGCAGCATCGGCCCTCCATCGTGCACGTCGACGACCGTGCGGCCGTCCTTGCCGGTGACCCGCAGCTTCACGCCGGCGACGAATTCGTCGCGCCCCTGGTGGCGCTCCGAGAACGTCATCTGCAGCGGCCATTTCGGCGCCATTCGGCGGATCGCGTCGGCTTCGGTCTGGCCGATGCCCCCGTTCACGTAGGTCGCCTGGCCCTGCGTCACCGGCCTCGGCGCCGCCATCGCCTGCGCCAGCCCGGCATTGGCCATCAGTGCGGCCGCTGCGACCGCCGCACCCAGTCCCGCATACGCCCGTCTGTCCATGTTGCCCTCCGCGAGATCGTTCGATACACGCGGCCATGATGGGCCGGGCGGCCGCAACCGGCCATCAGCCGGTGGCGCGAAACGTTGTCCGGAAACGGCCTACGAATTCAGAAACCGGGGCGCGCGCGACGCCCGCACAGCTTGCGCGAGTCGATGTCCGAGGGGACCAGCGCATCGCGTCCGGCGAGCTGCGCCGTGCCGAATGCGTCGAGCAGAAGCCTGCGCATGTCGCGCGGAGGAACGCTCGCCAGCCGATCGAGCACGTCGTCGGCGGGCTCGGGAGGGAACGGCCAGCGGTGGGCGTCGAGGATCTCGCGGTAGACGGCGAGCGCGATCCGGCGCGAGCCCTCGGCGTCGGGACGGTCGATCTCGTAGACGTTCACCCGGTTGAGGATCGGCTCGGGAATCGAGCTTTCGTCGTTGGCCGTGGCGATCCACAGGATGTGCGATGCGTCCATGTCCACGTCGATGAATTCGTCCTTGAAATGGACCGCAGTGTCGCGCTCGAGCAGCCCGTAGAGGGCCCCCATCGGGTCGTACCGGGAATCACCGCCTGCCTTGTCGATCTCGTCGAGGACGACGACCGGGTTCGCGTAGTCCCCTTCGATCAGCGTCTGTGCGATCTTTCCCGGACGGGCGTTGTGCCATTGCGCCGACGCTCCGGTCAGCACCCAGCCCGCGGTCAGGGAGCTCATCGACACGAACTCGAAGCCGGTGGCCAGCGCCTGCGCGAGGCGTTTCGCGAAATAGGTCTTGCCCAGTCCCGGCTCACCCAGCAGCAGCATCGGCGTGAACTGGACCGCCTCCCGTCCCGCGACGGCGAGTGCGAGGAACTTCCGCAGATCATCGACGACGTCGGCGAAGTTCGGCGAGGCCTCGTAGAGCGCATCGACCGCGGCGCCGGTCGACGGCTTGACGATGTAGCGCGACCCGCCGAGCTCGCGCATGCGGTCGTACCAGCTCTTGAGCCCCTCGTTGCGCTGTGCCGCGCCATCCTCCAGCGCCCGGTCGACCTCGGCGACCGAATAGATGGGTTGCAGATCGGCAATCGGAATCGTGGTGTTCATCGCGTTGCACAGCCTCCGGGCAGACCGACACGCGTCAACCATGCCAAAATCCACGGTAGTTGCGCAACACCCGCGGGCGCCGGGCCCCCTCGCCGCGGGATCGCGTCGCGCCGATGCCACATCCGGGAGGACAAAAGCCATGCCATCGTTCGACATCGTCTCCGAGGTCAACCAGGTCGAGGTCCGCAATGCGCTCGACCAGGTGAACAAGGAGCTTTCGACGCGGTTCGACTTCAAGGGCTCGGACGCCCGGGTCGAGAGCGACGACAAGAGCCTTACCCTCTACGCGGACGACGATTTCAAGCTCAAGCAGGTGACCGACATCCTGACGGCCAAGCTCGCCAAGCGGCAGGTCGACATCCGTTCGCTGAAGTACGGCGACGTCGCCAAGATCTCCGGCAACAAGGTCAAGCAGTCGGTCACCGTGCGCACCGGGGTCGAGCAGGAACTCGGCAAGCGTATCGTCAAGCTGCTGAAGGACAGCAAGCTCAAGGTGCAGGGGTCGATCCAGGGCGACACGGTGCGGGTGTCCGGCGCCAAGAAGGACGACCTGCAGGAGGCGATCGCGCTGGTGAAGAAGTCGATCACCGACTTCCCGCTCCAGTACCAGAACTTCCGCGACTGAGAGGTCACTGGGAACGCAACGGAGGAGGCAACTGAGGACCCAACTGAGGACCCAACTGAGGACCCAACTGAGGACCCAACTGAGGCCCAGCCGAGCGCCCCGGCGGGAGGCGACGGAAAATCAGGCCGCGTGGGCGCTGGCGATCGCCAGTCGCGGCAGCCGCAGCTGCTGGCGACGCTGGTTGCCGAGCAGTTCGTCGAACTGCACTGCGGGCAATGCCGGCGCGATCAGGTGCCCCTGCGCGCGCGTGCAATGGTGGAGCGCGAGGAAATCCATCTGGGCGCGCGTTTCCACGCCCTCGGCGACGACTTCGAGGTCGAGCCCGCGCCCCATCGCCAGGATCGCCTGGGTCAGCGTGGCGCCATCGGCGTCGTGCGGGATGCCGCTCACATAGCGCCGGTCGATCTTGATCTCGCTGATCGGCAGGCGCTTCAGGTAGCCGATCGATGAATAGCCGGTCCCGAAGTCGTCGATCGCCAGCAGGACGCCCATCGCCCGCAGGTCCTGGGCCTTGGCGTTCGTCGTCTCGGTGTCCTCCATCAGGATGCTTTCGGTGAGTTCGAGGACGAGCAGCGACGGGTCGAGGCCCGAATCCTCGAGCGCATTGGCGATCATGCGCACGATCCCCGGTTCGCGGAACTGCCGCGCCGACAGGTTCACCGAGACCCGCACCGGCGGGAATCCACGCTGCTGCCACAGGCTCGCCTGGCTGCAGGCTTCCAGCAGCAGCCATTCGCCGATCGGGATGATGAGCCCGGTCTCCTCGGCGATCGGTATGAAGTCCTGCGGGCTGACCATGCCGCCATTGCCGTCGCTCCAGCGCAGCAGCGCCTCGGCACCGACGATCTCGCGGGTGCGCACGTCCACCTGCGGCTGGTAGTGCAGCGCCAGCTCGCCATTCTCCAGCGCGCGCCGCAGGCCGGTCTCCACCGCGTGACGCCGCAGGATGCGCGCGTTCATCTCGTCGGAGAAGAACTGGAAATTGTTCCGTCCCCGTTCCTTCGCGTGGTACATCGCCATGTCGCAGCATTTCATCAGCCGGGAGGCGTCGCCGCCGTCCTTCGGGTAGAGGCTGACACCGATGCTGGCACTCACGTGAACGTCGATGTCGTGCAGCCTGAACGGCTTTGCCAGCGCATCGATGATCTTGGCCGCAATCTGTCCGGCGTGTTCCGCGGTGTCGACGTTGTCCAGGATCACGGTGAACTCGTCGCCGCCCAGCCTGCACGTGATGTCGCTGGTCCGCACGCTGTTGCGCAGCCGGCCGGCGGCCGCCGCCAGCAGCAGATCGCCGACGTGATGCCCCAGCGTGTCATTGACGATCTTGAAGTTGTCGAGGTCGATGAACAGCAGGGCGACGGCCCGCCCGGCCCGGCGTGCCGAGGCCAGCATCTCGGTGAGCTGCGTGTTGAAGTAGTTCCGGTTCGGCAGGGACGTCAGCGCATCGTAGTGCGCCAGCCGCGCAAGGTCCTCCTCGGCACGCTTGCGGTCACGCAGCTCGCGTTCGAGGTCCCGCTCGCGTTCGCGGATCCGTTTCAGCATCTGACGGACGCTGCGCGTCAGCGCGCTGACCTCGTCTTCGCTTCCCGCCTCGGGGAGCGCGCCGCGATGACGGACCGCGGTCACGGTCTCCATCAGCTGGATGAGCTGGCGCAGCGGGCCCGCAGCAGCGACGAGCATCCGGTCGATGAGCCACACGGCAATGCCGACTCCGGCGATCGCGGCGAGCGCGACGACCATCGCGTACCACGCCAGACGCCGGTTGATTGCATCGAGGCTCGCCTCGATGCGCAACGTTCCGACGCGCCGATCTCCGGCCACGATCGGCCGTGTCGCGTCGAGCGCGGTCAGGCCCAGGTGCGTGCCCACGGTCGAACCGGCGGCATCCAGCGGCGCGAGCCCGGCTGCGTGAAACTGGCCCAGCGCCACCCCGTGCAGGTCGAAGATGGCTGCCCGTGTCACGTCCGGCGTGGCAGCGAGGCGGGCGAGCAGCGCGCTCGCTCCACGACGATCCCCTGCGGCAATCGAGGCCGATGCGGCTCCGCTGATCCTGGCCGCCTGCACCTGCAGATCGTCCCGCAGCATCCAGACATGCATCAGGTACTCGTTGGCGATCAGCGCGAGGCTGATCAGCAGGAACGTCGCCGCCGTCGCGATCAGGTTGATCACCACAAGGCGACGCCGCAACGATGGCGCGCGCAGGCGCCGCCTACATCTTGTCGCCCACACGCGCAGTGCGTGCGCCGTCTTGGTTGCCGATCGCCACATGGTGCGTGGATGTCAGCATGGAGCGTGCCAACCCACGCGCCGCGCGGCGGCTTGGGCGAGACCTCCGTGCGAATTGGCATGTCGCTTGCTGAACCTCCATTCCCCCTTCCCGGAATGCACCGACGAATCCCATGCTCGGACTCAGAAGCGACGATGTCTCGGCCGACCCGCTCGGCAGCCCCGAGGCGGCTGAGGCCCTCTGGCTGAGCGTCGGACACGCGGAACCGCTGGCGGCGGTTCGCGCGATCTGCGACGCGCTTGCCGCGTCGGTCGAGCGCCGCACGCCGCACATCGATCGCGTGCGCTCGCTGTTCGTGGTGGATCGGCACGCGCAACTGCTGCTGGAGCGCCTGCTGCTCAGGCTGGCATCGACGCCGGTCGATGCGCCGGCACAGGAGAGGCAGCTTCGTCACGCGGTGTTCGAGCTCTGCCGGGCGCTGGTGCAGGGCTACCACCAGTTCCTCCAGCAGGCGCGCAGCAGCTGGTTCCGCAACGATTGGCGTGACGCCGTCCCTGCAATCGTCGTCCGCCTGTTCTATCACCGGCAGGTCGAGTTGCTGCTGCACCTGTTCCGCTACGAGCCCTGGCCGCATGGTCGCTGGCGGGAAATGCACGACATCTATGGCTGGTGGCGACGGATCGCGCCGCCGGCGCACGCCGGGAACGGCCGCGACGCCATGGCGCCGCCACCGACGCCCGACGGCATGTATGCGCGGATGCTGCTCGTCCAGCGTCTCGATTGCGGGCAATTCACCGCGCCCGAGCTGGCATTCGCCCGCAGGCGAATCGCGCGCTGGAGCGGACTCGTATCGCTGTCGCCGCTGGCGACCAGCGCGCCAATGCCGCGCAATGCATTCGTCGTGGACCTGGCAGGGGCGGACGGACTTCGGCGCGCCTCGGGAGCGCTCGACCACGGCAGGTGCCTGTGGCTCGACACCGCGCCGATTGCGACGGCCGTACGGCAGGAGCTCGACGAAATGCGAGGATCCTCCTCGAGCGCGCATGGCGGCCGCAGCGAATTGCTGTCCCGGCTGGGGGACCTGTTCGCACCTTCCGGCGAGCCCGTCGAGCGACGGGGCGCGCGCAGCCCCGTCGCGCTGACCTCGGTGCAGGCGACCGTCGGCGGGCTGGCGAGCATTTTCGCCATGCTGCGCACGCAATCGAAGCTTGCCGCCCCGGGCGAAGCGCAAGGGGTCCCGGCACGACTCGCGACGCCTGCGACAGGCACCGGACCTGCGTCCGTCGATGGATCAATGCACTCCGGGGTACCCGACGACGCCTCCTCCCGGTTTCCGTCCACGGCGAGCTTCGGGGTACCGCAATTGGCCTGGCAGGTGCGCGACCGCAGCGAATCGGGCAGCAGGCTTCGCGGCAGGGTCTCGAATCCGCGCCGCACGATGCCGGGGTCCCTGATGGCATTCCGCGAAGACGACGGTGCGCCGTGGACCCTGGCGATCGTGCGGCGTCTCGCGAAGCTTCCCGGAAGCAACGTCCAGGTCGGTGTCGAGCACCTTGGCCGGGATCCTCAACCGCTGGTGCTGGCGCCCATGGACCCGGCGACCGGGCCGGGCGCGACGCAGGAACGATTCCCCGCGCTCTACCTTCGCGACTGCGCCATCGCGGTCCGGAGGCCGACGAAGGCGCTCGTCGTACCCGCAGCCTGCTTCGAACGCGGCCGGATCTTCACCGCGATCTCGACCACCCGCGAGACTTCAGTCAGGCTCGGGGAAGCGATCGAGCACCGGGACGACTTCGTACTGGCCCCGTTCGAGGTCGCGGCGACGCCGAGGGTCAGCTGAAGTCGGCGACGAGGGCGTCGCGCGTCGCGGCCGGAACCGCCGCGCCCTCGACCTTGTAGTTCGGGTGTTCGACGCCGGCCACGAGCGCGCATCCGCCCTTCAGCGCGGCGACCATGTCGCGGGTGAACTCGAAGCGCAGGAAATGCACCGACGAGGTCTTGTCCTCGTTCTCGCGCTCGAGGTCCTCGTCGGCGATCGCGCGCACCTCGGGGAATCCCTCGACGCGCAGCCACACGGCGTCCTCGATGCCCTTGAGCTTCGCCAGCGCCTCGCGGCGCTCGCCCTCGTCCTCGTACTCGACCAGCATCGTCGCCTTGAGATTGCTGCCGTCGGGGATCAGCGGGTTGTAGGCATCGAGCTCGTCCTGGATCCCGGCTTCCTCGAAGGTCTTCTCGATGCGCAGCATCTCCTGGACCTGGTAGCGGATCGTGAGCTCGTCCTCGAACAGCAGCGTCACATGCTCGCCCAGGTGGACGCTGCGGTCGCGCTTGTGCGCGAGCACGCGCGCGCGGAACACCTGGCGCTCCTTCGCATACGCCTCCAGCGTCAGAAGGCTGTCTCGGGTGATGGCGGGCATTGCGGACTCCACGCTGATCCTGTTCATTCGATTCCGAAAGCGATGCGCAGCAGCGTCAGCGGATGCGCCCTGCGCGGCTCAGGCGCACCGGACTGGGTGATGCCCTGCGCGATCCGACGCCCGGCGATCGGGCAGTCGGAGCTGATGTACTCCGGTTCCGGCTCGGCCATGCGCTGGAACACCGGCTTGCCGATCTTCATCGAATCGGCGTAGAACTCGCGCTTGACCCCGAAGGTCCCGTCGTGGCCGGCGCAGCGCTCGACCGTGGTGACCGTCGTCCCCGGGACCCATTCGAGCGCTTCGCGCGTCTTCTGCCCCACGTTCTGCACGCGCGAGTGGCAGGGGATGTGGTAACTGACCTTCCCCAGCGGATGCTTGAACTCGCGTTCGAGCAGCCCGTCCTTGTCGCGCAGCACGAAATACTCGAACGGGTCGAACATCGCGTCGCCCACCGCCTTGACGTCCGCATCGTCGGGAAAGATCAGCGGCAGCTCCTGCTTGAACATCAGCGTGCACGACGGCACCGGGGAGACGATCGCCCAGCCGTCGCGGGCGAGGGGTGCCAGCAGCGGGATGTTGATGTCCTTCAGCTTCTCGACGCTTTCCAGGTCGCCCAGCTCCAGCTTGGGCATGCCGCAGCACGCCTCGCCGGCGATCGTGACGTACGGCACCTTGATGTGGTCGAGCAGCTTCAGGAGGTCGTGCCCGATTCCCGGCTCGTTGTAGTTGACGTAGCAGGTCGAGAACACCGCGACCTTGCCGGGCGTGCGCTCGCCGTCCCTCGCCGGCCACTGCAGCGACGGCGGCACCGACTTCCTGAACGGTTTCGGGGCATAGGTCGGCAGCCAGGCATCGGCCGCGACCCCCAGCGTGCGCTCCATCACCTTGCGCATCGCCGGCATCCTGTTCGCCTTGTTGACGGCGTGGACGACGACGGGAATGGTCGCCAGCTTGCCGACCGCATCGGTCGAGGTCAGCATCCGGTCCCGCGCGCGCACCGGGCCTCTTCCTGAACTTGTACGCCTTCGCGCGCAGCATCAGGTGCGGGAAGTCGACGTTCCACGGATGCGGCGGAACGTACGGACACTTGGTCATGTAGCAGACGTCGCACAGGTAGCACTGGTCGACGACTTTCCAGTAGTCCGCCTTGGCGACGCCGTCGACCTCCATCGTCTTGCTCTCGTCGACGAGGTCGAACAACGTCGGGAACGCGCCGCACAGCGAAATGCAGCGCCGGCAGCCGTGGCAGATTTCGAAGACGCGCTCCAGTTCCTTGAAGAGCGCGGCCTCGTCGTAGAACTCGGGATTGCGCCAGTCGAGCGGGTGGCGCGTCGGCGCCTGAAGATTCCCTTCGCGGATCGTCATCGCCGGCGCGCTCCCGTGCTGCGTGTCCCGTCAGTCCGCCAGCGCGTCCAGAGCCTTCTGGAAGCGGTTGGCGTGCGAACGCTCGGCCTTCGCCAGCGTCTCGAACCAGTCGGCGATTTCCTCGAAACCCTCGGTGCGCGCGGCCTTCGCCATGCCCGGGTACATGTCGGTGTACTCGTGCGTCTCGCCGGCCACGGCGGCCTTCAGGTTGTCGCGGCTCGCGCCGATCGGCAGGTCGGTCGCGGGATCGCCGACGCTCGCGAGGTAGTCGAGGTGGCCGTGCGCATGCCCGGTCTCGCCTTCGGCCGTCGAGCGGAACAGCGCCGCGACGTCATTCTGGCCTTCGACGTCGGCCTTGTTCGCGAAATAGAGGTAGCGGCGGTTCGCCTGCGATTCACCGGCGAACGCGGCCTTCAGGTTGTCGTGAGTCTTGGTGCCTTTCAGGGGCTTCATGTCGAACTCCTCTTCAGCGTTTGCGCCTGCGCCAGTGCGCGCAGACTGCGGATCGAAGACCGGCGACGCCCAAGCGCCGCCGATCCCGGATTTCATTCTGGTTCGCGCCCGGCGATATGTCCAATTGAATGAAGCAATGAACTCGATAGATTGGCTTTATCCGAGCCGCCTCGCTGTGGGCCTTGCGCGATGTCGTGGTGCGGCGAGGCGACCGGAATGCTCGGGGCCGGCCATGCGGGGCAGGCGATGGCCGGAAGTCTCCGCTGTCGCGATCGCCGATCCGTGGACGTTACGCAACATGGTCCCGCGTGTGGTTGACGCAAATCAACCCGCTGGCGGCTTTCGGGCGCTGAAATATGCTAATTTAGCCGACGGGGACTCGCGAGTGGCGCGGTCCAGAGGCGCCCTGAGGCGCGCGCCGGCAGGCGCACACCAGACCGAGGAAAATATCCATGAAAAGCAAACCGTTAGTTCTGCTCCTGATCGCCGGCGTGTTGGGATGGGGATCCGCTGCCGCATTCGCAGCCGAGAAGGCCACCACGACGCCTACCGCGACCGAGGGCACGCCTGCGCCGACCATCACCAAGGAAGAGCGCGAGCAGATGAAGAAGGAAGCGGCGGCCAAGAAAGAGGCCAAGTCCAAGATGACCGCCGAGCAGAAGAAGGCGGCCAGCAAGGAGAAGCAGAAGACGCTCGAGGCCCACGAGAAGAACCCTCAGGGCGCCATGGCCAAGCCGACGCCCGAAGAGACGGCGAAGATGAAGCATGAAGCGGCGCAGAAGAAGGCTTCCAAGTCGAAGATGACGAAGGAAGAGAAGAAGGCGGCCTCCAAGGAGAAGCAGAAGACGCTGGAAGAATCGAGCAAGAAGGCGGGTAGCTGACGACCCGCAGGCATTGATGTCGCTCCGTCCCGAATGCGCGCGAATGCGCGCTGACGAGGCGGAGTGATGGTTGGCCGTCCTCGCGATCGAGGCGGCGACCCGAAAGCGCAAGTCGGAACTCTCCGACTTGCGCTTTTTTCGTGTCAGTCGATCAGCTCGTACGCCGGCAGCGTCAGGAAGTCGACGAACGTGTCGAACTTCGCAAGGTCGGCCGCGCTGATCGTTTCCGACTTTGGTGCGGCCGTGTCACTGCGGCGCGCGGTCCTCATTGCGAATGGCGTCCGCGATTTCCTCGCTCATGCGCGCAAGCGCGCGGCTGTGGGCCGCGACCAGGGCACCGTAACTCTTGTCCTGCACGGCCTGGCGAACCGTAGTTCGTCCCGTCACGGCCTTTCCGTCCTTCGTTCGGCGAACGGTCCAGACCGCATTCAGCGTCGCGGCCTCGCCCGGCGCCGACTCGAAACTCTGCACCTCAATCGCGACGCGGTAGTCCGCGTCCGCGTTCAGGGACTGCTGAAATATCGAAACCCGCGGCGTCCCGAGCATCGTGACCAGGTTCGCGGCAACCACGTTGGCAATGTTGTTCTGCAACGGAGACGCCCAGCGGTTGTACTCGTCGATCGTCACCTGGTTCGAACCCGCGCTCACCACCATCTGCGGAATGTCAACCACGGCCGGGACCGAGACCGGCCCGACGACCAGTGCAAGCCCGGACGCCGCCCCGGCGGCGGGGATCGCGGGCTGTGTCGCAGCAGCGCTCAGCGTGTAGAAGTGCGACGGCGGGGTCGCACAGCCGGCGGCGACCGCGGCGACGGTGAACAGTGCGGCAATGAGGGCGAACTTGTGCGTCACGGTTTCTCCCCGGGCTTGCCCCGGATCAATGCTTCCGGATGTCGCTCGAGATAGTCGACGAGGACGCGCACTGAACGCGCAGCGCGGGTCACTTCCTTGATGGCATCGCGCATGTCCTGCGGGACTGGCGCGTCTGCCCCGAAGAGCGTGGCATTGGCATTCGTGACGACACGATCGGCGTTGCCGATCGCGCGACGCAACTCCTCGAGCGTCTTGGTTCCTTCCGGAATCAACTGGACATTGGCGCTGTTCATCAACGTGTCCGCATCCTTCATGGTCTGGTCGAGCGTCGCGAGCGCATTCTTGAGGTCGGTGCCGATCGCACCAAGCGGCATGCTGTCGATCTTGGTGAGAATGCTCGTCAGCTTGGACTCAAGGCTCGCCATCGTGCTCGGAACGACCGGCAGCTCGAGCGGGTTGCGGTTCCAGTCGATCTTCGGCTTCGGCAGATCCGGAAAATACTCGAACGCAACATAGAGCTCCCCGGTGAGGAGGCTGCCGGTCTGCAACCGGGCGCGCAGACCGCGCTCCTCCACCATGCGTCGCACCATGCGCAGACGCTCCGGTTCGCTCATTTCCGCCACGGTCGTGCCGGTGGCCGCCTCCTGTCCCGACGTCTTGCGGCCAATGACAAGATCGGGGAAGAACGTGATCATCACCCGCGGATGATAGGTGAGTGCCTTGGAATCGAAAGCGAGGTCGACCGCGGTGACTTCGCCGACGCGCATGCCGTACAGCGTGACCGGGGCCCCGACCGACAGCCCCCGCACGGATTCGTTGAAATTCAGCACGAAGCGGCGTGCGACGGGGTCCGGCTGCCTCATCGCGAACTTCCGGTTGCGATAGAGTGTGAAGGCGGCATCCGGCGCGGCCCGCTCGGTCGGAGCAAGGGCGTTGGGCGTATCGAACGCCACACCGCCCACGAGTGCCGCGATCAGCGACTCGGTGCGCACGTCCACCCCATCCGCCCCCACTGAGACATCGATGCCGCCCGCATTCCAGAAACGCGTCCCGGCATTGACGTACTCGTCGTACGGCGACTCCACGAACACCGTGATCTCGACCGACTTCCCGTCCGCAGCGAGCTTGTACGCGGCCACCTGGCCGACCTTGATTTGGTGATAGTAGACGGGGGACCCGATGCCCAGCGCTCCCAGGGTCCTCGCTTTCAATATGAACGGTCGGCCGCTCTGGTCGGTGATGATCGGAGCCGCATCGAGCCCGATGAAATCGGTCTGCTCCTCGGTCGACTTCCCGGCCTGGAACCCGATGTAATTGCCCGAGAGCAGCGTGTTGAGCCCGGAGACCCCGCCGAGCGAGATCTGCGGCGCGACGACCCAGAACTTCGCGTCCTTCACCATCAGGCCGGCGGCATGCTTGGCGATCTTCGCCTTGACGATGACCTTGCTGTAGTCCT
The DNA here is from genome assembly GCA_963816415.1 of uncultured Pseudomonadota bacterium. Lineage (GTDB taxonomy): Bacteria > Pseudomonadota > Gammaproteobacteria > Burkholderiales > Casimicrobiaceae > VBCG01. The sequence continues at coordinate 289,185 of CAWFKR010000017.1, forward strand.
CGGAAAGTTCGACCGCGGTGACCTGCCCGATCCTCACGTCCTTGTACCTGATGAACGTCTTGCCGGCCTCAACGCCGTCGGCGGCCTTGAATGCAATCGCGATGGTGGGGCCCTCGCTCCGCACGCGCTGAATCGCGATCCCGAGTGCCACGATCGCGGCGAGGATCGGGATCACCCAGACGATCGAGAGCCGCAAGCGCTTTCTGCGCACCACGGAAGCCCGTGGGAGTTCGTCGAGATCGGGGGCGTCAGCCATGATGGATTGGAAGGGAATGCATGGAGTCCCAGATCAGTCGCGGGTCGAGGGCCTCGGCAGCGAGCATCGTCAGCACGACGACGGCTGCGAAGAAAAGCACGCCGACCCCGGGTGCCACCGACATCAGGGGCTGGAGTTGGACCAGGGCGACGGTGAAGGTGTCGACGAAGACATCGAGCATCGACCATCGCCCGATGAGCTTGACCATGCGGTAGAGTCGCGTGCGGTCGTGGTTGCTCGCGACCGAGCCGCGCTGAATCGTGACGATAAGATAGACGAGGGCAACGAGCTTCCCGAGCGGGATCATCACGCTGGCGACGAGAACGATGAGCGCGAGCGGCCACGATCCAGACCCGTAGAGAAACGCCACCCCGCCCAGGATGGTGTCGCCCTCCGACATGCCCAGAGTCGTCGTGTTGAGCACCGGCAGCGCGTTGGCCGGGATGTAGCAGATAGCCGCAGCGATGACGAGCGCCCACGTCATCTGAATCGAGGCGTAGCGACGGGATTCGAGCTTTTCGCCGCAGCGACGACAAAAGCCCGGTTCGGTGGGGCTGGCCGGTCGCGCCAGCAACCGGCACGCCTCGCAGGAAACAAGGCCCGCCTGCGCCGCGGTGACGGCGGGTGGCGTCATCTCGGCGACTCAGCGATGGGAATCCCGCCGGCTGCCGACGGCGACGGGACGGCGTCGACCCACTCGACTCTCTGCCAGAACTCGTACTCGTCGAACGTGAGGGCGATCGCCGGAAAAAGCAGCACCAGCGCGCCAACGGCGAACATTCCGGCGCCCACCTGAACCGTGGCGAGAACGGCGATCTTGATCAGTGCGACGAGGATCCCCAGCGTCATGACTTCGAGCATCGACCACATCTCGAAATGATGTCCCCAGCGCAGCATCTCGCCAGCCCAGCGTGGCACCGGCGTGCGTCGCGCCGCGAGCAGGAGCGTCAGCATGAACGACAGGAAGCCGCCCGGCGCGATCACCGCGCAGAACGCCACGAGGACACCGGTGATCCTTTCGTCCTGCATCCACATCTCGTATGCGCCGCCGACGATGGTGGTGCTGGCGACCCGCCCGACGACGGAGAGATCCATGAGCGGCGAGACATTGGCGACCACGAATGCGATCACCGCCGCGACGGTGAGGGCAAGCGCCAGGTCAGGCGGACCGTACGGTCGTTGCGCGAGAGAACAGCCGCAGCGCACGCAGCGTGCCTGGCCGCGCGGCGGGAGCGGGGGTACCTGCTGCAGCAAGTCGCAATCGGGACAGGCGGTCGACGGCGACACGATGCGAACGCTCACGGCGAGACTCCGGCAATCCAACGCCCCACAGCAGTTTGGCGAACCGTCGCCAAGGCCCCGCGGGCACAGCCGGCAGCCGGTCCGGATGGTAGTTGACTAGCCTGCGTTCCTGCAAGCATCGGTGACGCCGGCAGCCCGGTTCCGGGATCTTCAGGATCCAATCGGGCCGGCGCGCCCGGCTACCCGTCCTGCAGTCGTCCTGCCGTCGCGATGCGTAACGCGCTCGATCCCGCGGCTGTGGAAAAACCCGGCCCTCGGCAGGTTCGTTCGGCGCGAGTCGGTGCTCACCGGGAAGCGGCGAATGTGCTTGCACATGCCGGCAGCGGCTGATAGGGTTTGCGCGTGTGCCCCTGAACAAGGCTGGCGGGCCGGCCTGCTCGCCTGCAATCGCCAGAACTACCGTCGCCCGAGTGCTCGGCCCCGTCGCCTATTCTTGCGCGAGTCCCCCCAACCAGAGCTGCACCATGACCAGACTTGCCCTGACCCTGATCGCTGCGGCGGCCTTGATCTCGTCGCCGCTCACCGCGGATGCCGCACAATTCGCCGGCGAGGACATCACTGTCGAGGTCGACAAGAACGGCAGCACCTTCAAGGTCAGCGCGGAGCTAACAGTGGCTGCGGAACCCGACGAAGTCTGGTCGGTTCTGACCGACTTCGACCACATGGCGCAGATCCTTTCGAACGTCGACGCCAGCCGCATCGCCAACCGTGACGGCAACAAGTTCGACGTCATTCAAAAGAGCCACGCCAGCGCCGGCCTGCTGCATATCTCGCTCGACAGTGTGCGTCGAATCGAGCTCTCGCCGAAGCAGGAAATCCGCTCACGCTTGCTGAAGGGCGACCTCAAGTCGTCGGACTTCACCACCCGGGTTGTCGAGGATGGCAACGTCGTCAAGATCACCGTGCATGGCACGTTCGTGGTCGCGGGATTGATGGGGGCGGCCATCACGCCGGAAACGGTCGAGGCTCAGACGCGGCAGCAGTACGAGGAGTTGCGCGAGGAGATCCTGCGCCGCAAGGCGAAGCAGCCGCCGCCCCCGTGCCTGCTGGCCAAGAATTGCACACCGGCTTCGACTTGAGCCCTCGATTTCAGTCGATCAGCTGGTACGCCGGCAGCGTCAGGAAGTCGACGAACGTGTCGTTGTTGACCAGGTCGGCGAAGATCTTCGCCGCGGCGTCGTACTTGCCCAGCGCGTAGGCGGGCCCGAGCAGCGCCCGGATCTTCGCCATCTCCTCGGGCAGCATCTGCGCGACCAGTTCCTTGGTCACCTTGCGCCCGTCGTCCAGCACGCCCTTGGGCGAGCGGATCCACTGCCAGACCTGCGAGCGCGAGATCTCGGCAGTCGCCGCGTCCTCCATCAGGTTGAAGATCGGCACCGCGCCCTGGCCCGCGAGCCAGGCGCCGATGTACTGGATCGCCACGTTGATGTTGAGCCGCAGCCCCTTCTCGGTGATCGGCTGCTCGGGCTCGAATTTCACGAGGTCGGCCGCGCTGACGTTGACGTCGTCGCGGCGCCGGGTCGCGATCTGGTTGGGCGCCGGCATCAGGCGGTCGAACGCCTCCTGGGCCACGGCGACCAGGCCCGGGTGCGCGACCCAGGTGCCGTCGTGCCCGTAGGTCGCCTCGCGCTCCTTGTCGGCCTTGACCTTGGCGAAGGCCTCGGCGTTGGCGGCCTCGTCGTTCTTCACCGGAATCTGCGCCGCCATGCCGCCCATTGCATGGGCGTTGCGCCGGTGGCAGGTCTTGATCAGCAACTCGGCGTAGCTCTTCATGAAGTGCGTGGTCATCGTGACCAGCGCGCGGTCGGCGAGGCAGAAGTCCTTGTTGCTGCGGAATTTCTTGATGCAGCTGAAAATGTAGTCCCAGCGCCCGGCATTGAGCCCCGCCGAATGCTGGCGCAACTCGTGGAGGATCTCGTCCATCTCGAACGCGGCGACGATCGTCTCGATCAGCACGGTCGCCTTGATCGTTCCGCGCGGGACGCCCAGCGCGTCCTGCGCCATCACGAAGATGTCGTTCCACAGCCGCGCCTCGAGGTGGCTCTCGAGCTTCGGCAGGTAGAAGTACGGCCCGCTGCCGCGCGCGACGAGCTCCTTCGCGTTGTGGAAGAAGTACAGCGCGAAGTCGAAGATGCCCCCGGAGATCGGGTGCCCGTCGACCAGGACGTGCTTCTCAGGGAGGTGCCACCCGCGAGGACGGACGAACAGCGTCGCCGTCCTGTCGTTCAGCCGGTAGGCCTTGCCCTCGGGCGACACGTAGTCGATGCGGCGACGGATCGCGTCGCGCAGGTTGACGTGGCCCTGGAGGTTGTTCTCCCAGCGCGGCGTGTTCGCATCCTCGAAGTCGGCCATGAACACCTTGGCGCCCGAGTTGAGCGCGTTGATGATCATCTTGCGGTCGACCGGGCCGGTGATCTCCACGCGGCGGTCCTGGACGTCGGCGCCCACCGGGTCGCAGGTCCAGCTCCCCTCGCGTACGTCGCGGGTCTCGGCGAGAAACTGCGGCAGCTCCCCCGCGTCGAACCGCTTCTGGCGGGCGTCGCGCTGCGCGAGCAGTTCGTCGCGGCGACCGCCGAACGCGCGCTGCAGCCTGGCCGCGAATGCGACGGCGTCGCCCGTCAGGATCTCGGCGAATTCGGGAGTGACGGTGCCGGTGATTTCGATGCCGGGGCCATAGCTGGGAGTGCTCATCGCGGTCCTTCTTTCGGTAGCGGCCCGAAGCGGGCTGGGGGCAACTGCACCGGCAGGGGGCCGGCGGCAGCCGCAAATCGCACATTTTACCGCATCGCAGCAATCCGGCGGCCCGGCGTGTCCCCACCGCCGGTGCGCCGCAAAGGCGGCACCGGGCCGCTCCGACCGCCGCCGGGGACCGCGCTACGGGTTGGAGCGGACTTGCTAGGCGGCGAGCTGGGGATTCAGCCTGACGACGCCGGCGTGCAGGCGGTTCAGCGCGTTGATGTACGCCTTCGCCGAGGCGACGATGATGTCGGTGTCCGCGCCGTTGCCGTTGACGATCCGCCCGTCGCGCTCCAGCCGCACCGTGACCTCGCCCTGCGCGTCGGTGCCGCCGGTGATCGCGTTGACCGAATAGAGGAGCAGCTGCGCCTTGGATCCGGCCATTCGCTCGATCGCCTTGAACACCGCGTCGACGGGTCCGTCGCCGCCGACCTCGGCGACGACCTCGGTGTCGCCGATGGTCATCATCACGCGCGCATGCGGCACGGTTCCGGTCTCCGAAGTCACCTTGAGGGCCGCAAGCCTGTAGTGCTCGTGCGCGGGGACGATCCCCTCCTCGGACACCAGCGCATGCAGGTCCTCGTCGAACACCTCGCCCTTCTTGTCGGCAAGTTCCTTGAACCGGGCGAACGCGACATTGACGGCCTCGTCGCCGGGGAGGTCGATGCCGAGCTCGGTGAGCCTCGTCTTGAATGCGTTGCGCCCGGACAGCTTGCCGAGCACGAGCTTGTTCGCGCCCCAGCCCACGTCCTCGGCCCGCATGATCTCGTAGGTCTCGCGGTGCTTGAGCACACCGTCCTGGTGGATGCCCGACTCGTGCGCAAAGGCGTTGGCGCCGACGATCGCCTTGTTGGGCTGCACCGGGAAGCCCGTGATGCCCGACACCAGCTTCGACGCCGCGACGATCTGGGTCGTGTCGATGCGCGTCGTGCACGGGAACACGTCCTTGCGCGTGCGCACCGCCATCACGATCTCCTCGAGCGACGCGTTGCCGGCGCGCTCGCCCAGGCCGTTGATCGTGCATTCGACCTGGCGCGCGCCGTTCATCACCGCCGACAGCGAATTGGCCACCGCGACGCCGAGGTCGTTGTGACAGTGCACCGACCAGACCGCCTTGTCCGAATTCGGCACGCGCTCGCGCAGCGACCTGATCAGCGCGCCGAACTGCCACGGCATCGTGTAGCCGACGGTGTCGGGGATGTTCACCGTCGTCGCCCCGGCGGCGATCGTCGCTTCGAGCAGCCTGCAGAGAAAATCGGGCTCGGAGCGCCCGGCGTCCTCCGGCGAGAATTCGACGTTGTCCGTGTACTGGCGCGCCCACCCGATCGCCTTCACCGCCTGCTCGAGCACCTGCTCGGGCGTCATCCTCAGCTTCATCTGCATGTGGATCGGCGAAGACGCGATGAATGTGTGGATGCGCATCGATTTCGCGGGCTTCAGCGCCTCGCCGGCGCGGCGGACGTCGTTCTCGTTGGCGCGCGCCAGTCCGCATACGGTGCTGTCGTGGACCGCCCTCGCGATGTCGGAAACGGCCTCGAAGTCGCCGTTGGACGATGCCGGAAATCCGGCCTCGATGACATCGACGCGCAGCCGCTCGAGCTGGCGGGCGATGCGCGTCTTCTCTTCCTTGGTCATCGACGCGCCGGGGCTCTGCTCGCCGTCGCGCAACGTGGTGTCGAAGATGATCAGGTGGTCGGACATGGCGCCTCCTTCGGGCAGATGGTGTAGATCACGCGGCAGCCGCGCCGGCAGGGGCACGCAATGCCAGGCATCCCTGCGCGCAGCCGCGATTGATGGCGGCGACGACCGCTTTCAGCGTCGCGGTGACGATGTTCGCATCGAGGCCGACGCCGTAGACGCTGCGGGCGCCGGCCCGCAGCTGGACATACGCGACCGCCGTGGCATCCTCGCCGGCGCCCGTCGCATGTTCGTGATAGGCGATCACGTGCACGTCGGCGCCGAGCCGGTCGCGCAGCGCGTGGATGAAGGCGTCGACCGGACCGTTGCCGGCGCCGGAGACGATCGTCTCGGCGCCCTCGATCGCAAGCCTTGCGGTCAGCTGCTCGTTCCCGGATCGCCCGCCGGCATGGCTGGAGCGGTGGTCGATGTAGGCGAGCCGGGCAGCGGGTGCGACGTACTCGCGCCGGAACTCGGCGTGCAGGTCGGCCGCCGTCAGCTCCCTGCCCGTGGCGTCGGTGATCGCCTGGACGGCGCGGCTGAACTCGACCTGCAGCAGCCTTGGCAGCGCGAGCCCGTAGTCGCGCTCGAGCAGGTAGGCGATGCCCCCCTTGCCCGACTGGCTGTTGACGCGGATGACGGCCTCGTAGGTCCGGCCGACGTCGGCGGGATCGATCGGCAGGTACGGCACGTCCCAGATCGTGTTGCCGGCAGCCTCGGCTGCCCGCTGCGCCGCGAAGCCCTTCTTGATCGCATCCTGGTGCGAGCCCGAGAACGCCGTGAACACGAGTTCGCCGGCGTAGGGGTGGCGGGGATGGACCGCCAGCGCGGTGCAGTGCTCGGCGGTCCTGATGACCGCGCCCATGTCGCTGAAGTCGAGGCCGGGATCGACGCCCTGCGAATACAGGTTCATCGCCAGCGTGACCAGGCAGACGTTGCCGGTGCGCTCGCCATTGCCGAACAGGCAGCCTTCGACGCGGTCGGCACCGGCCATGACGGCGAGTTCGGCGGCCGCGACGCCGGTGCCGCGGTCGTTGTGCGGATGGACGGAAACGATCACGCGATCGCGGCGGCTGAGGCGGCGGTGCATCCACTCGATCTGATCGGCGAACACGTTGGGGGTCGCCACCTCGACCGTCGCCGGCAGGTTGAGAATGACCGGATGGGGCGTCGCCGACTCCCAGACGTCGACGACACGCTCGCAGATCTCGAGCGCGAAATCGAGCTCGGTCATCGTGAAGGTCTCGGGCGAGTATTCGAAGCGCCAGTCGGTGGCCGGCTGCGCGGCCGCGCAGCCGCAGAACATCCGCGCGCCCTCGACGGCGATGTCGACGATGCCCGCGCGGTCCTTGCCGTAGACGACGCGGCGGAACAACGGCGCCGTCGGATTGTAGAGATGCACGATCGCTCGCTTCGCTCCCTGCAGCGATTCGAAGGTCCGCCGGATCAGCTCCTCGCGCGACTGCGTCAGCACCTGGATCGTCACGTCGTCCGGGATCAGGTCCTGCTCGATCAGCTGGCGGACGAAGTCGAAGTCCGTCTGCGATGCCGACGGGAATGCGACCTCGATCTCCTTGAAGCCGATGTCGACGAGCTGCCTGAACATCCGCAGCTTGCGCGCCGCGTCCATCGGCTCGACCAGCGCCTGGTTGCCGTCGCGCAGGTCGGTGGAAAGCCAGATCGGCGGACGGGTGATCGTCCGCGACGGCCAGGTCCGGTCCGGAAGGTCGACCGGCCGGAAAGGGCGGTATTTCTGCGAAGGCACGGCAAGCATCGTTGATCCCGTCGGCGATGGACGAATACGACCGCCCCAGGGCGGGACGGCGCGGGCACTGCTCGAAGGAGGGGTGGGGGTATCTATCTGCGCGCGGGGCGCAGCAGAAGCAGCAGGCCCGCCAGCAATGGCGCGGACGCAGGGGTCCGGAGGCGAAGGGCCGTGGAGGAGAAGACGCTGCTCATGATCGTGGCAGGCTAACCGAAACCGCGTCCACGCGCAAGTGCCACGCGCGAACCCGGGTCAGCGCGAGGCCCGCAGGCGCCGCTCGCGCAGCAGGTGCCAGGCCGAGACGACGTAGCCCGATATCGCGTAGCCGACGAAGCTCGCGAACAGGACGAGCGGCGGCTGATAGACCAGCAGCGCCAGCAGGAGCACGATCAGCAGCAGGGCGAAGAACGGGATGCTCTTCTTGAGGTTGATCGTCTTGAAGCTGTAGTAGCGGAGGTTGCTGACCATCGTCACCCCGGCGAACACCGTGACCGCGGCCGCTACGAAGCGCAGCGCGTCGGGGTCGTAGCCCAGGTCGTCGACGACCCAGACGAGGCCGGCGACCAGCGCCGCCGCCGAAGGGCTGGGCAGGCCCTGGAACCAGCGCTTGTCGGCGACCTCGAGCAGGGTGTTGAAGCGCGCGAGGCGCAGCGCGGCGCCCGCGACGTAGACGAATGCCGCGACCCATCCGAGCTTGCCGAGATCGCGCAGCGCCCATTCGTACACGACAAGCGCGGGCGCCGCACCGAAGCTCACCATGTCGGCGAGGCTGTCGAATTCGGCGCCGAATGCGCTCTGCGTGCGCGTCATCCTGGCCACGCGGCCGTCGAGGCCGTCGAGCACCATCGCGACGAAGATCGCAACCGCCGCGTTCTCGTAGTTGACGTTCATCGCCTGCACGATCGCGTAGAAGCCCGCGAACAACGCGGCCGTCGTGAACAGGTTCGGCAGCAGGTAGATGCCGCGCCGCCGCACACGGTTCTTCAGCAGCACGCGCTCGTGGAGGTAGTCGTCGTGCATGTCAGGCCTGGCGCAACTGCGCGACGATCGATTCCGTCGCGTAGACCTTGTCGCCGACCCGGGCGCGGGGAACCGCATCCGGAGGCAGGTAGAGATCGACCCGGGAACCGAAGCGGATGAACCCGTAGCGCTCGCCGCGGGCGAGACGGTCGCCGCGTTTCGCGTAGCACAGGATGCGCCGCGCGATGAGGCCCGCGATCTGCACGCAGGTGACCTCGGCCCCCGACACCGTCACGAGCTGCAGCGCGCTGCGTTCATTCTCGAGCGATGCCTTGTCGAGCGCGGCGTTCAGGAAGCTGCCCTTGTGGTACCAGGTCTGCCGGACCTCCGCATCGACCGGGCTGCGGTTCGAATGCACGTTGAAGACGTTCATGAACACGCTGATCTTCAACGCGTCGCGGTCGAGATACGGATCGCGCGCGATGCCGACGCTCACCACGCGGCCGTCGGCGGCAGACAGCACTGCATCGGCCTGGGATGGAATTTCGCGCGGCGGATCGCGGAAGAACTGGAGGATGAACGCGAACGCGATCCACGCGAGCGCCGCGAGAAGCCACCACGAAGCAAAGGACAGCGCGAGGGCGATCACCAGGGCGGCGAGCAGGAACGGCCAGCCTTCGCGGGCGATGATCGGATGCGGGTAGGGTGCCAAGGTCGTGGGCTGGGGCGACGTCACTTCGGAATGGCGGCGTCGATGCGCTTCTCTTCGTCGATCGCCTGCTGCTGGACCTGGCCCTGCAGCGCACGCGCGCGCTCGATCGCATTGCGGGGCGTGACCGACGCGGCCTCCTCGGTCTCGTTGGCCGGAGCCTTCGCGCTCTTCGCCTGGGCCTCGGGGTCCTTGAACACGCCGTATTCCTTGAGGATCGTGCGCGCCAGCAGGGCGACGATCACCAGCGCGAACACCAGGCCGATCAGGCCGAGCCACCCCTTCTGACGATGCGGGAACGCCATGGCGCCCTCCCCGATGCAGGCCGACTGTCAAGTATACCGTCGGCCCGCACGGGGCGGGTTGCAGCTGCGTCCCGGCTGCGTCCCGGCTGCGTCCGGCTTGCGTCCCGGCTGCTTCTCGCTTGCGCCCCGGTCGCGCCTCGGTCGGGTCTCAGTTGCGGGACTGGTCGACCAGCCGGTTCTTCCCGATCCAGGGCATCATCGAACGCAGCTTCTGCCCGACCTGCTCGATCGAATGCTCGGACATGAGCCTGCGTCGCGCCTTCAGCGTCGGCGCGCCCGCACGGTTCTCGAGGATGAAGTCCTTCGCGTACTCGCCGGTCTGGATCCGCGTCAGCACGTCGCGCATCGCGCGCTTGGTCTCGGGCGTGACGATCTTCGGCCCCGTCACGTACTCGCCGTACTCGGCGTTGTTGGAGATCGAATAGTTCATGTTCGCGATGCCGCCCTCGTAGATCAGGTCAACGATCAATTTGACCTCGTGCAGGCACTCGAAATACGCCATCTCCGGCGCATATCCCGCCTCGGTCAGGGTCTCGTAGCCGGCCTTGATCAGCTCGACCAGCCCGCCGCACAACACGGTCTGCTCGCCGAACAGGTCGGTCTCGGTCTCCTCGCGGAAGTTGGTCTCGATGACGCCCGCGCGCGCGCCGCCGATCGCCGCCGCGTAGGACAGCGCGACGTCGCGCGCCTTGCCCGACGCGTCCTGGTGGACCGCGATCAGCATCGGCACACCGCCGCCCGCGGCGTAGGTCGAGCGCACCGTGTGGCCCGGCGCCTTGGGCGCGATCATGACGACGTCGAGGTCGGCGCGAGGCACGACCTGCCCGTAGTGGATGTTGAAACCGTGCGCAAAGGCGAGCACCGCCCCCTTGCGGATGTTGGGCTCGACCTCGGCGCTGTAGACGGCGGCGATGTTCTCGTCGGGCATCAGCATCATCACGACGTCGGCGCCCTTGACGGCGTCGCCGACCTCCGCGACCTTGAGCCCGGCCTTCTTCGCCTTGTCCCAGGACGCCCCGCCCTTGCGCAACCCGACCGTCACCTTGACGCCCGAGTCGTGCAGGTTCTGCGCATGGGCGTGCCCCTGCGAGCCGTAGCCGACGATCGTCACCTTCTTGCCCTTGATCAGCGAGAGATCCGCGTCCTTCTCGTAGTAAACCTTCATGGTTCCATCCTCTTTTCGTTGTCGTTTCCCCTCACCCGCCCTTCGGGCACCCTCTCCCCGCGGCGCGGGGAGAGGGTGCCCGAAGGGCGGGTGAGGGCTTGTTCCTAGATCCGCAATATCCGCTCGCCGCGCCCGATCCCGGATGCCCCGGTGCGGACGGTCTCGAGGATCACGCCCGGCTCGATCGCCTGCAGGAAAGCGTCGAGCTTCGAACCCGTGCCGGTCAGCTCGATCGTGTAGCTCTTGTCGGTGACGTCGAGGATGCGCCCGCGGAAGATGTCCGCGAGCCGCTTCATCTCGTCGCGGTCCTTGCCGGCCGCGCGCACCTTGACCAGCATCAGCTCGCGCTCGATGTGGCTGCCCTCGGTCAGGTCGACGACCTTGACGACCTCGACCAGCTTGTTCAGCTGCTTGGTGATCTGCTCGATCACGTCGTCCGAGCCGCTGGTGACGATCGTCATCCGCGACATCGTCGGGTCCTCGGTGGGCGCGACGGTCAGCGACTCGATGTTGTAGCCGCGCGCGGAAAAGAGCCCGGAGATCCGCGACAGGGCGCCCGCCTCGTTCTCGACCAGGATGGAAAGGATGTGCCTCATATCGACATCGCTCGGCCGCGTGATGAAAAGCGTCGCGAGCAGGGCCGGATGCTAGGCGGCCCGCAGCGAGGCGCGAGATAGTACTCCGGAGGTACAGCGAGCGCCGAGCGAGGAACCAACGACGCAGACGGCCCGCGCAGCAGCGTTGCACACGCGGTCATAGCTCCTCCGCCAGGATCATCTCGGTCAGCCCCTTGCCGCCCGGCACCATCGGAAACACGTTCTCGGTCTGGTCGGTGATGAAGTCGAGGAACACCAGGCGCTCCTTCTGGGCGAAGGCCTCGCGCAGCGCGCCTTCGACGTCGCCGGGCTTCTCGATCTTCACCCCGACGTGCCCGTAGGCCTCGGCGAGCTTCACGAAATCGGGCAACGCGTCCATGTACGACTCGGCGTAGCGATTGCCGTAGAAGAATTCCTGCCACTGGCGCACCATGCCCATGTAGCGGTTGTTCAGGTTCACGAGCTTGATCGGCAGGTGGTACTGCTTGCAGGTCGAGAGTTCCTGGATGCACATCTGGATCGACGCCTCGCCGGTCACGCAGGCGACGGTCGCGTGCGGATTGGCGAGCTGCACCCCCATTGCCGCCGGCAGGCCGAAGCCCATCGTGCCGAGACCGCCTGAATTGATCCAGCGCCGCGGCTTGTCGAACTTGTAGTACTGCGCCGCCCACATCTGGTGCTGGCCCACGTCCGACGTGATGAACGCGTCGCCGCCGGTGAGCTCGTAGAGCTTCTCGATGACGAACTGCGGCTTGATCAGGGCGCTGTCGCGGTCGTAGCGCAGGCAATCCTTGCGCTGCCACTCCTTGATCTGCGCCCACCACGCCTTGAGCGCCGCCGGATCGGGCCGCGAAGGCGAGGACTCGACGATCTTGACCATCTCGTCGAGCACGTCGCGGACGTAGCCGACGATCGGGACGTCGACCTTGACGCGCTTGGAGATCGACGACGGGTCGATGTCGATGTGGATGATCTTGCGGTCGGCGCGGTAGAAATGCTCCGGATTGCCGATCACGCGGTCGTCGAAGCGCGCACCGACGGCGAGCAGGACGTCGCAGTTCTGCATCGCCATGTTCGATTCGTAGGTCCCGTGCATCCCGGGCATGCCGGTGAACTGCGGATCGGTCGCCGGGAAGCCTCCCAGGCCCATCAGCGTGTTCGTGCAGGGAAATCCCAGCAGCCGGACCAGGCGCGTCAGCGATTCGGCCGCATTGTTCAGCACGACGCCGCCGCCGGCGTACACCATCGGCCGCTTCGCCTCGAGCAGCAGCTGCACGGCCTTCTTGATCTGGCCGGCATGCCCCTTGGTCACCGGATTGTAGGAGCGCAGCGTGACCGATTTCGGATAGCTGTACTCGGCGAGCGCCTGCGAGACATCCTTGGGCACGTCGACCAGCACCGGTCCCGGGCGGCCGGTCGTCGCGAGGTAGAAGGCCTTCTTCACGGTCACCGCGAGCTCGCGGACATCCTTGACCAGGAAATTGTGCTTGACGCACGGGCGTGTGATGCCGACGGTATCGCATTCCTGGAACGCGTCCTGGCCGATCGCGCTGGTCGGAACCTGGCCGCTGATGACGACCATCGGAATCGAATCCATGTACGCGGTCGCGATGCCGGTGACCGCGTTGGTCACGCCCGGGCCGGAAGTCACCAGCGCGACGCCGACCTTCTGCGACGAACGCGAGTAGCCGTCCGCGGCGTGCACGGCACCCTGCTCGTGCCGGACCAGGACGTGCTTGACCTTGTTCTGCTTGAACAGCTCGTCGTAGATGTTGAGGACCGCGCCGCCAGGGTATCCGAAGACGTAGTCGACGCCTTCGTCCTGCAGACAGCGGATCAGGATTTCCGCACCCGTCAATTGCATGATTGCCGCCTCGTGCCGGTAAGTGATGACTCGCACCGCCAACGCCGTGAGAGTCGGGTCAGACGTGCCGGTCGCGCTTGCGTGAAGCGCGTGTCCGCCAAGGCTCGATCGGATAGAACGCCGCGATGGGGCTGTCGCGACCGCGCTCCAGGGAGACCCGTTGACGCTTGTGGCGTCGCGGAGGGAGCATCTGCGGCCTTTGCTGCAATACAGCATTCCGGCCAACCGGCCGGAAGCCGAAAAGATACCGGGAAATGTCCCGGCGGGTCAAGGCTCGGATTGCTACACCGCAACATCGCCCGCGCCGGTCGGCCCGGCCGGAAGGCAGCCGGGCCTTATAATCGCGGCGCTCATCGACGGATTCCACAAACTGGCTTCCCCAGCGGAAATTTCGGGTTTTCTGGCGCAAGTCGAGCGCCGCGCATTCAAGCAGGCGATGTTCGCCGTCCGGGACGAGGATGCCGCGCTCGACATCGTCCAGGACGCGATGCTCAAGCTGACCGAGCGTTATGCGGCCAAGCCGGCAGCCGAGCTGCCGATGCTGTTCCAGCGCATACTCCAGAACACGATCCACGACCATTTCCGGCGCCAAAAGGTGCGATCGGCATGGACGACCCTGCTCTCGGCATTCGGAAATAAGGATGAAAAGGACGAGGATTACGATCCGCTGGAAACTTTGCAGGCGAAATCGGATTCGAATGCCACGTCCGATCCCGCCGGAATCGCCGAGCAAACGCAGACTGTGGCGGTGATCGAGCAGGCACTTTCCAGGCTGCCGGCGCGTCAACGCGAGGCGTTCCTGCTGCGTTACTGGGAAGAACTCGACGTCGCGGAAACCGCGGCGGCGATGGGGTGTTCGGAGGGCAGCGTCAAGACCCACTGTTCCCGAGCCGTCCATGCCTTGGCCCAAATGCTGAAGGCTCGAGGGGTGACACCATGACCGATCGTGACGCCGAATTCGCCGGGAAGCTGACCCGCCACCTCGATCGTGGCGCCGCCAGCCTCAAGCCGGGGACTGCCTACAGGCTCCAGCAGGCGCGCGCTCGTGCGCTCGCCGGATTGGCCGCCCAGCCGGTCGCGAACGGGTCGTTGGTGACCGCCGGCGCCGGTGACCGGCATCCGGGAGGCGGGCATTTCGGCTGGGGGTCGGCGGTCCGATGGCTCGCGCTGGCCGTGCTGCTCGGCGGAATCGGCTTTGGATGGCAGCAGTGGCACGTGGTGCAGCAGGTCCGGGAATATGCGGAAATCGACACGCAGCTCCTCGCCTCCGATCTGCCCATCGACGCGTACCTGGATCGGGGATTCCAGAATTGGCTCAAGACGTCGTCCGAAAACTGATCGCGGCGATGGCCACCCTGCTGCTGGCGGTTTCCGTCGCGCAGGCCCAGATCACCCTGAAGTCTCCGTCCTGGAACGCGCTGACCCCGCAGGAACAGCAGATCCTCGCGCCGCTCGCCCCGGACTGGAACAGGCTCGACACGGCGCAGAAGCAGCAGTGGCTGGGGGTCGCGCGCCGCTACCCGAAGATGCAACCCGAAGCGCAGCAGCGGATCCAGGCCCAGATGCATTCCTGGGCCGAGCTGACCCCCGAGCAGCGCAAGGCGGCGCGCGCGCGCTACAAGTCCCTCAAGTCGCTGCCGCCGGAGAAGGAGAGCGAAATGCGCGAGAAGTGGCGCGAGTACCAGCGGCTGTCGCCCGAGGAGAAGCGCGCGCTCGCCGCCAGGAACTCGGCCGGGAACCACGGCGGCAGCACCCATGTGCCGGCGCCCGCGACGCCACCTTCCACGACCCCCCCCGGCCGGTGACGGATCCTTCCATCGCGCAGCCGGGCGCCACCGCGGCGACCGGCCAGGCGCTGTCGCGGCTGCCGACCGCGAAACTGACGCGGCGCATCGGCGCGCTGCTCTATGAGGCGCTGCTGCTGATCGCGATGGCCTTCGGCGTCGGATTCGTCTTGCTGCCTCTGGTCTCCCCGGTCGGGTCCGGGTCGCACGAACTGGTCGTTCCGCGGCTGCTCGCCCGCGCGCTGATGGGCTGCGCGCTGGTCGGAGGCGCCGCGATCTATTACGGATGGTGCTGGAGCGGTGGCCGCCGGACGTTGCCGCAGAAGACCTGGCGCCTGCAACTGGTCGACCGCGACGGAGGACCGGTGACCTGGCCGCAGGCGATGCTCCGCTACGTGGCCGTCTGGATCGGACCGGCCATGGCACTGGCCGGATATTCGGCATTGCAGACGACCGGACACGCGCGCAATGCGCTCGCGTTCATGCTCGTCAACTACTGCTGGGCGCTCTTCGATCGCGACGGCCAGTTCCTGCACGACCGCATCGCGGGGACCCGCGTCGTCGCCGCCTGAACCCCCAAAAGCGGCCCGCGTCGCGGCCACCGGCGCGCCGAGCTCGTCAGGGACCTTCGCGGACGATGCGCCCCGCGTCAGAGCCGCGCCGCGCGAGGGCCACGCCGAGCGCGATCAGTCCCATGCCGGCGAACGCGACGACGCCCAGATGCTCGCCGAACAGCAGATAGGCCATCAGCGCGGTGACCGGCGGCACCAGGTAGAAGAGCCGCGCGACGTCGGCTGCCGCGCCACGGCGCAGCAACCAGTACAGCAGGCTGATCGCCCCCACCGAAAGCACGATGACCGACCAGCCGAGCGCGAACAGGAACGCACCGGTGAACTGGATCGGCTGGGGCTCGGTGAGCGCGACGACCGGCGCGTAGACCAGCGCACAGGCGGTGAACTGGATCACGGCGCCGGCCCGCAGGTCGACGTGGGACCCGTGCTTCTTCTGGTAGAGGGTTCCGACGCTGATGCCCACGAGCGCGACGACGATCGGAATGAGCGTCGCGCCACCGGCGCCCTGGCCGAGCTTGTGGCGGACCACGAGATACACGCCCGCAAGGCCCAGAAGCAGTCCCATCCATTGGCGCGCCACGACGCGCTCGGACAGCCAGACGCGGGCGAGGAACACCGTCAGGATCGGCTGCAGGCCCACCAGCATGGCACTGGTGCCCGCGGGCATGCCGCCGGCGATCGACGCGAACACGCCGCCCAGATAGAGCCCGTGCACGAGCCAGGCGGCGATCGCCGTGTGGGCGATCTGCCGCGGATCGCGTGGCCATTTCGCCCCGCTGGCGAGCGCGACTGCGCCCATCAGCAGCGCGACGAGCGTGAAGCGCAGCAGCAGGAACTTGAGCGGGGGCGCGTAGGGCAGGCCGTAGCGTGCCGCGATGAACCCGGTGCTCCACAGGACGACGAACAGCGCCGGCAGCAACGCTCCGGCGCGAGTGCCCTCGCGGCGCGACCCGACGGGAATCTCAGGCCTTTCCGGTGCGGCTCTTGCTGCGAAAGCGCCTGGCGCTGGCGACGATTTCCGCTTTCGCTTCCTCGGCGCCGACCCACCCGGTCAGGCGCACCCACTTGCCGGGCTCGAGATCCTTGTAATGCTCGAAGAAATGCGCAATCTGCGCGAGCTGGATCTCCGGAAGGTCCCGCGGAGTCTCGATCGCCCGGTACAGCGACGACAGCTTGTCGATCGGCACGGCGAGGATCTTGGCGTCGCCGCCGGCCTCGTCATCCATCTTCAGCATGCCGATCGGCCGGCACCGCACGACGACGCCGGTGATCAGCGGGACCGGCGACAGCACGAGCACATCGCAGGGATCGCCGTCGTCGGATAATGTCTGTGGTATGTAACCGTAGTTGCAGGGATAGTGCATCGACGTCGACATGAAGCGGTCGACGAACACCGCACCGGTATCCTTGTCCACCTCGTACTTGATGGGCTCGCCATGCATCGGGATCTCGATGACGACGTTGCAGTCATTCGGCAAATCGGCACCGGCAGGCACGCGGTCGAGACTCATGGGCAATCGATCAGGGCATTGGCGCCGAGGGAATGCGATGCGGGCGCGACGCGTGCCGATTATACCGGGCCATGCGGGGGCTCCGGCGGCGCGGACCCGTCCGCGGCGCCGTGTGCCACCCGGCGATCCCGGGAGGCCTCCGGCGCTGCGATCGCGCTGCGCCGATTCCGCCCGGCGCTGACCGCGGCGCTGGTCTGCCTGCTTGCGCTGCCCTGTGCGGTGTCCTTCGCGCAGGGCGTCGCACCGCAGGCCGCGGCACCGCGCGGCGCGGGCCCGATCGCAGCGTTCTCGCGGATGACGGCCGGAGGGTCTACGGCACCCTGGGTGCCGGTTCCGATTACCGATCGCAAGCGAAGCACGCGCTACAACCTGGTCAACGACGCCGGCACCGTCGTGCTGCACGCCGATGCCGACAACGCGGCGAGCGTGCTCGCGATGGCCACCGACATCGATCTGCGGGTCACGCCGATCGTCTCGTGGCGATGGAAGGTCGCCGAACTGATCGCCGATGCGGATCCGAGGCTCGCGTCGACCGAGGATTCGCCTGCGCGCCTGGTGTTCGAGTTCGACGGCGACAAGTCGAAGCTCCCCCTGCTCGAGCGCGGCGTCTTCGGGCTGTCGAAGGCCCTCTCGGGCCGCGAATTGCCCTATGCGACGCTGATGTATGTCTGGGAGAACCGCGAGCCTGTCGGCACCGTGATCCCGAACCCGCGCACGCGCCGCGTGCAGATGGTCGTCGCGTCGAGCGGGTCGCGCGGCGTCGGCGCGTGGCAATCGCTTTCGCGCGACGTTCGCGCCGATTTCGTTCGCGCGTTCGGCGAGGAACCCGGGAAACTCACCGCCGTCGGGGTCCTCACCGACACCGACAATACCGCTTCTCATGCCGAAGCCTGGTATGGCGACATCCAGTTCGGCCCGGCGCAACGATGATCGCGATGGCGCAGGTATCATCGTGCGCATGAGTGTCCCGGCGAACACCGTACCGATGGCGGCGATCGAATCCCTGCAGCCGGCGCCGAAGATCGTCGAACAAGTCTACAAGGCGATTCTCGACGCGATCTGCGACGGACGGCTCGAGCCGGGCGAGCGGCTCACCCAGGAATCGGTCGCCCGCAAGCTGTCGGTGTCGCGGCAGCCGGTCGGCCAGGCGCTGCTGCTGCTCAAGCAGCAGAAGTTCGTCGCGGAAGCGGGCCGCCGCGGGTTGATGGTCGCGCCGCTCGATCGCGACTTCATGCGCTCGATCTACGAGTTGCGGCTGGGGATCGAGCCGCTCGCGGCGACGCTTGCGGCGCGCAACGCGACCGCCGACGACATCGCCCGCGGCGAGCGGATGATCCGCACGGGACAGGCCGCGGTCCACGACAACTCCATTGCCGAGCTGATCGCGGTCGACATGCAGTTCCACATGTACGTCTACGAACTGTCGCGCAATCGCCTGTTCGTGGAGCTCATGGGGGAACTCTGGAACCACCTGCGTCGCGCGATGCGCGAAGTGCTGCAGCACCGCGAATACCGCAAGGCGATCTGGGTGGAGCACGAGCAGATCCTGCGGGCGATCGCCAACCGCGATGGCGACGCCGCCGCCGCGCTGGTACGCGCACACCTGCAGCACGCGGCGGTCAACGTGCAGGTCGCGCTGCCGACCGCCGCGGGAATCGCCTAGGACCGGCTGCCCCCGTCCGCCTCGCTGCCGGCCGGCACCTTCGGCTGCGCAGTGAGAGATCCCGGGGAAGACGCGTCGCGGTAAGCGCTTGCATAACGGACGTAGACCGCGCCTGCGCGCGCGAACTCGCGGCGTTCCGAGTCCTTGATCTCGCGAAACGTCCGGGCGGGGCGGCCGGCCCAGATCCAGCCCGCCGGCACCACGGTGCCCGGATCCACCCATGCGCCCGCGGCGATGCACGCGCCCGCCTCGACGACGACTTCGTCGCCCAGGCGCGAGCCCATGCCGATCAGCACGTCGTCGCCGATCATCGCGGAGCCGATCTCGACGTTGTGCCCGATGGTGACGCCTGCGCCGAGGACGAGGTCGCCGCGACGACGATCGGTCGCGAGGAGCGAATTGTCCTGGACGTTGCTGCGGGGTCCGATCACGATCCGACCGTCGCCGGCCGACACGGCACAGCCGAAGAACACGCTCGAATCGTCGGCGACCTCGACGGCACCGGCGACGATGGCCGTCGGCGCGACATAGGCGCGCGCGATCGTCGGCGACCTCCCGTCCTGCCGGCGCAGCGGGCCCGGAGCGTCGACGAGGCGCGACACGAGTTCCGCCCATTCCGGCAGCCGGGTCGACGCGAGCAGCGGCGCGACGACGCCCGCGCGCAGGTCCCGCGCGATCCCTGCAAGTTCGGCCGGGTCGATCGCGCGCACCGGCCTGGCCGGATGACCCGCGTAGACGAAGCCGCCGGGCAGCGCCTTGCGCGGCGGAACGACGCTGTCGGCGGCGATCAGCGCGTTCGGCCCGACGCTCGCCCCGTCCATGACGACCGCCGACTCGCCGACGACGACACCGTCACCCAGCACGCAGGCGTGGACCAGCCCATGACGCCCCACCGTCACGTCGTTGCCGATCACCGCACCCATGATGCTGTCGGCGATGTGGACCGTCGCGTGCTCGCCGAACCAGGCGTTCGCCCCGATGCGGATCGACTCCCCGTCCGCGCGCAGGGTCGCGTAGGCGGCGAGCACCGGGTGCGCGCCGACCGTGGAGCGGCCGATGATCGCACCGCGCGCGGCCAGCGCGGCCTCGCGACCGATTTCGGGCGAGTACTGCAGGTAATCGAGGATCAGGCCTTGGGTCATGCGCAGTGCTCGTCGTGGACCGGAAGCCGCCGCGACGGGCCGCGACGGGATGCGCGCGTCAGCCGTGGCCGAAGCGCTCGCGCTCGGCATTGTCCCATGCGGTCAGCGGCTGCCAGTCGGGAACGATGCTCAATCCCTTCTCGAGGTCGGAGGACACCGTGTCGCGGGTGACGGCAACGTCCACCAGCGCGGGCGCGTTGTCGAACGCCCGCGCCAGCGCCGACCCGAGATCCGCCGGATCGTCGACGCGCTCGGCGTGCAGCCCGAACGCGCGCGCCATCGCCGCGTAATCCGAATCGCCGAGCAGCGTTCCCGAGACGCGCCCGCCGTAGTTCAGCTGCTGGTCGACGCGCTCGATGTTCCACGCCGCGTTGTTCGCGATGACGAATACCGCCTTGCAGCCGTGACGGGCCGCGGTGTCGATCTCCATCGCGTGCAGGCCGAATGCCCCGTCGCCGCAGACCGCGACCACGCGGCGGCCGGGGCACGCCAGCGCCGCGGCGTTGGCGTAGGGGACACCCACGCCCAGGCAGCCGAACGCGCCCGCGTCGAGGTAACTCGCGGTGGCGAGCGACAGGCGCGCGAAGCTCAGGATGTCACCTCCGTCCGCGATGCCGATCGCATCGTCGGGAAGCAGCGCCGAGAGGGCGGCAAAGATCCGGTTCGGGTGCATGCGTCCATCCGCGCCTGCGGGTGCCTTCGCGAGTGTCGCGATGTGCCGCTGCGAGCGTTCGACGTGCTTCGCGCGCAGCGCGTCGCGCCACCCGGTATCGAGTGCCCGCGGATGCCCTTCGAGCGCAGCGGCAAGCGCGGTCAGCGCCGCCGAGACGTCGCCTGCGATGGAAAGATCCCCCGGCCGGTTGTCGTCGCGCTCGCCGGCGTGCGCGGACATGCGAACGAATCGCGCATCGGGAAATGCGGCGGGCGAGCCGTAGCCAAGCTGGTAGTCGAGCTTGCGGCCCACGGTCAGCACGAGGTCGGCGTCGCGCATCGCCGCACCGCGCATCGCGCCCACGTGGCCCGGATGGCCGGCAGGGACGATCCCGCGCGACTCCTGGGTATCGAGATAGACCGCGCCACTGGCGTCGAGCAGCGCCACCAGCGCTGCCCCGGCGCCGGCGGCGCCGCGTCCGCTGATGACCAGCGGACGGCGCGCGCCGCGCAGCAGGCCGGCGGCGTGGTCGATCGCGGCAGGATCGGGCAGCGAGCGAGTCGCCGGGCGGCGCTGAAGGTATTCCGGCAGAACCGCGGCGTCGCGGACCTTCGTGCGCAGAACGTCGGTGGGAATCTCGACGTAGGCGGGTCCCGGCAGCCCGTCCGATCCCTGCACGCAGGTAAGCGCAGCGTCGAGCTCGCGGACGACGTGCTCCGCAATGCGCAGCGTGCGAGCGAGCCGCGTGACCGGCCGCAGGATGTCGACGTGCGGGGTTCCCTGCAGCGGGCCCATCCGGTCCTGGCGTGCCGGCGGACAGCCCCCGATGACGAGCACCGGCGCGCGCTCGAGGTCGGCGTTGGCGACCGAGGTCACGCAGTTGGTGATGCCGGGACCCGAGGTCACCAGCGCCACCCCCGGCTCACCGGCGAGCAGCGCATGCGCCGCCGCCATGTGCACCGCGGCCCCTTCGTGGCGCACGTCGACGATCGGCACCCCTGCGCGCACGAGTTCGTCCCAGATCGGCTGGATGTGGCCGCCCTGCAGCCCGAACACCCGCGCGGGCCCGCGCGCGACGATGAATCGCGCAACCCATTCGGCGACGCTGCGCGAGGCGCTCATCTCAGAACACCGGCGTCTCGCGATACGTTCCCCACAGGCCTTTCAGCTTCTCGATGATGTCGCCCATCGTCGCACCGGCGGCGACCAGCTCGATGGTGACCGGCATTATGTTCTCGCTCTCGTTCTTCGCGACCTCGACCAGGCGATCGAGCAGCGCATTCACCCTGGCGTTGTCGCGCTCGCGGCGAACGCGGTCGAGGCGCGCGATCTGCCGGTCGGCGGTCGACGTGTCGTAGGGATGCAGCTCGATGTCGAACTTCTCCTCCGGATCGACGTACTTGTTGACGCCGATCACCGGCTTCTCGCCGTTGGCCTTCTTCAGCGCGGTCTCGTAGGCGAAATCGGCGATCCGGCGCTGGAACCATCCTTCCTGCGTCAGCTTGATCGTGCCGCCGTTGCGGTCGACCTCGTCGATCACGCCGAAGATCGCGCGCTCGTACTGGGTGGTCAGGCTCTCGACGAAATACGAGCCACCGAGCGGATCGACGACGTTCGCGACGCCGCTCTCGTCGGCGACGATCTGCTGCGTGCGCAGCGCGATCTTCATCGCCTGCTCGGTCGGGATCGCGAAGGCCTCGTCCATGCCGTTGGTGTGGAGGCTCTGCGCACCGCCCAGCACGGCGGCGAGTGCCTGCAGTCCGGTGCGCACGACGTTGATCTGGTACTGCGGCTTGGTCAGCGACGCCGCCGCAGTCTGGCAATGGAAGCGCAACCGCATCGACTCGGGGTTCTGCGCGCCGAAGCGCTCGCGCATGATCTTGGCGTAGACGCGGCGCACCGCGCGGAACTTGGCGATCTCCTCGAAGAAGTCGGCCTGGCAGACGTAGAAGAACGCGAGCCGCGGCGCGAATTCGTCGACGTGCATCCCGGTCTTTCGCACCTCCTCGACGTAGGCGATCAGGTTGCACATCGTGAAGGCAACCTCGTCCAGCGGCGAGCCTCCGGCCTCGGAGATGTGGTAACCCGAGATGTTGATCGGGTTGTAGCGCTTCATGTTGCGCGCACAGTAGGTGATGCAGTCGCGGACGATGCGCACCGACGGCGCCACCGGGAACGCCCACTCCTTCTGCGCCTGGTACTCCTTCAGGATGTCGGCCTGGATCGTTCCCGACAGCTGGTTCAGGTCGTAGCCTCGCTTCTGCGCCAGCGCGACGTACATCGCGAGCAGGATCCACGCGCTGGGATTGATCGTCATCGACACCGAGATCCTGGTGAGGTCGATGCCGTCGAACAGGTGCTCCATGTCGGCCAGCGTGTCGATGGCGACGCCCTCGCGGCCAACCTCGCCCTCGCTCATCGGATGGTCGCTGTCGTAGCCCATCAGGGTCGGCATGTCGAAGTCCGTCGACAGACCCGTCTGGCCCTGGGCGATCAGGTACTTGAAGCGCTGGTTCGTGTCCTCGGCCGTGCCGAAGCCCGCGATCTGGCGCATCGTCCACAGCCGGCCGCGGTACATCGTCGGGTAGGGCCCCCGCGTGAACGGGAACTGGCCCGGCAGGCCGATGTCGGCGAGCGGCGTGTCGGCGACGTCGAGCGCCGTGTAGGTGCGCTTGACGGGAAAACCGCCCAGCGTGGCGAATTCGGTGGCGCGCTCCGGTGCGCGCGCGACGAATTTCGCGACCTCGTTGCCCTCCCACGCCTCGACCTGCCCGGCGAGCGCGTCGCGCGTTTGCGGGGCCGGTCCGGCGGACGCGCCGGCGAGCGAATCGTTCATGGTTCATCTCCAATGTGCAGATCGCGCAACAATGCCTCGGCCGCCGAATGCGGCGACAGCGTTCGTGCCTTCACGTCGTGCAGCAGCGCCAGGACCTTCCCGTCGCGATGCCGCGCGAACTCCTCGCGCAGGATCTGCTCCCCGGCGACGAGCATCCTGCGCTCGGCGATCGACGCGCGACGCACGTCGATCTCGCCGGTCGCTTCCATCGCCTCGCGATGACGGTCGATCGCCGCGAGCAGCTCCACCACTCCTTCGTCGCGCAACGAGCTCGTCGCAACGACCGGCGGCCGCCACGAAGAATCCGGGGCAGCCTGGAAATCCGGGACGGACCATGTCCTTGCCACGGCATTGTCAGCAGTGGATGGCGCCGCCAAAACGTGGTCCGTCCCGGATTTCAAGACGTGGTCCGTCCCGGGTTTCAGGCCCAGCGCCAGCATGTTCTTCAGGTCGGCAATCGTCCTGTTGGCATCGGGCTTGTCGCACTTGCTGACGACGTGGATGTCGGCGATCTCGAGGATTCCGGCCTTGATCGCCTGGATGTCGTCGCCCAGTCCGGGCGCCGACACGACGACCGTCGTGTGCGCTGCACGGGCGACGTCGACCTCGTCCTGGCCGACACCGACGGTCTCGATCATCACGACGTCGAAGCCTGCGGCGTCGAGGACGTCGACGGCCTCGAGCGTTCCCCGCGCCAGCCCGCCGAGCGCGCCGCGGGTGGCCATGCTGCGCACGTACACGCCGGGGTCACCGGCGAGCTCGCCCATCCGGATGCGATCGCCCAGGATCGCCCCGCCCGAGAACGGGCTCGAAGGATCGACTGCCACGATCGCGACCTTGCGTCGATCGGCGCGCAGGGCGGCCGCAAGCCTTGCGACCAGCGTCGATTTGCCGCTGCCCGGCACGCCGGTGATGCCGACGACATGCGCCCGCCCGGCGCGCGCATACATCGCGTCGAGGGTGGACCGCGCCTCGGCCGTTCCCGATTCGGCGCGCGTCAGGAGCCGCGCGATCGCGCGCGTGTCTCCCTTGAGCACGCCCGCTTCGAGTTCGCGCGAAGGAATGTAGGCCATGATTTCGCGCCGGTCCGCGATCAGGTGCGAAGCCGCGCGTTCATGTCGCGGAAGACCTCGCGATCGTCGATCACGCGTCTCGCCTTGAAATCGGTGCGCGGGAAGGTCCCCGGCGCGACGACCTCGATCCTCGAGCGCAGCCCGAGCATCTTCTGCAGGCGATGGGCGGCCCCGTCGCGCAGCGCCATGCGCGCGGCGTCACCGTCGCCGCCGGACGCGATCTCGACGCGGATCAGCAATTCGTCCATCGCGCCTTCGCGGGTGATGACGATGCGGTGCTCGCCGCCGTAGTCCGCGAGCTGGTTCAGCACCGCGTCGACCTCGCTCGGGTAGACGTTCTCGCCGCGGATCGTGAACATGTCGTCGATGCGCCCGAAGATGCCCTGCGGCAGCCGCGGGTAGGTCCGTCCGCAGGGATTGGGGCCGTCTTCCCACAGCGTCAGGTCTCCCGACGCGAGCCGGATCATCGGCTGCGACGTGCGCTCGAGGTGCGTGTAGACCGGGGTGCCGCGCCGGCCGTAGGGAACCCGGTGGAACGTCTGGGGATCGCAGACCTCGGTGTAGACGATGTCCTGCCAGCACAGCATGCCGTCGGTCTGCGCGCTTCCGGCGACGTGCATGAACGGGGTCATCTCGGCCATCGAGCCGCAGTCGATCACGCGCGCACCATAGGCGGCGACAATGCGGTCGCGCACGCCCGGCACCGATGCGCCCGGCTCGCCCGAGAAGAACATCGTCTTGAGACCGAAATCTCGCGGGTCGTAGGCCTCGCCGCGCGCGACTTCGGCCAGATGCAGCGCGAACGACGGCGTCGCGTAGAGTGCCGACGGTTTCGACAGGTTGAGCCACATCGCGGCGCGCGCGGTCATGCCCGGTGCGCCCGCGCCGAAGGGGAACGCCTTGGCGCGCAGGCGCTCGGCGCCGGTGAGCGCGCCCCACGAACCCATGTACAGGCTGAAGATCGCCGCGACGAAAACGATGTCGCCCGGTCGGATGCCCATCCCCCACATGATCCGGGCGTGGGCATTGGCGATGGCGTCCCAGTCGTCGCGGCCGATGGCGAATGCGGTCGGGCGTCCCGTGGTGCCCGAAGTGCCGTGGATGTGATGGACGTCGCCCTCGGGAATGCACAGGTAGTCGCCGAAAGGCGGCACGCGCGTCTGCGCGTCGCGCAGGTCCTTCTTGGTCACGACCGGAACCTTCGACTCGAAATCCTCGAGCGAGCGCAGGTGATCGGGATGGAAACCGGCCTCGTCCCATTTGCGGCGGTAGAAAGGCGAGGCATCCCAGGCGTAACGCGTCAGCGCCTTGAGCCGATCGAGGATCGCGTGCTCGCGCTCGGCGGGAGGCATGGTCTCGCGCCGGGGGAACCAGTAGCGCGAATCCGCTGCGGGCAGGTAGTCCGCGTCGAAGCGCGGCGGGAACGACCACTGTTCCATCGCGACGCCTCCCGATCAGCGCGGGCCGCGCTCGGCGACGACGCGACGGACCATGTCGACGATCGCTGCGGGCGGCGTGTCCTGCAGCATCAATTCGCGCACCCCCAGCGCCTTGAGCCTGGACAGGTCGTCGTCTGGAATGACCCCGCCGCCGACCACCAGGATGTCGTCGGCCCCCCGCGCCTTCAGCATTTCGAGCAGGCGAGGAAACACCGTCATGTGTGCGCCGGAGAGGATGCTGATGCCGATGACGTCCACATCCTCCTGGATCGCTGCCTCGACGACTTCCTCGGGCGTCCGATGCAGCCCCGTGTAGATCACGTCCATCCCGGCGTCGCGCAACGTCCGCGCGACGATCTTGACGCCCCGGTCGTGGCCGTCGAGCCCGACTTTGGCGACAATGACCCGGATGCGCTCATTCGAAGGTTCCACTGGTTCTCCTTTTCGGCTATCGGGCGCCGGCCGTTGCGCGCCACGTCGATCGCGCTTCAGTCGTCGCGCGCCACGTCGATCGCGCGTCTGTCGTCGCGCGCCACCTCTGCCGCACGTCAGGCCATTCGATGGTTCGTTCTTATTTGAATTCCGTATACCGTATTCCGAGCTGACGATCCTGTCAACCGACCCACACCCGGGTCCTGCGGCGTTGCCGCCACGAACCGGATGCCGCGCCGTGTTCCGAAACCGGGCGAATCCAACGCATCCGGTCGTGGCATCCAATCGTCATCCCCGCCGAGACCCCCGATGCGCCGTGCCCTGCTCCCGCTGCTGATTCTCGCCTGCATCGTCATCGCTGCGGCGCTGGCCTGGTTCACGCTCAACCGGGTGCGCACACCCGCGATCGCGCCGGCGACCACGACATTGGAAACGCGCAGCGTTGCGCCGTTCCACCGGATCGAGGTCAGCGGAACCGCAGACGTGACCCTGGTCCAGGGCGATGCCGAATCGGTCGAGATGGAGGTGCCGGCCGGGCACGCCATCGTCGATGCCGCGGTCCGCGACGGCACGCTGATCGTCGCGGGGCGCGACCGGTCGCGCAGCTTCCTCGAGCTGTTCGGGTCGGGAGCGAAGCACCGTTCGCCGCGGATCACGATCCGTTTCCGCAGCCTCGATGCGATCGCGCTCTCCGGTGCCGTCAGGCTCGATGCCGGGGCATTGCGCACGGACAGCCTGCGCATCGCCGCGTCGGGTGGGTCGTCGCTGCGCATCGACGAACTCGACGCAACGCGCCTGCGGGTCTCGGGATCGGGTGCGCTCGACGCCCGGATCTCGGGACGCGTCGTCGATGAATCGGTCGCGATTTCCGGCGCCGGCGCGTACCGCGCCGACCGCCTGCATGCCGACCACGCATCGGTCGACGTCAGCGGCGTCGGCAACGTCGTGCTCTACGCGGACAAGACCCTGAACGCGACGATCTCCGGCGCGGGCAGCATCGAGTACCTCGGCAATCCGGAGGTCAGCCAACACGTGAGCGGCATCGGTCGCGTGCGCCGCCGCGACCGCGAATCGTCGACCGGGAGCGATGCCGGTTCCGCCGGGCAAGGACGGCTGGTTGCCGCGGGTGCCGGCGACGCGCGTCAGTGCAGCGCCGCGGAGTCGCTGCGGCCGGCGTCCTTGAACAGCAGGCGCAGCCCGGTCGTCGCATCGACGTCCGCATGCACGCCGGGCTCGATGCGGATATCGCCGACCCGGCAGTCGACGAGCAGCGAAACGAGCATCGCAGCGACGGTCTGCACCGTCTCGTACGGATAGACCGGGCAGCGAAACCCTTCGGCGTCGCGCGGTTCGAACGGCGACGACAGCGAGACGCGGAGCTCCCCACCCCCGGCTGCATCGTCTGCGCGATGTGCGCTGATGATGGCCGTCGGTTCGCCGACGCTGGCGCGAAGCTTCCGGATCGCATTGCTCGCGAAGATCTGCGCCCCGACCTCGCGTTGTGCGGCACGACCGGTCCGCAGCGCGGCGACCAGGCGCTGCGGCGGCCGCGGCAGCGCCAGCACGGACGCGCCGGGCATCGCGAGCCCCGATCCGAGCATTTGCGAAAAAGGCATTCCCCACGTTCCGACGTCGCCCGCGCGCAGCGGATCGAAGCCCGGCGCGGTGACCGCCGCGCCGACGACATAGCGCAGAAAGACGCGCTCGCCCGCGCCCTGCAGATCGAGGTCCGCGGCGGGCAGATCGAGCGGCGGCAATGGCGCAGCGTCGGGTTCGTCGCCGAGTCTGCCCGCGGCGAG
The DNA here is from genome assembly GCA_963816415.1 of uncultured Pseudomonadota bacterium. GTDB lineage: Bacteria > Pseudomonadota > Gammaproteobacteria > Burkholderiales > Casimicrobiaceae > VBCG01. The sequence goes on from CAWFKR010000017.1 coordinate 317,423, forward strand.
CAGCGAAGGGAGCCGCGGCAGGTCGATGGCGTCGGCGCCGGCCAGCGATCCCGACAGCACGAAGGTCTCGCATCCGCCCAGCGCGCGATGCTCGCGCAGCAGTTGCGCGAGCGTTTCGCGCTGCCGCAGCACGCCCGGCAGCGTCGCGCGCGCGCCCTCCTCCGCGAGCCCGGCGACGACGACGACCGGAATCGCGAAGAGCGTCGTCGACAGCGCCGCCGTCGATGCGGCCCGTTCCGTTTCGGTCGTCTCCAGCAATCGCCAGAGGTAGCGCGCGACGGGCAGCGACGGCGCGTCGGCCAGCACCCTCGCAAGGCTGCGCCCGTCGCCGGAGCGCATCAGGACTTCGAGCGCCTGCCGCGCTTCGTCGCGTCGCGCGTCTTCGTCACGGGTCGTTCCGGCATCGAGACCCGCCGCGGCGATCGCATGCAGGCGGGCAACGCCGGCATCGGCGGCGGGGGCCGTCGGCCAGACGCGGGGGTCTTCGAGGTCTGAAACCGCGGCTTCGAGCGAGGGCATCGGCCGATTCTAGACGCCGCCCCCGGGGAAATCGCGGGAACCGGTTCGGGCACCCGGCGAAAGCGCGGTAAAATCAATGCCTTGGATTCGAACTCCTGAGGAACACTGCCGCAATGCGCGTCTCCCGGTTCTACCTGCATACGCTGAAGGAAGCGCCCGCCGAAGCCGAAGTCGCCAGCCAGAAGCTGATGCTGCGCGCAGGTCTCGTCAGGAAGGTCGCCGCGGGCATCTACACCTGGATGCCGCTGGGCCTCATCACCCTGCGCAAGGTCGAGCACATCGTCCGCGAGGAAATGAATCGCGCCGGCGCGCTCGAGGCCTACCTCCCGCACGTGGTCCCCGCCGAACTGTGGCAGGAAACCGGGCGCTGGGACAAGTTCGGCCCCCAGCTCCTGAAGATCAAGGACCGGCAGGACCGCGATTTCCTCTTCGGGCCCACGCACGAGGAGGTGATGACCGACATCGTGCGCAAGGACTTGAGCAGCTATCGGCAGCTGCCGGTGAATCTCTACCAGATCCAGGTCAAGTTCCGCGACGAGATCCGGCCACGCTTCGGCGTGATGCGCGGGCGCGAGTTCCTGATGAAGGATGCGTACTCGTTCGACGTCGACCGCGACAGCCTGATGGCGTCCTACCGCGGCATGTACGCGGCCTACGAGCGCATATTCACCCGGCTGGGACTGCGCTTCCGGGCGGTCGAGGCCGACACCGGCGCGATCGGCGGATTCGCTTCGCACGAATTCCAGGTGCTCGCGGAATCCGGCGAGGACGCGATCGCCTACAGCGACGGCTCGGCCTATGCGGCGAACGTCGAACAGGCCGAGGCGGCAGCGCCAGGGTCACCGCGGGCGGCCCCAGCGGAACCGTTGCAGCGCGTGCCGACGCCCGGCAAGTCGACCTGCGAAGGCGTCGCGCAACTGCTGGGCCTGCCGCTGTCCCGCACCGTCAAGTGCCTGATGATCCACGCGCAGGGCCGCGTGCAGATGCTGCTGCTGCGCGGCGACCACATGGGCAACGAAGTGAAGATCGGCAAGCTGCCGGGCATCGGTGCCTGGCGTTGGGCCACCGAGGGCGAGATCGTCGAGGCCGTCGGCTGCCTGCCCGGCTACCTCGGACCTGTCGGCATTCCCGCCGACCTGCCGCTCTACGTCGACCGCCAGGTCGCCGCGATGAGCGATTTCGTCTGCGGCGCCAACGAGGCCGACCACCACCTGCGCGGCGTCAATTTCGGACGCGACTGCCGCGAGCCCGACCGGGTCGCCGACCTGCGCAACGTCGTCGACGGCGATCCCTCGCCCGACGGCAAGGGTACGCTGTCGATCGTCCGCGGCATCGAGGTCGGCCACGTGTTCGCGCTAGGCGACGTCTACTCGAAGGCGATGGGGGCAACTTATCTCGATGCAGGCGGTCACTCCCACGCCATCCAGATGGGCTGCTACGGGATCGGCGTCACGCGCGTCGTGGCGGCGGCGATCGAGCAGAACCATGACGAACGGGGCATCATCTGGCCGGCCGCGATGGCCCCTTTCGCCGTCGCAATCGCACCGATCGGCTACGATCGCAGCGCGGCCGTCAAGGAGCAGGCCGACCGGCTCTACGACGAACTGGTCAGGGCAGGCGTCGAGGCGCTTCTGGACGACCGCGGGGAGCGGCCTGGCGTGATGTTTGCTGATCTGGAACTGATCGGGATCCCCCTCCGGGTCACGATCGGGGAGCGCGGCCTGAAGGACGGCATCGTCGAATGCCAGGGCCGGCGCGAGGCGACTGCCGGGAAGGTGGCGCTCGCCGACGTCGTTTCGCACGTGATCGACAGGGTCCGACCTGCATGATGCAACGCGCAGCACCGTGGCGGTACCGAGGGATCGCGGCCCTGGCGCTGGTCGTGGTGGCGGCGCTGGCTGCGCCGGCCCCCGCGCATGCGGGCGCGCAGGTCGAGGAGCAGCTGTCGGCCTCGGTCGTCGTCGGCCTGCAGCGCTCGATTGCCGACAATCCGCCACCCAGGGATTACGACAACCAGCCGGACGTGCGTGCCTGGATCGCCGACATGTCGCCGCGGCTCGCCAAGCGGCTTCCCGACGCGGGCGCGCGCCACGATCTGCTCGCCGCGGTCAGCTACGAAGCGCAGCGCGCCGGACTGCAGCGCGAACTCGTGCTGGCCCTGATCCACCACGAGAGCAACTTCCGCAAGTACGCGATCTCGACGGCGGGCGCGCGCGGGTACATGCAGGTGATGCCGTTTTGGGTCCGGCAGATCGGAGCGCCCAACCAGAACCTGTTCCAGATGCGGACCAACCTGCGCTACGGCTGCACGATCCTGCGCTACTACCTGGACGCCGAAAGAGGCGACCTCTTCCGCGCGCTCGGGCGCTACAACGGCAGCCTCGGGCAGGCCGACTACCCGTCGGCAGTGCTGGCGGCCGAACGTCTCTACCAGCCCTCGGCAGCGGTTGCGCTCGTGCGTACTGCTGCAGCCACCCCATCGAACTGACGCCGTCCGGCGCGGCCGCCATGGGCGCGGCCGGCGTGCCACGGTACCGGGGCCGCTTCGCACCCTCCCCCACGGGGCCGCTGCACTTCGGATCCCTGGTCGCCGCCGTCGCGAGCTACGCCGACGCGCGGGCAGCGCAGGGCGAGTGGCTGCTGCGCATCGAGGACGTCGACATCGCACGCGCAAGGCCGGGGGCCGCCGATGCGATCCTCGCGACCCTCGAGCGGTTCGGCTTCACCTGGGATGGACCCGTATGGCGGCAGTCGCTGCGCCGCGATGCCTACGCCGAAGCCCTCGATCGTCTCGACGCGCTCGGCCTCGTCTACGCCTGCCGATGCTCGCGTCGCGAGCTTGCCGGGGCCAGGCTGAGCGCGATCGGCGAGCGCGTCTATCCGGGAACCTGCCTGCAACGCCCGCCCTCGCACCCGGCGAGGGCCACGGGGAATGCGCGCGTCGCCTGGCGTCTGCGCGTGCCTTCGGCACCGGTCGAGTTCGTCGATCGCCGCCATGGGCGGCAATCGCAGGATCTTGCGGCCGAAGTCGGTGACTTCGTCCTGCGGCGCAGCAACGGTCTGTACGCGTACCAGCTGGCGGTCGTCGTCGACGATGCGGCGCAGGGAATCACCGACGTCGTGCGAGGCGCCGACCTCCTCGTGTCCACGGCGCGCCAGGTCTTCCTCCAGCGCTCGCTCGGCTATCCGACACCGCGCTACCTGCACGTCCCGGTCGCCGTCGATGGCAGCGGCGACAAGCTGTCCAAACAGACGCGCGCGCCTGCGTTGTCCGGCGACGCGCTGCCCGCCCTGCTCGCGGCATGGCGTTTCCTCGGGCAAAGGACACCCGCAGACATCCCCGGGTCGGTCGCCGGGTTCTGGGAATACGCGCATTCGCATTGGGAGCCGCGAGGCCTGCCGCGGGCTCCCGCGCTTCCGGCTCCGCCTGCATTCGGCGCTCCGCCCGCGGAACGCGCGCGCCGGTGAATCCCGGTGCGACGGTTTGCGGGCCTGCGCCGCCGCGGCCTGTGACCGGTACTGGTTGCGCTCGCGAGCCGCTGGCTGCCATCCGACCTGAAGGCCCCACGGTTGCGCTACCATCGGCACGCGCATCGCGCGGGAAACCGGCAGATCGTCGAGCCACCCGAAAGCCAGGCGCACATTCCGCTGCCAACCCCGAAATGCACACCGATAACCTGAATCGCAACGCCCCGTGCAGCTGCGGCAGCGGCAAGCGCTACAAGCACTGCCACGGCAGCATCGCGTCGCCGGCGACGGCCGCCCCCAGCGCGCTGCATTTCGAGGCGCTGGCGGCGCATCGCGCGGGCTCGCTGCGGCGCGCCGAGGCGCTCTATCGTCGTGCGCTCGACGAGCGCCCCGACGACGTCGAGTCGCTGCACATGCTGGGCGTCGTGCAGTTCGAGCGGATGCGCTACCGCGACGCCCTCGACCTGCTGTGGGACGCGGCCGAGCGGACGGGCTGGACGGACCCGACCCTCCGCCAGAACCTCGGCCTCGTGCTCGCCAAGCTCCTTTCGCCGCAGGCCAATGCACGCCAGGAAACCCTCGTCGCCGCGTACATGGATCGCGAGCGAGCGCGCAGGGCCAGCCCGGTGATTCCCGCGCGTGCAAGCGTCGTGCTGCCGGTATTCAACCAGTCGCGCGTCGCCACGCGCGCAATCGCTTCGGTCGCTGCGCAGACTTACCCCGACATCGAACTCGTCGTCGTCGACGACGGCTCCACCGACGACACCGCAGCGGTAGTCGCCGCAGCGCTTTCAGGCCTGGCGTTTCCTGCGAAGCTCGTCAGGCGCGGGCATCGGGGGGCCGCGCAGGCCGCCAACGACGGGGCGGAGCAGGCGCAGGGACGCTACCTCGCGTTCCTCGACGCCGACGATTGGTTCGCTGCGGACCGCATCGAGCGCATGGTGGCCGAAATTGCGCGCACGACGCCGCTGTGGGGCTTCTCGCGCGTCGGATACGGCGGCGCGGATGCCGGCACGGGCCCCGGCTCCTCCGGTCAACCGATTCCGCGAGCACAGCCTTTTCCCAGCGGCGAGCCCGCCAGTTTCGCGCTGCTCGGCCGCGACGTCCCCGGAGCCAGCGGCAACCTCTTCATCGATCGCGAGCTCTTTCGAACACTGGGCGGCTTTCGCGATCATCCGCGGCACCGTGGGTGGGATTTCTGCGTGCGCGCCGCCCGCGAGGTCGAACCCGTCGTCGTCGATCGGCCGCTCTATTTCCGCGGCGGCCAGGATCGGGAACGCATGCGTATTCCGGGCCCTCCGGACTCCCGCGCAGACGATCGGATGGCGGCGGAACGGGTGCTGGACGCATTGACCGGCGAATCCCGGGTCGCGAACGAGTCCTGCCCGCAATTCGTCGGCAATCGCGACCTGGTACTGCGTGCCGAGCTTCGCGCCGGCCGCGGCGACCGCATTCCGGTGCCGATGCTTCGGTCGCTCGCCGCGGCCTGGCGAGCACGCGCCGCCACCCCGGCGCCGCATGCTCGCGGCGAGTCGACGCAGGGACAGGCCGGCAAGACGGCGCTGGTCGTGCTCGGTGTGTATCGCAGCGGGACTTCGGCGATCGCGCGCGCGCTCAACCTCTGCGGCGCGGCCCTGCCCGAGCGCGTCATGGCGGCGAGGCTCGGCATCAACCCCAAGGGCTTCTGGGAGACCGAGGCCGTCAACGACCTCGATGCGCGACTGCTCCATCACCTGGGCGCCGACTGGAATCGCGTCGAGTTCGCGCTGCCGCAGGAGGGTCCGCTGGTCGACGAATTCCTCGTGAACTCGCGCGAGCTGCTGGCGACCGAATACGGCGACGCACCGCTGATCCTGATCAAGGACCCGCGGATCTGCGTGCTGGCGCCGCTATGGGATCGTGCGATGAAGGCGAGCGGCTATCGCCCGGCCTACGTGGTGCCGGTGCGCAACCCGCTCGAGGTCGCGCGCTCGCTCGAATCGCAGGGCGACATGCCCGTGGCGGACGGCCTCGCGCTCTGGCTCGCCTACATGCATCGCGTCGAGACCTTCGTCGGCACGACCGACGCGCGTGTCGTGCACGTGCGCTACGCGGAGCTGCTCGCGGACTGGCGCGCCGTCGTGAGCCGGATCGCGCAGCACGTCGACGTGCCCCTCGCCATCGATCGGCGCGCCGACGAAGTCGACCGCTTCCTCGAGGCGGGGATGCACAACCACCAGGCGAGCGACGCCGATCTCGAGGCACACCTCGCCGGCGAGCGCGGCGAGGCGATTCGCGCGCTGTACCGGCGCCTGCTCGAGCGCTGCGAGCGTGACGCCGGGTAAGCGAAGGGTCGCGTATAATCGCGGCGTTCAACGTCTCCGAGCGGCTTCCCTCCGACCGCTCCCATTCCGCTTAATGACCACACTCGTCGTCGTCCGCAAGGGCGACCAGGTTGCCATCGCCGGCGATTCGCTGACCACGTTCGGCGACACCCGACTTGCCGCGGTCCACGACAAGACCTACGACAAGATCGTCCACCACCGCGACACCTACATAGGCCTGTGCGGATCGGCGGCCCACCAGCTGGTGTTCGAGAGCCTGCTCGCGAAGCACCCTGATCTCGATTTCTCGAACAAGTCCGCGATCTTCGAGACTTTCCGCAAGCTGCACCCGATCCTCAAGGAACAGCACTACCTGAATCCCAAGGAAGAGGAAGACGATCCCTACGAGTCGACGCAGATCACCGCATTGATCGCCAATGCCAACGGGATCTTCGGCGTCTTCTCGATGCGGGAAGTGTTCGAGTACACCCAGTTCTGGGCCGCCGGATCGGGTCGCGAATTCGCGCTGGGCGCGATGCATGCGCGGTACGGACAGCTGCGCAGCGCCGAGGCTGTCGCACGCGTGGGCGTCGAGGCAGGGGCGACGTTCGACAAGAACTCGGCGCTTCCGATGACCATCTACACGCTTCCGCTGACGCCCTCGTGAGCCTCTACACCCCCGCGCATTTCGCCGCAAACGAGCGCGCCGCGGCGGCACGGCTGATCCACGACCATCCGTTCGCGACGCTGGTGACGCCGGCATCGCCCGAGCCGATGATCTCGCACGTCCCGCTGCTGCTCGTCCCGTGCTGCGAGCCCCACGGCGAGCTGATCGGACACGTCGCGCGCGCCAACCCGCACTGGCGCCACGCCGCCGCCGCGGAATCGATCGCGATCTTCCACGGGCCCCACGCCTACGTCTCGCCGACGTGGTACGCGAGGCCCGCGCAGGCGGTTCCGACCTGGAACTACGCGACGGTCCACGCCCATGCGACGATGGAAGTCATCGACGACCCGTCAGAGACGAGAGGCATCCTCGATGCGCTGGTCGACCGCTTCGAGTCGACTCGACAGGCGCCGTGGAGCTTCGCGATGCCCGGGCGCGAGCGCGATGCGCTCCTCGGCGCGATCGTCGCATTCCGCCTGCGCATCCACCGCATCGAGGCGAAGTTCAAGCTCTCGCAGAACCGGCCCGCAGCCGACCGCGAGCGGGTCGCGACCGCACTCGAGTCCGAGGGCTACGCGGAGGCGGCGGCGGTGGCGGCGTGGATGCGCGCCTACGTCGACCTGACGCCGGAGCGATGAAAGGCGAAAGCCCGGGTGCGCCGGATGCGGCGCGCGTGCGTTTCGACAAATGGCTGTGGGCGGCGCGTTTCTACAGGACCCGCAGCCTCGCTGCACAGGCGATCGATGCCGGGCAGGCGCGCATCGCCGGCGAGCGCGTGAAGCCGGCGCACCCGGTCCAGCCGGGGACGCTCGTCAGCGTCCGCAGGCAGGATCTGGCCTGGCAGGTCGAGGTGCTCGAAGCGCTGGACCGACGCGGGTCTGCCACCGTCGCCGCCTCGATGTACCGGGAATTGCCGGAGAGCGTCAGCGAGCGCGAAGGGAAGATCGCGGCGCGCAAGGCGGCGAACCTCAATGCGCCGCGCACGCCCGGCCGGCCAACCAAGCGCGACCGGCGCAGGCTCGAGGATTTCCTGAACGAACCCTGATCGTCAGCAGAGCCGCAGGCCCGCGACGTCGAGTATGAATCCGGGCTGGCGGTACGCCGTGAAGATCAGCCACGCAACCGCGGTCGCGACGAGCAACGCGAGCGCATGCCGCAGTGCGCGGCGCGCGCCGGCGGACCCGGCAGGACCGGATGCCGGCGTGTCGGCGAGATCGGCTGGCGCGTGAGCGTGGGTGTCCACGCGCGGCAATTTACGCCTGCTGGGTGCGTCCCGGCAAGTCGGGGACGCGCGCGACCGGCGCCGAGGGCGACACGCCCTGCGCGCGCAGCGTCGACATCACCGTGTTGAAGTCGGCCGCGACGTCCACGTGGTCGATCGGCTTGGCGAGCAGGTTGATTGCGCGCCCGCTCACCAGCAGCGGAATCTCCGCGGACAGCGAACGGCGCAGCGAGCGGATTTCCTGCCCTGCAATCTTGCCCGATATGCCGCGATCGAACAGCAGCACGACCAGTGCCGCATGGTAGGCATCGGCGGCGCCCGCGATTTCCTGGGCCGGAACCCCGGTCCCGAGCGTCAGGCAGTTGATTCCTTCAGTGAACAGCAGCAGTTCGAGGATTGCGAGGCCGAGCTGATTGGGATCGTTCGGCGGCGTGGCCAGCAGGATCTGCCGCGAATCGCGGGTCGGACGCACGAGCCGCGTCACGTCGCGCAGAAGGCGCTGCGCCAGATCGCAGAAGCGCAACTCCTGGAACGTCTGCATCTCGCCGCGCACGACGCGCTCGTGAACGGCTTCGTTGAGCGGGATCAGCGTCTGCTCGAGGAACTTGCGCAGTCCCTGGCCGACGAGGAGCTTGGAAAGGTGGTTCTGCAGTTCTCCGATCCGGTGCTCGCCGAGCAGGCGCACGGCACTCGATATCTCGGGCGGGATCGGCGTCGGATCGGCGACCGCCAGTCCGACCATCGACTGCAGCGCGGAATCGGTCAGCGGCACCACGGCACCCGCCCGCCAGCCTTCCGACAGCAGCTGCTTGATCAGCTTGAGGCGTGCCACCTGATCGGCGGGATACACGCGGTCCCCGAATCCATCGCGCAGGGGCGACGGGAAACCGTAGCGGCGCTGCCACATGTACAGCTGCTCGCGGCGCAGGCCGGTGATGCGCACGACCTCGCGAATGTGCAGCGCACCTGCCGGCTCGCCGGCGTTGGCGACGGCGGGCGCATTGGCGGGCATGCCCGCCGCATCCTGGCGCCGCGACGGCGCTTCAATGAGGATTCCCATGTCGATTGTTCCCTTGCGTTTGCTTCGTTCGCCTGTACAGCCTGTTCGGTACAGGCGTTATTGTCGTCCGGCAACGTGGATCACCTGGCGCGCTTCAAGCTGAAATCCGCGCCTTGTGCTGCACGGTACGTCGTCATGCACGATGCGTGCCAGGGGTTCCGGCCTCCCTCCGCACCGCCCGACCGCGATCCTGAACAGCGGGTCCGAATCTTGCAGGCATTTCCCCAGACCATTCGCAGGAACCGAAGTCGGGGCCGCTCGGCTTTGGGCACGGATCCGGTACCCGCCATGTGGTTGCGTTCCCCGCACAAAAACTGACCCTACACGACCGTTGATGTTCGGATTCTGGAAATCGACCCGCGACCCCCTCGCGGACGCCCGCAATGCGGCGCGGTGGCTGTCGACGCTGTCGCCGACCGACACGCTGGCCGTCCACAGCGATGTGGCCGCCGAACTTGCGCGCGTTGCCGGCAGCGCGGCCACGCTGACGCCGAGCCGGTTGCAGGCGGTCTTCCACGTCGACGCGCAGACGGCCGGGCGACGCCAGGCCCTGATCGACCAGTACATCGAGCACGCCTCGCGCAGCTCGCGCATCGAGAATCAGCTGTGGTCGGCGCTGTCGGAGCTGTCGCAGGCGTTCCTGCAGACGTATCATTCGTTCGCACGCGAGATCGAGGACCATCCACAGGGCGCGCGCTGGCAGGAACTCCTGCCCGAACTGGTGTGCCGGCAGATCGCGCACCTCGCGCTCGACGCACGCGTGCGGTTCTACCGTCACGAGCAGTGGATCCCCGCGAAATGGGCGGAACTCCACGGTTTGATGACGCTCGCGTCCTCCCGCCAGATCGAGCGTCAACCGGTCGCGCTGGCGCCCGGCGACGAATCGACGACGATCGAGCACCAGTACCTGCGGGCGCTGGTGCTGCAGCTGATGAATCCCGGCAGCCTCACCGCACGACAGGTCGAATTCATCTCGAGCGAGCTCGACGACTGGTGCGCCCCGCTGCGCCTGACGCTCGAACCCTCGGCGGCGAACGCGTTCTTCGTCGACCTCGCGGGGCGCGAGGGCCTGCGCCGACGCCGGCCGGGGCCACTCGAAGGCCGCGTCCTGTTCCTCGACACCCGACCGCTGCACGCTGTCATGGTCCAGCACGTCGTCGTGCTCGAGCACAAGATCAGGGGCGAGCCGCTGTCGAACCGGACGCCGCGCCGCTCCGAGCAGCTCGCGCTGTTCACCAAGCTCGCCGCGCAGGTCGATCCAGAATTCAGGCCGATCCCGCGCCGCGGCGAGCGGGTTCCGGCGAGCGGCCACGCGGACGCAATCCTCGGATTCCAGAAGATCGCCTCGTTCTTCAAGGCCGAAGCGCAGCAGGCGGTCACGCGCACCAATGCGGGCGGAGACACGTTCGACAGCACGATGGACATCGCGGTGTTCGGCCGCATTCGCGACGAACCGACGCGGCAGCGCGAACTCCTGCGCCGGCGGATCGGCGCCCACTCGGCTCCCGGCGGACCCTGGGAGGTCAAGGACATCTCGCCGACCGGCGTGCGGCTGATCGCGCCGATCCAGGTCGCGAATGCGGTGACGCTCGGCACGCTGCTGGCACTGCACTGTCACGGGCAACAGCGCTGGGTGCTGTGCATCATCCGGCGCATGAAGCGGATCGCCGCCGACCGTGCCGAGATCGGCGCCCAGATCATCGCGGACACCATCGCTGCGGTCAGCCTCACCGAGCAGCACAAGGGCGGCGCCACCCCTTATTCGGTCGACGGCGAAGGGACGACGATCAACGGCCGCAGCTTCAGCGCGCTTCTGCTCACGCTGCGCGCGCGCGAGGGCGAACCGGTGATCCAGTCGCTGATCGTCCCCGCCGTCGAGTACCAGCCCGCCAAACGCCATCTGCTGACGACCGCGCGCGCCCAGCACTCGATCCGCTTCGGACGGCTGGTCGAGCACCAGCCCGACTGGGTCTGGACCGCGATCGAGCCGCTGAGCCCCCGTGCACACCCCCCTGCAACGCCCCGCGAGGGCGCTTCGTCCGGGGTATGATCCTGCCGTGATCAGTCCCCGCGCGGCCGCGGCCGCGCGTCCCGGAAACGGCCGGATGCCCGTCGATCGTTACGCCGAAATCCACGCCGCCTGGCGCTGGGATGTCCCGCCGGATTTCAACATCGCGCAGGCGTGCTGCGAACGCTGGGCAGGCGATCGCGCGCGGTTCGCGCTCTACTGGGAAGACGAGGACGGGGCCCGGGCCGCCTTCACGTTCTGGGACCTCCAGCAACAGGCGAACCGGCTGTCGAATGCGTTGCGCGCGGCGGGCGTCGGACGGGGCGACCGGATCGCCCTGATCCTCCCGCAGCGGCCCGAAACCATCGTCACCCACCTCGCCGGCTATCAGCTCGGCGCAGTCGTCGTTCCGCTGTCGTTCCTGTTCGGCCCCGAGGCGCTCGAGTACCGGCTCCACAACAGCGGCGCGAAAGTCGCGATCGTCGACGCCCAGTCGCTGCCGAACCTGACACCGGTCCGGGACCGCTGCCCGCAACTCGGGCAGGTGATCGGGGTGGCCGGCGCGAATGCCGGCGGCGTGATCGCGTGGGAGGACTTCATCGGCAAAGCCTCGAGGCATTTCGCGCCGGTCGCCACCCGCGCGACCGATCCGGCGCTCCTGATCTACACCAGCGGCACGACCGGTCCACCCAAGGGCGCGCTGATGCCGCAGTCATGCGTAATTGGCAACCTGCCGGGCTTCATCCATTCGCACGACGGCTACCCGCAGCAAGGCGACCTGTTCTGGTCGCCGGCGGACTGGGCCTGGACCGGGGGCCTGATGGACGCGCTGCTGCCGACGCTCTACTTCGGGCAGCCGATCGTCGGCTATCGCGGCCGCTTCGACCCCGAACGGGCATTCGGCCTGATCGAGCGCTACCAGATCCGCAACACCTTTCTGTTCCCGACCGCGCTGAAGCTGATGATGAAGGCGTACCCGCGGCCACGCGACGTGTTCGACATCGACCTGCGCAGCGTGATGAGTGCAGGCGAAGCCGTCGGCACGACGGTATTCGAATGGGCGCGCGACGCGCTGGGCGTCACGATCAACGAGATGTTCGGCCAGACCGAGATGAACTACATCGTCGGCAACTCGCACCTGCAGTGGCCGGCGAAGCCGGGCTCGATGGGTCGGCCCTATCCCGGACACCGGATCACGCTGATCGACGACGCCGGCCGCGACGTGCCGCGCGGCGAGCCCGGCGAGGTCGCGGTGCACCGGATCGCGCCCGACGGGACGCCCGACCCGGTGTTCTTCCTCGAGTACGCAGGCAATCCCGAAGGCACGCGCGCCAAGTTCGAAGGCGACTGGTGCCGCACCGGCGACGTCGCGACGATGGACGAGGACGGGTACCTCTGGTACCAGGGCCGCGCCGACGACATGTTCAAGGCCGCCGGCTACCGGATCGGGCCCTCCGAGATCGAGAACTGTCTGCTGCGGCACCCCGCGGTCGCCAATGCCGCGGTCGTCCCCTCGCCCGACGAGACGCGCGGCAATGTCGTCAAGGCGTTCATCGTGCTCGCCCCGGGCCATGCCCCCGACGCAACGCTCGAGGAAGACCTGGCGCAGCACGTGCGGCGTTTCCTCGCCCCTTACGAATATCCGAAAGAGATCGAGTTCATCGATGCGCTGCCGATGACGACGACGGGCAAGGTCCAGCGCAAGATCCTGCGCGAGCGGGAACGCGCGCGCAAACTCCAAAGATCATGATGCCGGCGCTACGCCGGCGACGGGTTCCCGCCGAATCCGGCGAGGAAGCGGCCGTGGGTCGTCACCCACAGCACCGCCGGCGCCACTGCAGGGAGGATCAGCGAACCGAACTGGTAGGCGAAGGCGATCGCCTCGCGCTGCCACCCGGTAAAACCCGTCTGTGATGCGACCGCGGGACCTGCGGTGATCGCGACGTTCTTGAGGAAATCGGCGAGCACCCCCCACGCAATGAAAGGCAGCAGCACGGCGTACCCGACCGCGAGGACGCGCTTCCACCCGGGCTCGCGTGCGGCGAGTGTCAGGGCGGCGAACATCGGGAGTCCGAACGAATAGAGCAGCAGGTTGACATCGACGGTCACAACACCGCGTTCGCCGACCACGCCGGGCCGCAGCGTCGTGACGAAGGTCAGCGTCGCAGCCGACTGCTCGACCGAGCGCAGCAGCCCGCCGAACGCAACGTCGCCGACGCCGCGCGCGATCCACGCGACCGGCGCGAGCAGCAGCGGCGCGGCGAAGTACCAGACGGCGAACGCGAGCGGAAGCCAGGCGACGGTGCGCAGGACGAATCCGGCCACACCCCCCGGCCGCAGGGTAGCGGGTGCCGCACTCATCGGCGGCGGCGGCGGCGGTTCGTCGCCGGCCGCGTTCATCGATTCGAAGGCGCGCGTGGCGGCGACACCGTTCGCGTCAGGCGATCGCCGTGCCGGCAGGCGGAACTGCACCGCCGCGCTGCCCGGGCACGAGGCGCACCCACAGCAGCCAGACGATCAGCACGTCGAGCATGATCAGCGCCTGCCAGACGTAGAGATGTGCCCACTCGAACGCGTCGTAGTTCCACTGCCCGAGGTAGAACAGGCTGATGACGCGGACGACGTTGAGTCCCTGCACCGCAACGGTTCCGATCGCGATGCCGGCGAGGCGATGTCGCCAGGTCGCGGGGAAGGCGACGATCGCCGCGAGGAGCACCAGGGTCGCCTCCACGCCGTTGCAGCCGGCCTCGATCGACACGGCGAACGAGCCCGTGGCCGCGCTTATGACGTTGCCGCTCGTGCGCACGCCGGGGTCGAACGTGTGGATCAGCGCGGTCGCGACCCGGGCGACCGCGTCGGTCCAGGGGGTCACGACCAACGCCTGCGCCCACGGGGTCAGCTCGAGCCCGAAGAGCACCGCGAGCAGCAGGATGAAAGTGGCGAAGAACCGCGGCACGGAATCACGCGCGAGCGAGCGGAGGGCTCTTCGAGAAATAGCCCTTGATGCCGTCGGCGATCGATTCCGCGAAGCGCTGCTGCTGGGTGGGATTGCGCAGCTTGAGCTCTTCGTCCGGGTTGGAAATGAACGCGGTTTCCACGAGTATGGATGGAATGTCCGGAGCCTTCAGCACCGCGAACCCGGCCTGCTCGACGACGGACTTGTGGAGCGCGTTGTGGGTGCCGAGTTCCTCCAGCACGTCCCGTCCCACTTTCATGCTGTCGTTGATCTGCGCGGTCTGCGAGAGATCCAGCAGTGTACGCGCAAGCACCGGATCCTTCGCACCCAGGTTGACGCCGCCGATCAGGTCGGCGGAATTCTCCCGTTGCGCCAGCCAGCGCGCCGCGGCGCTGGTCGCGCCATGGTCGGAGAGTGCGAACACCGAGGACCCCCGGGCCGTCGGCACGGTGAACGCATCGGCGTGGATCGAGACCAGCAGGTCGGCCCGGACGGCGCGCGCCTTCTGGACGCGCTCGGCGAGGGGCACGAAGTAGTCGGAATTGCGCGTCAGCACCACACGCAACTGAGGGTCCCCGTCGAGCACGTGCTTCAACCGGCGCGAGATCGCGAGCGCGACGTTCTTTTCGTAGGTCCCCCGACGGCCGATCGCACCCGGATCCTCGCCGCCGTGTCCGGGATCGATCGCGATCGTGATGCGGCGGTCCTGCGCCGGCTGGCGCGCTGCCGCCCGGCCGCGGGGCTGCGCCCCCGGCTGCCCGGGGGCCTGCGAGGCGGCAGCCTGCGACGCGATCCCGGTCTCGGCGCCCTGCTCGCGCGCGAGAAACGCCATCAGCGGATCGACCGGGACCCGCGGGTAGAGATCGACGACCAGGCGGTACCCGTATTCGGCCACCGGGGGCAGCGAGAACACCTGCGGGCGAACCGCCGTCTTGAGGTCGAGCACGACGCGCAGGAACCCGCTCGACGGTGCGCCGACGCGGATCGCCGCGATGTACGGATCCGATGGCTGCACGCGCGACGGCAGTTCCGAAAGCTCGCGCGAAGGTTCGATGCGGGCGAGGTCGAGCACCAGGCGATCGGGGTCGCGCAACGTCACCAGCTGGTGCTCGATCGGCGCCTTGGCCTCGAAGATGACCCGGGTGTATTCCTGCGCGGGCCACAGACGCGCCGAGGCGATCCGCGAGGCTTCGGCCCAGGCGGAAGGCGAGACCCAGTGCGCGGCAGGCAGGAGCAGCCATCGGAACGCGCGGCGGCGCTCGAGGCTGACGCGACTCAGCTGGGCATCCGCATTCCGTCGGCGAGGACGTTCAGACATCGTTCACCTGCAGCGGTAAACGCGCGCACGCGCAACTCGCGGCCGTTGCCCTGCGCCGCATAGGCGAGCTCGAGCGCGAGATCGGGCGCAGGCAGCAGGCCGGCAACGCGCTCCGGCCATTCGACGAGGCACACCGAATCCCTGCGAAAGCATTCGGCCAGTCCTGCAGTTTCCCATTCGGCCGGATCGGCGAACCGATAAAAATCAATGTGATAAAAGTATAAGCTCGAAAGCGGGTAATGTTCAACCAGACCGTAGCTCGGGCTTTTCACCGGCCCGGTGACGCCGCGCGCACGCAACAGCCCGCGCACCAGGGTCGTCTTGCCCGCCCCGAGGTCGCCGTGCAGCGTGACGACCATGCCGCCAACCAGCGTCGGCGCGATCAGCGCACCGCAGCGCTGCGTCGCCGCGGCATCGGCAAGATTCAGTTTCAGTTCCGGATCGGGCGACATCGGCGGTTCGTGCCTGCGGTAGGTTCCTCGAGGTCCGGAGGAAAGCGCGACGTGGGCGCGAGGTCCGGACAGGGCCCGGCGCGATCGGGTAGCCTTGGCCGATGGCTCCGACACCGCCGGCCGACCCGAACCCTGCACTCCACCCGCGCCGCGACTGGGCAGCGCTCGCGCAGAAGATCGCGGCCTGGGGACGCGAACTCGGATTCGAATCCATCGGCATCGCCAACACCGAACTCGCCACCGAGGAAGCGAAACTCGTGAACTGGCTCGACGCGGGCCGGCACGGCGAAATGGATTATATGGCGCGGCACGGGGTGCTCCGGGCACGGCCCGGCGAACTCGTGGCGGGCACGCTGCGCGTCATCACGGCGCGACTCCATTACTGGCCCACGAACGCGCGACCGGCGCGCGAGGTCCTCGACGATCCGCAGCTGGCCTACGTTTCGCGCTACGCGCTGGGACGCGACTATCACAAGGTGCTGCGCCGCCGCCTCGCGCGACTCGCGTCGCGCATCGGCGACGAAATCGGGCCGTACGGCCACCGGGTGTTCACGGACAGCGCACCCGTGCTCGAGGTCGCGCTGGCCGCCAAGGCGGGCCTCGGATGGCGCGGCAAGCACACGTTGCTGCTGACGCGCGACGCGGGGTCGTACTTCTTCCTGGGCGAGATCTACACCGACCTGCCGCTGCCCCTGACCGCGCCGGTGTCCGCGCATTGCGGGACCTGCAGTGCCTGCATCGCGGCCTGCCCGACGGGCGCGATCGTCGCGCCCTACGAGCTCGACGCGAGGCGCTGCATTTCCTACCTGACCATCGAGCTCGAGGGGAGCATCCCCGAGGATCTGCGCCCGCTGCTCGGCAACCGGATCTACGGCTGCGACGATTGCCAGCTCGCGTGCCCGTGGAATCGTTACGCGACCCCCACGGGCGTCGACGATTTCGCGAACGTGCGCAACGGCCTCGACGGCGCGCGCCTGACCGAGGTCTTCGCGTGGACCGAGGCCGAATTCCTGCGGCGCACCGAAGGCAGTGCGATCAGGCGCATCGGCTTTTCGCGCTGGTCGCGCAACGTCGCGGTCGCGCTCGGCAATGCGCCACGCGACCCCGCCATCGTCACCGCGCTGCGTGCGCGCGCCGACGACCCGTCGTCGCTGGTGCGCGAGCACGTGGCCTGGGCCATCAGGCGACAGGAATCAGGAAACCCGGATCGGCAGGAACACGGGCGCTAGCGCCCGCCATCGCGGCGGGGGCGCAGGCGTTCGCATCACCGGACGAGCTGGTTCATCGTCACGATCGGCAGCATCACCGCGAGCACCAGCACCAGCACGATCGCGCCCATCGCGACGATCAGCGTCGGCTGGATCAGCGCGGCGAGCCATGCGAGCCGCCGCTCGGCTTCGCGCTCGAGCTCCTGCGCCGCGCGGTCGAGCATCGGCGCCAGCGCCCCGCTCTGCTCGCCGTTGGCGATCAGGTGGATCAGCACCGGAGGGAACGCATGCTGGTCCTTGAGCGCGCGCGACAGCGACACGCCCTCGCGAACCAGGGCGTTGGCGTTGCGCGCCGCCCGCGCAAGGGGAATCAGCCGGATGACGTCGGTCGCGGCGGACAGCGAGCGCAGGAGTGGCGCCCCGCTGCCGACCAGGATCGCGAGCGTGCTGGCATAGCGCGCCGCGTCGAGGCTCGATGCGAGACGACCTGCGCCGGGCACGCGCAGCAGCCACGCATGGACGCCCGCACGCACGGCCTCGATTCGCCAGCCGAGCATCGCGGCGCCCGCAGCGACCACCGCCGCCACGACCCAGAACCATCCGGTCGCGCGAAAGAACGCGCTGGTTGCGATCAGCGCCCGCGTCAGCACCGGCAGCGTCTGCCGGCTCTGCTGGTAGACCGACACGACCTGGGGCACGACGTAGGTGAGCAGCACCACGATGACGCCGAGCGCGATGACGGTGACCAGCGCCGGATAGATCAGCGCCACGGTGAATTTCTGGCGCAGGACGAGCCGCGCGTCGAGGTAGTCGGCGAGGCGCACCAGCACCTCGGAAAGGCGCCCGGTCTCGGTGCCCGCGCCGACCAGTCCGCGATAGAGCGGCGGGAAGCTCCGAGGAAAACGCGCGAGCGCCGACGGCAGGGGCTCGCCCGCCATCACCTGCGCGCGCAGCACGGCGGCGAGCTTCGCGACGCGCGGATCGTCGGCCTGCTCGCCGACGGCGAGCAATGCGTGGTCCAGCGGCATGCCCGAATTCACGAGCGTTGCGAGCTGGCGCGTGAACAGCGCGACGGCCGCCGCGGGCAGCCGCGTGCGCGACAGCGTGTCGACGCGATCGGGCGCGGGTTCGACGGCAGTTGGAACGAGTCCGTCGGCGCGCAGGCGATCGCGCGCGATTCGCGGATTCTCGGCGTCGAGCAGGCCCTGGCGCAGCCTGCCCTGCGCGTCGACGGCCTCGAAGCGGAATGCAGGCATCGTCGCGGTGCGCTTAAGTGTCGCGCGTGACCCGCGTCAACTCGGCCAGCGACGTCGTCCCGTCCGCGATCAGGCGTGCGCCGTCGTTGCGCAGGCGCAGCATGCCGGCCGCGAGCGCGGCGTCCCGGAGCGCGAGCTCGCCCGCCCCGTCGTGGATCAGCCGCCGCAGCGCGTCGTCGATGCGCAGGAACTCGTAGACGCCGCTGCGGCCCGCGAATCCGCTGCGGTTGCACCGGTCGCAACCGGGCGCGGCGAAGATCCGCCGCGACTGCGCGAGCCCGAGCTCGACGAGCAGCCTGCGCTCGCCCTCGGTGGGCTCCGACGCCACCTTGCAGTGCGGACACAGCGTGCGCACCAGACGCTGCGCGAGCACGCCGAGCAGCGAGGATGCGAGCAGGTAGGGCTCGACGCCCATGTCGGCGAGACGCGTGATCGCACTCGCCGCATCGTTGGTGTGCAGCGTGGCGAGGACCAGGTGACCGGTCAGCGACGCCTGAACGGCGATCTGCGCCGTCTCGAGGTCGCGGATCTCGCCGATCATGATGACGTCGGGGTCCTGGCGCAGGATCGAGCGCAGCGCACGCGCGAACGTGAGGTCGATCCTCGGGTTCACCTGCGTCTGCGCGACGCCGTCGATTGCATATTCGATCGGGTCCTCGACGGTCATCATGTTCGTCGTCGCGCGGGGCAGCCTTGCGAGCGCCGAGTAGAGCGTCGTCGTCTTGCCCGAGCCGGTGGGCCCCGTCACCAGCAGGATGCCGTGCGGCTCGCGGATCACCCGGTCGATCTCGGCGAGCGTCGCCTCGCTCATGCCCAGCAGCGCGAGGTCCAGCCGCGCAGACTCCTGGTCGAGCAGGCGCAGCACGACGCGCTCGCCGGTTCCCGTCGGCAGCGTCGACATCCGGACGTCCACCTGCCGGTCGCCGAGGCGCAGCGCGATGCGGCCGTCCTGGGGCAGGCGCTTCTCCGCGATGTCGAGCCCGGCCATGATCTTGAGCCGCGACACCAGCGCCGCGTGCAGTGCGCGAGGCGGCTCGATGACGTCGCGCAGCATGCCGTCGACGCGAAAGCGCACGACCGACCGCGCCTCGTAGGGCTCGAAGTGCAGGTCGGACGCCCGCTCGCGCAATGCCTGCAGCAGCATCGCGTTGATCATGCGGACCACCGGCGCCTGCGCACTGTCGTCGAGCAGGTCCTCGGTGGACGGCAGCTCCTGCATCAGGCGCGCGAGGTCGGTCTCGTTGGCGAGACCCTCGCTCATCGCCAGCGCCGCGCCGGCCTGGTTGTAGGCGCGCGCCAGCTCCGCCGCGAATGTCTCGGCCGCGACCGGCCGCGTGGCGAGCGGCCGTGCGAGCACCCGCCGCAACTCGGCCAGCCCGTCGACCGTCGCATCGGGGCGCAGCAGCACGACGACCGCGTCGTCCTCGATGCGACAGGCGAGCACGCCGTGCGCTCGCGCGAACGCATACGGGATTCGCGCGGTCAGCGCTTCGTCGAATGCCGCCGGGGAGGTCGCTGGCACGGGAAGCCGTAATGCGCCAGGCGCGGCTATTTCGCCGGCGGTGGCGCGGGCCCGGACGCGCCGTTGCCGGGCGGCACCGGTGCAGTCGGCGCCGCCGCACCAGGGCCGTTCGCGGGCGCAGGCGTGCCCTGCACAGTGCCGGACGGCGGCGCCGCCGGCGCAAGCGCTGCCCCGGCCGGCGGCACTGCGGGCGCTCCCGGCATCGTGTTGTCGGGGGGAATCTGCGGCGCGCTCGGGTCCTTCCAGAACCACCGCTCGCCCGGAGCGATCTGCTGCTGCGCATTGCGCAGGTAGTCGTAGCGCTCCGAGGCCATCTCGCGGCCGCCGGCGGGACCGCGGATGATCGTCGGCTTCAGGAACACCATCAGGTTCGTCTTCACCCGCTGGCGCGTGTCGTAGCGGAACAGCGGGCCGATCACCGGGACGTCGCCGACGTAGGGCACCTTCTGGGTGCCGTCGGTCAGGCTGTCCTGGATCAGCCCGCCCAGCACGACGATCTGGTCGTTGTCGACGACGACCGTCGATTCCAGCGAGCGCTTCGACAGTATCGGCCCCGCCGCCGACGTGTCCTGCACCCGCGAGACTTCCTGATAGATGCCCAGGCGCACCGCTCCGCCTTCGGTGATCTGCGGACGCACGCGCAGCACCAGGCCGACGTCGCGCCGCTCGATCGTCTGGAACGGCTGCACGGTCCCGGTGGTGCCGGTCGTCGCGTATTGCCCGGTGATGAAAGGCACGTTCTGGCCGACGACGATCCGCGCCTCCTCGTTGTCGAGCGTCAGCAGCGTCGGCGTCGACAGGATGTTCGCGTTGGAATCGTTCTGGAGCGCGCGGACCAGGAGACCGAGGTTGCTGATGATGCCCAGTCCGGGGATGGTCACCGTCCCGTTGATGATGCCGAGATTGAGCCCGTTGCCCACGCTGCCGAGGTTCACCGAGGCGTCGATGAGGTTGGCGCCGCTGCCGCGCGCGTTGAAATTCGTGCCGCCGATCCCCTGCACGTTGTCCTTGTTGGCACCCGTCAGCACCTGCCACTGGATCCCGAACTCGGCCGCCTTGTCGGCGGACACCTCGACGATCAGGGCTTCGACGAACACCTGCGCGCGCCGCGTGTCGAGGCGGTCGATCACCGCACGCAGGTTGTTGTAGACCGCGTCGGGGGCGCGGATGACCAGCGCGTTGCTCGCCGTGTCGGCCTGGATCACCGCGCCACCCGCGACAAACGCGCCGGGCGCGGTGCCTGCGGGCTGCAATGGAGATGTCGCAGCGGCCGACCCTTCGTAGGCCGTGGTCGCCACGGCATTCTGCAGCGTCGCCGCCATGCCGGTGCCCGTCGGCGCGGCCTGGACCGCTGCGGCCGACGCGGCCCCCGTCCTCTGGTCGCCCCCATACAGGCCACGCAGCGTATGCGCGACCTCGGTGGCCTCGGCGTTCTTCAGGTAGACGATGTGGACGTTCCCGCCTTCGCGCTGCGGCGTGTCGAGCTGCTCGATCATCTGCCTGACGCTGGCCATGCGCGGCGCGCTGTCCGAGCGGATCATGATGCTGTTCGAGCGCGGATCCGCGACGAGGGTGACGCGCTGCTGCGCATCGGCAACGGCGCCGGGCTGGCCCGGCCCTTCCGAAAGCAGTCGGTTCAGCATCGACACGATGTCGAGCGCCGACGCGTTCTTCACGTGGACCAGCACCGGCTCGCCGGGCGGACGGTCGAGCGACGTGACGATGCGGTCGATGCGCTTCAGGTTGTCGGCGTAATCGGTGACGATGATCGCGTTGTTCGGGATGTAGGCCGAGATCGTATTGGAAGGCGAGATCAGCGGACGCAGGACGGTGACCATCTGCGCCGCCGACTCGTACCGCAACGCGATGACCTGGGTGACGATGCGATCGCCGGAGGCCCCGACCGCGCCGCGCTGCACCGGCCCGCCCTGCGTCTTGGCATCGGCCTCGGGAACGATCTTGACCACACCCTCGGATTCAACGGCAGCGAATCCCTGCATGCGCAACGCCGAAAGAAGCGTCGGATAGACGAGCGCTTTCGGTACCGGATGCGCCGAGACGATGTTGACGGTGCCCTTGACGCGGGGATCGACGAGGAAATTGCGCCCGGTGATCTCGCCGACCGCCTTCACGACGGCGTCGATGTCGGCATTGACGAAATTGAGGGTGACGGTGTCGGAATCCTGGGCCCATGCAGCGCCGGCGAACAGCAGGAAGACGACGATCAAGACTGCGCGGAAACCCGTACTGCAGCGCAGCATCATCAGGCGCAATTCAGACCGGCTTGCATCCGGCGCTCCCGGCAGACCAGGGGCGTGGAAGGGGTGGCGGACATCGAATGGATCGAGCAGTGGCGCATTCGCCGGGAATTGGAATTCGCCGGCGATAATAGCATGGGGTATGAGTGGATTCGGCCGTCCGCGGGGCCCGATGGTTCCTGCCGGTTCCCGCTGCAAACGCTGAATCCGTCCGACGGGATCGCCGCATCCAACCGGCATGTCTTCCGAGGGAGCGTTCATGCATCGTCAATCCGTCACCCCGCCCCCCGCAGGGATCCGCCGCCTCGTACTGGGCGCCGCTTTCGCGCTGGGACTTGCCGCTTGGCTGCTGCCGCACGCCCACGTCGTCCGCGCCGCCGCGATCGACGGACACATCGTCGTCGCCCAAGCCGGCGCCGACCCGGCCGGGACGACCGGAGCGGCAGCGCCGGCGCCCGCGAAATCGTCTGCCGAACCCGCCTCGGCCGCGCCAGGCAAGGACGCGTCCAAGGGGCCAGACCCAAGTACCGGGGATGCCGGCACCAAGGACAAGTCCGATGTCGACGTGTCGATCGGCGTGCTGACGGGCAAGAACCACATCCGCGTCCGGGGCCTCGGCACCGACCGGGATTACGACTCGTTCGAGCAGTTCGCGCGCGACGCGCCGGGGACGGCGCTGTTCGTCTTTCTGATCGTGACGGTCGTGTTCCTCGTGCCGCTGCTGATCATCGCCTTGCTGCTCTGGTACAAGATCCGGAAGACGCGCATGCAGAACGAAACGATGCTGAAGCTCGCGGAAAAAGGCGTCCTCACGCCTGCCGCGGCGATGGATGCGCTGGCGGCGGGCGCCTCGCCTGCGGCATCGCTCGACGCAATGGCCAATGCCGGTACCGGAATTCCGCCGCCGGCCGGCGGCGCAGCGCCACTCTACGATCAGGCGCGCCTGCTCCGCCGCCGCACGGCATGGTCGGACCTGCGCAAGGGGGTCATCCTGACCGCAGTCGGGCTCGGCCTGTCCGCCTACTCGATGCTCGACGACGGCACGCCCAATGGCGCCGGCCTCATCGTCCTGTTCCTGGGGCTGGGTTACTGCGTGCTGTGGTTCTTCGAGGACAAGGCCCCGGAGCTGCGCCGGGATGCGCCTCCGCCCCCGCCGGGAAGCGCGTGAGCGCGGCCGGCGTGCCCCGCAGCGACGTCGAATGGCGCCTGGAATCCGGGATTTCCGTGGAACCTCGCCCCGCCTGTGCACTTCCGGCGAAACGCGGGGCACAGCGCGGATCCACGCACTGACCGATGGCGGCAGGCGCCCCTGCGGCGGTCACCGACGCGCAGCTGATCGCGCGCTGCGTTGTCGCCGACGACCGGCATGCGTTCGCCGAGCTGGTGAGGCGACACCAATCGGCCGTGCGCGCATGCCTGCGCAAGCTGACCGGCGGCAACCACGCGCTGGCCGAAGATCTTGCGCAGGAGACCTTCGTGCTTGCCTGGCGCAACCTGAAGGCGTTCCGGCAGGAAGCGCGGTTCTCGACGTGGCTCTACCGGATCGCGACCAATTGCTGGCTCGCCCAGGCGCGCAAGCGCCGCGAGGAATTGCTGGGGGACCGCGACGGCCAGGTCGCCGACGACGATCCCGATACGGACGATCCGGCGGAAGCGGTCGCAGACCACACCCGGTCGGCGTCGCTGAAGCTCGACCTCGAGCGGGCGATGCGTGTATTGTCAGAACCGGAGCGCGCCGCGATTGTCCAGTGCTATGACAACGACCTGTCACACGAGGAAGCGGCCTACGTTCTCGGGATGCCGGTGGGAACCGTGAAGACGCACATTTACCGCGCGAAACAGAAACTCCGGGCCGCGATGGCGGCCTGGGCACCCGACGAACGGGGACACGAGCCATGAACGGATCCGTGGGCATCGACGGCAGCGACGAAGGCGCGACGCCGGGCGACTGGCTGGACCGCGCGCTCGCCCAGCGCTCGGCGGACCACGCGGATGCCTACCTGCTGGACGAGGGTTTCACCGCGCGCGTGATGTCGGCGCTTCCGGCACCGGCCCGACCCGCGCCGTGGCGCAAGCCGGCGCTGGCCGCGCTGTGGACTGCGGCGGCGGTGGGCTTCGCGATGACGCTTCCGGGCACCACCGTCGACTTGGCGCGCGAAGCATTCAGGCTGGTGTCGACCCGGCCGTTCACGCTGTCGGACGTCGCGCTGCTGCTGGCCCTCGCCGGCGCCGGCATGTGGACGACAGCGTGGGTCACCTGGCGCCGCGCGTAGCAAAAAACCGCAAAAAACCAAAAAACAGGGACGCACCACGTTTTCCGGTGCATCGCAGCGCTGTATGCGCTACGGCTGCGGAAAACGTGGTGCGTCCCTGTTTTTTTGTTACTCGTCGTTCAGCGTGAAATTGATCTCGACTGACGCCTTGTAAGGCGTGCCCTCGCCGGAGCATTTCCAGTCGGAAAGGGTGTCGCGGACCGTGCGATCGAACACGCGCGCAGGCTGCGACGAAACGATGTCGACGTTCGACACGTTCCCCTTGCCGTCGATCGTCAGGATCGCGACCACCTTGCCCTTGCGGATCTGCGCGCGGATCGCGTCGCGCGGGAACGGCGGCGAATCGCGCTTGCTGCAGGACACGCCTTGCCGGATCGCGGGCTTCGGCGGCGGTGCCGGTGGCGCCGGAGGCGCGATGACCACCGGTGCCGGCGGCGGCGTCGTCACCGGCGCGGCGATCACCGGCTGCTCGGGCGGCGGCGTCGGCACCTGGATCTCGGGCGGAGGAACGTAGGGCTGCTCGACCACCTTGGGCGGCTCGACGATCCTCTTCGGCGGCGGCGGCGGCGGTGGCGGCGGCGGCGGCGGCAGCTTGATCTCCTTGACGATCGTGGCCTCGAGCGGCTTCTTGATCACCTGGACGACGCGGGTGCCGAGACCGGTCAGCAGCGCCCAGATCACCAGCACGTGCACGAGGATGACGACGCCGATGCCGACCACGTGTCGGGTCGGGTCCCGCTGTTGTCTTGCGAAATCCATTGCGTGGCGACTCCGTATGCCGCTTTTTGGGCGGGCGCGTTCGCGTCAGGGCTCGTTGATGAACTGCTCGCTGCCCACGATGCCGATCTTGGTCAGACCCAGCCGCTGCGACAGCGCCATCACCTCGGCGACGACCGCGTACTTGGCGAGCTTGTTGGGCCGCAGGTGGATCTCGGGCTGCACCGCTTCCGCCGCGGCGGCCTTGATCTTGTCCTCCAGCGCGGCCCGGTCCGGCACCACGTCGCCGTTCCAGTAGATCTTGCCGGTGTCGTCGATGTCGAGGTTGACGACTTCGGGCAGCACCAGCGGCGGCGGCGGATGGCCGGTGGGCATGTTCAGGTTGACCGCGTGCAACTGGATCGGGATCGTGATGATCAGCATCACCAGCAGCACCAGCATCACGTCGATCAGCGGCGTTGTGTTGATGTCGATCATGACGTCCGGGTCCTTCGACCCGCCGCCCATGCCCACATTCATGGCCATTACAGGATCCTTGTGCTCTTGACGGTGGTTGCCGGACTCAGCCGCCGCTGGCGTTGCGGGCCGGCGGCTCGAGGACGAACGCGATCTTGGCGATGCCCGCGCGCTGGCAGGCGTAGATCACGCGACCCACACCCTCGTATTTGCCGTTCGCGTCGCCGCGGATCTGCACCTTGGGCTGAGGGACCAGCACGGCGATCTTCTTGAGACGATCGACCAGCGCATTGGTCGTCGGGATGTTGAGGTCGTTCCAGTAGATCTTGTCAGCGGCGTCCACCGAGATCGTGATGTCCTCGGGCTTGGTCTCGCGGATCTCGTTGCGTTCCTTCGGCAACTGCACCGGTATCGAATTGCGGACGACCGGGACCGTGATCAGGAAGATGATCAGCAGGACCAGCATCACGTCGACGAGCGGCGTGGTGTTGATCGTCGAGATCGCTTCCTCTTCGTCGTCGGCCGCGCCGACGTTCATCGCCATGGTTCAGGCCTTGGCGGGCGATTGCGCGGCGGACAGCAGCACGGCGTGCAGATCGGCGCCGAAACCGCGCACCTGCTCCATCGCCGACTTGTTGCGACGGATCAGCCAGTTGTAGCCGAGCACCGCAGGAACCGCGACGGCGAGGCCGATCGCCGTCATGATCAGCGCTTCACCCACCGGGCCCGCGACCTTGTCGATCGATGCCTGTCCGGCGATGCCGATCGCGGTCAGCGCGTGGTAGATGCCCCAGACCGTGCCGAACAGCCCGACGAACGGCGCCGTCGAACCGACGGTGGCGAGGAACGCGAGTCCATCCTGCGTGCGGCTCTGGACGTTGTCGATCGCACGCTGGATCGACATGCTGATCCAGGTGTTGAGATCGACGTTGCCGAGCAGGCCTTCGTGCTTGGTCGTGGCCTCCATCCCCGATTCGGCGATGAAGCGGTAGGGACTGCCCTTCTTGAGGCTCTCCGCGCCCTTCTGCACGCTCGGCGCCGTCCAGAAGTGCTTGGCGGCGGCGCGTGCCTGGGCACCCATCTTCGACTGCTCGTAGAGCTTGGTGATGATCACGTACCAGCTGCCCATCGACATCAGCACCAGGATGCCGAGCGTCGCACGCGCGATCAGGTCACCGCCTTTCCACAGCGCTTCGAGGCCGTAGGGGTTGTCGACGATGTCGACGTTCTTCGCGGCCGGCGAGGGTGCCGGCGCGGCTGCGGGTGCAGGTGCCTCTGCGGGCGTTGCCGCCGCATCCGTCGACGCGGGCGCATTCGGCGCCGCCGCCGCCGGGGCGGAAGGCGGAGTCTGCGCCTGCGCGGCGATCGGCATGACAGCGCCGGGCACGGCAATCATCAGGGCCGCGGCCAGCATGGCCAGACGGATCAGCTTCGACATGGTGTCTCCAGGCATTTGTTGAGCATCGGATAGATGTGGGCTGCCGGGAGCGGTCCGTTTCCGTCGGTGACGTAGGGAGACCCGACCGGCAGCAAGGCAGGCAATGGACGCGTGTACGACTCCTTGGGTGCGGTTCGCCCGCGAAACCGGTTTCCGCCCTCTCCGTCCGCCGGGCCCTGGCGTGGGTCCGACCAGAGGCTCGGTGGTCGCGAACGTCAATCGCCTTGGCCCCGCTGGGCACGAAAGCCAAGCACCGCCAGAAAAACGCGGAATTCTACACGAACGGGGGGCGATGTCCATCGCGCTAAGGGGATGCCGGATGGCGGTCAGCGAGCGGCGCCCACCGCCATTCGATTGGACACCGGACCCGGTGAATCCGGATCGGCCGGCCGTCGCATCGAATCGACGAGTGGACCGGACCGAACCCAAGGAGACTCGCGATGAAACGCTACGAAGTGAATACACCCCGCGCCGCATTGGCGCTGGCCGCCGCCGCGCTGACAGCGCTCACGATCGGGATTGCCGTCGTCTGGCCGGCGCATGCCGACACGGACCCCGCGAGCACCGGCGCAGCGACACTGGCCGCCGCCCGCAGCAGCTCACCTGCAGTGCCGGAGATCGCGTCAGACGCCCCGCACGTCGACCGCATCGACGTGGTGGCAGTGCGCGAACCGCGGATCTCGGTGCACGCGATCTACCTGCGCTACCCGCGGCAGGGCTGATGCCGCAGGCTAGTGGATCAGCGGGATCGTCGCGGCAAGGTCGTAGGCGTGGACGGCGCGGATCTTTCCTTCGAGCTGCAGGTAACGTGCGGCCTTGATCGCGGGCAGCACGCGAAGCAGGCGGTTGTAGAGCCGGTGTCGCGCGCGGAGCTCCGCGTCGTCGGCTGCAATGGTGGCCGACGCGAGCTGCTTCGCATAGGGATTGGTCATCGGCTGGCCGCGCGACAGCATGCCCTCGAGCGACACCGCCCGCTGCTGGGCGACCACCGCGAGGGCCCGCTGGTACTGGTCGTAGATCGGCCAGAATTTGCTGGCCTCGGCAGGCGTCAGGTCGAGTTTCGACGCAACGAACGCCTTCTTGTCCGCTTTGACGGCATCGCGCAGCGCCTGCATGTCGGTGACGTCGGCTGCGTTGCCCTGGGCGCTGGCGAACTGCGCCGCGCTTGCCGCAATGGCGAGAACGACCACAACCAGGAATTTGTTCATTGTGTTTCCCCCGTTGTCGGTAGTGGCCGTGGCCACGGCGCAGCTTTTAGCACACTTGGCCGCTGCTGGGCACCCCGCGCCACGCGCGAGGACTGCGCGCTCTGGCCGCCCTCATGTCGCTTTCTGGACCCAGAACACGAACATGCCGGCGAATGCTTCGGGGAACTCGGTCTCGAAGGCGGCCCAGGCGTCGAGATCCGTCATCGCCGGATCGGCGGGATGACGCTCCGCATAGCGCCTGGCAACGCCGGGGGCGAGCAGGAATCCGAGGAAGCGCAGGTCGAGCGCAGCGAGCATGTCGCGGATCTGCGGCAGCGAGAACCGATGCTCCTCGACGTGGAACAGCAGGTCGCGACATTCACAGGTCACGTAGAAATCCCGGAGCAGCGCCAATGACGCAAAGGTCGCTCCGCCGCTTTCCGACATCAGGTCCTCGCGGCAGCGGCGTATGCCTTCCGCGGTCGGCGAATAGCCCCGCTCGGCGATGAGGCGCCTCGCGGCGACGACGGTCTCGCGCCCCCGTTCGCTGTAGAGGCCGATGCGCATGAACCCGCCGGGCCGCAGCAGCGACGCCAGCTTGCGCCATCCGCCAAGCGGATCGGCGAGGTGATGAAGCACGCCCGCGGAGGCGATGACGTCGAATGTCCTGGCGATCGCATCCAGCCGGAGAATGTCGGCCTGGGCATGTTCGACATTGCCGATGCCCAGTTCGCGCGCCTTGCGCTCGGCGTAGGCCAGGCTCGCAAGGCTCAGGTCGATCGCCAGGACCCGGGCATTCGCAAACTGCCGCGCCGCCTCGATCGACTCCTGGCCGGTCCCGCATCCTGCGACCAGGATGTCGACCCCCTGGCGCTCGTCCCTCGGGGAAAGGGGCACCAGCGGAAACAGGCCGCGCAGGTGCGATCCGACGGTCTGCGCGGGGCCGATGGGAGCCGACTTCACCCAGCGCGGGTAGGGATTCTCCTCGTATTGCTGCCGGACGCGGCGTGAAACCTCGTCGTCGACGGGCGTCAGCTTCGTCATGGCATCGCAAAGCCTGCGCTCCTCGCGGGGTTCGGCGACCTGCTGGGCAAGGAGCGCGGCAACAGGGTCGGGCCAGGATCGCGCCAGCAGCGCCTCGTTGCCGGGCACTGCGGACAGCGGGAAATAGCAAGCGACGAGGGCGAGCGCGGCAGCGGGAATATCGGTGTTCGCCGCGATCGCGTCCACCAGACCCTCGCGCAACCTTGTCGCCCGCGCTGTTTCCGCATCGGTCGCGCTGAAAACGTAATCATTGATGTGGCACTGCCGCGCGAGCGCGCAGGCGAACGTGAACACCGCCCGTTGATCGAGGCTTGCGTCCTCGCGTTCGAGCGCCTCGAGCAGCGCGTGCCTGGCTGTCGTCAGGAAGCGCTCCATCGGGAGGTCACACGCCTGCGCGTTCACGAGCAGCGCGCGAAGCAACGGGTCGCCGGAAACGGCATCGACCCCCCGCGGCCCGAACAGCGCCGCGCCCGGCAGTCGCTCGGGCCATGCGCTCGACGCCCGCGCGACGCAGCCGCCGATCGCCGGGTCGCCTGCGATCAGCCGGATGCAGGCCCGCGCGATGTCGGCAGGTCGTGCCCAGGGTTCCGACAGCGCGCGGATCGCAAGGCGCCGGATCTCCTCGACACCGGGAAGCTTCGGATCCGCATCGTGGAAAATCGCACCCCTCAGGCATTGGGCAAAGCCGGCCCTGAACTCGGGCGCTTCCCGCAGCGCCAGCGCGCGCGCGTAGCTCGCCAGCGCCGCATCGGCCTCCCCGAGGTCGTAGAGCGCATTGCCGAGGTTCGCGTGCGCGTCGGCAAAATCCCGCCTCAGCTCGAGAGCCCTGCGATAGCAGCCGAGCGACTCGGCGAGCCTGCCCTGGTCCCTGAGCGCGTTCCCCAGGTTGTTGTGGGCCTCGGGGTAGTCGGGCCTGACGGACAGGGCCGCCCGGTAGCCTGCGATCGCCTCGTCGATCCTGCCCAGCGCGACCAGCGCCGTCGCGAGGCCGTTGTG
Organism: uncultured Pseudomonadota bacterium; assembly: GCA_963816415.1. GTDB lineage: Bacteria > Pseudomonadota > Gammaproteobacteria > Burkholderiales > Casimicrobiaceae > VBCG01. The sequence continues at coordinate 347,751 of CAWFKR010000017.1, forward strand.
GGCTTCAGCGTAGTCGGGCTTCAGCTCGACGGCCCTGCGGTAGCTCGCGACGGCGTCATCGACACGTCCCAGCGCGTGAAGGACGATGCCGCGGTGGTTGTGATAGCCGGGATGCCCGGCATTGACAGCGATCGCGCTGTCGATCAGGCCCAGCGCGATGTCGTTGCGCCCGGCCTGGTGCGCGACGACTCCCAGCATGTGGAGGGCCCCGGGATGGCCGGGAGCGCTCTGCAGTATCTGCCGGTACGCGGCCTCGGCCTGCGCGAGCCTTCCGGCACGATGGTGCTCGAGCCCCTGCTCGAAGGCTTCCGCAATCGAAATATTGGTCACGGTTGAAGGGTAGCAGTTCGCGCGCGCCCCCGGAAAGACCGAAAAAAAACGGGGAGCCGAAGCTCCCCGCGATGACAGCGATGCCGCGGATGCTACTTGAACTTGTAGTTAACGCTGCCGTAGACGAACCGGGCGCGCGGATCGTAGTACGACGGATCGAAGCCGATGATGAACGTCGACTGCTGGTTCGACAACGGCGGATCCTTGTCGAACAGGTTCTTCACGCCCAGCGTCAGCTTCGTGTTCTTGAAGCCGGTGTAGGTTCCCTGCAGGTCCCACAGCGACAGCGTGCCGACGGTGCGCGTATTGCCGTTGAAGTCGGTCTGCTGGTCCGTATAGGAATCCTGGAACGAATTCCCCAGCGTCGCCCCCCACGGACCGCGCTCCCAGCTCAGCGTCGCGTAGTGCTTCCAGCGCGGGATCACGCCGGTGACCGCACTGCCGTACGAATTGCCCACCGAGCCGCTCCAGGTGCCGTCGACATTCTGCGCGTCGTAACGCAGGTAGTAGGTCCCCTGGATGTCGAAGCTCATGCGGCCCCAGCTGTATTCCTCGCCGCGCCAGCGCCCTTCGATGTCCAGGCCCTGGATGTGCTCGCCACCGATGTTGACGTAGGTCTGCAGGATGCTGGTGATCGGCCCGGGAAGGTTCGGGAACGCCGGATCGACGGGCCCGCGCGTGACGAGGTACCCGTACTTGCCGAGGTCGCCGAGGATCGTGACCGGCGAGATCCCGTTGTCGATCGCGTTCTTCAGGTTGATCTTGAAGTAGTCGACCGACAGCGAGGTGCCCGGGATCGGCTCGAACACCATGCCCGCGGTCATCTGCTCGGACTCCTCGGGCTTCAGGCTCTGGTTGCCGCCGTACAGCACCGGGAACTGGGTCACGCAGTCGATGCCGGTGTCACCGGTGACCGGACAGCGGATCGGATCGGACAGGCCCGACTGCGACACGCCACTGATGTTCGGCGTGTACAGCTGGTAGAGCGACGGCGCGAGGAAGCCCGTGCCGTAGGAGCCGCGGAACAGCAGTGCCTTGGTCGGCTGCCACCGCAGGCTGGCCTTGGGATTGGTCGTCCCGCCGAAGTCGCTGTAGTGGTCGTAGCGGACCTGGACGTCGCCTTCGAAGGTCTTGACGATCGGCACGTTCAGCTCGGCGAAGGTCGCCCATGAGGTGCGCGAGCCGCTGACGTTCTTGATCTGGCCGCCGTAGCCGGTGATGTAGCCGCCCTGGATCGCGTCGGCCATGTTCTGGTCGAGCGTTTCCTTGCGGGCGTCGCCGCCCACTGCGAGCGACATCGCGCCCGCCGGCAACTTCCAGATCTCGCCCGAAGTCTTGAAGTCCGCCCCGTAGTTCTTCGACTTGCCATCGATCGTGTCGCCGATGAAGTTGGTCGCGCGCAGCTGTTGGACAATAGCGGGCGTGTTGTAGCCGAACAGGTTGACGGTGCCGCTGTTGAGCAGCGGCATCAGCAGCCGGTAATCCTGGAAGCCGCCGTTGATGTGCTCGGTCGTCTTGCCGTCGCTGTAGTAGCCGGAGACGTCCCAGTCCCAGTCCTTCCACGACCCCTTGAGGCCGGCGATCAGCTGGCCGTGCTCGTTGGTGTCGGTCGTGTCGCGGAAACCGTTCTCCATCGTCCGATAGCGGACGTTGAGCGGCTGGCCATCGACGCCGTGCGCCGCCGCTTCCGCATGCGGGTAGAACGGGCTCGAGGGCTGCACCGTGATCGTTCCGGGCGTGCCGTCCGGGCCGTAGACGAAGACGTTGGAAATGGGGCCCGGCTGGATGACCAGCCGCGTCTCGTCGTGCGAGTAGATGCCGGTCAGGTAGCCTTGCCAATCGTCGTTCAGCTGGAACGTCGCCTTGCCGAAGGCGTTCCACTGCTTGTCGTCCGGGAGCATGTTGACGCCGGGCAGCGCGCTGAGGTCTTCCTGGCAGCCGACGACGCCGATGTCGGGGGCGTTGATGTAGCGCGCCGAGCCGCAGCCCTGCGACGCCGGGTAGTAGTTCGGAACGCCGTGGTTGACGACGCCGACGTGCCCGGTCGTGACATTGCCCGGGAACGTGTTGCTCGACAGGCCGTAGAGGCCGATGCTTTCGATCAGGCCCTGGTTCGAGTAGTTGCGGGAAGCCATGTCGAGCGGCTTCTGCTCCTGGTACGACAGGGTCGCGAAGACGTTGTAGCGGTCCTTGTCGAGGTTGCCGAAGCCGAACGAGCCGCTGCCGTTCCACTGGTCGCCACCGCCGCTGCGGGTCGGCGTGCCGTACTGGCCGCTCACTTCCGCGCCGGTGTAGTCGCTGCGGGTGATGAAGTTGATCACGCCGCCGATCGCGTCCGAGCCGTAGAGGGCCGACGCGCCGTCCTTCAGGATTTCGACGCGCTCGATCGCCGCGAACGGGATCGCCGCGAGATTGACGCCCTGCACGCCCTGGATCTCGCCCGCGAAACCTTCCATCCGATGGCCGTTGATCAGCACCAGCGTGCGACCGCCACCGAGGCCCCGCAGCGAAGCCGTCTGCGCGGACAGCGTCGTCGCACCGACGGAATTCGCGATGTTGACGGCGCCGACGCTGTTGTTCGACGACACCATCTGCAGCAATTCCATCGCATTGGTCGCGCCGGACTTGTCGATCTCCTTGCGCGTGATCACGGTCACGGGCAGCGCGGTCTCGCCTTCGACCCGCCTGATCGCCGTGCCCGTCACTTCGACGCGGATGTCCGGGTTGGACGCCGGAGCGGCCTGCTGGGCGTGTACGCCCGAGACCGCGAATGCCCCGCCGACGCCCGCCAGGTAGGCGAGTGCGGTCGCGACCTTGTTGCGCTTGAAATTCATCTGGAAACCCCCGATGGAAAGTGGTACTAGACGGTCAAATGTTCGCTTTTTGCGACACGCGTCAACGTTACTTCAGCCCCCAGTACGGGGGCAACGAATGTCGCCGGATGGCGACCGCCGGTCGCGCACTTTGTTGCAAATTTGCCCCAAATGCCCATTCGCCACGCTGCCCCTGACGATCTCGCGGATATTGTCGAGATTTACAACGCTTCGATCCCCGGCCGCATGGCGACCGCCGACCTCGCCCCGGTCACGGTCGAGGCCCGGCGCGCATGGTTCGACGACTTTTCGCCCGACCGGCGACCCCTCTGGGTCGATTGCGACGCGCTGACCGGGGAGGTGCGCGCGTGGCTGTCGGTACGATCGTTCTATGGCCGACCTGCGTACGAGGCGACGGTCGAGGTCGGGATCTACACGGCACCGGCCGCGCAACGACAGGGTTGCGCCCGGAATCTGCTCGCGCATGCCCTGGCGGCTGCGCCATCCCTGGGGATCGAGACGCTGCTCGCGTTCGTGTTCGGGCACAACCTCCCCAGCCTGCGACTGTTCGAGACGGAGGGATTCCAGCGCTGGGGCACGCTTCCCCGAATCGCGAAACTTGACGGCGTCCGGCGCGACCTCGTCATTCTCGGGCGGCCGATTGTCGACAACGGCGGGCCGCGATGACGCACACGAGCGAAATTTCATTCACGATCGAGCCGGCCCGACCCTCGGACGTCGCCGACCTCCACCAGCTGATCGGGGAACTGGCTGATTACGAGCGCCTGACCCACCTGTGCGTCTCGACCCCGGCGGATCTTGATGCCGCGCTTTTCGGGGAGCGACCGGTCGCCGAGGCGCTCATTGCACGTCTTGAGGCAAATTCTCAAGTTGCGGCCGGTTTCGCCTTGTTTTTTCATACTTACTCGACCTTCCTCGGTCGCCGAAGCCTGTGGCTGGAAGACCTTTTCGTGCGCCCGCATTTCCGGGGAGCGGGGCTTGGCCGGCGGCTCCTGACGACGCTGGCGGCGACCGCGCAGCAGCGGGGCTGCGGCCGTTTCGAGTGGTCGGTGCTGGACTGGAACGAAAACGCGATCGGCTTCTACGAGTCGCTCGGCGCGCGCGTGCTGCCCGACTGGCGGATTGCGCGGGTGACCGGCGAAGCACTCGAGGAGCTCGCGGCGGGTGGCGGCAAGAAGGCATAATTCGACGTTTTGCGCCGGGTATCCGGTACGGCTCTGGCTGGCCCGCCCTCTCCCTGGGTTGCCGCGTGGCTCCCGACGTCGTCACCGGTTCCCGACACCTGATTCCTCCCCCTGACAACTGGCTACCCCGACCCCCGATGCCTTTCGACGGCCCCCTGCCCTCATTCGACCTCCGCGCCGACTTCTGGTCGCTGCGCTTCGTCGAGGAAACCTCCGAAACGTTCTGCATCCGCAAGAACGTCCAGCAACCCCTGTCGCTTTCCACGGACCGCGGCGTCATGGCCTCGGTCTATGTCGACGGCGGCTACGGCTACGCGGCGACCGCGGACACCTCGCCCGCCGGCCTGCGCGACGCGCTGGACCGCGCTGCCGACTGGGCGCGTGCGACGTCCCGCTACGCCGTCGCCGATTCGCGCACCCTGCCGCGACCCGCACCCCGCGGTGACTACGCGTCGCCGTCGGTCGATGCCCCGCTGCCGTCGCGCGCCGAATGGTTCGACCTGCTGCGCCACGTCGCAGCCGAGGCGGGCTGCGACCCGCGCATCGTCGACTGGGAAGCGCTCGCCGAGGTGCGTCACTCGACCCAGCGGCTGGTCACCAGCGCAGGCGGCGATGTCCTGCAGCGCTTCCGATTCGTGTTCCCGTCACTGGCCGTGACGGCGCACGCCGACGGCGTCACGCAGCGGCGTTCGCTGAACGGGCACCGCGGCATCTGCCAGCAGGGCGGGCTCGAGATCCTCGACCGCTTCGGTGTCGCCGACAGCGGGCGCAGGGTTGCCGAGGAGGCGCTGGAGCTGCTCGCCGCGCCGAACTGCCCGTCGGGGAAGATGGAGGTGCTGCTGGCCCCCGACCAGATGGTGCTGCAGATCCACGAATCCGTCGGCCACCCGCTGGAGCTCGACCGGATCCTGGGCGACGAGCGCAATTTCGCCGGAACGAGCTTCGTCACGCCCGAGATGTTCGGCAGCTATCGCTATGGCTCGGATCTGCTGAACATCACCTTCGATCCGTCGCGACCGGAGGAGCTTGCGAGCTACGCCTTCGACGACGACGGCACGGCCGCCGAGCGCACCTACCTGATCCGCAACGGCATCCTCGAGCGCCCGCTGGGCGGCGCCATCTCGCAGACCCGCGCCGGGCTGGTGGGGGTCGCCAACGCGCGTGCCGACGGCTGGAACCGCCCGCCGATCGACCGGATGGCCAATCTCAATCTGGAGCCCGGCGATTCGCCGTTCGACGATCTGGTCGCCTCGATCGAGCACGGCGTGATGATGGAGACGAACATCTCCTGGTCGATCGACGACTCGCGCAACAAGTTCCAGTTCGGCTGCGAGCGCGGTCGGGTCATCGAAAACGGCAAGCTCGGGCACGTGGTCAAGAACCCGAACTACCGTGGCATCAGCGCCAGCTTCTGGCGCAGCCTCGCGCGCGTCGGTAATGCCGACACGCTGCGCGTGCTCGGCACCCCGCACTGCGGCAAGGGCGAGCCCTCGCAGATCATTCGCGTGGGTCATGCGACCCCGGCCTGCGTGTTCACCGGCGTCGACGTCTTCGGCGGGGAGAATTGATGGAAGCGTATTTCAACCAGATCGCCGCGGTCGTCGACCGCGCGCTGGTCGCGGGCGAGCGCCACGCGACGTGGTTCTCGGCGGAAGAGAGCGATTTCGTGCGGATGAATCGCGGCAAGGTCCGCCAGCCCGGCCGTGTCGTCCAGCGTTACCTGGACATCCGCCTGATCCGCGGCGCACGCCACGCGAGGCATTCGCTGTCGCTGACAGGCGATCTCGGCGCGGACGCGCGCACGATCCAGAACGCGATCGCCGGCCTGCGCAGCGCCCTGCCGGAACTCGCCGACGATCCGCACCTGCTGCTTCCCTCGACCGTCGCATCCGGCAGCGTGACGCGCGGTGGGGAACTGCCAGCGGCCGAAGCGATGGTGGAGACGATCCTCGGCGCAGCGCAGGGCCATGATCTGGTCGGACTGCTCGCCGCGGGACCGGTGTACCGCGGGTTCTGCAATTCCGAGGGACAGCGCAACTGGCATGCGGTGACGACGTTCAACCTGCAATGGAGCCTCTATCACCGCGCGGACAAGGCGATCAAGTCGACCTACACCGGATTCGCATGGGACGACGGCGAGTTGCGGCGAAGGATGGGCTCGGCGGTGGAGCGCCTCGCGCTGATCAGTCGTTCGCCCAAGTCCCTCCCGCCCGGCGCCTACCGCGCCTATCTCGCGCCCAGCGCGATGGAGGAGATCGCCGGGATGCTTTGCTGGGGCGGATTCTCGGCCCGCGCGCTGGCGACGCAGCAGAGCGCGCTGGCGAAGATGAAGAATGGGGCCCGGCTCGACCCGCGGATCTCGATCAGCGAGGACACCGGGGGCGGCGTCGCGCCCGCGTTCCAGGCCGAGGGCTTCGCCCGGCCCGCTCAGGTGCCGCTGGTCGCCGAGGGCGCGCTGATCGGATCGCTGGTGTCGCCGCGCACCGCGCGCGAGTTCGATCTCGCGGCCAACGGCGCCAACGCCCACGAAATGCCCGAGGCGCTGGCAGTCGCCGGCGGCGAGTTGCGCGAAAGCGATGCGCTTGCCGCCCTCGGCACCGGACTGGCGATCGGCAATCTCTGGTATCTCAACTACTCCGATCGCCCGGCCTGCCGGATGACCGGCATGACGCGCTTCGCGACGTTCTGGGTCGAGAACGGAAGCATCGTCGCGCCGGTCAACGTGCTTCGCTTCGACGACACGATCTACCGGATGCTGGGCGACAAGCTCGAGGCGCTGACCGTCGAGCGCGAACTCATGCTCGAATCCAACACCTACGGGTCGCGGATGCTGACCAGCACGACGCTGCCCGGCGCCCTGCTGTCGGAAATGCAGTTCACGCTTTGATGTAGATCAACGAATGCGCGGCGGGCAAGCCCCCGCCGTGCATTTCGCCTCGCTGGAAGCCTGCCATCGGCGCTCTTCCGCGCGCCGCTGCCGTATCGCGCCCGATCCGTTGGCATCGCCGCATTCATTGCATTACCATGCATCTCGTGCAGGCGGGCGGACACCAGTCCCTCGCCCGTTTCACCAGGGCCCTTTGTGTCCGGGCCTGGACTTCGATGCAACCGAGAACCCGCCGAGGTCTCCAATGGCATCCGGCAAGATCAGCATCATCGTGGTGACGGGCTCGCTCGAACGCATGCAGATGGCGGCGATGCTCGCTTCGGTGGGCGCCGTCAGCGGCAACGACGTGAGCGTCTTCCTGTCGATGAACTCGCTGCAGTATTTCCTCAAGGCCGACGATCGGCCGGCGCCGGCCGAAGGCAGCTTCGGCACGCTGATGAAGGGCAAGAACGTCCCGCCGTTTCGCACGCTGTTCGAGCAGGCCGTGGAGCTCGGTGGCGCGAAGATCTTCCCCTGCTCGATGGCGATGGACGTGATGAGCATCGAGTCCGATGCGCTGCAGCCGTGGCTGGGCGAGCCGCTGGGGCTCACCAAGTTCCTCGCCGACGCGCAGGACGGCCAGGTCTACACGTTTTGACGACGCCGAAGGAACGCAGGCCATGCCCGAGAAGAAAGTGATCGACGCCCGGGGCAGCTTCTGCCCGGGACCGCTGATGGAACTCATCGGCTGGATCAAGCTCGCCAGCGTCGGGGACGAGCTCGAACTGCTGTCGACCGACAAGGGGTCGGCCGCCGACGTTCCCGAGTGGGTCCACAAGGTCGGCCACGAACTCGTTGGCGTGCGCGAGGAAGCCGGGGTATGGCACGTCACGGTGAAGAAGACCAAATGACTTAGTCGTTTCCACAGATCCTTTCCGTTGGATTGCCCGCAGCACAGGAGGAGCACGACATGAAGATACTGATCGTCGGCGGCGGCATGGCCGGAACCATCCTGGCGAACAACCTCGCCCGCAGGCTGCATGGCGAGCTTCGGAGCGGCAAGGTCAAGCTGACGATGCTGTCGGCCTCGGAGCGGCACATGTACCAGCCGGGGCTGCTCTACCTGGCCCTGGGCCGCATGACCCCCGACGAGCTCTATCGCGACCAGGCGGGCCTGCTCGAACCCGGCATCGCCTTCTTCGTCGACCCGGCCGAGGAGTTCCAGCTCGACCAGAACCGGGTCAAGACCAAGAGCGGCACGGTGTTCGACTACGACATCCTGGTGATCGCCACCGGGTCGCGCCCGGCGCCCGAGCTGATCCCCGGGCTCGCCGAGAACTCGGAGACGTTCTACACCGAGGAGACCGCGGTCAAGATGTTCCGCACGCTGCAGGCATTCCAGGGCGGACGGGTGGTGATCGCGATGGGGGTGCCGCACAAGTGCCCGATGGCGCCGCTCGAGATCACGTTCATGCTCCACGACTATTTCAAGGACCGGGGCATCCGCGACAAGGTGCAGCTGCACTACACGTACCCGATCGGCCGCACCCACTCGCTCGAGAACGTCGCCAAGTGGGCCACGCCCGAATTCGAACGCCTCGGGATCACCTACGAGACGCTGTTCAACGTCAAAGAGGTCGACGGCAAGGCGAAGGTGGTGAAGAGCGAGGAAGGCAGCGAGGCGCCCTACGACCTGCTGATCTCGATCCCGGCCCACCGCGGCATGGAGGTGATCGAGAAGAACAAGCTGGGCGCCGGCGGCTGGATCCCGACCCACCGCCACCAGCTGACGATGGAAGGCCGCAAGAACGTCTACGTGATCGGGGACACCACCAACCTGCCGATCAGCAAGGCCGGGTCGACCGCGCACTTCGAGGCGGAGGCGCTGGGCGAGAACATCGCGGCGATCGTCAAGCTCGGCTCGCCGGTTCGCGACTACGACGGCAAGGTGTTCTGCTTCATCGAGGCCGGCAAGGACCGCGCGACCTACGCGATGTTCGACTACCAGAATCCTCCCGACCCGAAAGCCCCGACCAAGGCCGTCCACTGGTTCAAGACGGCCTACAACAAGCTCTACTGGGTGTCGGCACGCGGACTGCTGTGACGGGGAGCCGACGATGAACGCACAATCGGACGAAAGCACGAGCGTCGACTTCGAGCTGCAGCGGGTAATGGCTGCCGCGCGCGACTCGCTGACCGACGAGATGGTGACCCGGCTCGCCGCGACCGCGGGCGAGACCGTCGTACTGCTCGACCAGATCAATCGCGCCGGGCTCGCGCGTGCGCTGCCGGCGCTGACGCAACTGGTCAACAACGGCGACCTCGAACGCCTGTCGCACCTCGCGCGACTCTACAGCTCGGCGCAGGACGCCATGACCGACGAGATGGTGAGCCGGCTGGCCGAGACGATGGGCAACGGCTTGTCGCTGCTCGACCGCTTCAGCCGGGGCGGTGCCGACAACGTCGTGAAGATGCTCGAGAGCCTGCAGTCGTGCGGCGCGCTGGAGCGCCTGGCGACGATGCTCCCCCAGCTGATCGAGCGCCTGGGCATGGTGCAGGAGCTCCTGCAGTCGGTCGACGACGCTGCGGCGGCGAGCCGCGCGGCGCGACCGTCGGCGGGCGGCATCGGCGGGCTGTGGCAGATGCTGCGCGATCCGGACGCGCAGGACACGCTGCGCTTCCTGCTCGCGGTCGGCAAGCAGCTGCGCATGGGTGGGGTCACGGCGAAGTAGGCGCGGCCCCGGCGTCTTGCCGGGGATCTCCGCGATGGCGGGCATTAAGCCGAGCGGTTGCGCTGCTCGGCCGCCTGCCTTCTGAACAAATCGCAAGTTCCCTGCATTCGCAGCAAGGACGCGACAGCGTCCTGCTGTGCTTCCCTCCTATAGTGCTCCTCCGGCTGACGCACACCCGAATCGCCGGACGTCGGCTTCCAAGCGGCCTCCGACGTGCGGCGCATCCGGCACCGTGAGTTGGTTGGTGGTGCATCAGGTTGAAAGCCCATAAACAAGGAGGGAATCGATATGTATATCAACGAGTCGAGGATTCGGCGACCTGCGCAAGCGACCGCCGGGATGCTCTTGGTGTTCGCCACGGCGTTCAGCATGAACGCGATCGCCGTGAAACCGAATGACGTAGCGCCCGACCGCCATGACATCCTCTGGCTGGGGCATGCCGACCTGGAAGGACGAACAGCGTATCAACCGACGTTGCACACGCAGATGGTCAACGGGCAGAAGCGCGTCTTCCTGTATGTGGGGCACTTCGGCAACCAGGCGCCGATCGCCGACCCGACCTCGGGCGGGACGCCCGAATTCAACGGGACATCGATCGTGGACGTGACCGATCCACGACACCCAGTCCAGGTAGCGCACATCCCGACGGACGGGCGCGCAAATGGGACGAGCAGCGGCGGCGCGCAAATGGTTCGGGTATGCGACGGCAAGGCCGGCGTCCTGGGCGACGATGGGCATTACTACATGCTGCGCAACAACGGCGGCGGGACCTCGAGCACGGGCAGCCACGAGATCTACGACGTGACCGATCCCGCGCACCCGGCACTCCTCTCCACGATCGGCGGTTGGTTTACCGCCACGCACAAGAACTGGTGGGAATGCGATACCGGCATCGCCTATATCGTCGCGGGCGCGGGTGCTGCTTCCGCACAACCCGACGGCTGGACGACGAACCAGCACATCAAGGTCTACGACCTGAGCGACCCATCGGACCCCGTGTACATCCGTGACATCGGATTGGTCGGTCAGAACCCCGGTTCAGCCGTGCACACGGCCACCGGTGGCGTCCATGGCCCCATCTCGATATGGCACAACCCCGCCAATCCCAGCGAGCAGGTCAATCGCATCTACATTCCCTACGGCACCTCGTCCAACGGCGTGTTCCAGATCGTCGACCGCCTGAAAGTCCTGCCCGATTTCACGACCTCGGCCGGAATGCATATCGCCGGCACGTGGAATGGCAGCGACGCAGAAAGCCCGACCGACGACGAGTTGCGCGCACTGGTCGTCGGATCGATGGACATGACGCCGACCGAGGGGGCGCACACCTCGTTCCCGATGTTCGGCATCCCGCTGCAGCACTATCAGGGCTTCACCAGCAACACGACGCGGGACATCGTGGCGCTCATCTCTGAGGAGACCGACAACAAGTGCACCGGGTCGCCGCACTTCGGCTACCTGGTCGACACGACGCGGGCGATCGGAAAAGGTGCCGCATCCGCGGGAGAAAACCACCCGATGGTGATCTCGACGATGCAGACGTTCGAGGACGCCGGAAAGCCGGACTTCTGTACGCGCGGCACGCGCTTTCTGAACCACTCGACCAACGAGTCGTTCTACGCGCCGTACTACGGAAAGCTGCTGTTCATCGCGAACTTCGACGCAGGCCTGCGCGTGTGGGACGTTCGCGACCCGTATCACCCGCAGGAAGTCGCGCACTTCATTCCGCCGCTCAACGCGAACGTGCAACCCACCTCCGTCAACGGGAACACGTACTACGACATATCGACCGACAATGCAGAGGTCGACGACAACGGGCTGATCTACATCGTTGACCGACTCGGTGGCGGCGCCGACATCCTCCAACTCACCGGCTGCGCGAAGCAGATCGTCGACAACGGCAAGGTCTGCAACGCCAACGACAATTGACGTCTTCAGCGGACGCATCCCAGGGGAGACCGGGATGGTGATACGCACGACGGCCCGGCAACCACGCCGGGCCGTCGTTGTTTTCAGTCAATGGAAATGCCGGGCGCCCGCGACGTTTCCGACCGGGACCCGGCGGTCAGTGCTCCGCCCGATAGAGCGTCGGCGTCGACCCAGTCGAACGACGGAACAGCAGAGAGAAGTGGCTGGGGCTCGGAATGCCGACCTCTTGCCCGACCTCGCTGACTGGCAACTCCGTTTCTCGAAGCAGGCGCATCGCACGGTCGATCCGGCAGCCCATGACGTATCGGTGGGGGGCGACGCCGGTGGTCTGCCTGAACGCGTGAGCGAAGTGGAACGGGCTCATCGCGAGTTCGCCTGCAATGCGACCGAGCGTCAGATCTTCGCCAAGGTGCTCGCGGATGAAATCCTTCGCGCGTCGGAGCTTATGCGGTGCGAGCTTCGTTTCCCCTTCCGGGGTCGCGCTGTCGCACCCACGGTCGCCTTCACAATAGTGCCGCAACAGGTGAATGCCGAGTTCGATTGCCATCGCTTCGCGGTACATTCGGCTCCCGAACGCGCCGGTTTGTAGTTCCTCGAGCAACCGGCTGGCGAGCGATTCGAGATGCGGATCGCGCGCCCCGAAATTGTCGAGTAGACGGACGCTCTGGCTTTCCGCTCCCGACTCATGGTCGCGGAGATTGCGCAGAAAGGCGGCCGGCAAGCGCAGCGCTATGTATTCCGCTCCCTCGTGGCACCAGCGCTTGGGCGCGCCCGCCGGGGTGACCACGATATCGCCGACGCGCATGCGCCGCTCGCTGCTCAGACCGTCACGGCATTGGAGCAGCCGGGGCATGTCTTGCGTGACCACCGACACGAGGTGCTCCGATGATTGCACGACCGCTTCGACTCCGCCGGTGCGAAAACATTCGACCGTGATCGAATGTCTGCCCCCGGTGCTCGCCGAGAATATCGGTGGGGTCAGCGTACCTTCCAGCGCGCGTCGCGTGCCGAAACCCGCAGCTGGTCGAGTCAGGGTACAGGCCCGCAGCCGAGCCGGGCGAACATAGTCCTGGGATGCAATGCGCTGACCCATGGCCCCTCCCTCGTCCGCTCTGGCGCCAAGTGGCACGGGGCGGAACGATTCGCATTCCATTCTAGTCTCGCCGCGCTGGGCGACAAGGGGCGATGTGAGGATGGACCCGGTGGGCGGTACCAGCGTCGCCCGGCGATTCCACCCGCCGGGCGGCGACGAAGGCTACCCGTGCCAGCCCTTCGGGATCGACGCGAGCAGCCGCTGCGTGTAGGGCATCTTCGGGTGCCTGTAGATCTCGTCCGAGTCCGCGATCTCGACGAGCTCGCCCTCGCTCATCACCATCACCTGGTCGGAGATGTACTTGACCACGGCGAGGTCGTGCGAGATGAAGATGTACGACATCCCGAATTCGTCCTGCAGGTCCTGAAGCAGGTTCAGCACCTGCGCCTGGACCGAGACATCGAGTGCCGACACCGATTCGTCGCAGATCAGGATGTCGGGCTTCATCGTCAGGCAGCGCGCGATCGCGATCCGCTGCCGCTGCCCGCCCGAGAACTCGTGCGGGTACTTGTAGAACGACACTTCCGGCAGCCCGACCTTGGCGAGCAGCTCGAAAGCCATGTCGGTGCGCTCCTGGGCATTCGCCCCGATCCCGTGGATGTGCATCGGCTCGACCAGGATCTGGCCGATCGTGAACCTGGGATTGAGCGATGCATAGGGGTTCTGGAAGATGATCTGGATGCGCCGCTTGTAGTGCATGAACTCCTTCGCGGGCATCGACAGCAGGTCGCGCCCCTCGAAGATCGCCTCGCCCGACGTCGCCTCGTGCAGACGCATCAGCGTGAGCCCGACCGTCGTCTTGCCCGACCCCGACTCGCCGACCAGCCCCAGCGTCTTGCCCTTGGGCAATCGGAAAGAGACGTCCTTCACCGCCTTGAATTCCCGCGTGCCGAAGAGCCCCTCGCGCGAGTAGAAGCTCTTGCCGAGGTTCTTCACGTCGAGCACGATCGGGTCGCTGGCGGTAATGCCCCGCGGGCGTTCCTCGACGTGCTGCGGACCGGTGCCCTTGATGAAGTCGTCGATCACCGGCAGGCGCATCGGCCGGCGGTCGAGCCGGGGACGGCACTGCAACAGCGCCTTGGTGTAGGCGTCCCGGGGCGACTCGAAGATCGCCTTTGCCGGACCCTGCTCGCGGATCTCGCCGTTGCGCATGACGACGACGTGGTCGGCGATCTCGCCGACGACGGCGAGGTCGTGGGTGATGAACAGCACCGACATCTGGTGCTTCTTCTGCAGCGCGGCGATCAGGTCGAGGATCTGCTTCTGGATCGTGACGTCGAGCGCCGTCGTCGGCTCGTCGGCAATCAGCAGCTTGGGTTCGCAGGCGATGGCCATCGCGATCATCACGCGCTGCTGCTGGCCGCCCGAGAGCTGCGACGGGTACGCATCGATGCGCCGCTCCGGCTCGGGAATCCCGACTTCGCCCAGCAGCGCGATCGCGCGCTTGCGCGCGGCCCGGCCTTTCATTCCCATGTGCAGCCGCAGGACCTCCTCGAGCTGCCAGCCGACGGTGAACACGGGGTTCAGCGAAGTCATCGGCTCCTGGAAGATCATCGAGATGTCGGCGCCGCGCAGCTTGCGCAGCTCGACGATCGGCATCGTCACGAGGTTGCGGCCCCCGTAGACGATCTCGCTCGCCGAATCGACGACCGAATTCTCCGGCGGCAGGAGCCCGAGCATCGCCAGCGAGGTGACCGACTTGCCCGAACCCGACTCGCCGACCAGCGCCACCGTGGTGTTGCGCGGAATGTCGAAGGAGATGCCCTTGACGGCATCGAACGACGTGTGCCGGTCGAGGCGGAACGAAACGCGCAGGTTGCGCACGCTGACCAGCGGATCGCCGTTTGACTGCACGAGACCAGATTGAATGGTGCCCATCACGCCCCCGTACGTCCCTTGAGCCGCGGATCGAGCGCGTCGCGCAGCGAGTCCGTGAAGATCGAAAACGCGGTCACCAGCAAGGCCATAGCGGTGCCCGCCGCGACCAGTTGCCACCACTTGCCGAGGATCAGCTCGTTCTGCGCCTCGTTGAGCATCGAGCCCCAGGACACGACGTCGACCGGGACGCCGAATCCCAGGAACGACAGGATCACCTCGGCCTTGATGAACCCGACGACGAGGATCGACAGCTGCAC
Organism: uncultured Pseudomonadota bacterium; assembly: GCA_963816415.1. GTDB lineage: Bacteria > Pseudomonadota > Gammaproteobacteria > Burkholderiales > Casimicrobiaceae > VBCG01. Next base: position 362,854 of record CAWFKR010000017.1, read on the forward strand.
CAGCACCACGTGAGATGCGTTCGGGAAGATGTGGACGAACATCCTCCGCGCATTCGACGCGCCGATCGCATTCGCCGCCTGCACGTACTCGCGCTCCTTGTGCTTCAGGTACTCCGCGCGGATGAGCCTGAACACGCCGGTCCAGCCGGTCAGCCCCAGGATCAGGATGATCGTCACGATGCCCTTGTGCTGCAGCACCGCGGCGACCGCGAAGATCAGCAGCAGCGACGGCATCGAGCTGAACACGCTGTAGAACCAGTTCAGGAAGTCGTCGACCTTCCCGCCGTAGTAGCCGGCGAACGCCCCGAGCAGCGTCCCGATGAACGTCGCGACCACGGCCGAGGCGATGCCGACGAATATCGAGGTCTCGGAGCCCTTGATCGTCTTCTTGAGCACGTCGCGGCCCCACTTATCGCCGCCGAAAGGCAGCGTCGCGAGCCGCACCTCGTGCGTGGCCTTCGCCTCGACGGCCTTGTCGTGGCGGATCTCGGACATCACGTCGGCGAGCGGATCGACGCTCTTCTCCTCCGCGGTCTCCGGGGGCAGCGGTCCCCCGGGAACCTTGCCGGCCTTGAGCGATGCGATGACGTCGCCGATCGGATCGACGACCTTCGACTGGTAGGTCCCTCCTGCGGGCACCGCGGTCTGCGGCGTCACCGCCTGCGGCGCCGGCGTTGCAACCTCATCGGGCCCGATGAACGTCGGCGGCGCGTAGTTGACGCCGACCTCGCGCTGCCAGTCGGCGGCGATCAGGCCGAGGCCCGACAGGATCATCATCACGATGAACGCAAGCACGATCGCCAGCGAGACCATGCCGACCTTGTCGGCCCGGAGCCGACGCCACGCGAGCGTCCACAATCCGGGCGAGACCGTGTGCGGGATCTCCCGATGGATCGGCCGCGGCGTGCCGGCGAGTGCTGCAGTGTCGGTTGCCATGTTCACCGCCTCACTTGAGCTGGACACGCGGATCGACCGCCTTGTAGGTCAGGTCGGCGAGCAGGTTGGTCAGGATCGTGGCGAAGGCGACGTAGACGGTGATCGCCTTGATCACGGGGAAATCCGAGCGCTCGACGGCGAGGATCACTTCGCGCCCGATGCCGGGAATCGAGAAGAAGCGCTCGATCAGGAACGAGCCCAGCAGCAGCCCCGGCAGCCCCGCCATCAGGTTGGTGATGATCGGGATCGACGCGTTGCGAAGGACGTGGACCCACATGATCCGGTTCTCCGACACGCCCTTGGCGCGCCCGGTGCGCACGTAGTCCTGGTTGATCTCGTCGAGCACGAACGTGCGGTAGAGCCGCAGGTCCGGGGCGATGCTGACCGCGAGCTGGATCAGGATCGGCAGCGACGCGTAGACGACGAGGTTGTGCCAGAAGCCGTCGCCCCAGCCCTGCACCGGAAACCAGCCGAGCTTGTAGGCGAAGAAATACTGGAACACGATGATGTAGACGAGGATCGAGATCGACAGCGCGACCGTGCAGACGATCATCACCAGCCGGTCGGTCAGGGAGCCGCGGACATAGGCGACCGCCAGCGCAAGGGCAATCGAGATCAGCGTGCTCAGGATCAGCAATGGGACCACGACCGTCAGCGACGGGCCGAGCCGCGTCAGCAGGATGTGCGAGACCGGCTCGTTGGTGCTCCAGCTCGCGCCGAAATTGGCGGTCACGATCTGCTTCACGAAGATCGCGAGCTGGATGTAGTAGGGCTGATCGACGCCGAGCTGACGCCGGATGTTGTCGATCTGCTCCTGGTTGCTGATCTTGCCGGCGAGCACGTAGGCGGGATCGCCCCCCACCCAGTTGAACAGGAAGAACACGAGCAGCACGACCCCGAGCATGGTCGGGATCATCTGCCACAAGCGCCGGACAATGTAGCCACCCATGGTCGTTCGCCTCACGTGCGCGGATCACGCGCCGATACGTCGATGTACTTCCATTCGTTGTGCAGGATCGGGTGCTTCCTGTAGCCGAGAACGCGGGGCTGCACCAGCATGTTGCGATACGTCAGGACGCCGAGGCGCCACGGCGCGTAGACCTCGATCAGCCTCGTCATGTCGTGATAGAGGCGATCGCGCGCGGGGGAATCGGGCATGCGGATCGACTGCTCGTAGAGCCTGTCGTACTCGGGGATTCTCGCACAGGCGTTGTTGTTCTGACCGGTGTTCGGGCCGTACAGCAATTGCATGAAATTGTCGCCGTCCGGATAGTCGGCGATCCACGACGCGGTGCGCATCATCAGCTTGCACTGACGCTCCGCCTTCAGCATCTCGGGGAACCGGTCCTTCTGCACTTCCATCCGGATCCCGATGCGGTCGAGCGCCTTCTTCCACAACTCGTCCTGCTGGCGACCCAGCGAATCGGGCCGCGACGCGTAGCGGACGGTGAGCGGCTTGCCGTCGGGGCGCGTCCGCCAGCCGTCCGCGCCGCGCTTGTACCCGAAATGGTCGAGCAGCTCGTTGGCGAGCGCGGGGTCGAAGCGGACCGGGGAGCGGTAGCCGGGATCGAAGCCGACGACGCCCGGCGGGATCGGGTACTGCGCCTCGATCGCCTGGCCGTTGCGCACGACCCGGATCTCCTCGTCGACGTCGTAGGCCATCGCCATCGCGCGGCGCAGCGCGATCTTCTCCTTCGACAGGCCCCCGACCACCGGATCCTGGAGGTTCCAGTAGGTGTAGATGATCGCGGGGTCGATGATCCGCGACAGCTTGATGCCCTTCGCCGCGAATTCAGGGCGCAGCCTGTCGCCGTCCATGACGTTGGGTGCGAGCACGCCGCCGAGGTCCATCAGGTCGATCTCGTCCCGCTCGAATGCCAGCAGTCGCGCCTGGTCCTCCTCGATGATGCTCACCTCGACCCGCCCGATCTGCGGCATCCGCTTGCCCTCCATCTCGCGAATCAGGGGCTGGTCGGCCGGATCGTCGGAGGTGAAATTCCAGGTGAAGCCGCGGTACCCGGGATTCGCGTCGAGGACGATCCGCGTGCCGCGAACCCACTCCTTCAGCCGGTAGGGCCCAGTGCCGACCGGGTGCGCCATCGCGCGGCCGCTCTCGTCGGCATAGGTGTCGATGACCTCGCGCGCGACCGCGGACGTGGGCTCGTGCGCGAGGATGTACGGCAGGTTGTAGTCGGTGTGCGTGAGCCGGATCACCAGCGTGTAGCGGTCGGGGGTCTCGAGCCCCGCCACCGGCGCGTCGTAATCGAAGCGTCCCGACTTCTTCGCCGCGTCGGCCAGCGCGTCGAGCCCGACGATCTTGCCTTCGACGAGCCACGCCCACGGCGAGCGCAGCTTCGGATCGATCAGGCGCTTCAGCGCATAGGCGAAATCGGCAGCGACGAGCTCGCGCTTCCTCCCCTTGAACGCCGGGTCGTCGGCGAAATGGATGCCCTTGCGGATCCTGATCGTGTACGTCCTGCCGTCGTCGGTGACCTGCGGCATGGACTCGGCGGTCAGCGGCACGAGCTTCGATGGCCGGGCGAGGTAGTCGTAGGTGAGCAGCGTCTCGAAGATCGCCTGCTCGATCGTCCCCGAGTAGAGATCCTGCGCACCGGCCGGGTCGAATCCGGTCTCGGCCGCGGGGAACACCTGGCGGATCACCTTGGCGGGATCGGCCGGATTGACCCGATCAGCCGCGCACGCATGCATCGACTGCGACACCTGCACGACAACCACCAGCAGTGCGACGGCGACGCGAATCGCGCCGAACGCGGGCCGCATCGCCAATGTCACTTGCGGGCCTCGACGTCGAGGTAGACGAAGTCGGCGTTGAGGATCGGGTGCTTCTTGTAGCCCAGCACCCAAGGCCGGATCAGCTCGTTGCGCTCGGGCGAGGTCTGCAGCACCCAGGCGCCGTCGACTTCCATCTGCCGCGTCATGTCGAGGAACAGGTGCTGGCGCTCGGGCGAATCGATCGGCAGCAGCCGCGACTTCTCGTACATCGCGTCGTAGGCCTTGGACTCGTAGCAGCCGTTGTTGCTCTGCCCGGTGTTGGGACCGTAGAGGAGCTGCAGGAAATCGTCGCCGTCGGGATAGTCCGCAGTCCACGCCGCATCCCACATCATCAGCTTGCAGGCCTTGGCCGCCTTGAGCTGGTCGGGAAACTGGCCCTGGTTGAATTGCATCCGGATGCCGATCGCGTTCATCGACTTCAGCCACAGCTCGTCGCGCTCGCGGTCGGCAGCGGTCGTTCCCGTCGCCATCTGCAGCGTCAGCGGCTTGCCGTCCGGCAGATCGCGATATCCGTCGGCACCTTTCTTGTACCCGTAGTAGTCGAGCAGCTCGTTGGCAAGCACGGGGTCGTACTGGTTGATGCTGCGGTAGGCCGGATCGAAGCCGACGACGCCATAGGGAATCGGCATCTGCGCCTGCACGGCCTGGCCCTTGTCGACGACGCGAATCTCCTCGGGCAGGTTGTAGCCCATGATCACCGCTCGCCGTAGCGCGATCTTCTCTTTCGAGAAGCCGCCGACGACCGGGTCGCGGAAATTGAAGAACGCGTAGGTCACGCTGGGATCGATCGCGCGGTAGAGCTTCACCCCGTCCTTGACGAAGGCCGGCTTCAGGTGATTCGTGCTGTCCAGCGCCTCGGCGCGAAAGGTCGCCGGCAGCGGGAGAAGGTCGAGTTCCTTCTTGCGGAACGCGAGCCAGCGCGACTGGCCCTCCTCGATGACCGAGATCTCGACGCGACCGATCTGCGGGATCGTCTTGCCTTTCATCTCGGCGACGAGCTGGCGGTCCCAGGGGTCGTCACCTGGCTGGAAGTCCCAGATTTCCTTCCGGAAACCGGGGTTCGCCTCGAGCACGATCTTCGCGGCCCGACGCCATTCCTTCAGGACGTAAGGACCGGTGCCGACCGGATGGGCCTGCAGGTCGTTGGGATACTCGTTCACGACCTCGCGCGCCACGGCGCCGAACGAGCTGTGCGCCAGCGTGTACGGCAGCAGGAAATCCGGACGCTTGAGCTTGAAACGCAACGTGTACCTGTCGAGCGCGACGATCCCCGGAATGGTGGCGTCGTAGTCGAACTTGCCGGTCTTCTTTGCCTCGGCGATCAGGTGGTCGAGTCCCTCGAAGCGGTCTTGGACAAGGAACGCCCATGGCGAGCGATTCGCCGGATCGGCGAAGCGCTCGAACGAGTACACGTAGTCCTGCGCCGTCAGCTCGCGCGGCTTGCCACCGAATGCCGGATCGGGGGTGAAGAAGATGCCGTGCTTCAGGTGGATCAGGTAGGTCGTGCCGCCGTCGGAGACCTCCGGCATGCCGTCGGCGGTGTTGGGAACGATCTTCGCCGGCCGCGCAAGATAGTCGTAGGTATACAGGGGGTCGAAGATCGCCTCGATGACGACCGCCGAATAGACATCGGACACCCGCGCGGGGTCGAATCCGGTCTCCGCCGCGGGAAAGGCGATGTGCAGGACCTTGGCCGGGTCGGCGGCGACGGCGGTGGATGCCACCAGCAACGCGAAGACACCCGCCAGCCATCTAGACCAGCCACGCATCAGGACTCCATCCCGGTAAAAAAGCGGCGTAATGTACCATTTCCCATCAGCGCTGCGATGACCGCCGGGCGGGGGCTTTGGGTCCTCGCGCAGCCGGCCAGCGACCGCCCGGAGCGGTTCGCCGCCGCTGCGCGGCTCCTGCACCGCGCGATTTCGAGTGTTCCGGACATGACCAAACCGCCTTTCTGGGATGAAGCGACGCGGGATCTCGCTGCGCGCGATCCTGTGCTGTCCCGGCTGATCGCCGCCTTTCCCGGCCTGCACCTCACCCGCCGCGGCGATCCCTTCACCACTCTCGCACGGTCGATCGTCGGCCAGCAGATCTCGGTCAAGGCCGCGCAATCGGTGTGGGAGCGCCTCGTCGCGGCCTGCACGGTGCGTGGGCAGGCCATCGCTGCCACGCGGCTCGATCCGGAGCGCGTGCAACGCAAGCGCATCGACACGCTCAGATCCTGCGGGCTGTCGGCGAACAAGGCCTCGTACATCCGCGACTTGGCGCGGCACTTCGCGTCGGCGCGCCTCGATCCCGCGTCGTGGCCCGCCCTCGACGACGAATCGCTGATCGCTGCGCTGATCGCCGTGAAAGGCATCGGGCGATGGACCGCGGAGATGTTCCTGATGTTCCACGAATTGCGCGCCGACGTGCTGCCGGTCGCCGACCTGGGGCTGCAGAAGGCCGTCGCCCTGCACTATTTCGCCGGCGAGCGGCCTACCCCCGCGCAGATCCGGGCACTGGCCGAGAACTGGCAGCCCTGGCGCAGCGTCGCGACTTGGTACCTCTGGCGCTCGCTCGATCCGGTGCCGGTGGAGTATTGACGCCGGGCCCGACGATCGGCCTTCACACCTCGACCTGCCCGCCTCGGCCTGCGCACCTCGGCCTACCCGCCTCGGCCTGCGCACGTCGGCCTGCGCACGTCAGGGTGAGGCGCGTGGTGAGGGGCTCTCCCTCAGGGCTTCGGCAGCGCAAATCTCGTCGTCGAGCGGGTCCCGGTGCGGCGGCGCTCGAGGAAATCGAGAATTGAACGCGGCAGACGGGCTCGCTGGCCGCACCACCCGCTTCACGACAACTGCGCTGCAGGCGCCCTGAGGGAGAGCCCCTCACCGCGCGCCATCCGAGGCGTCAGCGTCGGTCGAGCATCGAGATCGAAATCGGGGACCGAAATCGGGGACGGACCACGATTGCGCCGGACTTCACGAATCGAAAACGGGGACGGACCACGATTACGCAGGACTTCACGAATCGGGACTGATCCGGCGGGGGCAGCGGGGCGGGGCATGGCGAGCGCGAGCGTGCGCGACGGCCGTCGCGGGTGGTGCAGCGAGCGAGCCCGACAGGAACGACTGCGGCAGGATGTCCTCGAGCGATGCTGCACCGGGACCCGCAGGCCGGCGGTTGCGCACTCCGAGCGCACAGCCATGCCCTGCCCCGCCGCCCTTGGCACGGCTTTCGGATAGGACGCGCTTGCGAAATGGGTGGTGCGTCCCCGATTTCCGCGTCAAAAGCGTGGTGCGTCCCGGATTTTACCGATGCCCGCAACGCGAGCGTGGCGGACGCCGGCGTCAGCGCAGCGTACCGTCGACCAGATTGAGCGTCCGGTCGGTGCGGGCCGCGAGCTCGGCGTCGTGGGTGACAATCACCAGCGCCGTCCCGATGAGGCGATTCAGTTCGAGCATCAACTCGAGCACCGCGCCGGCGTTCGCCCGGTCGAGGTTGCCGGTGGGCTCGTCGGCCAGGATGCACCGCGGCTCGGTCACCAGCGCACGCGCGAGCGCCACGCGCTGGCGTTCACCGCCCGAGAGCTCTCCCGGCAGGTGCTTCAGCCGGTGGCCCAGACCCACGCGCTCGAGCATCCTTGCCGCGACCGTCTTCGCCTCGTCGGGAGGTACGCGTCGGATGCGCAGCGGCATTGCCACGTTCTCGACCGCCGAGAATTCCGGCAGCAGATGGTGGAACTGGTAGATGAACCCGAGCGCGCGATTGCGCAGCCTGCCGCGCGCCGCTTCGGACAGCGTGGCGAGCCGCGTGCCTTCGACGATGACCTCGCCCGCAGTGGGCACGTCGAGGCCGCCGAGCAGATGCAGCAGCGTGCTCTTGCCCGACCCGGACGCACCGACGATGGCGACGCGCTCGCCCTCGGCGACGTCGAGGTCGATGCCGAGCAGCACCGGTACCTCGAGCGATCCGCCGCGATAGGTCTTGCGCAGGTTGCGGCAGGCGACGACCGGCACGGGCGCCGCGTGCTCACTCATAGCGCAGCGCCTCGGCCGGATTGACGCGGGCCGCGCGGAAACTCGGGTAGAGCGTCGCGATCAGCGCCAGCACCAGCGCGATCGAGGCGATCGTGATCACGTCGCCGCGCTGCAGGTCGGAGGGCAGGTCGCTGATGTAATAGACGCTCTTGTCGAGGAACTGGATGTGGAACGTGCGCTCGATCGCCGGCACCACGGTCTCGATGTTCAGCGCGAGCAGCACGCCGCTGACGACGCCGATCAGCGTCCCGATGATGCCGATCAGCGCGCCCTGGATGACGAAGATCGTCATCACCGACGACGGCGATGCACCCAGCGTGCGGAGTATGGCGATGTCGGCCTTCTTGTCCTGCACGACCATCACCTGCGCCGACACGATGTTGAACGCGGCGACCGCGACGATCAGCGTCAGGATGATGAACATCACGCGCTTCTCGATGGCGACGGCACGGAAGAAGTTCGCGTGGTTCTGGGTCCAGTCGCGCACCTCCGCGTCGCCTGGCACCACCGCCTGCAGCTCCGAAGCGACGCGTGGCGCCGCGAACATGTCGTCGAGCTTGAGGCGCACGCCCGAGGGGCCGTCGAGCCGGTAGAGCTTTTCCGCATCCTGGAGGTTGATGAACGCCAGTCCGCTGTCGAACTCGTACATGCCGATCTCGAAGATGCCGCTGATCCTGAATGTCTTGAGCCGCGGAAGCGCGCCCGCCGGCGTCACGTTGCCCTGGGGCGTGATGGCGACCACGCGGTCACCGACCTGCACGCCCAGCGCGCGCGCAAGCTCGACGCCGAGGACGATGTTGAAGCTACCGGGGGTCAGCGACGCGATCGATCCGCGGCGCATGTGATTCGCGATGTCCTCGACCCGGTCCTCCTGCGCCGGGTCGATGCCGCGCAGCAGCGCACCCCGATTGACGTCGCCCTCCGACAGCATCGCCTCGCCCACGACATAGGGTGCGGTCGCCACGACGTGCGGATTCCTGCGGGCGATCGCGGCAATTCCCGCCGGATCGGTCAGGTCGGGAAACCCGCGGATCTCGACGTGGGAGGCGACCGAAAGGATCCGGTTGCGCAACTCCTGCTGGAAGCCGTTCATCACCGAGAGCACGACGATCAGCGCGGCGACGCCCAGTGCGATCCCCGCCATCGAGATCAGCGAGATGAAGGAGATGAACGAATTGCGGCCGGATCCCTTGCGCGCGCGGGTATAGCGCAGCCCGACGGCCAGTTCGTATGGCGACAAGATCGTTCCGGAGGATGTTGGGGAGAGGGGTCGCGCGCCAGGACCGGAACGGAGACATTCTCGCGGTCCGTCGCATCGACGCGGGCGGATTATCGCATGCTAGAGTGAGTGGAATGATGGGGTGCCGCGCTGCCCGCACCCGCCCTTGCGCGCCGGCAGCGCCGCTCCCCTTCGACGTTCGCTGTCGCGCTTCCGTTCCGCGGCCGGGTCGCCGCCACTTCCGATGCCGCTCGTACTCGTCGCCCCCGGCCTGCTGTCGTCGCCCTCCGGCGCGTTCGAGCGCGATCCTGCCTTCGCGAGGCTTGCCGGTCATTCAGGCGCCCCGCGCATCCACCCGGCGGGGATCGCCGGGGCGATGCTGCAGGCGTCGCAATGGCCCGAGGGCACGCGGCTCGCGCCGCTCGCCGCACTGGGCGCCGGGGCCGACCCGGGCGAGGCCTGGGTGGTCTTCGCGGATCCGGTGCACCTCGACGCCGGCGCCGCGGACGTCGTGCTGACCCGGCGCATCGACGACCTCCGGCGCGAAGAATCGGAGGCGCTGGTCACGACGCTTGCCGCCCACTTCGCCATCGACGGGCTACGCTTCGTGGTCCCCCGGGCCGGGGCATGGTTCGTCCTTGCCGCTCAGGCGCCGCAGATCACGACGACGGACCTCGATGCCGTCGTCGGACAGAGCCTGCTCCCGCACATGCCCGGGGGGCGTGACGCTCGGACGTGGAAGCGCTGGCAGGATGAGATCGGCATGCTGCTGTACGACCACCCGGTGAATGCCGCGCGCGAACGCGAGGGCCGGCAGAGCGCCAATGCCGTGTGGTTCTGGGGCGGGGGACGGGTCGTGCGGGATGGCTCGCACGGTCCGATCCACGTGTCGGCCGCAGCCGGGCGCGCAGGCGACGTCGCGCGCGGCATGGCGCTCGCCAGCCGCGGCAGCGTGACGCCCTGGCCACCGCCGCGCGGCTGGCTCGCGGAGGCGCCAGGCCGACAGCGCGCGCAAGGCGAAGCCAGCGCAGGCAATGCGACGACCATCGTCGTCACCGAGCCGATCGGCAGCGAAGGGGGCGAGGGCGCGGTGGGCGCCGCGGTGGGCGCATTCGCGCGCGACCGGCTCGAACCCGCGCTCGCACTGCTCGAAGGGCGGCGCATCGATGCGCTGCACCTCGTCGCCGACGGCAACGGCATTGCGGCGACGTGGACCGCGAGGCCGTCCGGGCCTCTCGCGCGCCTCGCTGCGCGACTGCGCCGGCATGCCTTCCGGATTCCGGGCGCAGCCAGCGCATGATCATCTCGCGCCGCGCCGTCCCGGACACGACGGCTGCGCTTGCCGCGGCGGGCATCCCGCCAGTACTCGCGCGTATCTACGCCGCACGCGGCATCGCGTCCGCGGCCGAACTCGATCACTCGCTGGGCGCGCTCCCCGGCTTCGCCTCGCTCCTGAACGTTGACCGGGCCGCCGATCGCCTCGCAGCCGCGATCGCCCGGCGCGAGCGCATCCTGATCGTCGCCGATTACGACGCCGACGGCGCGACGGCGTGCGCGGTCGGGGTTCGCGGCCTGCGAATGATGGGCGCAGAGGTCGAATTCCTGGTCCCCAACCGCTTCGAGTTCGGCTACGGGCTGACCCCCGAGATCGTCGCGGTCGCGGCACGGCATGAACCGCGGCTGATCGTGACCGTCGACAACGGCATCGCGAGCGTGGAGGGTGTCGCAGCGGCCGCGGCCCGCGGGATCGACGTGCTCGTCACCGATCATCATCTGCCGGGACCGGCGCTCCCTGCGCCCGCGATCATCGTCAATCCCAACCAGCCGGGCTGCGCGTTCCCGTCGAAGAACATCGCGGGCGTCGGGGTCATGTTCTACGTGCTGTGCGCAGTGCGCGCCAGGCTGCGCGACACCGGCGCCTTTGCGGACCGCGCCGTGCCCAACCTCGGCGCGCTGCTCGACCTGGTCGCACTCGGCACCGTCGCCGACGTTGTGCGCCTCGACCAGGTCAACCGCATCTTCGTCGAGCAGGGGCTGGCCCGCACGCGCTCCGGACGCGCACAGCCGGGCGTTGCGGCGCTGTTCGCGGTCGCCGGGCGCGACCCGAGCGTCGCAACCGCCAGCGACCTCGGCTTCGCAGCGGGCCCGCGGCTCAACGCCGCAGGCAGGCTGGCGGACATGTCGATCGGCATCCGCTGCCTGCTCGCGGAAAGCCAGGCCGAGGCGCTGCCGCTCGCGCGCGAGCTCGACCGGCTGAACCGCGAGCGCCGCGACATCGAGGCTGCGATGCAGGAAGAGGCTATGGCCGAGGCCGAGACCGTCCAGGCGCTCGCGAGCGCCGAGGCCTACACGCTGTGCGTGCACCGCCCGCAGTGGCACCAGGGGGTCGTGGGCATCGTCGCTTCGCGGCTCAAGGATCGCTTTCACCGTCCCGTCATCGTGTTCGCGAACAGCGGCGACGGGGAACTCCGGGGTTCGGGACGGTCGATCGCCGGGTTCCACCTGCGGGATGCGCTCGATCTCGTCGCCAAGCGCGCGCCGGACACCGTGAAGCGCTTCGGCGGCCACGCCTTTGCTGCAGGCTTGTCGATCCCGGCCGATGCCCTCGCCCGTTTTGCCGAGACCTTCGAGTCGGTCGCGCGCGAGTGCCTGCCGGAAGCGGCGCTCGCCCGCAGGCTCGAGAGCGACGGCGAGCTCGGGCCCGGCGAGCTGACAGTCGAGCTGTGTGCAGCGCTGCGTGGCCAGGTCTGGGGACAGGGGTTTGCGCCCCCGACCTTCGACGGAACGTTCGATGTCGTCGCCCAGCGCATCGTCGGCGACGGGCACGCGAAGCTGACACTCGAGCGCGACGGGGAGCGCTACTCGGCGATCGCGTTCCGGACGCCCGAGACCCTCCCGCCGCGCGTCCGGGTGCTCTACCGACCGGAACTCAACCTGTGGAACGGCAGGCAGTCGGTCGAACTCGTGGTCGAGGCCTACGCGGAACCCTGATCATCGGGGTGCGCCGCGTGCGCAGCGCATTGCGCGGAGCAGTGATGCGCCCACCGGGTTCGCGCCAATCGAGGCGCCCGGCGACGGACACCAAGGCCAAACAGCGCCGCGGCTCAACGTCAAACCATTGTTTCAATATGCTTTTTATCCTTCGTCAGCGCCCCGCCCCGGATCCAGCATTGATGTTGGATCGGTGGCATATTCCTTGTGCAACGCAGCATATTCGGCTAGATTAGAGAGTCTCTTGCCAGCCGGTCCGGACGCCCGGAGCCGCTGGGCACCCCAACATTGCAGAAGGATTCGGCCATGCGTCTTTGCGACAAGGTCTCGATCATCACGGGCGCCGGGCAGGGCATCGGTCGGGCGACGGCGCTCAAGTTCGCGTCCGAGGGTGCCAAGGTCGCCGTCTGCGACATCAACCCGGCAGCGGTCGAGGACACGGTCAACGCGATCCTCGATGCGGGCGGCGAAGCCGCAGGGTTCAAGGTCGACGTGACCGACAAGGAAGGCATTGCCAGGATGGTGACCGGCGTGATGGCCAAGTGGGGCAGGATCGACACCCTGGTCAACAATGCCGGCATCGTCCAGGACGCCCAGTTCAAGAAGATGACCGACGAGCAGTTCGAGCGCGTCATCGACGTCAACCTCAAGGGCGTCTACCACTGCACCAAGGCGGTCGTCGACATCATGCTGGAGCAGAACTCGGGCGTGATCCTGAACGCGTCGTCGATCGTCGGCCTGTACGGCAATTTCGGGCAGACCAACTATGCGGCGACCAAGTTCGGCGTCATCGGCATGGTGAAGACCTGGGCGCGCGAACTCGGCCGCAAGGGCATCCGGGCCAATGCGATCTGTCCGGGCTTCATCGAAACTCCAATCCTGTCGTCGATCCCCGACAAGGTGATCAAGATGATGGAAGACAAGGTTCCGATGGGCCGCCTCGGGAAACCCGAGGAGATCGCCAACACCTACGCCTGGCTCGCCTCCGACGAGGCCTCCTACATCAACGGCGCGGTGATCGAAGTCTCGGGCGGCTGCACGATCTGACCGCCGGCGCGGCGCCCGACCACGGCATCGGCCGGACGGCAGCTATCGTCCGAAGGGCGGGTTGAGCAGGGTGCACAATCGGGAGTAGGATTTCGCGCCCGATGCCACCTTTGTCGCGCCCGATGCCCCCTTTGCGACCGACTCCCATGCTGCGCTCCCTTCCTTCTGCCGTCGCCTTCGCCGCTGGCTGCCTCGTCGTCGCGCCCGCCGGCGCGGAGACGATCGGGGGCAATCCAGGCCCCGCGCACAACTACGTCTGCCCCCACGCGGACAAGGGGCCGGCCATCGACTGCTACCTGGATGCCGTCCAGCATCTGTACACGATGTGCCGCGACGTCAAGGCGATCGAGATCGTCGAGTTCGGCTACGAGAAATCGACCGAGGGGACCAACGGCGCGAAGACGGAGTACTGCCTCGACAAGCAGAAGGAGAACATCAAGCATCCCTACCTGGCCGCGCTGAAGGAGGCTTCGATCTCCCGCGAGGCAGTGGCTGCGCTCAAGGGCCTCCAGCAGACGTGGCTGTCCGCCCTGTCGAACCTGCAGTGGCACAAGGGGGAGTCCGACGCCGAATACAAGCTGCGCGTCAACGAGCCCTACGAGGAATTCAAGGACCGCATCGCCATGATTCGCACGGCCTACACCGAAGACGAAGCGCGTCGTTCGGCGGCCGTGGCCGCGAAGCACGCGAAATACACGAAGCATGCGAAGCCGGCGCAAGCCGAACACCCGACGCCGGTGACGCTCGGCGAGGCGAAGTCGCGCTGAACGCGCAGCAGCCACCCGGCCCCGCCGCCGGCGCCGTCGATTCCGAACTCGCGGCGATCTTCCGCGAAGGGGGCACGCTCGCGCGCAAGCTGCCCGGGTTCCGGTTCAGGCCACAGCAGCTGGAGATGGCGCAGGCGATCGCCCGCGCGATCCTGCATCGCGAGCCGCTGGTCGCCGAAGCGGGGACCGGCACCGGCAAGACCTACGCCTATCTGGTGCCGGCGCTGCTCTACGGCGGCAAGGTCATCGTCTCGACCGGGACCAAGACGCTGCAGGACCAGCTCTTCGAGCGCGACTTGCCGACGATCCGCGACGCACTTGCCGCCCCGGCGACCGTTGCATTGCTCAAGGGCCGCGCCAACTACGTCTGCCACTACCACCTCGAACGCACGGCGCGCGAAGGACGCCTCCCGACGCGCCAGGACGCTCGCTACCTGCCCAAGGTCGTCGCGTTCGCGCGGGCGAGTTCGCGCGGCGACCGCGCCGAACTCGCCGACGTGCCCGAGGGTGCCGCGATCTGGCCGCTGGTGACGTCGACGCGCGACAACTGCCTGGGTTCGAAGTGTCCGTTCCACGGCGATTGCTTCGTCATCAAGGCACGGCGTGAAGCTCAGGATGCCGACGTCGTCGTCGTCAATCACCACCTGTTCTTCGCCGACGTGACGCTGCGTGACGAGGGCCTTGCCGAGTTGCTCCCCGCGTGCAACACGGTGATCCTCGACGAGGCGCACCAGCTTCCCGACACCGCGACCCTGTTCTTCGGCGAGCAGACGGCCGCGGGTGCGCTGGCCGAACTCGCGCGCGACGCCGAGCTCCTCGCCCGCACCGAGGTGCGCGACGTTCCGGGTCTTCCCGACGCCGCGACCGACGTCGGACCGGCGATCCGCAGGTTGCGGCTGGCGCTGGGCGAGGCCCCGGGCAAGTTCCCCCAACGCTCGCTTGCCGGTCGCCGCGATTTCACCGCGGCGCTGGCGTCGTTGTCGGCGGCGCTCGACCGGCTCGCCGCCGAGCTCGCGATGTTCGCCGAACGCAGCGAGGACATCGCGGTCGTTGCGCGCCGCGCCGACGAGGCCGCGCAGCGCCTCGCGCGCTGGACGGCCGGGCTCGCCGACGCGGACGGCCAGGCGGACGGCCAGGCGGACGGATGGATCCGCTGGGTCGACGTCGGCACCCAGGGATTCCAGCTGCACGCGTCGCCGCTGTCGGTGGCCGATGTCTTCCGCCGGCAGGTCGACGCCACCGGCCGCGCGTGGATCTTCACGTCGGCGACCCTGTCCGTGGGCGGCGACTTCTCGCATTACACGACCCAACTCGGACTGGGGGATGCCGCCACCGGGTGCTGGGAGAGTCCGTTCGATTACGCCGAGCAGGGGCTGCTCTACGTTCCGCGCGGCCTTCCGCCGCCCAACACGCCGGAGCACACGCGCGCCGTCGTCGATGCGGCGCTGCCGGTGCTGAAGGCCAGCGGCGGACGTGCGTTCATGCTGTTCACGACCCTGCGCGCGCTCTCCACTGCGCGCGAATGCCTCGCCGAGGCGTTCGCCCGTGACGGCCACGAATTCCCGCTGCTCGTCCAGGGCGACGGATCGAAGACCGACCTGCTGCTGCGCTTCCGCGCGCTCGGGAACGCGGTGCTGCTGGGAAGCGCGAGCTTCTGGGAAGGCGTCGACGTGCCGGGCGACGCCCTGTCGGTCGTCGTGATCGACAAGCTGCCGTTCGCGCCGCCGGACGATCCGCTGCTCGCGGCAAGGCTCGCAAAACTCGCCGACGACGGCGGCAACGCATTCATGGACTGGCAACTGCCGCAGGCGGCGATCAGCCTCAAGCAGGGCGCCGGCCGCCTGATCCGGACCGAGACCGACCGCGGGGTCCTGATGATCTGCGACCCGAGGCTGATCGACAAGCCTTACGGCCGCAGGATCTGGCAGAGCCTGCCGCCGATGCGGCGTACGCGCGAGCTGGCGGAGGTCGAGGCGTTCTTCGCGCCCGCCGTATCCGAAGCCGCGACGATCCGGGCCTGAGGTCCGCGGGCCGGAAGTCCGGAATGCGGCCCGGGATGCCGATGGCGCGCGACCGCTAGCGGATCCCGGCTACCACAGCTTCCACCAGGGTTTCGCCGGCCCGCCCGCGAGATAGATGCTCTTGGGGTAGGTGCTCTCCAGGATGCGCTTCGCATCGTCGGAGAGCTGGGTCAGGCCGAGCTTCGCGTATCCGCGCATCATGACGTCGAGGGCGTCCTCGTTGGACGGGGTGCGCGGGTAGTCGAGCAGCGAGAGCTGTGCGCGATTGACCGCCGCGACGTACGCGCCGCGCGCATAGTAATAGCGCGCGACATGGACCTCGTACATGCCCAGCGCATTGGACAGATAGCGCATGCGCGCTTCGGCATCCTCCGCATAGCGGCTCTGCGGAAATCGCTGTACGAGGTTCTTGAACGCCTGGAACGACTCGCGCATCTGCTTGGGATCGCGCTCCGACAGATCGAGCTCGTAGACGTAGCCGAACAGACCCTGGTCCTCGCGGAAGTAGACCAGGCCCTTCAGGTAGTAGGCATAGTCGACGTTCGGATGGTTCGGGTAGGTCTGGATGAAGCGATCGCAGGCCGCTGCCGCCGCCGCCGACTCTCCGGCGCGCCAGTTCGAATACGCACCCTCGAGCATCGCCTGCTGCGCATAATGACCGTACGGATACCGGGCCTCGAGCGAGTCGAAGAGCTTGACGGCCCGCGTATAATTGCCGTCCTGCATCGCCTCGTGCGCGGTTGTGTAGATCTTGTCGGCCGACCATCCTGCCGTTTCGTCGTTGGTCGCCTTGGGAAGCATGCTGCATCCCGCGGCCATGAGCGCGATCAGCACTCCGAGCACCCACACCCGACCCATTCGCGATTGCAACATCGTCATCGGCATCCTTCGTGAATGCTGCGAATTATAGCCGACCGGGGGTGCGCTCCCGCACATCCGGCCCGGGGGCCGTCGACGCCGGCGACCCGCGTCAGGAGACGAAGGCCGACGGCACAGTGCGCAGGTTCGCGGTCCCGCCGGAGCACGCAGGAATGCGGTTGGACCAGGCGCTCGCGCAAATGCTCCCCGAACACTCGCGCAGCCGGCTCAAGGCCTGGATCGACGCCGGCCACGTCACCGTCGACGGCGCCGCCTGGGACGGCAAGCGGCGTGTCGCGGGAGGCGAGCGGGTCGCGATCGTGCCGCTTCCCGATCAGGCCGGCGACACGGCCATCGCCCAGGACATCGCGCTCGACGTCGTCTACGAGGATGCGTCGATCATCGTCGTGGACAAGCCGGCCGGCCTCGTCGTGCATCCGGGCAGCGGCAATCGCGACGGGACGCTGCAGAACGCCCTGCTCCATCACGACCCGGCACTCGCCGCGATTCCGCGCGCGGGCATCGTCCATCGCCTCGACAAGGAAACCAGCGGGCTGCTGGTGGTCGCCAGGACCGAGGTTGCGCACACGAGCCTGGTCCGCCAGCTCGCGGCGCGCACGATGCACCGCGAATACCTGGCGCTCGCGCGTGGCGACGTCGCGCAGGCGATGATCATCGACGCGCCGATCGGCCGCCATCCGACGCAGCGCACGACGATGGCCGTCGTCGCCAAAGGCAGGCCCGCACGGACCCACGTCGAGATCGTCGAGCGCTTCGGGATCGCGACGCTGGTCCGCTGCCGGCTGGAAACGGGCCGGACCCACCAGATACGCGTGCACCTCGCGGCGATCGGCCATCCGCTCGTCGGCGATCCCGCGTACGGCGGTCGTCGACCCGCGCCCGGCGTTCCGGCGTTCGCGCGCCAGGCGTTGCACGCTACGCGCCTCGAACTCGACCACCCCGCGACCGGCCGCAGGCTGCGCTTCGATTCGCCTCTGCCTGCGGACCTCGCCGGACTGATCGAGAGCCTGCGGACCTCGCGCGGCGGTCTCGCGCGATGACGACCGCGAACGCGACGACGCTCGCTGCGCGCTTCGAAGCCGCGGGACTCGACTGGATCGTTCCGCAATGGCCCGCGCCTCCTGCGGTCCGGGCGTTCGTGACGACGCGCAACGGCGGGGTGAGCGAAGGCCCGTGCGCGTCGCTCGACGCAGGCGGCCAGCCGCTGCGCGGCGACGCCGCGTACCTGGCGGCGGTCCTGGAGAATCGCCGCCGCATCCAGACCTGGCTGCCGTCGGCGCCGCACTGGCTCGACCAGGTTCACGGGACGCGCGTCGTGCGCGTCGACGACGCCCATCCGGCGCCGTCCGCGGACGCGATCGGGGCCGATGCTGCGGTCACCCGCGAGTGCCGCACCGTGCTCGCGATCCGCGCTGCCGACTGCCTGCCGGTGTTGCTCAGCGATCGCCGGGGCGAGGTCGTCGGCGCCGCGCATGCGGGCTGGCGCGGGCTCGCGGCGGGGGTGCTCGAGAATGCGGTCGCGGCGATGGGCTGCCCGGCTTCGCGCATCGTCGCCTGGCTCGGCCCCGCGATCGGGCGCACCGCATTCGAGGTCGGCGACGAGGTCCGCGAGGCCTTCACCGCCGTCGACCCCCGTGCCGCAACGGCGTTCCTGCCCGCAAAGGCAGGCAAGTGGCTTGCCGATCTCGAGGCGCTCGCCCGGCAGCGCCTCGCCCGCGCGGGCGTCGATGACGTTCACGGCGGCGGCATGTGCACGATGGCCGATCCGCTGCGCTGGTTTTCATATCGCCGCGACCGGACGACCGGTCGGATGGCGGCACTGATCTGGATCGAAGCGGCCGCCGATCGATCCGACAACACCCGACCCCGGACCCCATGACGCTCCTGCACATCGTCATCGCCGCACTGGCAGGGGGCGTCCTGTCGACGGCCGCCGCCGCGGCCACGCTCGGGCTGCGATCGACGTGGATCCCGCGCTTCGTCTCCTTCGCCGTCGGGGCGCTGCTCGGTGCGGTGTTCCTCGAATTGCTCCCCGACGCCCTGGAGCGGGGCACGCCGCCTTCGGTGATGCTGACGGTCCTGATCGGCCTGCTCGCGTTCTTCCTGCTCGAGAAGCTCGTGCTGTGGCGTCATGCGCACGGCCACGAAGAGCATTCGGACCTGAGCGCGGAGAGCGAGCACGACCACGCGCTGCACTCGGACGGTCGTGCGCGACCCGACGGCGGGCGCTCCGGCATGATGATCCTGATCGGCAACAGCGTGCACAGCTTCTGCGACGGCATCGTCATCGCCGCGGCTTTCATCGCCGACCCGGCGATCGGCATCGCGACGACGCTTGCGATCGTGGCGCACGCGGTCCCGCAGCAGGTCGGCGACTTCGCCGTGCTGCTGCATTCCGGGTTCGCGCGGGCGAGGGCTTTCGCCTACAACATCACGACCGGCGTCATGACCCTCGTCGGCGCACTCGCGGCATACCTGGCACTGGCCGACATGCAGCAGGTGCTGGCCTACGTGCTGGCGATCGCCGGTGCGAGCCTGCTCTACGTTGCCGTCGCCGACCTGATCCCGAGCCTGCACCGGCGCTCCGAGCCGGTCGAGACCGCCAAGCAGATGCTCTGGATCGGGCTGGGAATCGCGATCATCGCGACGACGCACTTCCTCCTCGAACCCTGACCTGGCATCCGAGCCATCAGCATGTCGACCCCCGACCCCTATTCGATGGAGCCCTGGACCGACCTCGCCATCCAGTGGCAGCACCTGGTGGGGGCGTGGGCGCAGTGGTGGATGCAAGGCTTCGGCCAGGCAATGCCGGTCCGCGGAAGGCGGCCGGCCGCCGCTGCCAAAGCGCCATTCGACGTCGATGCGGTAACGCGGTTGCAGGAAGCCTATGCGCCCCGGTTCGCCCAGCTGTGGTCGTCGATGGCGGACGTCCTCGCGCAGCCGGGAAGCGCACTGCGCGAGGTCGCCCCGGCTGCCGCAGGCGACCGGCGCTTCGGCTCGGCGGCCTGGCGGGACCAGCCCTATTTCGCGTGGCTCCGGCAGGCCTACCTGCTCTACTCCGAATACCTGACGGAACTCGCCGCGCTGGCGCAGCTTCCGCCCGCGGAAAAGCGCAGGCTCGAATTCTCGACGCGCCAGTTCATCGACGCCATCGCGCCCACCAACTTCCCGGGCACCAATCCGGACGTCATCGCCCGCGCGCTTTCGACCGACGGCGTGAGCCTCGTGCAGGGTCTGCAGAACCTCGCCGGCGACGTCGGCAAAGGCCGCATCACGATGAGCGACGCGACCGGCTTCGAGGTGGGTCGCAACCTCGCGGTGACGCCCGGCAGCGTCGTGTTGCGCAACGACCTGATCGAACTGATCCAGTACGACGCGACGACGGCACGCGTCGCCGCGAGGCCGCTGCTCGTCGTCCCGCCCTGCATCAACAAGTACTACATTCTCGACCTCCGGCCGGAGAACTCGTTCGTGCGCCACGCGGTCGCGCAGGGGCATACGGTCTTCATGGTCTCGTGGCGCAACATCCCGCAGGGGCTCGGTCGACTCACCTGGGACGACTATCTCGAGCACGGCGTGCTGGCCGCGCTTTCGGCCGCGAAGGCGATCACCGGGTCGAAGCGCGTCAACACGCTCGGCTTCTGCGTCGGCGGCACGCTGCTCGCTTCCGCGCTGGCGGTGCTGGCGGCCCGCCGCGACGACTCGGCCGCGAGCGTCACCTTGCTGACGTCGATGCTCGACTTCTCCGACCCGGGCGAGATCGGGGTCTACATCTCGCGCGAGGGCGTCGCGGCGCGCGAACCCGCGCTGCTGGCCGGCCAGCGCGTCCACGGCAGCGAACTCGCAGGGGCGTTCGCGAGCCTGCGGGCCAACGACCTCGTCTGGAACTACGTCGTCAGCAACTACCTCGAAGGTCGCACACCGCCCGCGTTCGACCTGCTCCACTGGAACGGCGATTCATCGAACCTCGCGGGGCCGATGTACGCGTACTACCTGAAGAACATGTACGTCGAGAACCGGCTGAAGGAGCCCGGTGCATTGACGATGCTGGGCCAGCCCGTCGACCTCCGACGCATCGACGCGCCCGCGTACGTGTACGCGTCGCGCGAGGACCACATCGTGCCGTGGCGCTCGGCCTACAGGACACTGGACCTGATCGGGGGAAAGCCGGCGTTCGTGCTGGGAGCGTCGGGCCACATCGCCGGCGTCGTCAATCCGCCGGAGCCGGTGAAGCGCAGCCACTGGACGAATCCTTCACCCGCGCGGACGGCCGACGAATGGCTCGCAGCCGCCACCGCGCATCCCGGCAGCTGGTGGCCGCACTGGTATCGCTGGCTCGCCCGGCACCGAGGCGGCGAGCGCGCAGCGCCGGTGACTGTCGGCAACGCCGACTACCCCCCGCTCGACCCCGCGCCCGGAAGGTACGTCCGCGAGGCGGTCAACTAGACCACGCGCCGCACCGTCATTTCATCGGCGAGAACGGGACCGGATTCAGGAACACGCTCTCCTGATGAACCAGGTAGGGGAGGATCTTCGGCACGAAGGCCTGCCATTCGCCGTCCTCGGCGAGCTTCGCGCGCTGCGCGCTCCGGTGCGCGAAGTCGTCGTAGCCCCACAGGAACACCACCGAGTTGAGTACGCCGGATTCCTTGGTCCAGCATCCGGCCAGGGTGGCGTAGCGGGTGATGACGTGCAGCCCGAACTCGCGGTAGACCTGCAGGAACTCGCCCGCCTTGCCCGCGTGCACCTGGTAGGTACGCATTTCGAAGATCATCGCGTTCTCCTCGTCGACCGGATACGCCGGGAATCGGCACCGAAGTCGTCAAGCGAAGATATAATGCCACGCTGGAGGGGGTGACGACGATGCAGGCCAAATCGGATCGGCTCGCGGCGGTGCGACGCGACGGCGCCAAGCCGTCCCGCCGGCGCACCACGGGCACCCGGCTGCCGCACGCGCTGCGCCGTGCGCAGATCCTCGCCAAGGCAAGCGAGTTCTTCGCCGAATACGGACTGACCGCCCAGACGCGGGCACTGGCCGAGGTCTGTGGCGTATCGCAGCGCCTTCTCTACAGCTTCTTCCCGAGCAAGGCCTCGCTGATCGAGGAGGTCTATCGCAGCGAGATCGCCGGCCCGTTCAAGGCGGTCTGGATCGCCCAGCTCGAGGACCGGAACCGCCCCGTCGCGGACCGACTGCTCTCCTTCTACCGCGACTACTACGAAGGCGTCCTGACGCGACGCTGGCTGCGGCTGTTCCTCTATGCGTCGCTCGCTGACGTCGCGATGGCGCCGACCTACATCACGGCGATTCTCGCCAACATGCTCGAGACCATCGTGACCGAGGCTGCGGCCGAGCTTGGCCTCGCGGTGCCGCGCGATACGGCGAAGACCCAGGAGATCGGATGGGTGCTGCACGGAGCCGTGTCCCACCTCGCGATCCGGCGACTGATCTACGGCAACACCAATCCGATGACCCCCGAGGAAGTCATCGCGATGCAGGTGCGAAGCTTCCTCGCCGGCCTGCCTGCGCTGCTGCCTCGCGCCCGGGCATAGCCCCCCCCCGGAGGTCCCCGAACACCGCCCGAGGGCGGCCCGACCCCCGCAGCCCGGCTTGCGATTGCGCGCCACAAGTCGTCACTTGACGATAAATCGCGCGCGATGCTAGTCTGGCTCCCACGGCACTTCGCTACCGAAGGCAACGCGCATCGGCGCCTTGCCGGCGCGCGGGGCGGGTTGCCGGATCGAGGCGCCGGCTGCGTTCCGGCCGCCGGATCAACACCCGGGCATCGTCGCTGCGGCAGGCGCACCGCGGCCTTCGTCGAGGGACACACACATGAGCAGGATCTGGACGCATCCGTCGAGCCGCCGCGGCTTCCTACGCACCTCCGCCGCGATGGGCCTCGCCGGAACGGGATTGCTGGGACTGGCCAATCGCGCGCAGGCCGCGAGCGCGCTCAACTACTACACGTGGTCGGCCGCCGTGGACACGGTGAAGGCCCACACCGCCGCGTTCGAGAAGAAATACGGCATCCCGGTCAACTACAACAACGCTCCCTGGGCGCAGTTCCGCGACACGATGGTGACCAAGTTCGTCGGCGGCGCGCCGGTCGACGTCGTGTGGGTCTCGGACAGCTGGCTCCCCGAATGGGCCGACGCCGGCTGGCTCGCGCCGGTCGACGGATATCCCGAGATCATGAAGTACGACGCCGACGTCGACGATTTCTGCAACCAGTCGATGACGTACAAGGGTCACCAGTACGGTCTGACGTATTACTCCGACTACATGGCGTTCTTCTACGACGAGGAAAAGCTCAAGAAGGCCGGATTCGCCAAGCCGCCGGAGACCTGGGAAGAAGTCGTCGCGCAGTCGAAGAAGATGAAGCAGGCCGGGATCTCCGATTATCCGCTGCTGCTGTCGATGGCGCGCGAAACCTGGCTGATGGAGTTCCTGTCGGCGCTTGTGTTCTCGCACGGCGGCCGTTTCGTCGACGATGCCGGCAACGCGGTGATGGCCGATCCCGCGCACGGCGCGCAGGGGGCGATGCAGTGGGTCGTCGACGCAGTCAACAAGCACAAGATCGTGTCGCCGGCCTGCGTCGAGACGGGCGAGCTGAACGGCCTGAAGGCATTCTCCTCGGGCAACCACGCATTCGGGCTGATCCCGCGCTACCGGATCCGTTCGCTCAACGACCCGGCACAGTCGCAGATCGCCGGCCGCGTCCGCCAGGCGATGATGCCCGCCGGCCCGCAGGGCTCGCACGCGACTGTCGGCTGGATGCGCTTCCATGGCATGACCGCGCAGGCGGCGAAGGACAAGACCCGCGGCGCGAACGCGGCCAAGCTGATCGAGTGGTTCGGCGGCAAGGCGGATGGCAAGTACGCGTTCCAGAAGATGCTGTTCCTCGACATCGGCAGTGGCTTCGGCGTGAAGTCGCTGTTCCAGGACCCTGAGATCCGCGCGGCGTACCAGAAGTACTCGGACATCGACCTGGCCGAGAAGCAGCAGCACCTGGCGCGCAAGAAGGACGTCATCGCCCCGTGGTTCGGCGAGTGGGACGAGGTGAACGGCACCGCATGGCAGTCCGCGATCCTCGGCAAATCCACCGTCGCCGAAGCGCTGAAGACCTCGGCGCAATCCTGGACCAAGCTGCGCAAGCAGGGCTGATCCAGTTGCGGCGCGGCGGCGGCGCAGCCTCGTGCTGCCCGCCATCGCGCGGCGCCGCCTTCCTCCCCCGATGAACGCGTCCCGGACCCGCCGCGTGGGCGGCACATGGCGCCAGCACGTGAGCGCCTACGACCAGAAGAGCGCGATGCTGTTCCTCGCGCCGATGCTGGCCGTGCTGTCGGTCGTCGCGGTGTTCCCGGTCGCCTATTCGTTCTGGATCAGCCTGTTCGACCTGAGGCTCACGCGACCGCGCAGCGTTCCCTTCGTCTGGTTCGACAACTACGCCCACGTCTTCGCCGACCCGCTGTTCTGGACGTCGGTGGCGCGGACCGCGACGTTCACGGTGATGGCCGTCTCGGCGATCATGGTGATCGCGACGCTGATGGCGCTGCTGCTCAACGAGGAGTTCCGGGGCCGGCGCATCCTGTCGGCGGTGCTGCTCGTGCCCTGGGCGATCCCCTATGTCGCCGACGGGCTGATGTGGAAGTGGATCTACGACTCGGGCTACGGTGCGTTGAACGGCCTCCTGTACCAGCTCGACTTCATCGACAAGTACATGGTGTGGCTGGGCGACACGCGCAAGACGCTGGCGCTGATCGCCAACGCGTTCGTCTGGAAGGAGGTCCCGCTGGCGACGATCCTGCTGCTGGTGACGATGAAGTCGATCCCCGCCGACCTCTACGGCGCCGCCAAGGTCGACGGCGCCAACGTGTGGCAGCGCTTCGTGCACGTGACCCTGCCGGCGCTGCGCCCGGGCTTCATGCTGGTGATGATCTACGAGACGATGATGGCCATCCGCCACTTCGACCTCTTCTTCATCCTGACCGAAGGCGGCCCGGCCGACGCCTCGCACGTCCTCGCCTGGGACGTCTACGTCGAGACCTTCCGCAAGCTGTCGTTCGGCACCGGCGCCGCGCTCGCCTACCTGATCGCGCTGATCACGTTCCTGCTCGCCTTCTCGATCATCCGGACGCTGGGGAAGAAGCTGTGACGCCCCGCAGCGCAAGGATCGGCCGCAACCTGCTGCTCCTCGCCGCGTCACTGCTGTTCCTGGGCTACGTGCTGGCACCCGTCGCCTGGCTCGTATCGTCGTCGTTCCAGTCCGAATCCGAGATCACGTCCAAGCCGCCGCACTGGATCCCGCATCAGCCGACGCTCAAGAACTTCGAGGCGATCTTCGGGGCCGGCGAGCGCGACGTCACGTACGAGACGCGACGCCGCGCCGACCCCTCGTCCGGCGGCTTCATCCCGTCGACCGCGAAGAACCTGCTGCCGGCAATGTGGAACAGCTTCATCGTGGCCGTTTCCGTGGTGCTGCTCAACCTGCTGGTCAGCGTGCCGGCGGCCTACGCGATGGCCAAGATCCGCTTCATCGGGCGGCAGGCCTCGATCTACGCGATGCTGGTCACCCGGGTGATCCCCGACATCGCGCTGGTCGTCCCGTTCTTCCTGTTCATCAGGAAGCTGGGACTGCTCGACCACGTCGGGTCGCTGATCATCACCTACCTTGCGATCACCGTCCCGTTCAGCGTGTTCATCCTGGTCAGCTATTTCGAGTCGCTGCCCGACGAACTCGACAAGGCCGCCCGCGTCGACGGCTGCTCGCGCCTGCAGGCGCTGCTGCGCGTGTTCCTGCCGCTGGCGCTGCCGTCGCTGGTCGCGATGATCCTGTTCGCATTCCTGACGAGCTGGAACGAGTTCCTGCTCGCGCTGATGTTCACCCAGACGCCCGCGTCGCAGACGATGCCGATCGTCGTCGCGTCGTTCACGTCCGACTTCACGATCAGCTTCTCGTTCATCAACGCCGCGGGGGTGCTCGCGGTCGTGCCGCCGGTCATCCTGGCGATCGTGTTCGAGCGCTACATCGTTTCCGGGCTGACCGCGGGCGCGGTCAAGGGCTAGGAGGGCTCGCACGTGGCACGCATCCGGTTCCAAGGCGTCGGCAAGCGCTATCCCAACGGCTTCGTCGCGCTCGAGGGGCTCGACCTCGACATCCGCGACCGCGAGTTCCTGGTGCTGCTCGGCCCCTCCGGCTGCGGCAAGTCGACGACGCTCAACATGATCGCCGGCCTCGAGGAAGTGAGCGAGGGAAGCCTCTATTTCGACGACGCGCTGATGAATCCGGTGCCGCCGCACCGGCGCGACGTCGCAATGGTGTTCCAGAGCTATGCGCTGTACCCGCACAAGTCCGTGTACGAGAACATCGCGTTCGGCCTGCGGATGCGCCGCCACCCAGCTTCGGAAATCGACCAGCGCGTGCGCGACGCGGCCCGCAAGCTCGAGATCGAGCCCCTGCTCGACCGGCGTCCCAACCAGCTGTCCGGCGGCCAGCGCCAGCGGGTGGCGCTCGGGCGCGCGATGGTTCGCCAGCCTGCCGTGTTCCTGATGGACGAGCCGCTGTCGAACCTCGACGCTGCGCTGCGGATCTCGATGCGTGCGGAGATCAAGCAGCTGCATCACACGATGGCGACGACGTTCGTCTACGTCACCCACGACCAGGCCGAGGCACTCACGCTGGCCGACCGGATCGTCGTGATGAAGGACGGCGTGGTCCAGCAGACGGGCACGCCGGACGAGATCTACGAGCAGCCGCGCAACACCTTCGTCGCGTCGTTCCTCGGCAATCCGCCGATCAACTTCCTCGAGGGGACCCTCGAGGCGAAGGACGGGCAGGTGTCGTTCCGTCGCGGCGATCTTCGGCTTGCGCTGCCGCCGCACGTCGCGGAGCGCGTCGCGGGCCAGGCCGGGCGCGGGGTGACGCTGGGGGTGCGCGCCGAGGATGTCGACGAGCGCAGCTCGCCGCGCGACGGCGAGACCGTGCACGGACGCGTGACGTCAGTGCTGCCGGTCGGCTCCGACCAGTTCCTGGGCTTCGAGGTCGAGGGCAAGCCGCTGTTCTTCCGCGTCGGCAAGGAGATGCATCATCGCGAAGGCGAGACCGCGGCGCTGGTCGTCAACGTGAATCGCCTGCACCTGTTCGACGGGCAGACCGGGCGCTCGCTGGTGTGGTGAAGCGCAGGGAATCGCGATGAAGCCCGCCGCCTTCCGCTATCACCGGCCGCAGACGCTCGCCGACGCACTGGCGCTGCTCGCCGAGCACGGCGACCAGGCCAAGGTCCTCGCCGGCGGCCAGAGCCTGGTGCCGATGATGAACATGCGTCTCGCGCAGCCGGCCGAGCTCGTCGACCTGAACGACCTTGCCGACCTCGCGCGGATCACGCCTGCGCAGGACACGATCGAGGTCGGCGCGCTCGCGCGCCATCGCGACGTCGCCGCCTCGGCACTGGTGCAGGACCGCTGTCCGCTGCTCGCCGAAGCCGCCGCGTCGATCGGCCACGACGCCATCCGCAATCGGGGCACGCTCGGCGGCTCGCTCGCGCACGCCGATCCCGTCGCGCAGCTGCCGCTGGTTGCGGTGACCCTGGGTTCGCAGATCGACATCGCCGGGCCTCGCGGCCGGCGCAGCCTGCCGGCGTGCGAGATGTTCGTGTCGGTCATGACCACCGCACTCGAGCCCGACGAGATCATCGTGGCCGCCCGCTTTCCCGTGCGCGCCTCCGGCGAGGGGCAGGCCTTCCGCGCCTTCGAACGGCGCCGCGGCGATTTCGCGATCGTGTCGGTCGCCGCGTCGGTCACGCTCGACGGCGAGCGTGCCAGCGGCTTGAGGCTCGGCATCGGCGGGGTGGGGCCGGTGCCGCTGACGCTCGACGCGCTCGCGCGCGATGCGCGGGGAGCGATCGCCGACGATGCCTGGGCGCGCGACCTGGGCGCGGCCGCGGGCGCGGCCGTTGCGCCTGACGACGATCCGCGCATTCCCGCGGAATTCCGCCGGGAGCTGGTTGAGGTGCTGGTTGCGCGCGCGGCCGCCGACGCGACGCGGCGTGCCAGGGAGAATCGATGATGGAGAAGATGCGAATCACGCTCGACGTCAACGGCGTGCCGTACCCGATCGAGGTCGAGCCGCGCAAGCTGCTCTCCGACGCGCTGCGCGAGGACTGCCGCCTGACCGGCACGCACGTCGGCTGCGAGCACGGCGTCTGCGGGGCCTGCACGGTGTGGATCGACGGGAGCCCTGCGCGCGCGTGCCTGACGTTCGCCGCGCAGATGGAGGGCCACGCGATCACGACGATCGAAGGCGTCGGGACCGGCGAGGGGCTGACGCCGCTGCAGCAGGCGCTGCACCAGCATCACGGACTGCAATGCGGCTTCTGCACGCCGGGCATCGTGATGTCCGCCGAGACTTTCCTGCGGGAACACCCGGATCCGTCGGACGACGAGATCCGCGAGGCGCTGTCCGGGCACCTGTGCCGCTGCACCGGATACCACAACATCGTCGCGGCAGTCCGCGCCGCGGCAGCGCGCATGCGCGGGCATCACGTGGATGGCGGCGATGCCGCAGCCTGATTTCCGCTACATCGGCACGCCGGTTCCGCGCCGCGAAGACGCCCGCCTGCTGACCGGGCACGGCCGCTATCTCGACGACATCGAGATCCCGGGCACGCTGCACGCCTGCTTCGTGCGCTCGCCGCACGCCCACGCCCGCATTCTCTCCATCGACGCCACGGCGGCGCGCGCGATGCCGGGGGTGGTGGCCATCGTCACCGGGCGCGAGCTCGCGCAGTGGACGACCCGCCACCGGATGGCCCCGCCGATCGAGGGCCTGCATCCGGTCGAGATGGACACGCTGCCGGTCGAACGCGTGCGCTTCCAGGGCGACCCCGTGGCCTGCGTGGTCGCGACCGACCGCTACGTCGCCGAGGACGCCTGCGAGCAGGTCTTCGTCGACTACGAGATGCTCGAGGCGGTCTCCGACATGCAGCGGGCGCTCGACCCGGCCTCGCCCCGGGTCGACGAGACGCTGCCCTCGAACCTGGTCTCGCACCAGCACTTCGATCACGGCGACGTGGCCGCGCGCAAGCGCGAAGCGCACCGGGTCGTTGGGACGACCTTCTTCCAGCACCGGCAGACGCACTTGCCGATCGAGACGCGCGGCTGCGCCGCGGTGTGGGACGAGGGTCGCTCGCACCTGACGATGCACATCGGCTGCCAAGTGCCCCATCCGATGCGCACGCAGCTCGCCGCGCGCCTGCGCCTGGCCGAGACGCAGGTGACGATCGTCTCGCCCGACGTCGGCGGCGCGTTCGGCCAGAAGATCGCGCTCTATCGCGAGGAACTCACGGTCGCGGCACTCGCGCGCGAGCTGCGCCGCCCGGTGCGCTGGCGCGAGGACCGGCTGGAGAACCTGCTTGCGGCCAGCCACTCGCGCGAGCAGCTGTGCCGCACGCGCGCTGCCGTGGCCGCCGATGGCGCGCTGCTCGCGCTCGAGCTCGAGATCCTCGAGGATTTCGGCGCCTACTGCTTCTATCCTGCGAACTACCTGGCGCGCGTGGTCGCGATGATCCTGACCGGGCCCTACAAGGTCCGGGACTACGCGTTCGACGTCAAGGTCGTGCTGACCAACAAGTGCGGCAACGGCCCGATGCGCGCGCCGATGGCGATCACCAGCTGGGTGATCGAGGGCACGATGGACGCGATCGCCCGCGAGCTTCGCCTCGATCCGGTCGACGTCCGTCGGCGCAACATGGTCGAGGCCGCGGACCTGCCTTACACGATGCCGACCGGCGAGGTGCTGTCCGACGTGACGCCGCGCGCGACCCTCGAAGGCGCGCTGGGCGCGATCGGCTACGACGCTTTCCGCGCCCGCCAGCGCGAAGCTCGCACGCAGGGACGCTGGCTGGGGCTGGGCATCTGCACGGTCGTCGAGTCGACGACCTACGGCTCCGCGTTCTACAAGGCGGCGGGCATCCCCGGGTCCGGACACGAGGCGGCGTGGATCCGCATCGAGCCCTCGGGCGTGGTCAACGCCTCGACGGGTCTCGGTGCGACCGGGCAGGGCTACGAAACCGCGCTCGCGCACGCGGTGGCCGAGGGCCTCGGCGTCGAAACCGGACGCATCCGGATCCTGCTCGGCAACACCGACGTCGCGCCCTACGGCATGGGCAGCCGCGGTGCGCGCGGGGGCACCGCCGGCGGCGGCACGCTCTACCTCTGCGCGCTGGACGCGCGCGCCAAGGTGCTCGCGATCGCTGCGAAACTGCTGGGCCTGCCCGACGCCGGCGCGCTGCGGATGGTCGACGGCGGCGTCGAGTGTCACGACGCCGCCGGATGGGTCGACACCGGACTCTCGCTGGAGTCGATCGCACGCACCGCCTATCTCGATCCGCTCGCCCTGCCCGAGGGCATGACGCCGGGCCTCGACTTCAACCGGACCTACGATCCGCCGCCGATGACGTATTCGAATGCGACGCACGCCTGCGAGGTCGAGGTCGACGCCCGGACCGGCAGCGTGCGCATCCTGCGCTACCTGGCAGCCGAGGACTGCGGCACCGTGCTCTCGCCCGTCGTCGTCGAGGGCCAGCAGCACGGCGCAATCGCGATGGGCCTGTCCAATGCACTGCTCGAGCATGTCGTCTACGACGACACCGGGCAGAACCTGTCGGGATCGCTCGCCGATTACCTGGTCGCGACCGCCTGCGAGATCCCGCCGATCGAGCTGCTTCCGATGCACACCCCCAGCACGCGGACCCCGGCCGGGATCAAGGGCATGGCCGAGGGCGGCGTGATGGGCGCGATCGGCGCGATTGCGAACGCGGTCAACGATGCACTTTCGCCTTTCGGCGTCGTCGTCGATCGCCAGCCCCTGACTCCGATGTACCTGCGCGGCCTGCTGCGCGGGAAATCCCCGATCCCTGCGGAGACACGATGAATTCCTCCACTGAACGCGCCCCGGTCGGCTTCATCGGCCTCGGCATCATGGGTGCGAGCATGGCCGGTCACCTGCTGCGCGCCGGCCACCCGCTGCACGTCTACAACCGTTCGCCCGCACGCGCCGAGCCGCTGCTCGCCGCCGGGGCGCACTGGCACGACTCGCCGGGTGCCGTCGCCGCCGCGGCGGACATCGTGATCACGATGGTCGGCACGCCCGACGACGTCGAGGCGATCTACCTCGGACCCGACGGCATCGTCGCGAAGGCGCGCGCGGGCGCGCTGCTGATCGACATGACGACATCCAGCCCCGCGCTCGCCGAGAAGATCGCGGCGGCCGCGGCTGTGCGCGGACTGCGCGCACTCGATGCCCCCGTGTCGGGCGGCGACGTCGGGGCTCGCGAGGCGAAGCTGTCGATCATGGTCGGCGGCGACGAGGACGCTTTCCGCCGCGCGCAGCCGATCCTTGCGCCGATGGGCACGAAGATCGTGCGCCAGGGCGGGCCCGGCGCCGGCCAGCACACCAAGCTGTGCAACCAGATCGTCATCGCGTCGACGATGCTGGGCGTCTGCGAAGGTCTCGCCTATGCGCAGCGCTCGGGCCTCGACGCCGCGACCGTGCTCGAGTCCATCGGGGGTGGCGCGGCCGGCAGCTTCCTTCTGAACAATCTCGGCCCGCGCATCCTGCGTGGCGATTTCGCGCCGGGTTTCATGATCGATCACCTGGTCAAGGACCTGCGCATCGCCCACGGCGAAGGCGAGCGCCTCGCCCTCGACCTGCCCGGCCTGACGCTGGCGCTGCGACAATACGAGGCGCTGGCCGAGGCCGGCGAAGGCCGCAGCGGAACGCAGGCACTCTACAAGCGCTACGTGCCCTGAAAGCGGAACCCCATGGACCTCTCGGGCGAATACCGGATTCCCGCGCCGCGCGAGCGCGTCTGGGCGGCATTGAACGATCCCGACGTGCTGCGGGCCTGCATTCCCGGCTGCCGCAGCCTCGACAAGGTATCGGACACCGAATTCGCTTCGACGGTCGCGGCCAAGGTCGGGCCCGTCTCGGCCACGTTCCGCGGCAGCGTCGTGCTCTCGGACCTCGACCCGCCACGCGGCTACACGATCTCGGGACAGGGTCAGGGCGGGGCGGCGGGTTTCGCGCGGATGAGCGCCAAGGTCACGCTCGACGACGACCAGGGCGAAACCCTGCTGCGCTACGAAGCGCGCGCCGACGTCGGGGGGAAGCTCGCGAGCGTCGGCAGCCGTCTGGTGCAGGGCGTCGCGAAGAAGAACGCCGACGATTTCTTCTCGGCGTTCGCGCGCACGCTCGGCGGTGGCGCCGAAGCTGCCGCTGCACCCGCGCCTGAAGGCGTGACGCCTGCTGCGCCTGGCGCGGCGCCGGCGATGCCCGCGGCCATCGGAGCCCGGGCCGCGCCCTCGCCTTCCGAAGGGGTGTCGGCCGGCGCGCTGTCGCCGTGGATCGTCGCCCTCGTATCCGCCCTCTGCGGCGTCGTGCTCGGCTTCATCCTCGGTCGCTGGTAGCGCCGGCGCCACGCCGGCGGCGGCGCGCCTCGCGCCGACCCGATGCGCTAACATGGCGGCATGGCGCAGCCCGTGCGGCCGCGCGTTCCGCATCGGAGAATCTATTGTCCGACATCGTCATCGCCGGCGGGTTGCGCACCGCCATCGGCAAGTTCGGCGGCGCGCTCGCCAGGGTCCCTGCACCCGAACTCGGCGCCACCGTCATCCGTGCGCTGCTCGAGAGGAGCGGCGTCAGGCCCGAGGACGTTTCCGAAGTGATCCTGGGTCAGGTGCTGACCGCCGGCAGCGGCCAGAATCCGGCGCGCCAGGCATCGATACGCGCGGGCCTGCCGCACGCGATACCCGCGATGACCATCAACAAGGTCTGCGGATCGGGGTTGAAGGCGGTGATGCTCGCCGCGCAGGCGATCCGCTGCGGCGACGCCGACATCGTGATCGCCGGCGGGCAGGAGAACATGAGCGCGTCGCCGCACGTGCTTCCCGGATCGCGCGACGGCTTCCGGATGGGCGACGCCAAGCTCGTCGACACGATGATCGTCGACGGGCTGTGGGACGTCTACCACCAGTACCACATGGGAACGACGGCGGAGAACGTCGCGAAGCAATACGGGATATCGCGAGCGCAGCAGGACGAGTTCGCCGTCGCGAGCCAGAACAAGGCGGAGGCCGCGCAGAAGGCCGGCAGGTTCAACGGCGAGATCGTCCCGGTGATGATTCCGCAACGCAAGGGCGATCCGGTCGCGTTCGCCGTCGACGAATTCGTCAAGCCCGGCACGACGCTGGATTCGGTGTCGGGATTGAAACCCGCGTTCGCCAAGGACGGCTCGGTCACCGCCGCGAACGCCTCCGGAATCAATGACGGCGGCGCAGCGCTGCTGGTGATGACCGACGAGCGCGCGGCGAAGCTCGGCCTCACGCCTCTGGCGAAGATCCGCGCCTACGCGTCGTCTGGGGTGGATCCGGCGATCATGGGCATGGGCCCGGTGCCGGCGTCGCGACGCTGCCTGGAGAAGGCGGGATGGAAAGCGGCGGACCTCGACCTGATGGAGATCAACGAGGCTTTTGCGGCGCAGGCCTGCGCGGTCAACAAGGAAATGGGCTGGGACACGTCGAAGATCAACGTCAACGGCGGGGCGATCGCGCTCGGCCATCCGATCGGCGCATCGGGCGCGCGCGTGCTGGTCACGCTGCTGCACGAGATGGCGCGCCGCGACGCCCGGCGCGGCCTCGCATCGCTTTGCATCGGCGGCGGCATGGGTGTGGCGCTCGCCGTGGAGCGCTGACCAACGGCTGTCCGACAAACCACGAACCGGAGGAACTCGATCATGGCCATGACGAAGCGTATTGCGCTGGTGACCGGCGGGATGGGAGGACTGGGCGAGGCGATCTGCATCAAGCTCGCGGCGCTCGGGTACACGGTCGTCACCACGCACTCACCGGGGAACACGAAGTCGGCCGAGTGGCTCGACGCGATGAAGAAGCAGGGCTACGAATTCCACGCCTATCCCTGCGACGTGGCGAGCTTCGATTCCGCCGCGGCTTGCGTGAAGCAGATCGCGGCCGAACTGGGCCCGGTCGACGTGCTGGTCAACAACGCCGGCATCACGCGCGACATGACGTTCAAGAAGATGGACAAGGCCAACTGGGACGCGGTCATGAAGACCAACCTCGACTCCTGCTTCAACATGACCAAGCAGGTCGCCGACGGCATGGTCGACCGCGGCTGGGGACGCATCATCAACATCTCGTCGGTCAACGGCCAGAAAGGCGCCTTCGGCCAGACCAACTACTCGGCGGCCAAGGCCGGCATGCACGGCTTCACCAAGGCGCTGGCGCTTGAAGTCGCGCGCAAGGGCGTGACCGTGAACACGATCTCGCCCGGGTACATCGGCACCAAGATGGTGATGGCGATCCCGAAGGACGTGCTCGACAGCAAGATCATTCCGCAGATCCCGATGGGCCGCCTCGGCAAGCCCGAGGAGATCGCGGGGCTCGTCGCCTATCTGTCGAGCGAGGAAGCGGCGTTCGTCACCGGCGCCAACATCGCGATCAACGGCGGCCAGCACATGTTCTGACGCAGGACCAAAAGAAAGGGCCCTGCGGGCGAACCCGCAGGGCCACAAGGCTGTATCAATTAGGAGGAGGATATTGATACAGTGGAGACACCACAAGACCGATCTTGGGTTGGCCGCCCGGGCTTTCAAGCCGCATGCGCCACCCCTGCATCACCCGGGTCCCGCGAGCCGCGCTGCGCGGCCCGCTCTCCCGGTCGACGCTTGTTGCTTACGCGCGCTTGCCCTTGGTCGCGGCCTTGGTCGCCGTGGCGGCCGCGGCACGCACGCTGGCGTCGGCCAGCTCGACGACCTGCTTGGTCGCCTTCTGGAACTGGTCGAATGCAGCCGTCGAAGCAGCGAACGTCGACTTGAACGCGTTGACCGCGGCGTCCGAGCCGGCCGGCGCCGACTTGCTCGCCTTCTCGACCCACGACGCGACGCCCTTCTGGTACGACGCCCACGATTCCTCGGCGAGCGCCGACAATCCCGCTTGCGCTTCGGACGACAGTTCGTAGAGGGTGCGCGAGTAGCCGGTGGCGTTTTCGACGCCGGCTTCGGCGAGCTTCGTGCGCAGGGCCATGAGCTCCTGGACGTCCTTCACCGACGCCGCGGCTTGTGCGCCTTCGATCGCCTGCGCCATCGCGCGCTTGACCGCATTGATGTTGAGCTGAACCAGCTTCTCGGTGTTCTCGATCGACAGGGATGCGAGCTTCACCGCGCTGGAAACGCCCGCCTGGTTCAGTGCTGAGAATTGCTCGGTAGCGTTGTACATGATGTGTCCTTTGACGGGTCGGACTCGTCGCCCGACGTTGCCCATTGGCAGGACCCGGTACTTTCCGCCGCTCCCGCCCCGATTGGTGTTCTGGCACCACGTCCGCCGGCCTCGCCGGAAGATCGTTTGCTGCACCGCACAAAACCAATTGTAGGGACGGCGACAGTCGGAGTCAAGGCTTTTTTGTGCATCGCATCAAAATGATTGCCGAAATTCCAAACATCCTATAAATCAGGGGTTTATAATCTGGACAACTTTCGGTGGAGCCTGCAATGACGTCCGATGCCCGCTTGATCAAGAAGTACCCGAACCGCCGGCTCTACGACACCGCCAACAGCGGCTACATCACGTTGACCGATGTCAAGCAGATGGTCATGGACGGCATCGAGTTCCGGGTCGTCGACGCCAAGACCAGCGACGACCTGACGCGATCGATCCTGCTGCAGATCATCCTCGACGAGGAATCCGGCGGCGTGCCGATGTTCAGCCCCGAGATGCTGGTCCAGATGATCCGCTTCTACGGCAGCGCGCAGCAGACGATCATCGGCCAGTACATCGAGCAGAACGTGCAGGCGTTCCTCGCCATCCAGAAGAAACTCCAGGAGCAGGCCAAGCAGGTCTACGGCGACAAGATGATGCTGACGCCGGAACTCTGGAAACAGTTCATGCAGATGCAGGCGCCCGCGATGCAGGGGATGCTGGGCAACTACCTCGAGCAGAGTGCCAAGCTGTTCATGGACATGCAGCAGCGGATGCAGGACCAGACCCGGGGCATGTTCTCCGCGTTCCAGTTTCCCGCGTTCGGCGTCCCGCCTGCGTCGCCGCCCGACGAGAGCAAGCGCTGACCTCTTGCGGAGCGGCTCTTGCGCCGCAACATCCGCGAATCGACCGATCCTTGTTGCACCGCGGCCGGACGTGCCGCGGTGCGGCCCCGCTGACTGCCTGACGCATTCGCATGCCCGCGCCCCGCAAACGCCCCGCCCCCGCCGTCCCGCGCGTGGGTTTCGTCTCGCTCGGATGCCCGAAGGCCCTCGTCGACTCCGAGCAGATCCTGACCCAGCTGCGCGCCGAGGGCTACGCGATCGCTCCGTCGTACGCCGGCGCCGACCTGGTCGTCGTCAACACCTGCGGCTTCATCGACGCGGCGGTCGCCGAATCGCTCGACGCGATCGGCGAGGCGCTCGACGAGAACGGCAAGGTGATCGTCACCGGCTGCCTGGGCGCGAAGGACGGCGGCGGATTCGTGCGCGAGGCGCATCCGAGAGTGCTCGCCGTCACGGGTCCGCACGCGGCGCAGGACGTGATGGCCGCCGTGCACGCCCACCTGCCGAAACCCCACGACCCCTTCGTCGACCTCGTCCCGCCCCAGGGGGTGAAGCTCACGCCCCGCCACTACGCCTACCTGAAGATCAGCGAAGGCTGCAACCACCGCTGCACGTTCTGCATCATTCCGTCGATGCGCGGCGACCTGGTGTCGCGCCCGCTCGGCGACGTGCTGGACGAGGCCGACCGCCTGCTGCGCGCGGGGGTCAGGGAACTGCTGGTCGTATCGCAGGACACCAGCGCCTACGGCGTCGACGTCCGCTATCGCACCGGTTTCTGGCAGGGGCGCCCGCTTAAGACCCGGATGCTCGAGCTTGCACGCGAGCTCGACGCGCTGGCCCGCGCGCACGGTGCGTGGGTGCGACTGCACTACGTCTATCCGTACCCGCACGTCGACGACGTCGTTCCGCTGATGGCCGCGACACCTCTGGAGCGGGGGCTTCTCGCCTACCTCGACGTGCCCTTCCAGCACGCGAGTCCGCGGATCCTGCGCCTGATGAAGCGGCCGGCGGCGCCGGAGAAGGTGCTCGACCGCGTCCGCGCATGGCGCAGGGCGCGCCCCGGAATCACGCTGCGCAGCACGTTCATCGTCGGATTTCCCGGCGAGACCGATGCCGAGTTCGAGGAACTCCTCGCGTTCCTGCGCGAAGCGCAACTCGACCGCGTCGGCTGCTTTGCCTATTCCGCAGTCGAGGGCGCGGCCGCCAACGCCCTGCCCGATCCCGTTCCCGAAGCGGTCAAGGAAGAACGCCGCGCGCGCTTCATGGCGGTTCAGGCCGACATCAGCGCCGCAAGGCTGAGCGCCAAGGTCGGGCAGACCCTGGACGTGCTCGTCGATGCCGTCGAGGGCGGCATCGCGATCGCCCGCTCGGCCGCCGATGCCCCCGAGATCGACGGTGTCGTGCGCGTCCACGGGACGGATGCGCTTCGCCCCGGGAAGTTCGCGCGCGTGCGCGTCACCGGCTCCGATGCGCACGACCTGGACGCAGAGCTGACCCTCACCCCGACCCTCTCCCTCCTTGTGGGAGAGGGAGACGAGCGGCAGCGAGGCGGGTGAGGGTGCTTGCGCCTGTCAGTGCGCCGGCAGCGCCGCGCCTGCGAGATCCCGGGCGAGTTCCGCGACGATTTCGCCGAACCCGGCGTTGAGGGCATCGGCGTAGGCGCCGGGCGACGCGTCGCGCATCGCAACCCGTCGATGGTATTCGCGGGTCCAGACCGGCGTCTGCGCGACCCCGCCGCCCCGCGACAGGTAATAGGTGACCGCAATCTCGGCGTAGGCCTTCGCCGGATCGCGTACGTCGGCATAGAGCGCCGACGCGAAACCGTCGAGACGCCAGTCGGCGTCCGCACCCGAGCCGGGTCGGGCGACGCGCTCGAACACGCGGGCGTGATCGAGCGCACGCGCCGTCTGATCGGTGAGCATCGCTTCCGGGGAGACCAGGAATTCGACGTAGTAGTCGGTCTGGAACCTCAGGTCTCCCAACCGGTAGACGAATGCCTTGCCGCGATACGGCGCCGCGACCCTGATGCTGCCCATCCCCAGCGCGCCGGGCCGCGCCTGGGCCGACGGGGTCGGTGGCGCCGGCTCGAGCAGGAACGTCTGGCGCACCGGTGCCGGGCGCGTCAGCGCGGAACAGCCGCCGAGCACCAGGGCCAGCAGCGCGGCTGCGGCAACCATGGCGCCGCGGGAACGTGGCGCTGCGCTGCGGAACCGCGCGGAGGCCACGGCGGCGCGAGGCTCGCGAATCGACGGGATCGTCATCGTGCAGGCTCCGCGGACGTTGGCGCCGCCCCGAAGGGAAGGGCCGGCGGCGGCGCCCCGAACAGCAGGTTGGACGGGTATCGCTTGGCATCCTCGGTCAGATCCCGGAGATTATCGGTGATCTGTCGAAGGTTCTCGAAGGTCGCCCCGAGATCGGCCTCGCCCCCGCCGAAAATCCGGTCGAGGCGGCTCAGCGTGTGCTCCATGTGCGCGACCGACTGGGCGAGCTTCGGGTCGCCGACCAGCGCGCGCACGCTCGCGAGCGTCGCCGACGTGTCCTGCGGCAGCCTGCGCAGCGCGTCGTTGTCGAGGAAGCTCCTGAGCTCGCCGTTGGTCTGGCGCAGTTCGGAGATCAGCCCCACCGCCTCGTCGGAGATCCTCTTGCTTGCAATGCCGTCGAGCGTCGCATCGAGCTTCCCGAGCGTGCGGTCGGCATGCTTCGACAGGCCGCCGGTGTCGATGCTCGCAATGCGGTCGTTGGCCGTGACCAGCAGCTTGTTGAGGTTGGCGACCGTTCCCTCGATGTCGAGGCGATGCAGTCGATCGATGATCTCGGTCGCGGCGGCCACGAACGTCTGTACCGTCGAAGGCGTGCTCGGGATGTAGATGTTCTGTGGCGTCCAGTCGATCGGCAGCACCGGCGCCGGCAGCGTGTCGACGTAATCGAGCTCGAGGTAGTTGGTGCCGGTGATGCCCTGCGGCGCCAGGTGGACGCGCAGCCCCCGCGCGACCTCGATCGCGGTCGATTCGGGGCTCGCGATGTCGTTCGCCACCTTGCCGCCGACGAGTCGCGGCTCGATCTGCGCCTCGACCAGGACGTAGCGCTTGCGCTGGCTCATCGGCTTGTCCTGCTCGTACTTGACGTAGGTGAAGCTGATGTTCGTCACCTGGCCGATGACCACGCCGCGGTATTTCATCTTCGAGCCGATGTCGAGTCCCTGCACCGACTCGTTGAAGTAGGTCTCGATCGTCGTGCGCGACTTGAACCACGCGCCCGTCCCGACGATCAGCAGCACGGCGACGCCCGCAGCGACCGCACCGATCACGAACAGCCCCAGCTTGAAGTAATTGGCTTTCTGGCTCATTGCGGGCCTCAGGCGGGCTGCGCCTCGGGTTCGCGCCTGAAGAACCGGCGCACCCACGGATTGTCGCTCTGGTCGCGCAGCTGCCGCGGGTCGCCTTCGGCGACGATGCCGCGCTTGCTCCGGTCGACCATGATGACGCGGTCGGCGATGGCGAAGATGCTGGGCAGTTCGTGCGTCACGACGACGAACGTGACGCCGAGGTTCGCGGCCAGGCGCCTGATCAGCGCGTCGAGGTCCGCGGAGGTGATCGGATCGAGGCCCGCCGAAGGCTCGTCCAGGAACAGGATCATCGGGTCGAGCGCCATCGCCCGCGCGATCGCCGCACGCTTCTGCATGCCGCCGGAGACCTCGGCGGGAAGGTGCCCGGTGAACTGCGCAAGGCCGACGAGCTCGAGCTTCATCCGCGCGACCAGCTCGATCTCGTCACTCTCGAGATCGGTGTACTCCTCGAGCGGCAGGCGGACGTTCTCGATCAGGGTCATCGAGCCGAACAGCGCACCGGACTGGTACATGACGCCGATCTTGCGCAGGATCGCGCGCCGCGCATCTCCTTCCGCAGCCACGATGTCGTCGCCGTCGATGACGACGCTGCCGGTCCACGGCTCCTCGAGCCCGATCATGTGCTTCAGCAGCGTGCTCTTGCCGCTTCCGGACCCGCCGAGGATGACGAAGACCTCCCCGCGCCGCACGTCGAAGCTGACGTGCTCGAGGATCACCGCGTCGTCGTAGCCTGCGGTCAGGTCCTTCACCCTGATGATCGGTTCGCCGTCCGCCATGACGCCGTTCAGATGTCCAGGAAATAATAGATGACGGCGAAGATGCCGTCGACGATGACCAGCAGGATGATGCCCGAGACGACGGCGCGTGTCGCGGCGTCGCCGACGGACGAGGCGCCCGCCTTGGTCTGCAGGCCCCGCAGGCAGCCGATGCCCGCAATCAGCAGTGCGAACACGAACGACTTGACGAACCCCGCCATGAAATCGGAGAACGTCACGATGCTGTCGACCTCGTGGAGGAACGTGACGAACGGGATCGAGAAGACGCGCAGCGTCAGCGCGCCCCCCAAGAGGCCGATCAGATCGGCAAAGATCGTCAACAGCGGCGTCATCAGGAGTGCGGCGATGATCCTGGGAGTCACGAGGAAACGGACGGGATCGAGACCCATCGTCGTCAGCGCGTCGACTTCCTGGTTGACCTTCATCGTGCCGATCTCGGCGGCGAACGCCGCACCGGAGCGCCCGGCGAGCAGGATCGCGGTCATCAGGCCGCCGAGCTCGCGCAGCATCGAGAGGCCGATCAGGTCGGCGACGAAGATCTCGGCGCCGAACCGGCGCATCGGAATCGCCGACTCGAACGCGAGGATCACGCCGAGCAGGAACGAGATCAGGGCGACGATCGGCAGCGCATCGGCGCCGACGCGCTCGCAGATCGCCCAGACGTCCTTCCACCGGACCGTCGACGGGTGCCGCAACGCGTAGACCAGCGCGGCCGCAGTCTCGCCGATGAACCCGATCTGGTTGCGGATGTCCCTGCCGACGCCTGCGGCGATGACGCCGACCTCCTCGATCGAGGAACGCCGGCGCGCCGGCGGGTCCTCGTCGCGCGAGAGGCGCTCGACGTCGAACTGCCTGAGCAGCGTCTCGAACGCCGGCTTCAGGTTCGCGACCTGCACGTTGCCGGGCCCCGCCTGCTGCATCAGGTTGACCAGCATCGCCACGCCCGCGCCGTCGCAATAGTCGACGTTCGCGGCATCGACGACGAACCGCCCGCCGGGCGCTTCGGCGATCGCCTTCCGGCCGGCGGCCCACACGCCGCGGATCGACGACGCGTCGAGGCGACCGGACAGGGCGAGCACGCGACGTCCGTCGGCGCTTTCCGAGATCGCGAGCGCAGGATGAGGTGCGGGGGCGGCCATCGGCTCGAGCACGGGCGCCGCACGGGCGGATCGCATGCGAGAAAGCTTAGCATGCAGGATTGCGGCGGGACCGCGCAGGCCCGGTCCGCCCGGTCCGCTGTGCTATCTTGGCGGCGCACATCATCCTCCGGTGCCCACCGAGCAGCATGACCGTCCGCTTCCTGCGCCACGGCCGACGCGTCGACGTCGCGGGCCGGGCACCGCAAGTCATGCCGCCGCAAGTCACGCCGCAGCAGCCCACGCCGCGACAATGCCTGGGCGAAATCCGGCGCTCCGGCGTCGCAGCCACCCGGATGCCCGGACGGCGTCCTTGAGCACCCTGACCGGAGCACCGGAAGCACTGCCGACGCCACGTCTGGCGCTTCGCGGAATCACCAAGGCGTACCCGGGCGTCGTCGCCAACGACCACGTCGACCTCGACGTACTGCCGGGCGAGATCCACGCCGTCCTCGGCGAGAACGGCGCGGGGAAGTCGACGCTGATGAAGATCATCTACGGCGTCGTGAAGCCGGACGCCGGAACGATGCAGTGGGAGGGCAGACGGGTCCACATCGCGAGCCCGGCGCAGGCGCGCAGGCTCGGGCTCGGCATGGTGTTCCAGCATTTCTCGCTGTTCGAGACCCTGAGCGTTGCCGAGAACATCGCGCTGGCACTCGACGCCGCCGAGGCAGGTCCCGGTCTCCCGGACCGGATCCGCGACGTCTCCGAGCGCTACGGCCTCCCGCTGGACGCGGT
Source organism: uncultured Pseudomonadota bacterium (assembly GCA_963816415.1). Classification (GTDB taxonomy): domain Bacteria; phylum Pseudomonadota; class Gammaproteobacteria; order Burkholderiales; family Casimicrobiaceae; genus VBCG01. The sequence continues at coordinate 404,635 of CAWFKR010000017.1, forward strand.
CCGGCCAGTGCACACGATGTCGGTCGGTGAACGGCAGCGGGTCGAGATCGTGCGCTGCCTGCTGCAGGCGCCGCGGGTGCTGATCATGGACGAGCCGACATCGGTGCTGACGCCGCAGGCGGTCCAGCTGCTGTTCGGCACGCTGCGCCAGCTTGCCAGTGAAGGCTGCAGCATCGTCTACATCAGCCACAAGCTCGACGAGATCCGCGAGCTGTGCCATCGCGCGACCGTGATGCGCGCAGGCAGGGTGACCGGCGAATGCGATCCACGGCGCGAGACGACGGCATCGCTTGCGCGGATGATGATCGGCGGCGAGCTTCCGCACCCGCGGCATCGCCCGTCCGCCGCCGGCGCCCCCGCCCTGGTCGTCGACGCCCTCGACCTCGATTCGGACGACCCGTTCGGAACGACGCTGCGATCGATCTCGCTCACGGTGCGCGCCGGCGAGATCGTAGGCATCGCGGGCATCTCGGGCAACGGCCAGAAGGAGCTCCTCGCCGCGCTGTCGGGCGAGCGCAGGCTCGCGCGGGGCGACGCGGTCACGCTGTGCGGTACCGCAGCGGGAAACCTGGGCGTGGCCGAGCGCCGGTCGCTCGGACTCGCTTTCGTCCCCGAGGAGCGCCTCGGGCGCGGAGCGGTGCCCGAGATGTCCCTCACCGACAATGTGCTGCTGACCGCGCGCCATCTGGGCCTCGTCTCGCACGGACTCATCCGCGCCGACGCCGCGCGATCCTGGGCGGCGGAGACCATCGCGTCCTGGGGGGTCAGGGCCCACGGACCCGAAACCGTTGCGCGCAGCCTCTCCGGGGGAAATCTGCAGAAATTCATCGTCGGCCGCGAAATCCGCCAGAAACCCAAGGTCCTGCTCGCGGCCCAGCCGACCTGGGGCGTCGACGTCGGTGCGAGCGCGCAGATCCGACAGGCGCTGGTCGACCTGCGCGACGCCGGCGTCGCCGTGCTGGTGGTCTCGGAGGAACTGGACGAGCTGATGGAGATCTGCGACCGGCTTGCCGTCATCGCCCAGGGGCGGCTCTCGCCGCCGCGCCCGGTCCGGGACACCACTGCCGCGGAGATCGGCCTGCTGATGGCAGGGGCCACCGCAGCATCCGCAGCAGCGCCGGCGCACGACGCCGCCGATCATCGCCGATGAGAATCGCGCTCGAAGCACGCCCCGAACCCTCGCGCGCGGCGGTGCTGCTGGCACCCCTGCTCGCGGCGCTGGCCACGCTGGTCGTCGGCTTCGTCGTCTTCGAGGCTCTGGGCAAGGACCCCGTCGCCGCATTCCGCGCATTCTTCTTCCAACCCGTCGCGACGCGCTACGGCATCGCCGAACTGCTGCTCAAGGCCAGTCCGTTGATGCTGATCGCGACGGGGCTGGCCATCGGCTATCGCGCGAACGTCTGGAACATCGGCGCCGAGGGCCAGTTGACGCTGGGTGCGATCGCCGGCGGCGGCCTGGCGCTCGCCGCCGGCGACACGCAGATTCCGTCGGCGGTGCTGCTCCCGGCGATGATCGTCGCGGGCGCGCTGTGCGGCATGGCCTGGGCGGCGATTCCGGCATGGCTGCGCACGCGCTTCAACGCCAACGAGATCCTGACCTCGCTGATGCTGGTCTACGTCGCCCAGTTCCTGCTGTCGTGGCTGGTTCACGGGCCGTGGCGCGATCCGCAGGGCTACAACTTTCCGCAGTCGAAGCTGTTCGCCGATGCAGCGCTTCTTCCCGTGCTTCTCGCCGGGACGCGGCTGAACGCCGGCTTCCTGGTCGCACTGGCAGCGGTGGCGATCGCGTGGCTCTTCCTGCGCAGGAGCGTATGGGGATTCGAGATGCGCGTCGCGGGACTCGCGCCCGGTGCCGCGGCCTATGCCGGGATCTCCTCGAAGCGCAACGTCTGGCTGGGCATGCTCGCAGGCGGAGCCTGCGCCGGCATCGCCGGCGTCAACGAAGCCGCCGGGCCGATCGGACAGCTGCTGCAGTCGATGTCGCCCGGCTATGGCTTTGCCGCGATCATCGTCGCGTTCGTCGGACGGCTGCATCCGGTCGGCATCGTGTTCGCGAGCCTCCTGATGTCGCTGCTCTACCTCGGCGGCGAGTCCGCGCAGGTGAATCTCGCGCTGCCGTCCGCCGTCACCGGCCTGTTCCAGGGCACGCTGCTGTTCTTGCTGCTCGCCGCCGACGTGCTCGTCAACTACCGGCTGCGCGTCGTGCGTGCGCTGCCCGACGCGGCCTGACCCCGCCGCGTCGCCATCGCCATCTCGATGGACGCATTCTCGCAACTCGTGATCCTGACGCTGGCCGCGGGCACGCCGCTGGTCTTCGCCGCGCTGGGCGAGCTCGTCGTCGAGCGATCGGGCGTGCTGAACCTCGGCGTCGAGGGGATGATGCTGACCGGCGCCGTGGCATCGTTCATCGTCGCCGCCAGGACGCATTCGCCTTGGCTCGGTGTCGGCGCCGGCGCGCTGGCGGGCGCCGCGCTGTCGCTGGTGTTCGCGGTAATCGCGCTGACGCTTCTCGCCAACCAGGTCGCCACCGGGCTCGCGCTGTCGCTGTTCGGCGTGGGCCTGTCGGCATTCGTCGGTCGCGGCTACATCAGCGTCGTCATCGAGGGCATCAAGCCGCTGTCGATCCCGGGCCTCTCCGATGCGGCGATCGTCGGGCGGCTGCTGTTCGGCCACAACCCGATGGTCTACCTGTCGCTCGCGCTGTTCGCGGCCGTCCACTGGTTCCTGCATCGGACGCGGGCCGGGCTCATCCTGCGCGCGGTCGGCGAATCGCCCGAATCCGCGCATGCGATCGGTCACCCGGTCATCGCGCTGCGCTATGCCGCCGTGATGTTCGGCGGCGCCTGCGCGGGCGTGGGCGGCGCGTACCTGGCGGTCGCCTACACGCCGTCGTGGGCCGAAGGCATGACGGCGGGGCGCGGCTGGATCGCCCTGGCGCTGGTGGTCTTCGCCACGTGGAAGCCGTGGCGGGTGCTCGCCGGTGCCTACCTGTTCGGAGGCGTCACGCTCGCGCAATTCGAGGCACAGGCCGCGGGCGTCGCAATCCCCTCGCAGCTGCTCGCGATGCTGCCGTACGTCGCGACGATCGTCGTGCTCGCGATCATTTCGCGCGATGCGACGACGATCCGGCTGAATGCCCCCGCGTCGCTGGGCAAGCCTTTCCATCCGGAATGACCCCCTCACCCCAACCCTCTCCCCGCACGCGGACAGAGGGAGGATGGCCCCTCGCCCCAACCCTCTCCCGCACGCGGGAGAGGGTGCGAGGCGCGTCAGCGCCGAGCGGATGAGGGTACCGAGCGCGAGCGAGGCAGGTGAGGGTCTGGCGTAAAATGCGGCCGGTTCCGTCCCCTCCGATCCGATCCAGGAGAACATGATGTTCCGCACCACCCGCAGGATGACGCTCGCGGCCATGGCCGCGTGGGCGCTCGCTCTCGCGCTTCCCGCCGCAGCGCAGACCAAGGAGCCGCTCAAGATCTGCTTCGTCTACGTGAGCCCCGTCTCGGATGCGGGCTGGACGCACCAGCACGACATCGCGCGGATCGCCATGGAGAAGAACCTCGCGGGCAAGGTGACGACCAAGTACGTCGAGAACGTGGCCGAAGGCGCCGACGCCGAGCGCGTGATCCGCGATCTCGCGCAATCGGGCTGCAAGCTGATCTTCACCACCTCGTTCGGGTACATGAACCCGACGCTCAAGGTCGCGCGCGAATTCCCCAACGTCGACTTCGAGCACGCCACCGGCTACAAGACCGCGAAGAACGTCGGCACCTACAATGCGCGCTTCTACGAAGGTCGCTATCTCGCGGGCATCGTCGCGGGCAGGATGACCAGGACCAACATCGCCGGTTACGTCGCCGCCTTCCCGATCCCGGAAGTCGTCATGGGCATCAACGCGTTCACGCGCGGCATGCGCAGCGTCAACCCCAAGGCCGTCGTCAAGGTCGTCTGGACCAGCTCCTGGTTCGATCCGGGTCGTGAAAGCGAAGCCGCCAGCACCCTCGTCGCGCAGGGGGCCGACGTGCTGACGCATCACACCGACTCGACGGCGGTCGTGCAGACGGCCGAGGCGAAGCACGTCTATGCGGTCGCCTACCATTCCGACATGTCGAAATACGGGCCCGACGCGCAGATCACGGCCGTCACGCACGTGTGGGACAAGTACTACACCCGGGTCGCGCAGTCGGTGCTCGACGGGACCTGGAAACCCGACCGCGTCTGGGGCGGGATCAAGGATGGCATGATCAAGATGGGCCCGTTCGGCAAGATGGTGCCGCAGGACGTGCGGGACCTCGAGACGAAGGCCGAGGCCGAGATCGCCGCGGGCAAGCTCAATCCCTTCACCGGTCCGATGAAGGACAACCAGGGCAAGCTGCGACTCGCCGCCGGGCAGACGATCACCGACGACGCGCTGTCGAAGATGGACTACTACGTCGAGGGCGTCGAGGGCACGCTGCCGTCGTCCAAGTGATGCGCGACGACTACGACGCCACCGCCAAGTGGCTGCACTGGCTGGTCTTCCTCCTGGTCCTCGCGCAGTTCGTGGTCTCGATCGCGATGCCCCCGATGCGGCGCGGCACCGTACCTGGGCCCTTGATCAACCTGCACTTCTCGCTCGGCGTGCTGATCTTCGTCGTCGTGGCGCTGCGGTGGCTGCGGCGCCTGTTCCTCCCGGTCGCACACTCCGTGCCGGAATCCGCGCCGTGGGAGCGCCTCACTGCCGGCGTGACGCACGCGTTGCTCTATGCGCTGCTGCTGGCCGGCCCGATCCTGGGCTGGGCCGCGGCATCGGCGCGCGACTTTCCGGTCACGCCTTTCAAGCTCTTTGCGCTGCCGTACCTCGTTCCCGCGGGGACGCGGGCAGGATTCGCCGCAGGCGACGTCCACTCGTTCCTGATGTGGACGCTGCTGGCACTGATCGGATTGCACACGGCGGCGGCGCTGTTCCACCACTACGTCCGCCACGACGGCGTGCTGCGGCGGATGCTGCCTTCGCGCCGCGGCTGAATCGGCGAATCGGCGACGTCTCCGACCGGCTGGCCGCGCCGCGCCGCGGCTAGCCGTTGAGCCGGCGCAGCAGCGCCAGCACGCGCTCGAACATCCAGCCATAGGGCGGATAGAGCAGCCGCGCCGCCGCGTAGCGCGACTGGCGGAACACCGGCTTGGCGTTGGAGAACGTCGCGAAGCCGTGCCACCCGTGGTAGGCCCCGATGCCCGACGGCCCGACGCCGCCGAACGGCAGGCCTTCGTGCGCGAAATGCCAGAGCGTGTCGTTGACCGTCACGCCGCCGGCGAGCGTCTCGTGCAGCATGTGCTCGCAGCGCGCGCGATCGCGACCGAACCAGTACAGCGCGAGCGGATGCGGCCGGGCATTGATGCGCGCGATCGCGTCATCGAGCGTCGCATACGTCTCGATCGGCAGCAGCGGGCCGAAGATCTCCTCGCGCATGATCGCCATGTCGTCGGTCACGCCGGTGACGAGCGTGGGCGGCAACCGCCGCGGATGCGCCTGCCCGCCCGCAGACCCCGCGTCGAGCGCCACGATGCTGGCTCCCCTTGCGCGTGCGTCGTCGATCAGCGCCTCGAGCCGCGCGTAGTGATGCGCGTTGATGATCGACGAATAATCGGGATTGGTCGCCACCGCCGGGTAGAGCCTCGGCAGCGCGTCGGTGACCGCCGCGACGAACTCGCCGAGGCGGTCGGCGGGGACCAGCGCGTAATCCGGGGCGATGCAGGTCTGCCCGGCGTTCAGCAGCTTGCCGACGATCAGCCGCGGAATGCCGTGCGCGAAATCGGCGTCCTGGTCGAACAGCGCCGGCGACTTGCCGCCGAGTTCGAGCGTCACCGGCGTCAGGTTGGCGGCAGCCGCGGTCGCGACGCGCCTGCCCACCGCCGTTGATCCGGTGAAGAACAGGTGGCCGAAGGGAAGCGCGGCGAACGCAGCGCCGACGTCGGCATCCCCCAGGACCACCGCGAACTCGTCCTCGCGGAAGTGCGTCGCGACCAGTTCGCCCAGCAGCAGCGACGTCGCCGGCGTCATCTCGGAGGGCTTCAGCATCACGCGGTTGCCCGCCGCCAGCGCCGCGGCCGCCGGCGCGAGCGCGAGCTGCACCGGATAGTTCCAGGGACTGATCACGCCGGCCACGCCCAGCGGCTGATACATGATGGATGCCGAGGCGGGCAGCAGATGCCAGGGCGTCGCGACGCGACGGGGCTTCATCCAGCGCGGCAGGCTCCGGATCGCGTGGCGCGCCTCGGCGGCCACGACGTAGAGCTCCGCCAGCCGGGTCTCGTGCGACGAACGATGGCCGAAATCGCGGGCGATTGCGTCGACCAGCGCGTCCTCGTGACGCGTGACGATCCCGAGCAGCCGGGCGAGCCGGTCGCGACGCAGCCGCAGATCCGGATAGCGCTCGGCGTAGAACGCCTCGCGCTGTACGCCCAGGATCCGCGCGAGCTCTTCGGCCGCCACGACGCTATGCGCCCGGCGGGATCGCGCCCTGCGGCCCCGGGAAACGGCAGGTCAAGGGATTCGCCATCATCCTTCCCTCCTGCCGCGGATTCTAGGCGATGGCCTGCGCCGGCTCCTTCCTGCGGTAACGTTCGGCCATCTTCTCGAGCGGCACCGGCTTGATCTTCGACGCCTGGCCCGCGCAGCCGAAAGCCTCGAAACGCGACGCACAGATGCCCTTTGCCGCCGCCGTCGCATCCTTGAACAGCTTGCGCGGATCGAATTCGCTCGGATCCTTCGCCAGCGCACGACGTATCGCCCCCGTCATCGCGAGCCGGATGTCGGTGTCGATGTTCACCTTGCGCACGCCATTGCGTATGCCCTCGCGGATCTCCTCGAGCGGAACGCCGTAGGTCTCCTTCAGCTCGCCGCCGTATTCGCGGATGATGGCGAGCCACTCCTGCGGCACCGACGACGAGCCGTGCATCACCAGGTGCGTGTCGGGGATGCGCCGGTGGATGTCCTTGATGCGGTCGATCGCCAGCACGTCGCCGGTCGGCTGCCGCGAGAACTTGTAGGCGCCATGCGACGTGCCGATCGCGATCGCCAGCGCATCGACGCCGGTCCGGCGCACGAAATCGGCCGCCTGCTCGGGGTCGGTCAGCATCTGGTCGTGCGACAGCTTGCCTTCGGCGCCGACGCCGTCCTCCTCCCCGGCCATGCCGGACTCGAGCGAGCCGAGGCAGCCGAGCTCGCCTTCGACCGACACGCCGATCGCATGCGCCATCTCGACGACCCTGCGCGTCACGTCGACGTTGTAGTCGTAGGAGGCCGGCGTCTTCATGTCCTCCCGCAGCGACCCGTCCATCATCACGCTGGTGAACCCCGAGCGGATCGACGCCTGGCACACGGCGGGGCTTGCGCCGTGGTCCTGGTGCATGACCAGCGGGATCTGCGGCCAGGTCTCGACTGCCGCCTGGACGAGGTGCCTGAGGAAGGCCTCGCCCGCGTACTTGCGCGCGCCCGCGGACGCCTGCAGGATCACCGGCGCGTCCATTTCCTCGGCCGCCTGCATGATCGCGTGGATCTGCTCCATGTTGTTGACGTTGAACGCGGGAACGCCGTAACCCCCGTCCGCCGCATGATCGAGCAACTGCCGCAACGACACCATAGCCATGACCTGCCCTCCTTGAGACGTTGCCGTGCCGGACGGGCATTCCACCCGGCGCCAACGCCGGGCGCGAACGCGCCACCGGTCCGGTGATCGACTGATTCGCTATCGAGCGGCGCCGGCGCCCGCCAGCACCGATTTCACCGCGTCGGCGACGCGCTCGGGCGTGAAGCCGAAGTGGCGGAACAGCTCGGCCGCCGGCGCCGATTCCCCGAAACGGTCGATGCCGACCACGGCGCCCGAGCGTCCGACGTACTTGCGCCAGAAATCGGGCACGCCGGCCTCGACCGCGACGCAGGGGATGCCGGGGGGCAGCACGCGGTCGCGGTAGGCCTCGTCCTGGCGGTCGAACACCGTGGTCGACGGCATCGACACGACGCGCACCGGAATGCCTTCGCCGGCGAGTCCTTTCGCCGCGTCGACGGCGAGCGGCACCTCGGAGCCGGTGGCGACGATCACCGCGCGCGGCGCAGCATCGGGCTCGACCAGCACGTAGGCGCCGCGCCGGATGTTGGCGACCTCCTCGGCCGGCCGCAACTGGAACGGCAGGTTCTGCCGGCTGAACAGCAGGCACGACGGCCCGTCGCGGCGCTCGATCGCCATCGCCCAGGCGACGACCGACTCCTTGGTGTCGCAGGGCCGCCAGACGTCCATGCCGGGAATGAGCCGCAGCGTCGCCGCGTGCTCGATCGGCTGGTGCGTCGGCCCGTCCTCGCCCAGGCCGATCGAATCGTGCGTGAACACGAAGATCGCGCCGATCTTCATCAGCGAAGCCATGCGCAGCGCACTGCGACAGTAGTCGGCGAAGGTCAGGAACGTCCCCCCGTACGGAATGAATCCGCCGTGCAGCGCGATGCCGTTCATGATCGCGGCCATGCCGAATTCCCGCACGCCGTAGTACAGATAGTTGCCACCCGAGTCGTGGGTGATCGCGCGCGAGCCCGACCACAGCGTGAGGTTCGAGCCCGCGAGGTCGGCTGAACCGCCGAGGAGCTCGGGCAGCAGCGGCGCCAGCGCCTCGATCGCGTTCTGCGAAGCCTTGCGCGTCGCGATCGTCTCCGCCTTTTCCTTCGCCTTCGCCATCATCGCCACGACGCGGGCGTCGAAGTCCGCGGGCAATTCCCCCCGCATCCGACGCTCGAACTCGCGCGCGAGCTCCGGATGGGCGTAGGCATAGGCGTCGAACTGCTCGCGCCACGATCCTTCGGCCACCGCGCCCTGCTCGCGCGCGTTCCACGCGGCGCTCACGTGCGGAGGAACCTCGAAAGGCGCGTAGCTCCAGCCGATCGCGGCGCGCGTCGCGGCGATCTCCTTGTCGCCCAGTGCAGCCCCGTGAGCCTCGTGCGATCCGGCCTTGTTCGGCGAGCCCTTCCCGATCACCGTCTTGCAGCAGATCAGCGACGGCCGGTCGGTCACCGCCTTCGCCGCGAGGATCGCCCGGTGGATCGCCTCGCGATCGTGACCGTCGACGCCAGCGACCACGTGCCAGCCGTAGCCCTCGAAGCGGCGCGGCGTGTCGTCGGTGAACCAGCCTTCGACGTGCCCGTCGATCGAGATGCCGTTGTCGTCGTAGAGCGCGATCAGCTTGCCCAGGCCCAGGGTGCCCGCGAGCGAGCAGACCTCGTGCGAGATCCCCTCCATCATGCAGCCGTCACCCAGGAACACGAAGGTGTGGTGGTCGACGATGTCGAATCCCGGCCGGTTGAACTCGGCCGCGAGCTCCTTCTCGGCGATCGCCATGCCGACGGCGTTGGCGATGCCCTGGCCCAGCGGACCGGTCGTGGTCTCGACCCCCGGCGTCACCCCGACCTCGGGGTGGCCCGGGGTCTTCGAGTGCATCTGGCGGAAGCGCTTCAAGTCGTCGATCGAGAGGTCGTAACCGGCGAGGTGCAGCAGTGCGTACTGCAGCATCGAGCCGTGGCCGTTCGAAAGCACGAAGCGGTCGCGGTCGACCCATTTCGGATTGCCGGGGTTGTGGCGCAGGTGCCGGCGCCACAGCACCTCGGCGATCTCCGCCATGCCCATCGGCATGCCGGGATGTCCCGAGTTCGCCTTCTGCACGGCGTCCATCGCCAGTGCCCGCAGGACGTTCACCACGTCGCGTTCCCTCGAGTCGACCGTCGGTCGCTCGGAAACCTGGACATTCATCTTCCTCTCCTCCGTCTAGCCCGCCGTCGCCTGCTTGCGCCGCTCCATCAGCCGCCAGATCATCGGCGTGAAGATGAGCTGCATCGCGAGGTCCATCTTGCCTCCCGGGCACACGATCGTGTTGGCGCGCGACATGAACGAGCCGTCGAGCATCGACAGCAGGTACGGGAAGTCGATCCCGCGCGGGTTCGCGAAGCGGATCACCAGCATCGATTCGTCCGGCGTGGGAATGAACCTCGCGATGAAAGGATTCGACGTGTCGACGACCGGCACCCGCTGGAAATTGACGTGCGTGTGCGCGAATTGCGGGCAGATGTAATGGACGTAGTCGTTCATCCGCCGCAGGATCGTGTCGGTCACGGCCTCGGTGGAATAGCCGCGGGTCTTCCGGTCGCGCTCGATTTTCTGGATCCACTCGAGGTTGATCACCGGCACCACGCCGATCAGCAGGTCGACGTGCTGCGCGACGTTCACCTGCTCGGTGACGACGGCCCCGTGCAGGCCCTCGTAGAACAGCAGGTCGGTGTTCGCCGGCAGCTCCTCCCAGGGCGTGAACGTCCCCGGCTTCTGACCGTAGGGCTTCGCCTCGTCCTCGTCGTGCAGGTACTTCCGGCGCCGGCCCCCGCCCGTCCGGCCGTAACCGTCGAACAGCTCGGCGAGTTCCTTGAACAGGTTGTTCTCGGGACCGAAATGGCTGAAATGCTGGTTGCCGCGCGCCAGCTCCTCCGCCATCCTCTGCTTCATCTCGGCACGGTCGTAGCGGTGGAAGCTGTCGCCCTCGATGAACGCCGCGTCGACGCCTTCGCGACGGAAGATCTGCTCGAATGTGCGCATCACCGACGTCGTGCCTGCGCCCGACGAACCGGTGATCGCGATGATCGGATGCTTGATCGACATCCCGTGCCCTCCCGTGCCTTGCGTCCTGATCAGATGGTCGCGCGGAACAACCCGCGCGAGGCGAACAGCGGCGCGTCGAATTCGCGCAGGTTGTGGTCGCGGTGGTACTGCTCGATCCTCGCGACCTCCTCGCGCGAACCGAAGATCACGCCGATGCGCTGGTGCAGCGACTCGGGCACCGTGTCGAGCATCCTCGCCAGTCCGGTGGTCGCCCGCCCGCCCGCCTGCTCGACGATGAACGCGATCGGATTGGCCTCGTAGAGCAGCCGCAGCCTTCCCGGCTTCGGCGGGTCCTTGGTGTCGCGCGGATAGAGGAACACGCCGCCGCGCATCAGGACGCGATGCGTCTCGGCGACCAGCGATGCGATCCAGCGCATGTTGAAATCCTTGCCGCGCGGCCCCGGCTTTCCCGCCAGGCACTCTTCGACGTAGCGCTTGACGGCGGGCTCCCAGAAACGGCTGTTCGACGCATTGATCGCGAATTCGCTGGTCGTCACCGGAATGCCGATGCCCGGGTGCGTCAGGAAGAACTCGCCCAGCACCGGATCGAGCGTGAAGCCGTGGACGCCGTTGCCGACGGTCAGCACCAGCATCGTCGAAGGGCCGTAGATCGCGTAGCCGGCACACACCTGTTCCCGGCCCGGCTGCAGGAAGTCCCCCGCCGACGCGTCGGTGCCCGGATTCGGTGCCCGCAGGATCGAGAAGATGCTGCCCACGGCAACGTTGACGTCGATGTTCGACGACCCGTCCAGCGGGTCGAACAGCAGCAGGTAGCTGCCTTTCGGGTATTGCGCGGGAATCGCGCAGGGTTCCTCTACCTCCTCGGACACCATGCCTGCCAGATGGCCGCCCCACTCGTTGGCGCGCAGGAAGAGATCGTTGGCGATGACGTCGAGCTTCTTCTGCGTCTCGCCCTGGACGTTGGTCGCCGAGGTGCTGCCCAGAATGCCCGCGAGGGCGCCGCTCGCGACGGCCCTCGAGATCGCCTTGCAGGCGAGGGCGACGTCGAGGATCAGGCCGTTCAACTCGCCGCTCGCACCCGGATGGCGGCGGCGTTCCTCGATCAGGAACTGGGTCAGCGTCGTGCGATCGGCGAGCATCGTTTCGGTCCTCAGGCTTGCAGGTTCGCAAAGGGTCGCATGGCAGGCAGCGCGGACAGTTCGGCGAGGCTCCCGATGATCCAGTCCGGGCGCTCGGCCGCCAGCGAATATCCCTGATGGTAGCCGTAGTCGACGACGGCGACGGGACAGCCCGCCGCGCGCGCCGCCTCGATGTCGATGCGCGAGTCCCCGACGTAGAGCATCTCGGCGGGAGCGACCTTCAGGCGCAGGCAGGCGGCGAGCAGCAGGTCGGGGGCCGGCTTGCGCTCTTCGCGCCGGTCCGCGCACAGCGCGAACGCCAGCCGGCGCGCAAGGCCGGCGGCGTCGAGCAACGGCAGCGTGAATGCACTGGCCTTGTTGGTGATGCAGCAGCGCGTGACCCCCTGCGCTTCGAGCGCCTCGAGCCCTTCGATCACGCCGGGGTAGACGCGGCTGCGGTCGAACAGGCGCTCGGCGTAGCAGCGGCGGAACAGCGCCACCGCCGCGGCCAGCGGCTTCGCCTCGGCGGCGCGACCGGTGCTCGCGGCAAGCGCGCCTTCGACGAGGCGGTCGACGCCGCCGCCGATCAGGGTCGCGATGTGCGCTTCCGGCACTCGCGGGTGGCCGAGCGCTTCCAGCATCGCGTTGGCGGCGGCTGCCAGGTCGGGCGCGCTGTCGACGAGCGTACCGTCGAGATCGAAAGCCACCGCGCGGACGCGCGCGGGCAGCTCCGGCGCACCGGTTCGTGCATCGTCGGGGCGGCGGCTCACGATCGCGCCCCTTCCTGCGCTGCAGCGCCGGTCGCCGCCGCGTGCAGGCTGCGAAGTTCGCGCAGGCCCAGCCAGGGGCCGCCGGCGGCCGCGGCCTGCGCGGGGGGCAGCGGATGCGCGGAATCGCCCAGGTGTGAGAGCACGAGGTCCGCATCGGCGAAGTTCTCGCCCATCGTCCACTGCGAAGGCGTCACCACCGTGTAGAGCCCGCTGGCTTTCGCGGCACGCAGGCCGTTGGCGGAATCCTCGAAGGCGATGCAGCGGCGCGCCGGGCAGCCCAGCGTCGCAAGCGCAAGCTCGTAGATGTCCGGCGCGGGCTTCTTGCGCTCGACGTGATCGCCGCAGGCGATGCAGGCGAACATCTGCAGTGCGCCGTCGCCGAGGTGCCTGGTCAGCAGCGCATGGACGTTCTCGGGTGTGGTCGTCGAGGCGATGGCCAGCCGGACCCCCGAGCCGCGCGCGTCGTCGATCAACCGGACGATCCCCGGTCGCAGCGGACAGCGGCCATCGGCGATCAGTTCGGCATAGAGGCGCGTCTTCTCGCGATGGATCGCCGGCACGAGCTGGCGAAGGCGCGCGGCTTCGGCGGCCGGGATCTGCAGGGTGTCGATGAAACCGGCGATGCGCTCCTTGCCGCCGGACGTCATGAGCAGCTCGCGGTAGAGAGGCTTCGGCCACTCCCAGCCGAGGCCGAAATGCAGGAACGCGTAGTTGAACGCCTGGCGATGCGTCTCCTCGGTGTCGGCGAGCGTCCCGTCGACGTCGAAGATCAGTGCGGCGAGGCCCGCATCGGTCGCATCTGCGCGAGGATGCACGCCGGAAGTCGTCGCTCCGGAACCCGTGCCGGCGATCACTTCGCACCTCCATTCCCGAACACCCGGCTCGCCCGCAGGTCCGCGGCTTCGATGGTCATCAGCGCATCGCGCGACAGCGGCGCGCTCCGGTTCTCGAACAGCCGCTTGGCCTGCCGCAGCCGCGCCCGGTCGAGGGCGTTGCGCACCGAGCGCGCATTCGCGAAATGCGGCTGCGTCCTGCGCAGCGCGATGTACTCGCGCAGCGCCTGCGCGGCCCCGTCGGTCAGCCGGTATTGCATCTTGTCGAGCATCAGCTGTGCGATCGAGAAGAGCTCATCCTCCGAGTAATCGGGGAAGTCGATGTGGTGCGCGATCCGCGACGAAAGCCCGGGGTTGCTCTGGAAGAAGCGCTCCATCCGGTCCTTGTATCCGGCGAAGATCACGACCAGGTCGTCGCGCTGGTTCTCCATCACCTGCAGCAGGATCTCGATCGCCTCCTGTCCGTAGTCGCGCTCGTTCTCGGGACGATAGAGGTAGTAGGCCTCGTCGATGAACAGCACCCCGCCCATCGCTTTCTTCAGCACCTCCTTGGTCTTGGGTGCGGTGTGGCCGATGTACTGGCCGACCAGGTCGTCGCGCGTGACGGCGATCAGGTGCCCTTTGCGGACGTAGCCCAGGCTGTGCAGCAGCGCCGCCATCCGCAGCGCGACCGTCGTCTTGCCGGTGCCGGGGTTCCCGGTGAACGACATGTGCAGCGACGGCGCCCCGGCTTCGAGGCCCAGCCCCAGCGTGCGGCGCAGCCGCTCGACGAGCAGCAGCGCCGCGATTTCGCGCACGCGCGTCTTGACCGGGACGAGCCCGACGAGCTCGCGGTCGAGCGCGTCGAGCGTCTCGCCGACGTGCGAGTCGCGATAGAGCGCGTCGAGATCGAGCGGCGGGGCGTCCGGGGTCGACACGATGTCTCCTCCTGACATCGGGTTGCGCGGCCGCGGGGCGCTAGTAGCGCGTCCCTTCGGGCCTGTCGGTCGCGTAGGCGCGCGTCGTGTAGCGGATCTGCCGTCCGGCGACCTCCTCGCGGATCAGCGCGAACCCTGGCTCGTCCTTCGGACGGTTGACGATGAACGACAGCCGCAGCGACTCGACGCCGTGGGTCGAATCGAACGCATTCACCTTGATGTAGCAGTTCGGGAACGTGGCGCGGCAGTTCTGCACCTCGCCCATGATGCCGGCAGCATCCTTGAGGTCGAACATCGGCGCGCCGAACATGTCCCAATAGCTGTTGCGCGGGTGGGGATCGTCGGTGTACTCGATCGACACCGCCCAGCCGTTCTTCAGGCAATACTCGATCTGCGCACCGATCTGCTCGTCGGTCAGGTCGGGAAGGAAGGAAAACGTGCCCTGGGTCAGCTTCATCGCTTGGTTTCCTCTCGGTGTCGGGTCAGGCGGGGGTCGGCGTCGGCACGAAATCGAGCGTGTCGGTGCTCGCGTAGTCGAAGGTGATGTCCTTCCACGTGTCGAGCGCCGCCCGCAGCGGCGTGCAATTCCGCGCTGCGTTCTCGAGGATCTGCGGCCCTTCGTTCCAGATGTCGCGGCCCTCGTTGCGCGCGAGGATCATCGCTTCCAGTCCCACGCGGTTCGCGGTCGCGCCGGCGGCGATGCCCATCGGGTGGCCGATCGTGCCTCCGCCGAACTGCAGGACGTTGTCCTCGCCCAGATACGTGAGCAGCTGGTGCATCTGCCCGACGTGGATGCCGCCCGACGCCACCGGCATCACCTTGCGCAGCCCCGCCCAGTCCTGCTCGAAGAAGAGACCGCGGGTCAGGTTCACCGGGTTCACCGGCTCGCGCAGGATGTCGTAGAAGCCCTGCACCGAATTCGGGTCGCCCTCCAGCTTGCCGACGACCGTGCCCGCATGGATGTGGTCGACGCCCGCCAGCCGCATCCACTTGGAGATCACGCGGAACGACACGCCGTGCGTCTTCTGCCGCGTGTACGTCGAATGGCCGGCACGGTGCAGGTGCAGGATCATGTCGTTCTTCCGCGCCCACTTGGACATCGACTGGATCGCCGTGTAGCCGATGACGAGGTCGATCATCACGACGACCGAGCCCAGATCCTTCGCGAAGTTCGCGCGCTCGTACATGTCCTCCATCGTGCCGGCGGTCACGTTGAGGTAGTGCCCCTTGATCTCGCCGGTCGCGGCCTGCGCGCGGTTCACCGCTTCCATGCACGACAGGAAGCGATCGCGCCAGTGCATGAACGGCTGCGAGTTGATGTTCTCGTCGTCCTTGGTGAAATCGAGCCCGCCCTTCAGTGCCTCGTAGACGACGCGACCGTAGTTCTTGCCCGACAGCCCGAGCTTGGGCTTGATCGTCGCGCCGAGCAGCGGGCGGCCGAACTTGTCGAGGCGCTCGCGCTCGACGACGATGCCGGTCGGCGGCCCGTCGAAGGTCTTGACGTAGGCGACCGGGATGCGCATGTCCTCGAGACGCAGCGCCTTGATCGGCTTGAAGCCGAACACGTTGCCGATGATCGATGCGGTCAGGTTGGCGATCGACCCCGGCTCGAACAGGTCGAGGTCGTAGGCGATCCACGCAAAATACTGCCCCGGCGAGCCCGGGACCGGGTCGACCCTGTAGGCCTTGGCCCGATACTGCTCGCAGGACGTCAGCCGGTCGGTCCACACGACCGTCCAGGTCGCCGTCGACGATTCGCCCGCCACGGCCGCGGCCGCTTCCTCCGGATCGACGCCCTCCTGCGGCGTGATGCGGAACAGCGCCAGGACATCGGTGTCCTTCGGCACGTAGTCGGGTTCCCAGTAACCCATCTGCGCGTACTTGAGCACGCCGGCCTTGTAGCGCGCCGCCGCGTCCTTGATCGTCTTGCCTTCTGCGTGCGTTCCCATCGCAGCTCCTCCACGTCGGATGACGGCCGCAGCGTAGAGCTCCCATTGCATTAGCGCTACTTAAAGTTTTTAATACGTTCCA
This sequence comes from uncultured Pseudomonadota bacterium, assembly GCA_963816415.1. Lineage (GTDB taxonomy): Bacteria > Pseudomonadota > Gammaproteobacteria > Burkholderiales > Casimicrobiaceae > VBCG01. The sequence continues at coordinate 420,929 of CAWFKR010000017.1, forward strand.
TAAGTTCGACTGAGGGCGATCGGATGTTGCGCCGCACAACACTGCGACAGCTGCAGATCTTCGAAAGCGCGGCCCGCCACCTGCACTTCGGCCGCGCGGCGGCCGAGATTCATCTGACGCAGCCTGCGGTGTCGCTGCAGATCAAGCAGCTCGAGCAGCAGGTCGGACTGCCGCTGTTCGAACACGTCGGGCGACGCGTGCAGCTGACCGCCGCCGGCCACGAGGTGGCCCGCTACAGCCGCGCGATCATGCAGATGCTGCGGGAAGCCGACGAGTCGCTGAACGCGCTGAAGGGCGCGGGGGGCGGCGAGCTGCACATCGCGGTGGTCAGCACCGCCAAATACTTCGCGCCCAAGCTGCTCGCCGAGTTCCGGCGCCGCAATCCCCAGGTCAAGATCCGGCTCTCGGTCAGCAACCGCGAAGCCGTCGTGCGCGACCTTGCCGAGAACCGGATCGACCTCGCCCTGATGGGCCAGCCACCGCGGGGCATCGACACGATCGCCGCGGCCTACGCCAGGCACCCGCTGGCGATCATCGCTGCGCCCGACCACCCGCTCGCGGGCAAGCGCCGCGTCCAGTTGAAGCAGCTCGCCGCCGACACGTTCATCATCCGCGAGCGCGGCTCGGGGACGCGCAGCTCGACCGAGCGCGTGTTCGCCGAGCGCGGATTCCATCCGGCCGAGACGATGGAGATGAGCTCGAACGAGACGATCAAGCAGGCGGTGATGGCCGGAATGGGCGTGAGCTTCCTGTCGCTGCACACCGTCGTGCTCGAGGTCGAGACCGGACGCATCGTCGTCCTCAACGTCGCGGGCACGCCGGTGATGCGCGCCTGGCACGTCGTCCATCGCGAAAAGAAGCGGCTGTCGCCGGCAGCGCAGGCGTTCAAGGCCTTCCTGCTCGAAGGCGGCGAGGACCTGCTCGCCAGGGCACTGGCGTGAGCGCCGCGACCGCGACGCCGCCGCGGGGCCCGGCATGATAAAAAGGTGGCTTTGCGACGGAGTGAACCGGTGACGATGCGAAACCCGATGCGATGGCTCGGCCTGGCCCTCATGCTCCTGACGGGTGTCGTGTCCGCGCAGGCGCAGACGCTGCAGAAGATCGTGTTCTCGACCGACTGGCTCGCCGAGGCCGAGCACGGCGGCTTCTACCAGGCGCTGGCGGACGGGACCTACCGCAAGTACGGCCTCGATGTGACGATCCGCATGGGCGGGCCGCAGGTGAACGGCCTGCAGCTGCTGGCCGCGGGCCAGATCGACATCGCGATGGCCGATGCGCTGCAGGTGGTGTCCGCCGTCGAGCAGGACGTGCCCGTGGTCGCGATAGCGGCAACGTTCCAGAAGAACCCGACGGTGCTGATCGCGCATCCGGGCGTCCACCGCCTGGAGGACCTCAAGGGCCAGCCGATCGCGATCGGCGCCGCATCCAACACGACGTTCTGGCCGTGGCTGCGGCAGCAGTTCGGATTCACCGACGCCCAGAAGCGACCCTACGGCTTCTCGGTGCAGCCCTTTCTCGCCGAACCGTCGCTGTCCCAGCAGGGATTCGTGACCTCCGAGCCGTACTCGATCGAGAAGGCCGGCATCAAGCCGGTGGTGTTCCTGCTCGCCGACCGCGGCTACCCGCCGTATTCGGAGACCCTGGTCGTGACGCGGTCGACGCTCGCGAACAAGCGCGACGTGCTCGAGCGCTTCATCCGGGCGTCGGCCGAAGGCTGGAAGACTTACCTCGCGCATCCCGCAGCCGGCAACGCGCTGATCCGCAAGGCGAACCCCGAGATGAGCGACGATCTGCTCGCCTACGGGCTGCGCAAGCTGAACGAGTACGGCATCGTCGTCAACGCGGACGCGCGCAAGTTCGGCCTGTTGACGATGACGGACCTGCGCTGGAAAGCGACTTTCGACTTCCTGCGCGAAGCAGGCCTCGCCAAGCCGAGCGTCGATTACGGAAAGGCTTACACCCTCGACCTCGTGAAGGCCGTGCGCGTGGTGCCGTGAGCAGCGGCGGTGGCGATGCCCGGCCCGAGCAGCCGCTGACGGGGCTGCCGCTGGTCCAGCTCGACGGCGTTTCCAGGACCTACGCCAACGGCACCCGCGCACTCACCGGCGTCGACCTCGTGGTCCGGCGCGGCGAGTTCCTGACCCTCGTCGGGCCCTCCGGCTGCGGCAAGTCGACGCTGCTCAACCTGATCGCCGGTCTCGCGCGGCCGTCTTCGGGACGGATCACCTGGCCGGACGCCACCGATCCGACGCCAGCCCGTACCGGGGCGGGGCGGACCGCATCAGGGACTTCGCCCGCCCATCACCGCCGCCCGCGCGTCGGTTTCGTCTTCCAGTCGCCGACGCTGATGCCCTGGGCGAGGCTTTCGACGAACGTCCGGCTGCCGCTCGACCTCGCAGGGGTCCCCCGCAAGGTCGCGGACGAAACAGTCGCAGCGGCACTCGAGCGGGTGAACCTCGCCGGCTTCGCCCGTCACTTTCCGCGCGAACTGTCGGGCGGCATGCAGATGCGGGCTTCGATCGCGCGGGCGCTGGTCACCGGGCCCGAGCTGTTGCTGATGGACGAGCCTTTCGCCGCCCTCGACGAATTCACGCGGCAACGTCTCGACGGCGAATTGCTGTCGCTGTGGTCCGCGCAGCGCTTCACCGTCGTCTTCGTGACCCACAGCATCCACGAGGCGGTGTTCCTGTCGACGCGGGTCGCGGTGATGGCCGCGCGGCCCGGACGCATCCTCGACGCCTGGGACGTCCCGGAACCCTACCCGCGCGACGACGCGTACCGCGTGTCGACGGCGTTCGCGGCGCTGGCACAGCGGCTTTCCTCGCGCGTCGCGGACGCCGGAAGCGTGGGGGCCGATCAATGAGCGCCGCCACGCTGCGCGTCCGCCTGCTGCGCGTGCTCGCTCCGCTCGTGGTCGCGATCGTCGTGCTCGCCGCTTGGCAGATGCTGGTCACGCTCAATCACGTACCGGCCTATCTTGTCCCGTCGCCGCTGCTGGTCATCCATACGCTCTACGTCGACCGGGTCCTGCTGTTCGCCTCGCTCGCGGTGACCCTCGGCGTGGCACTGACAGCGCTCGCGCTGGCCGTGGTGATCGGCATCGCGATCGCACTGGTGTTCGCGCAAAGCCGCTGGATCGAGATGAGCCTGTTTCCCTACGCGATCCTGCTGCAGGTGACGCCGATCGTCTCGATCGCCCCGCTGATCATCATCTGGGTGCACGACACCCGCACCGCACTCGTGCTCTGTGCCGTCGTCGTCGCGATCTTCCCGATCATCTCCAACACCACCCTCGGGTTGCGCAGCGTCGACCGGGGCCTCGCCAACCTGTTCCGTCTGTCCCGCGCGACGCGCTGGCAAACGCTGTGGCGGCTGCGGGTACCGAGCGCGTTGCCATATTTCTTCGGCGGCCTGCGGATCGCGAGCGGGCTCGCCCTGATCGGCGCGGTGGTTGCCGAGTTCGTCGCCGGCACCGGCGGCCAGGGGGCGGGCCTCGCCTATCAGATCCTGCTCGCCGGCATCCAGCTCAACATCCCGCGGCTGTTCGCGGCCCTGTTGCTGATCGCGGCGGCCGGCGTCGCGATGTTCGCCGCGACCGTCGGCCTGTCACGCCTGGCGCTCGCCCGCTGGCACGAAAGCGAACTGCCGAAAGACGAGTAGCGCCTCCGGTCGGCGCCGCGCGGGAGCCCCGGCGGTAAACTCGCGCGATGAACGGCAGGCGATGGGACGTCTTCTGCCGCGTCGTCGACAACTACGGCGATGCCGGCGTCGCGTGGCGGCTCGCGCGGCAGCTCGCGTCCGAGCATGCGCTCGACGTGACGATGTGGATCGACCGGGTCGCCACGCTTGCACGCTTCGAGCCCTCGCTCGATCCCGTGGCCGCGACCCAGCGGCACCGGGGCGTCACCGTCCGCGTGCTGGACCGGAGCGCCGGTGCCGATGGACTGCCCGATGTCGTCGTCGAAGCCTTCGGCTGCGGGCTGCCCGAGGGCTGCCTCGATGCGATGGAGGCAAGTGCCAGGCACCCGCTGTGGTTCAACCTCGAATACCTTTCGGCGGAGCCCTGGGTCGACGCCGTGCACGGCCTGGCCTCACCGCTTCCGAAGCGGGCGCTGACCCGCTACTTCTGGTTCCCCGGGTTCACGCCGCATTCCGGCGGCCTGATCCGCGAGGCGGGCCTGCTCGAGGCTCGCGACCGCTACCTGCACGACCTGGACGCGCGCCCCTTGCGCGACGACGCACTGAAGGCGCGCGGCGACCGTTCCGACGCGCTTCGCCTCGTGCTCTTCTGCTACCCGAACAAGGCCCTTCCGGCAATCTTCGACGCGTGGGCCGAGGGCGACGAGGCGATCGTGTGCACGGTGCCCGACGGCGTCGCGACGGCGGCGCTCGATGCGTGGCTGCACGGGGACGTCCCGCACGCGGGCCAGTCGGTGACCCGTGGCCGGCTCACCCTGTCGATCCGCCCGTTTTCGACCCAGGAGGAATTCGATCGCCTGCTGTGGACCTCCGACGTCAACTTCGTCCGCGGTGAGGATTCGTTCGTCCGCGCGCAGTGGGCCGCCCGCGCCTTCGTCTGGCAGCCGTATCCCCAGGACGAGAATGCGCACGAGCTGAAGCTCGAGGCCTTCCTCGACCGCTACACCGCCGAACTGCCCGAACCCGCCCAGGGTGCCCTGCCGGCCTTCTGGCGCGCGTTCAACGCCGAGGACGGCGCCGCGGCGGCGGCCGCGTGGCCGGCGTTCCGGGCCGCCTCGGAAGCGCTTCGCCGCCACGGACGGCACTGGGCCGACCATCTCGCGTCCCTGCCCGATCTTGCCGCCGGCCTTGTTGAATTTGCCCTGCGCCGGCTATAATTATCGGTTTACCAACTTTGCAACGTCATTCGCCGGCCCCGCCGGCGAAGCACCCAGGAATCGACATGAAAATCGCCCAGGAAGTGCGCGCCGGCAACGTGATCATGATCGGCAGCAACCCGATGGTCGTGCAGAAGGCCGAGTTCACCAAGTCCGGCCGCAACGCATCGGTCGTCAAGATGAAGCTGCGGAACCTGCTGTCCGGCGGCGGCACGGAGACCGTCTACCGCGCCGACGAGAAATTCGACGTCATCCAGCTCGAGCGCAAGGAAGTGACGTATTCGTACTTCGCCGACCCGATGTACGTGTTCATGGACCAGGAATTCAACCAGTACGACGTCGAGAAGGAGAACATGGAGTCCGCTCTCCCCTACCTCGAGGACGGACTTCCCTGCGAGCTCACGTTCTACGAAGGCAAGGCGATCTCGGTCGAGCTGCCGACGTCGGTCGTGCGCGAGGTTTCCTACACCGAGCCCGCGGTCAAGGGCGACACGTCGGGCAAGGTGATGAAGCCTGCCAGGATCGCCAGTGGCTTCGAGATCCCGGTTCCGCTGTTCGTCAACACCGGGGACAAGATCGAAATCGACACGCGCACCGGCGAATACCGCCGCCGCGTCTGACCGCGCGGGGCGCCTGCGGGCGCCCCCGCTCTGCGCCTTTCGAGGGCCGGGCCCCGCCTCCGGGCGCCTAGTGCAGGATCGCGCCCTCGCGCTGCTGCTCGGCGAGCAGCATCTCCCTCAGCCGGTCGAAGAACGCCACGATCGGAGACACGTCCGGCCTGCGCTCGGGGCGGAACGAGTCGCGCAGCGAAGCCGATCCCGCGACTGCGGCAGGCAACTCGTCGGTCGAGATCGCGGCCATCGGCGGCTGCAGCGGATAGTCGAATCCCGAGCGACGGTCGAATTCCCATCGTGCGGCGTGCTCGAGCCACGCCTGGAGCGCCGGCAGGGTGCCGGGCAACTGGTCGAGCGTCGCGATCAGCGCGTCGAGCATGAGGTCGTCGATGGCCGCAAGCAGCGCTGCGAATTCGAACATGTTGCGCTCCCCTGTTGGAGTCCAGGTCCCACCGCCCGGCGCGGCCCCGGAACTCTTCGGCCCCCATGAGGCTCTCCGGCCAGGCGGCCGTCATCTTATCGCGAAGTCGACGCGCGTTGGCAGCCCCTTGTCGGTGATCCCCTGGGTGCCGAGCTTCGGCGCGACGATGAACACCCGGTCGGTCGCGACGTGCCCGTGCTCGACCAGCCAGCTCTTCACCGCCTGCGCGCGGGCGTTCGCCAGCGTCACCAGTGCCTGATCGTCGACCTTGTAGCTGTCGAGCAGCAGCTTCTCCATCTCGGCGTCGGGAATCGTCTTGGCGAACCCCAGGAAATTTCGCGGCTTGCCGGGCAGGTCGGTATCGCGGTAGACCGCCGCGAGGTATTTCGGATATTCGGCGGCATCGATCCGGATCTCGTCGAGCGGCGGGGCTGACTCGCCCCGCGCAGCGAGCGCCTTCTGCTTCTGCGCGCGCATCGCGTCGTCGAGCCGCACGCGCTTCAGCCCTTCTCGATCGACATCGGGCACCGCCCGTCCCGACGCATCGAGCTTCAGCGCCGGACGGTCGTTGAGCGCCTTGGCCAGCGTCTCGAGCTTGACCTGTGCCGCGGCAGAAAGGCCTGCACGCCCCGGCGCGAACTCGACCCAGGCCAGCTGCTCACCCTCGCCACCGACGATCGAGCCGAGCACGGCGAATGGCGCCGTCGCCACCCTGGTGAACCGATTCACGAACGTCTGCACGAGGACCCGCCAGATGGAGAACTGCGGATCGTCGAGCGTCCCCGCGATCGGCAGGTCGAGGTTGATGACCCCGCTGCGATCCTTGAGCAGCGCGACCGCGAGCAGCACCGGCAGCCTGGTCGCCGTCGGGCTGTCGACATGCTCGCCGAAGGTGAGCTGGTCGAGCCGCAGCCGGTTGGTCGCCGTGAGCTTGCGGTCGTCGATCTTGTAGTGGACTTCGAGCGAGAGCTTGCCCTTGGTGATGCCGTAGCCGGCATACTTCATCGCGTACGGCGTCAACGGCGGAAGGTCGATGTCGCTGGCCTTGCCCGTCAGGTCGAGCTGCAACCGGCTTGCGAACGGGTTGATCGTGCCGCGGATGGCGACGGGCGCCGTGCCCTGGATTCGCCCGGCGAGATCGACCTCGCCGGCCTGCGACGCCGACAGCGCGGACACGCTGCCCGCGACGCTGCTCAGGTGCGTCGAAAAGTTGGGCTTCACGAACAAGTCCGAATATTCGACATCTCCGTTCGCGACCTCGATGCGGCCGATCGAAACCGGCAGCGCATTCGCTTCGGCGGTCGCGGACGACAGGGATTTGCTCGTCACGCCCGACGACGTCGACGACGCGGTCGTTGCGGCGGTTTGCACTGCGGCCGATTCCGGCGCCAGCAGCTGCTGCAGGTTGAGCGTCGCATCGGCGTTGAGGATGATCCGGGCGTAGAAGCTGTCGAGGGCCACGGCGCCCAGCCCGATCCTCAGCGGCTCCGACACCACGTCGACCCCCTTGAGCGCCAGCGTCTTCCAGCGCATGAGTTCCTGCGACTCGGGCCGGTCGAGGGAATCGAAGTCGCTGACCGTCACGTCGCCCGCATAGGTGACCCTTGGCTCGCCGCGATCGGGGGCCGCGTACGTCAGGCGCCCCTTGGCGGCAACGGTGCCGCTCGAGACGATCACGTTGGTCCGCGAATCGAAATAGGGTCGGAACGCCACGAGGTCGATGCCGGTCGCGTCGATGCGCCAGTCGAGGCTGGCGGGCTGCGTGCCGAGGGCGCCGGCGAAGCGGATGCGTCCGGCCTTGCCGACGCGAACAAACGCTTCGATCCGACCCTTCGCCCCCTTCGCGTTGCTGAAATCATCGATCGCGATCCGCTCGTCGGGAATGCGCAGCGTGACCGGCGTCGCGGGGATGCGATCCTCGAAGTCTGCTGCGACGCCCTCGATGAGCGCCTTGCGGACAAGGACCGTCCATCCCGCATCGGCGCTGCCGCCGGCGTCGACGCCGCCACCGGCCCCCGACCGGGATTGGGCCGATGTCGCCGCATCGGCGGTGCGCACGAGCCGCTGGTAGTTGACGACACCGTCCGCCTGCCTGACGACGCGCAGCGACCCGCGCTGCCACGTGGCGCTGTCGATGATCACGCTGCGCTTGTCCAGGTCGAGAGCAATGCCGGTCAGGTCGGTGCGCCCCATCTGCCACAGCGGCTCGCGATCCCCCGGGAGCGCTGCGACCATGTCGGTCAGCCCGGCAACGCCCCTTTTCAGGACCAATCGCGGGGATCCCCCGGAGACCGCGGCGTCGAAATCACCGGTGAAGTCGAGCGTGCCGTGGCGCACGTCGAGGTTGAGCGCCGACGCGTAATAGGGATAGAGCCTTGCGAGCGGAAGCTTGACCACCGAGACGTTCCCTCGCGCCGACCGACCGGCGACATTCGCCTCGGCGCGCAGGGCGAAGTGCGCACCGTCGCCGGAATCGAAAGCGATGTCCACGGTCCCCGGCGGCCCTTTCGACGCGAGCTTCCTGCCCTCCAGCGATACGTTCGACAGCGTGTCCTTGAACTCGGGCGCCACCGCGGCGTCGTCGACGTGAACGACGCCGTCACCGACGTGGGCTTCAGCGATGTCGAAGGTCCAGCTGGCGGGCGGGGCAGTGCCGGCGGGCGTCGTCGTCGACGCAACGCCTGCCGCGGTGCGCGGCGCGGCGGACGCGCGATCGGCGAACATCCGCCCGAACTCCAGCGACCCGTCGGCGTTGCGCCGCAGGTCGATCTCCGGCACGTCGACTGCCACGCGATCGATGGCGATCGTCCTGGCGAGGACATCGAGCCTGCCGATCCTCGCCTCGATCGTCTTCGCCGAGGCGAGCGGCGTCCCGTCGCTGCGGCGCAGCGCAAGCCCGTCGATGCGCGCGGTGCCCGCGAGCGTCACCGCGCTCGGCACGCTCCCGGCGGTGACGAACGCGAGCTTGAGCCGCGTCGTGAGCGCGCCGCCGGCGAGCTTCAATCCCTGCGGCAGCGGCCCGTACTCGACGTACTGGGCCAGCCGCAGCGCGTCGACATCGATGTCGAGTGTCGCCACTTGAGTGCTCGCGAAGGGCGAATTGGACGAGCCCGCGAGCGCGAACTTCGCGCCATCGACCACGCCTTCGACCCGCGGCGCGACGCGGATCTTCGCGTCGTGCGGAATGCTCGACAGGAACGGTATGCCGATCGCGATGCCGGTGATCGAGCTCCTGTGCTGCTTGACCCGGTCGTCGATCGAGACGGAGCCATCGTGGACCTCGATGTTGTCGATCGCGAACGCCGGCACGGGGCCGCTGGAAGGTGCGAGCGCGCGGTCGATCAGGTCCTGGATGTTCCAGCTGCCGTCGGCATTGCGGACGAGGTCAACCTGCGGCTGCACCAGCTTGACCGCGTCGAGCACCGGTGCGAGATGCCACAGCGACGCGATCGAAAGGTCGGCATCGAGGGTCGAGAACCTGAGCAGCGTGCGCGAGGGATCGCGGTCGGCGAGCGTGAAGCCGGAAAGCTTTGCGTGCAGCGTGAACGGGTTGAATGTCAGCTTGACGACCGTCGCGCGGCGCCCGAGTTCGGAGCCGGCCAGCGCCTCGATCTTCGACTTGGCGATCGGCGGTACGACGAAGAATCCCAGCACCGCGACGATCGCCGCGAGCGCGGCGATCGCGATGAACGCATGGCGCAGCCGTCGCCGCCATTTCGGCCCGGGGGAAACGGGAGAGGTTGCCATGCGCAAAGACGAGCGCGATCACCGACGATCCCAGTCATTGTAGGACAGAAATCCCGGAACACGCGATCGATGCCGCGCAGCGGGCCGCCACGCGCCCGACGATGCCGGCGCCATCGCGCTGTGCCGTGCGACGCGGTTGCAGCCGGGGGCGGCCCGGCCGTTCGCTCACGCGAGATAGTCGTGCACGACGGTGCCCAGACCGAGCGTCAGGTCCGAGACGACGTGCACGCCGGACACGACCTCGAGCACCGGCAGCTGCGCCACCGGGGCGAGCGCGTGATGGAAGAGCTCGAGGGCCGCAGGCCCGCTCCACGCGCCCTTGACCGACACATCCTCGCAGAAATAGCGGACCAGCTCGCAGATTCGTGCCGTGCCATCGACGTGCGGCACGATCTTCAGCAGGAAGTTGGGCGCGCCGATGGCGGCCTTGATCGGCGCGATGTCGAGCGTGCGGTGCTTGTAGCCCATCGTCGCGATCGCGACGTTGATGCTGCCGTAGGCGAGCATGCCGACCAGCGTGTCCTTCTCGACCTTCAGTGAAGGGGACGCGAGCTTCTTGGGGAATCCCCACAGTTCCCGTCCGCCGGCGATCGGCGCTTCGTCGTCGAGGTACATCGCATGGACGTAGCCGCCGGTCTGTCCCTGGAAACGCACGGGGATCACCTGCCCCGACTCGGTGTAGTCGCCGAAGCCGGTCGAGTCGGGCATCCGGATGAACTCGTACTTGACGAGCGGCTCGGCCACCTGCAGCGGCTCGGGCACGACAGCGCGCAGCGCGTCGGGATCGGTCCGGTAGGTGACGATGAAGAACTCGCGGTCGACGAAGCGATACGGGCCCGGCGGATAGGCGGGATTGGTGAGGGGCATCGCGAATGCGCGACGCCGGACGTCTTCGATGTTCATCGGACGAGTCCTTTCGCGACGCTGCCCGCAGCCGACGGCGTCGATGATCGATGGCAGGCGATGGGATTGCAGGCGCGTCGGTCCGCATCGCCGGGCGGCGCAGACGCACCGCACGGTGAACGACAGCCGGACGCCCGGGGAATTCCCGCGGCGCGTTGGGGTCTGTCCGGTACGCTCCCGGGCGAAGGCGTGCCGGCTCGTCCGGCGGGCACACGCGAGACTCCGAAGTGGGACCGACACGGTGAACCCGACGCTGCAGATTGGACCGCTGGCCCTGCCGATGACCGCGCTGCTGTTCCTTGGAACGGCGGCGCTGGGACTCTTCGCCGGCAAGCGGATCGGCATGCGATCGGGTGTGGACGCGGAGCCTGCGGTGCTGGGCCTGCTGCTGATCGGGCTCGTTGCCTCGCGCGCGGGTTTCGTCTGGGAATGGCGCGGGGCCTACCTGCGACACCCCCTCGACATCCTCGACATCCGCGACGGGGGCTACGAGCCCGTCGTGGGCATGGTCGCGGCCTGCCTCTACGCGCTGCTTCGCGTGCAGCGCCAGCGCGCATTGCGCAATCCGCTGGCCGGCGCGGCGCTGACGACGCTCGTCGCATGGGCGGGCGGAATGCTCGCGATCGGGACCTTCTCGGCGAATGCCATCACGTTGCCGCCGCTACGCCTGCACACGGTCGACGGGCGCGAGGTCGGCCTTTCGGCATTCGCCGGCAAGCCGACGGTTGTGAACCTCTGGGCTTCCTGGTGCCCGCCGTGTCGACGCGAGATGCCGGTCCTCGAGCGCGCCCAGGCAACGAACCACGACATCGACTTCGTGTTCATCAACCAGGGCGAGGCACCCGGGCAGGTCCTTCGCTACCTGCAGGACCAGGATCTCGGCCTGCGCAACGTCCTGCTCGATGCGGCCGGCACGGCGGGCAGGGCCTTCGATCAGCAGGCGCTGCCGGCCACGCTTTTCTTCGACGCCGGCGGCCGTCTCGTCTTGGCCCGCGCCGGTGCGCTTTCCGAGGCGACGCTCGCCGCGGGTCTCGCGGCATTGCGCAGCACAACCCCCACCACAACCACCACGACGATCCCTCTCCCGACGCCATGAAATCACCGCTTCCCGCCACACGCCTTCGGCGCTGCATCGCCGCCCTCGCGCTTTGCACCGCCGTCGTGACGCCCGCCTTCGCCCAGCAACGGCCCGAGCCGCTGCAGGCCCTTGAAGCGCGTGGGCTCACGATCGTCGGCACGCTCCCGAGTCAAGGCGGCCTGACCGCCTATGCCGGATACACGGGGCGGCACCCGGTCGCGCTGTACGTGACGCCGGACGGCAAGCACGTCGTCGCCGGGACCCTGTTCGACGCCGCCGGCAACGACCTGACCCACGCGGCGCTGGAAAAGGCTGTTGCCGGGCCGATGTCCGATGCGCTTTGGCACCGGCTCGCGGCCAGCACCTGGATTGCCGACGGGCGCAGCGGCGCGGCGCGCGTGGTCTACGTATTCACCGACCCCAATTGCCCCTACTGCAACAAGCTGTGGTCGGACGCACGCCCGTGGGTCACCGCCGGCAAGGTCCAGCTTCGGCACGTCATCGTCGGCATCCTGACCCCGACCAGCGCGGGCAAGGGGGCAGCCCTGCTGGCGAGCAAGGACCCGTCCGCCACGCTCGCCGCCTATGAAAGCCGCAATGCGACGGCGACCGCCCGCGCGCTGGCCGCCGGACATCCGCGGCCGCTCGACGACCATGGCCTGCAACCGCCGGCGACCATCGCAGCTGCCCAGCAGCAGGAACTCGCCGCGAACGAGCACCTGATGGCGTCGCTCGGACTTGAAGCCACACCCGGGATCGTCTGGCGGGACGCCGAGGGCAAGCTGCAGATGCGCGAGGGCGAACCCGGCGGCTCGCTCGACGCAATCCTCGGGCCGCGATAGACGCAGGAACGCGGGCGCGCTGCCCGACGGCCCGATCGCTGTGCAGCCGGGACCGTCAGGTCACCAGATGCTGCGGACGGCCCGCTTCCCAGGCCTCGATGTTGTCGATCAGCTGGTCGGCGAGGAACTGCATCGCCCCGTCCGAGGCCCACGCGACGTGGGGCGTCAGGATGAAGTTCGGCAGCCGCAGGTCGAGCAGCGGGTTGCCCTCTTTCGGCGGCTCGCGGGTCAGGACGTCGAAGCCCGCCCCTGCGATCCATCCCTCCTTCAGCGCGGTGATCAGGGCCTGCTCGTCGACGAGCCCCCCACGACTGGTGTTCACCAGGATCGCGTTCCGTTTCATCCTGCGCAGTTCGTCGGCCCCGATCATGCCGCGGGTCTCTGCGGTCATCGGACAGTGCAGCGAGAGGACATCGCTCTGTTCGAGCACCGTCGAGAAAGGCGTGAACTCGACGCCCTCCGCCCTGGGCGGCGCGTGGTCGGCGAACAGGACTTTCATGCCGAAGCCGCGGGCGATGCGCGCCGTGCCCTGGCCGATGCTCCCCTCGCCGACGATGCCCATCGTCGACCCGGCGAGGTCGCCGATCGGGTAGTCGAAGAAGCAGAATGTGTCCACCTGCTGCCAGCGGCCGCCCTCCACCGCCTGGCGGTAGGCAAGCAGGTTGCGTCGCAACGCCAGCACCATCGCGAAGACGTGCTCGGGAACGGTGTTCACCGCGTAATTGCGGATGTTGGCGACCGCGATGCCCCGGGCACGGCAGGCAGCGACGTCGACGACGTCGTAGCCGGTCGCCGCGACGGCGATCATCTTCAGGTCGGGCAGCCGCTCGAGGTCGGGGGCGCGCAGCGGGATCTTGTTGGTGATCGCGATCGTCGCGCCCTCGAGGCGCGTGACGACCTCGCTGCCGGCGGTCGACTCGTGCTCCTCCCATCCATGGGCGAAGCGGGGGCGGCGCAGATTGGCGCGCAGGGACGAACGATCGAGGAAGACGACTTTGTGCATGGCTACGGCCCTGTGGATTGCCAACGCCGGATGATAACGGGGAACTCCGCGCGCCTGGCCGCTGTCGAGGCTTGGCCCACGGCTGGCGGCGGGGGTTGCCAGTTCCCGGCCGCCATTTCACAATTCAACGAATGATGCGCTCGCTCGCACTGCTTGGCCTGGTCGTGATGTCGCTGTCCGGAAGCACGGCCTGGGCAATCAAGGCCCCCCCGATGCACGCGGGAGCGCCGATCACGATCCGTTCGCTCGACGACACGGTGCTGAAGATGCCGTTGGCGAAAGGCGTCTCGCCGGGGGACGCCGAGCAGTCGATGAAGCTGCGGGCCAATCTGCTGAACATGCACCTGGTGGCGGAGCTGCCGCTTTCGAAGCAGGTGAGCGCCATCACGGGAAAACCCTCCCCCTACGTCACCATTTTCCAGTTCTGCGACGCACTGACCGCTCGCCAGATGCTGGATTACAGCCTGGATTTCGCGGCCTTTCTGCCGTGCCGGATCGCCCTGGTGGAGGACGACAAGGGGCGGGGCTGGCTCGTGATGATGGACCTCGACATGCTCCTGAAAGTGGCCGACCTGAAACCCGAGTTGAAGGCGAAGGCCATCGAGGTCCGCAACAAGCTGGAGGACATCATGCGTGCCGGTGCCAACGGGGATCTGTGATCACGGCGAGTCTCGAAGTGTCGGTCAGTCGCGATCATGCCCGCGCGGTTGCGACCCCCGCCCGTGATCCGGCGCAGGCCCCTTTCCGTGCGGAGGAGGCGCCGCAGGCCCGCCGCGTCCTCGCTGCGCCTCGTAGCGCTGCCTGACTGCCGGATCCTGCGGCGTGTAGCGGTAGTGCCGGGCTTCCAGCGCCTGCTGCCGATTCGCCGAAGGATACCGGGGTCCCGAATATTCCCGCTGGTACTTCGGCAGCGGGGCCGATGCGGGAGCGAAGCGGTGATCCCGGCCATCCCAGCCGTGACGCTCGCGCTCCCAGGCGTTGCCCCAATGCGCGCCCCAGCGCGGCGGCGCGTTGTGGGGCCATCCGTGGAAGTACGCGGGAGGATGCCGGTAATAGCGAACCGGGATGCGCAGGATGACCAGCGGCACCGCGTATGGGCTCACGAGGTCCCATGGCCCGTTGTACCAGGAACTCACGTACCAGTTGTCGTACTGGTACACCCAATACATGCCGTCGTAGAAGAAATAGTTCGAATAAAGCCTCGGCGCGTAATAGACAGGGTAGCCGGGGATGGGGACCAGCTGGGGATACACGGGAACGTTGATTCCGATGCTGATCCCGGGCACGCCGATGGCGACGCTCACCTGCGCAAGCGCCGAAGTGCTCGAGCAAAGCAGCATCAACAATGCGACGAGTCCAGTGCGCAGCATCCCCTGTCCTCCCGTTCAGCATCGCCGACTCCGTGGCGGTCGGCCTGTCCTGGATGCTGATGCTAATCGAGCGTCCCATCCCGCAATGCCGGACGAGCGCGCGACGGTTCGTAGGACCAAGCCTACGCCTTCCTGCGACTGGCGATCTGCCATGGCATGGCGTTGACAACAGCAACCCATGCCCCGCACGAGGCCTGTCGTTGCCAAGCGTGGCAACCAGCACCATCCAAGGCGTCTCATCGCCGACTACTTCGGCAAACGTCGCTTGTTGGCCATTCTGGATGCAACGCTTTTCGACTACGCGCAACAGTCCACCAGATTCCGGTGCCGGCCCACGAAAGAGGTCGGCAAATATTTCCCGAGCCCACTTCTCCGCGACTTCCGAGCCGACCCATCCCCGCCGCTGACCGCGCAGCGCAACCGCGAGCGGGAAGCAAGTCGCCTGAACCATTTGTGTCGCCGAACATCGCTCCGCTGCCATCATCCAGTCGATCCTGGCAGGCAAGCAGCCCCGATGCATTTGTCCGTTGCGATTCCAGCGGAACCCTCTGCTGACCAACTGGGTGGCGCAGCGGGCGGTGGTGGCGCGGCTTGACGCCTGATCGAGGCTATGAACCCTCGATCACCCGCGCCACCTCACTTTGGCATTCGGCACACCGGCCCACGAGCAGCAGATCACGCCCCTTCATCGTCCCGCTGAAGTGGGTGATGGTCACCTCGTGGCCGCAGTGTCCGCACCAGACATTGGCCAGCAGGCGCTCGCGAACGTCGGCAGGGATCGATTCCCAGCACTGGCGGGCGGGATTGGTGAAGGCGGGCATGGATTCGACGCCCGGCGTCGGCTCACTGGATAAGTGAGAGCTGCCCGCCAGCATCGCTTGGGCCTCCTCCATCGCCGCGCTCGCCGCGCGCGTTTGCACGTTGGGTATCTTGTGTCCCACCTCGGGAGCCTGATCTCGGAGCAAATGCTCGGCCACCCCGCAGGCACTGTTGAGAACGAAGGCCGACAGGGATGTGCCCGAAGCTTCCGCCGCACGGCGCAGGAACTCTCGCTGCTCGGGCGTCATCCGCAGCGTGATCCGAACCCAGTGGGGCGTTGCATCCTTCTGTTTCGGCATCTCACTCTCCCTCGGCACGCGCGAAACCGCGCAGCCACGGATCGAGGTGGGCGATGTCGAACGTCCCGGTCTCGAACATCTGCATCATCTCCGCGTAGATCTGCATCGGCGGGCGCTGCAGGCGCCAGCCGTTGACGCGAAGGAACACGTCAGCGGCGGCAAACGCGATGCGCTTGTTGCCGTCCACAAAGGGATGGTTGATCGCCAGGCTCTCCATCAGCGCAGCCGCCTCGGCGACGATGTCCTCGTAATAGCCGGTCTGCGGCCGGAACAGCGCCGCTTCCAATGCGCCGGGGTCGCGCGCCCCCAGCGCGCCGCCGTAGCGCTGCATCAGCACCGTGTGCATCCCGAGCACGTCGGCCACGGTCAGGTAATCGCGTGGCACGGCTTACTTCGCCAACTCGCGGTAGAGGGCGTCGAATTCCTCGAGGCTGGAGGCGAAAGCGGCCATTGCGTGGCGGCGGGGGCGTTCCTTCTGCTGTCGGTCGATGTAGTCGCGCAGGGCGTCGTCGAGCACAGACTGGAACTGGCGTCCCTGGGCCTCGGCAATCTGGCGCAGCGCTGCCAGCACTTCGGGTGCGGCTTGGGAGGAAAATTTTTCGCGAACGGCATTGCTCATGGCCATCTCCATCATGATTCATCTTGATGTTTCATGATAGAGCAAGACGCGTGCATATGCCACCGTCCAATTTCCGTTGGAGTGGCCACCGGGCGCCGTGGTCAACGCGGAGCGAGCGGGCGTAAGTTATTGATTTTTCGAGAATGCAATCTGCGCCTACCCGCAGGACAAACGGCGAAAAGAGACGGCTCTGGCCGACAAGGTGGCCGTTTCGGGAACTCCTGGCGAGGAGGCACCCGCTGCACTGCAGGCCGGAACCCCGCGTGGCGCGGGGAATTCGGGCAAAAGGAAGGGCCCGGAGATCATCCGAGCCCTTGTCGATGGTGGAGGTGGCGAGAATCGAACCTGCCGAAGTTACATAGGGGAAATGTCGGCAGCAGTCCCGTCATCTTTGCCTTTACCACCATCTTTACCACCACGGCTCGGCGCTGGGCGCCGCGCCACCTTGCGGGCCGTCTTGGTGGGCGTTCTTTGCTTGACCCGCAGCGCCTTGAGCACGGCGGTCGGGTCGCGCTCGATGATGTTGAGCAGAACGAGCGTCGCGCCGCGGGGCGTCCGGTCTCCCTGCTCCCAGTGCCGCAGTGTCCCGAGGCCGATACCGAACGTCGCCGCGAAGTCGCTCTGCGTCAGCCCGGTGCGGCCGCGGACCCGTTTAACGTCCACGGACTGCGGCTGGTACACCTTCACGCCGCGTCCCTTCCCGCCCTGATGCGCAACGGCCTGCCGCAATCCGCGCCTGATACTGTCGAATGCTCCGCTCATGCCTTCACCTTGCCAGTTGTTTCAGTGTCGTCGTCAGTTGGGCCAACTCATGCCGCTCTTCCGCCGAGAGATTGGCTCGCTCGCCCTTCGCGAAGATTGTCAGCAGGTAGAGCGGAATCCGGTCGCTGTGGTAGTAGTAGATGACCCGTACGCCGCCGCTCTTGCCTCGCCCGCCCCGTGCCCAGCGCAACTTGCGGACTCCGCCAGTCTCGGGGATGAGATCGCCCGCGGTTGGATTCGCAGCCAGATAGGCCACGACCGCCTCTCGTTCATCGGCCGAGAGCAGCCCCTTGGACCGCCGCAGATACTCGGGGACCTCGGCGACGGTCAGCATGGGCAGATTGTAATCCAATGGATTACCAATGTCGACCCTGCGGCAAGCCCCCTGTCGGGCGGACCGAGCCAATCGAGTTGCCACGGCGTGGCGTTGACGACTACGGGACTCGTCCCGCAAGATGCTGTCTGCACCACGTCGTAATTTGTCCCCGCTTGCCGCGACGTTACTCAAGGGCTAAAGGGGGCGCCGACCTATGGAGTCGACGATGAGCCACCCCTCGGCCTGCGATCCGGCCAACGATCCCCACCAGTACGAACTCGAACTACCGATGCGCCCCGCTTCATGGACGGGATGGCGCGTCGCGATGGAGCCAACGTTCACGTTCACCGAGTACAACGGGGTCGGCCAAGCCTTCTTCGACTACTACACGGTCGACACCTTCGACGAGGCCGTCACCAAGCTGTTCAACGAGCGCCAGACCGATCCAGTCGGCTACCGCTGCTACGCCCTCGACCTGACCCCGGCGTTCGAGTGGTACGCACGGTGGCCCCTACTCCGTCGCAGCAAGCGGGGCGGCTTCTTCCGGCGTGAGGCGCGACAGGGCGCGGCGCCGTGGGAGTTCGTCCCGGACGACACCCTGTTCGAGGTCTGGCGCCAGCCGGACGGGCCGATGGGGTTCACTTGGACCTACATGCTGCGCGTCGGCGGCAGGACGCAACAGGATGCCATGAAGAACTGGCAGTTCTGGGCCGACTGCCTTCGCCGAGGACGACGGACGTTACACCGCGCGTCGCAGGAGGTGAGCAGCGGCGACCATGCCCACCAATGAGGCAGCCATGAGCAACGAGAAGCTGAAAACAGACAAGGCGCTCCCCTCCGACAACACACCGCCCGTCGGTCCCACCCCATCCTCGCCCGAGGGAAGCCCGGGAGGGCCAGCCGCGGAGTCGTCGCCTCCGATACTGAATGACGATGCGCGGGCGCACTACGAGGCGCTGGCGCAGCGCATCACGGACACCTACGCCCGCTTCACCGACAAGGAGATGGAGTTGGTGAAGGCGCTCGGCTGGGGGTAGGCGATTCCGAAGGCGCGGGACCGACCGGGCGCCAACGTCGGCCGCCCGAGTGCGTGCGAATACCGGCGACTGGAACCAAAGCCCCCGGGGTCGGTTCCCTTCGGGCCACTTGGCGTAGTTCGAGGTCATGCCCTCGGGGATGGCTGGTCAGCCGCTGGCACAACCCTTGCGGCCACTGGCAGGTTGTGCAAGGCCAACTTTGTCAAGGAGAAGCCGAAATGAAGAATTTGATGCGGGCCGTGTTCATCGGGATCACGGGACTGTGGCTTGGCCTCGCGCACGCGTCGACCAGTACAGTCGACATCACCGACATGTGGTGGAACCCGAACGAGTCCGGCTGGGGGGCGAACATCATCTTGCAGAACAACGTCGCCTTCATGACGTTTTTCGTCTACGACTCTGCCCAGAACCCTGCCTGGTACACCTCCCCCCTCTACTACCAAGGATCAGACTCAACAGGCGCACTGGTCTGGACAGGGACTCTGTACGCGACGAAAGGCCCGTGGTTTGGCGGCCCATTCCCGTCTTCCGCCGTGACGGAGCGTCAGGCCGGCACCGTCACCTTCGCGCTATCGAGCCTCAATCAGGCAACGTTGACCTACACGGTGGACGGGGTGACGGTCACGAAGTCAGTGCAGCGCCAGACTTGGGCGAACGAGAACTTCACCGGGACCTACGCTGGTGGGTATTCGATCAGGGCAACTGGGTGCAATCCGTCGTACTTGAACGGCATCCAAGAAACAGCTGGGATACTGACGGTCAACCAAAACGGCTCAAGCATTTCCATGGTAGCCAGCACCGGCAGTGCTACGTGCTCATTCGGCGGGGCGTACTCGCAAGCGGGGAAGCTCGGAGAGATTCAGGGAACCTATTCTTGTACGGATGGCACGGCCGGGCCATTCTCCGCCATCGAGATGACGCCGACCGTCAGCGGGTTCACAGCCCGCGTCTCCGGCTCGAATCAGTACTGTCAATGGTCGGGCTACCTCGGGGGCATCGCCCGGGCGCAGTGACGCGCGAGGACGTTCCCGCCATCGAACTGTAACGTCTGCGGGGTAGCCTCCTCCCTACAAGAAGAGTCTGAGTCTCCTCCTCCACCGGACGCCTACCCGCGCAGGCGTCCGTTCTTTTTTCTGCGGGCGGGAAACGCTGCGAGAACGGCAAGCACCGTCACCCACCCCTGCTCGCTACGCCCCTGACCTCCCGGTACAGCCGTTCCGCCCCTTGCATCTGCGCGTATCGGCCACGCCGAGCACAGTAGGTCACGTACCGTCGCAGGAACAGCGCCAGCAGGAACGACTCGGTGGCGTCGACTGCTGGCGGACGTTCGAGGTGAGGGTTGATTTGGGGCGCACGTTCCCGTAGCCGCCTCGCCTCCGCGTCCGGTTCGACCCGGTTGTCAAGAGGAACCCAAATTTCCCCAGATATGGGAATCGAAATTTCCCCACCCGGTTCACGCTTCGGCCTCTTCGGTACGAACGAGGCCGGCCTTCAACTTCTCCTTGAGCCGATACGAGTTGCCGCGAATGTTGAGCGTCACCGCGTGATGCAGTAGCCGGTCAAGGATCGCGGTCGCGATGACGCGATCGCCGAACACGTCACCCCACGCCGCGAAGCTCTGATTGCTGGTCAGGATCATCGGCCCGCGCTCGTAACGACGGCTGATCAACTGAAAGAACAGGTTGGCGCCCAGCCGCTCGATCGGCAGGTAGCCGATCTCGTCGATGATCAACAGTCGGGGTGTGGTGTAGAACTTCAGCTTTTCGTCGAGCCGACCCTCGGCGTGCGCCTTCGTAAGCGTCGCGATCAGGTTGGCGGCGGTACTGAACAACACCCGGTAGCCGGACTCGATCGCCTTGAGGCCGAGCGCCACCGCGAGGTGCGACTTGCCGACGCCCGGCGGCCCGAGTACCAGGACGTTGTCGCCATGCTCGATGAAGTGGCAGCTGGCCAGCGTTTGCACCTGCTTCTTGTCGATCGAGGGTTGGTAGCTGAAGTCGAAGGTTTCCAGCGGCTTCACGAACGGGAAGCGGGCCATGGCGGTGCGCATGGTCACGTTCTTGCTGGTCTTGGCGGCGACTTCCTCCGACAGCACCTGTTCGAGGAAGTCGGCGTAGGCCAGCTCTCTGGCGGCCGCGTCCTGTAGCAAGGCTTCCAGCCGCTCGCGGCTCTTGAACAGCCGCAGCTTGAGCAGGTGTTCGCCGAGTCGTTCCAGCTGGCCGGCGTTCATGCCACCTCCAGCAATTGCTCGTACACCTCGAGGTCACGCACCTCGACGCCCTGCAGATGGTTCGCTGCGGGTGCCGACGTCGGGGCACTGAACCGCGTCCGCGCATTGCGCGCCGCTGCACCAGGACCGTGTGCGGGATCGACCTGCAGTTGATGCCGACCGGCGAGCACCGGATGCTCCGCCACCACCTCGCCGCGATGCGAGATCTGCCACATCGCACCCACTCGCACCACCTCGACCGTCTTGCCAATCAGGCGCCACGGCACCGAATAGCGATTGGCGTCGATCGCCACCACCCAGTCATCGGCCACCACCCGCTCGCGACGCAGCGCCTGGAAGAAACTCGGCTGATCCAGTGTGCCGACCAAGGCTCCGGCTTCCCGCGCGAAGCGGTCGATCGGCCGCTCGTGGGTGGTGCCGTGCACGCGCAGGTCGGACACCTCCGCGAGCCAAGCCAGGAGCTGGTCGTTGAAGTCGGCCAGATCCCGGAAGACGCGTCCGGGGAGGAAATTGCGCTTCACATATTTCACCCCGGATTCGACCTTACCCTTGGTCTGGGCGCGATACGGGCGACACAGCCGCGGCTCGAAACCCCAGTGCCGAGCGAAGGCTTCGAAGGTGACATTCCAGCGCGCCTTGCCTTCACTGGGCGCCGTGGTCACCGTGCGCATCCGGTCGTAGAGCAACTCGGCCGGGCGGCCCCCGAAGTGCGCGAAGGCGTGCTCGTGCGCCGCCAGCAGCGCGGGCAACTGCTCGTTCTCGTAGCCCTCGGCCCAGGCCCGGCGCGAGTAGCCGAGCGTCAGTACAAATACATGCACCACGGCGGGGCCGGTCGTGAAGTGGACCCGCGCCTGGCCCCAGTCGACCTGCCCCTGCTGCCCCGGATCCGTTTCAAAGCGACATTGCGTCAGTGCCGCCGCCGCCGCTTCCGTGCGCAATGGCCGTACCGCATTACGCACCGTGTCGTAACCGCCCTGATAGCCCCGCGAGGCACGCAATTCCTGAAACAGAATCCGCGCCGAGTAATTCACCTCCGGCGCTCGTTCCAGCAGCCATGTCCGATGCGCCGACAGCAGCGTCTCGGCCAATGGCGTGCGGCGATACGCGCTCCACTGCGCTTTCCGCAAGCAGCTGCGCACCGTCTTGCGGTCCAAGCCCGACGTGCGTGCCATCTGCGACACCGACTGCCCGTCCGCCTGCATCCGCCGCAACTCCTCCCATCGCTCCTTACTGATCACCGGCATCTCCGCGCCCACCTCGGGCACGGCGACGTTAGCCGGTACGTCGATCACCACCCCTTCCACCACTTGATTTCCTTCCATCTACGATCTCCCGATCAATGATGGGTGGGGAAGATTCAATTCCTACAAGTGGGGATTTTTGCATTCCTGCTGACACCCGGTACGGGCTGAACGCACTACCGCTGCCTGAGCGGACCTCGGCAGGCCCCGTGATCTCCCACTCGGCGTGCGTCGCTGCGATGTCCTCCCGCGTCGCCTTGTAGCGGGCCTTGATCCAGCGGCCGGTCAGGGGGTGGCGGTAGCGGAAGGGGTAGAGCACAGTAGTCATGGTGCGGCGGAAACTCCAGTTTAGAAACGCCTACTTGACGGCGGCACCTACGCGGGCAATAGTTTCCGCCGAGCCAGTTTGCTGAGTGCTATCGGGCGATGAGTGAAAAATGTCTCGGTTGGCACACTTTTTCAACATCGCGCCCCCTGATGACAAGACTTGACGGCGGGCAGCGTCTCCATGCGTGCTACGGCGCGCTCTTTGAATTGGCTGGAACCGATGGTCAACCCCGAGATCTCTCAGCTAGTAGAGGCCTTCGCGGAATTCGAGCGCCATAAGCTCGACGCGGCCGGCTACACACGTATTGAGCGTGCTGTCACGCTTGCGTCCGACGCCCTGCTGACTCCAGCAAAGAGCGATCTGCATGACCATGTCCGGAAGCAGGTAGCGACATGGTTCGAACGTGTGTGCAACTGGCGCCGCATTGTGATAGAGCGACATCCTCCCTCATATGAGCTGGCAAGGATGTACAACCATATTATTGAGCTGTTCAATGACCCAGTATTCGGCCTTGATCAGACGGAATTCGATGTCCTTGGGTGGAGGGAACTTCAGACGCTTAACAAGTTCAAGCCGCAGAATCAATGGACGGAAGAGGATTACAGGCAATTTCAAGAAGGCTGGGACCGCCTGGACCGGCTGTTTCCGTTGGAGGATGCAGGGTCGAAGACTGAACCGAAAAAGTGACCTGTCCGCGCTGAGACAACGGCGCATCGGCCCACCGCAATTGCACCCCCCACTGCGGGTGGTTCACACTTTCAAACTCGTTCATCGCGAAACTCCCTTTCGTGTGCATGGCGGCTGACGCTTGGAGGTTTCGTTGATGGACTCCCTGAAATTTCAAACCGCTATTGCCATCCCGGCAGTGGCGGGGGGACTCCCTTAGTAGCCTAGCGGATTCGAACAGACCGCGCGTACCAACACGCTCGTGATTCCGGTAGCGGCGAGGCTCAACACCCCGCCCCTTGGACCACATCGGGGACTCGCCGGGATCCCAATCGACTACGCGCAGCACCCCTGCCGAAGCCGCACGGGCGGCCACCCTCTTCCTATGCTGGGGGTCTGTATATATAGGGTTATGCCCGGACGGCACCTCCATATGCACGGAACCAACCACTACATCGTTTCTCATGTTCGGCATCACCACGTCTCCATGGATGGTGCCGGTGGCACAACACAAGCGCCGTGCTGTTCCTTCGCCAAAGCTGACCCACAAGAAGCACCTCTTTGAAACCACGGAAATTATCGATCCACGAGTAACACCAGAGTTGTGCTTCTACGTTTGGCCATCCATGTATTGGGATCATCGGTTCGGGCACGTAGGTAGTCTTACGCTCGATGACAATGAGAGACTTACTGCCTCGGCATTCGAGGACGACATCGGGACGGCACCGAAGCGGCGACCCATTCACTGTCAGAGAAGATGCAATGAATTCGCGGTCTGGTTGACCTTTATTGTCCGCGTATAGCAGCTTCCACTCGGCCTCGGACTGTGTCCCAAGTTGTCCGCGCGTCCATTGCAGCTTTAGGAAGATTTCTATATCCCTGTGAGTCAGTTCGCCAAGAGTCAACCGTGTTGATTTGCGCCGAAAACTGACCCACTACAAGGGGTGATTTGCATTCAAATTTGACCCACGTATAGACACTGTCCTGCTCGGGAGACGGGCAGGAGAAGGAGTGATCAACGTGGCGATATTGAGTGTTATCAGGCGCTGGCATCTGCGGGACGGGGTATCGATTCGGGAGATTGCGCGGCGCACGCGGCTGTCGCGCAATACGATCCGGAAGTATCTGGCGAACGCGGTGGTCGAGCCGAGGTATCCGAAGCGCAAGAGCCCGAGCAAGCTCGACGGGTACGCGGCGAAGCTGACCGCCTGGCTCACGGCGGAAACGCGCAAGGGGCGCAAGCAACGCCGGAATCTGCGGCGCCTGCACGCCGATCTGGTTTCGCTGGGCTTCAAGGGCTCGTACGACCGGGTGGCGGCGTTTGCCCGGTCGTGGCGACAGGCGCAGCAGGAGCTGGCGCGGACCGCCGGGCGCGGCACCTTTGTGCCGCTGACCTTTGCCCCCGGCGAGGCGTTCCAGTTCGACTGGAGCGAGGACTGGGCCGTTATTGCCGGCGAGCGGGTCAAGCTGCAGGTGGCGCAATTCAAGCTGAGCCACAGCCGGGCGTTCATCCTGCGCGCCTATCCGCTGCAGACGCACGAGATGCTGTTCGACGCGCACGCCCATGCGTTTGGCGTTCTCGGTGGCGTGCCCCGCCGTGGCATCTACGACAACATGAAGACGGCGGTGGACCGGGTCCGGGTGGGCAAGGCGCGCGATGTCAACGTGCGCTTTGCGGCGATGGTGAGCCACTACCTGTTCGAGGCCGAGTTCTGCAATCCGGCCGCGGGCTGGGAGAAGGGGCAGATCGAGAAGAATGTCCAGGATGCCCGGCACCGGCTGTGGCACGACGCACCGGCGTTTGCCAGTCTGGAGGCGCTCAATGCCTGGCTGCAGGAACGCTGCGTTGCGTTGTGGCAGACGACCGCCCACCCGGAGCAGGCGGGACGCACCGTAGCCGCAGTGTGGCAGGAGGAGCAACCGTTCCTGATGCCGGTGCCGCGGCCGTTCGATGGCTTCGTGGAGCAGACCAAGCGGGTGTCGCCGACCTGTCTGGTGCATGTCGAGCGCAACCGCTACAGCGTGCCGGCGTCGTTTGCCAATCGCCCGGTGAGCGTGCGACTGTACGCCGACCGCGTGGTGATCGCGGCCGAAGGCCAGTTCATCGCCGAGCACCGACGGATCATCGAGCGCAGCCACGGTGCGGGGCGCACGATCTATGACTGGCGCCACTACCTGAGCGTGCTGCAGCGCAAGCCGGGGGCGTTGCGCAATGGGGCCCCGTTTGCGGAACTGCCCGAAGGCTTCAAGCGGCTGCAGGCCATCCTGCTGCGCCGGCCGGGAGGCGATCGGGAAATGGTGGAGATCCTGGCCCTGGTGCTGCACCACGATGAGCAGGCGGTGCTGGCAGCGGTCGAGCTGGCCCTCGAATCGGGCGCGCCCTCCAAGCAGCACATCCTGAATCTCCTGGGGCGGCTGCTCGACACCGCACCCCCGGCACCGGTCGACGCTCCTCAGGCACTGACCCTGAGCGTGGAACCCCAGGCCAATGTCGAACGCTACGACGCCCTGCGGGAGGCCCGCCATGCAGCATGACGCGATGGTAACGACGCTGCGCGCGTTGAAGCTGTTTGGGATGGCCCAGGCGGTGACCGAACTGGCCCAGCAGGGCGCGCCGGCGTATCAAGGCGCGCAATCGATCCTCGGCAGCCTGCTCAAGGCCGAGATGGCCGAACGCGAGGTGCGTTCGGTGGCCTATCAAATGAAGATCGCCCGCTTCCCCGCCTACCGCGATCTGGCCGGCTTCGACTTCGGGCAGAGCGTGGCCAACGAAGCGCTGGTACGGCAACTGCACCGCTGCGAATTCCTCGAGCAGGCGCACAACGTAGTGCTGGTCGGCGGCCCCGGGACTGGAAAAACCCACTTGGCCACGGCACTCGGCGTCCAGGCGCTCGAACATCATCGCCGGCGGGTCCGCTTCTTTCCGACCATCGAGCTGGTGAATGCCCTGGAACTGGAGAAGGCGTGCGGCAAGCAAGGCCAGATGGCGCATCGGCTGGCGCACGCCGACCTGGTAATCCTCGATGAGCTCGGCTATCTGCCGTTCAGCCAGACCGGCGGGGCGTTACTGTTCCATCTGCTGAGCAAGCTCTACGAGAAGACGAGCGTGGTGATCACCACCAACCTGAGCTTCGCGGAGTGGGCCGCCGTATTCGGCGACCCGAAGATGACCACGGCGCTGCTCGACCGGCTGACCCATCATTGCCACATCATTGAAACCGGCAACGAAAGCTATCGCTTCAAGCAGAGTACGACCCAACCGCGAAAGGAGACCAAAGCTAGAAAATCATCCGCACCCTGAGCCATACTGCGACTCAACCGGGTGGGTCAATATTCAATGCAAAACCCGGGTCAAAATTCCGCGCAAATCAACACAAGCTGGGACTCCACAGCGTCTGAGTCCTTGCCCGCGTCCCTCGCCATCGTCGAGAACACCGATCGCCATGAGTGCGGAGAATGTTTGCCAGCGAGTTTCAGTGTCCGGTTGTAGAACTTTTCGACTGCCTCACGCGTGACATGGCCCTCTGCGTCGCGGGGCGCCGGACAGACGAATATGGCCGCATCCCCGTCGGATCGCTTCCACTCCCGCATCGCGGAAAGCAGTTTGGGTGGGATCGGGACCAGATGCTCGCCGCGAGCCTCGTCCTTCCGCTTCATCCGCTCTCTCGGGATCGCCCACGTCCCGCTGTCGAGGTCGAACTCTGACCATCGCGCCCCTACGACCTCGCCGACCCGCTGCGCACAGAATGCGAGCAGCGCGTGCGCTCGCTTGACCCCTCGGCACACGTCCACCTTGTCAGCATCACGCAGGATGTTGCCGACAGCCGTGCGATCAAGTACTGCGGGGAAGTGTTGACGCTCGACAGCAGCACGGCGTCGCCCAGCGGGCAACGGGTTGCCGCTGATGATCCCCTGCTCGACCCCGTAGTCGAGAATCGCCCGCAGGCGTTGGCGGACTTTCTTCGCCATGTCCGGCGCCGCCTTCTCAACAGTACGCAGGTAGGGAGCCGCGACCGGAGCCGTAATCTCGACCAAGGGCAGAGGGTCGAGCTTCGAAAGATGGTTCCGGATACTCCCCTCGACTTCCTCGAGGTAGGCAGGCGTCCACTTCATCAGGCGCGCCTCTGCCTTGATCCAGTCGGCCGCAACGGCCTTGAACGTGTTTTCGGAGTCGGCTCGTCGCTGTGCGCGTGCCACCCGCTTCGCGTTAGTCAGGTGGGCGCCGTCCTGAGCCGCCTTCCGGGCGGACTGGGCAGCCTGCCGGGCCTCCGCCAGGGTCATGGTGGCCAGCTTTCCTAGGGTCGCGGTCTGCGGCTTCCCGTGGTGCCGATAGCGGTACTGCCACGACAGCGCCCCTGACTGGGGGACGTAGAGGTACAAGCCGTCGCCATCCGCAAGCCGGTACGCCTTGTCCTTGGGCTTGGCGTTGCGGACCTGCCGATCCGTCAGTAGGTGCCGGGCCATTCTCTTTACCACCACATGGAAAACGTGACGATCGCCACTTTACCACCATCCGTTACCACCACAAGACGGTGGCTTCCACCGAACGTCCCGGGATGCCATTGGACGCTGTTTCATAGAAGAAATGGAAAGAAAAACGGCCCCGCGTGGGGGCCGTCATAGTGCTTGATGGTGGAGGTGGCGAGAATCGAACTCGCGTCCGGAAGACCTCTACAGTCGGGACTACATGCTTAGTCACGTCATTTGGATCTCGTTCCCCTGCCGCCGGCGGACAGGCTGCAGGGAAACCAGTCACCTTGCTTTAGCGCTTCACCCAAGTGACCCGGATGGACGCGATCGCTCTAAATGTCCCCGCTGCGACTTCCGGTGTTACCCGGTTGCCGCCCGGGCTGAGCGCCGCCCGGTGCGAGGTCCGGCGGGATTAAGCCGCCAGAGCGTACGTTTCGTCGTTCGCAGTTAAGTTTGCGAGTGCTCAGGTTTAACGAGGACAAGCGCCTCGGCATGCCCCGCGCTGCTTCGATACCCCCGTCGAAACCAGTACACCCCCGGTAACGATGCGGGCCGCCGGTTCGATGCCGGCAAGCGCTGGAAGACGGATGATACCAGCCGCGACCACCTGCCGTTGAATCCGGCAACCGGGCGCTTCAGTATCACTTTTTAAATATGGGGCGCCGTTCCCGGCGATCAAGCGGTCGCCCCGGCAGTCGCACCGGCCCGTCCGCGGTCGTCGGGCCGCGCCTACAGCCGAATCCGCCCCTCGCTGCTACCCGGAGGACGTGCGCCGGCCTAGCCTGAAGCGGATATCCACGACGTAGGAGTTGACCATGAACACGCGCATTGCAATGGCCACGGCGCTGACGGGCATGACGCTCGCCTTGGGCGCCTGCGGTCAGATCGGGAGCGCCCGCGCTGGTTCGTCGGTGGTGAACCCGGGCTATCCGGCGCCTCTGCCCGAACCACCCGCCTCGCTGTCCGCACCGGCGGCGTCCCATGACTACGGTCCGATCCCGGCCTGGGCCAATCATCCGGCCCCGGGCACCGATGCCCAGGTGGCGCTGGCGGCCGATGCCAGGGCACAGGCCGTGGCGCAGGCGAGTCGGGCCAGTCGCAACGCCGCATGATGGGCCCGTCCTCGGGTCAGAACGGAGCTTCGATCCCGGAAATCTGCAAAGGGCAAAAAAAGACGCCGCTTTGGGGGCGGCGTCGAGGTCCCCTCGCTTGGGCACGAGGGGGAGGGAGACGGTTCGAGGGTCAGCTTGGCTGGCGCCTCAGGATTTGCGTTGCCGGTTCGATTCCTGCCGCGGGACATCGAGTGCCCTGGGGACCATCGCACCAAGCAGCGTGAACACGACGAACAGCACGACATTCCCGAAAAACAGCACCTGCGCCAGTGCGAACGTCGCTGCGTCGGACACCGCCACACCGAACAGACCGCTGGCGACGGCGAGCAGCAGGAAGACAAATCCCCACTTCAGCATTGCATTGGCTGGTACGAACGGGTCAGGAATCTGGGCTGCAGACAACGGTTCGAATTTATTCGGACCGGCGTGGGGCGGCTATCGGCGCTTCGCCGATCCTGCTGTCGGACAAACACCGACGTTCGCGGGCGTGGGGCGGCTCCTCCGGGAACGCACTGGCAGGGGGTATAGTGACGCTCTACGACCCGCAGCCCCGCCTGCCGGGGCTTCCGCCTTCCTGCAGCGATGAAGCGCCTGCTCCCCTTCCGTGTCCTGCTTCCGCTCGCCCTCGGCATGGTCGTGTCGCTCGCCGTCCTCGGGTTCGCCGAGATCGGCTACCAGCGGCTCGAATTCGCCAACCGGGCGATGTCGACGGCTCTCGAGATGGAAACGGTCGTCAACGAGACCCTCGCGCTGATCGTCGATGCCGAATCCAGCCAGCGCGGATACCTGCTCACCAACGATCCGTCCTACCTGAAGCCCTACCAGGCGGCCCTTCCGAAGATCGAGAAGGCCTCGGCTCACCTGCGCGACCTGGTCAACCAGAACGGCACGACGTCGATGATCGAGCACGCGGGGCGCCTCAACGTGCTGATCGGCGAGAAGCTGAACGACCTCGAATCGACACTCGCGCTGAATGACCGAAACGGGCGCGAGGCGGCGTTCCAGCTGATCGACACGGGTGTCGGCCAGAAGCTGATGGAGCAGATCCGCGGCGAGGCGCAGGGCATCCTCGACGAACTGCGCCTGTCGGCGCGGCGCGGGGGGATGCGCTGGACGCGTGACATCGAGTTCGGCCGTGTCGGGATGCTGACGATGACCGCCTTCACCATCGCGCTGCTGTTCGTGGTGATGTCGCTCGCTCGGCGCGACATCGCCGCACGCGAGGCCAAGCGCCGGATGCTGGTCGAGGAGCAGCACCGGCTCGAGCGGGAGGTCGCGGCGCGCACCGCGGAGCTGTCGGAACTTTCGACCTACCTGCAGACGGTGCGCGAGGAGGAGAAATCGCGGCTCGCGCGCGACATCCACGACGAGCTCGGCGGCATCCTCGTCGGCGCGAAGATGGATGTGGCCTGGGCCTCCCAGCGCTGCAAATTGGCGCTGCCCGAGGCCGCGAGCAAGCTCGAGCGCGCGCTGACGATCCTCGACGAGGGCGTCGAGATGAAGCGCCGCATCATCGAGGAGTTGCGTCCGACGCTGCTGGACAACCTCGGGCTCGCCCCGGCGCTGGACTGGCAGGTCAGGCAGACCTGCGAGCGTGCGGGGCTCGAATGCGACCTCGACCTCGGCGAGCCGAGCCTGCCCTCAGACCTCTCGATCGCGCTCTACCGGATCGTGCAGGAAGCGCTGACCAACGTCGTCAAGTACGCGAACGCGCGTCACGTCCGCGTCGAACTGCTGCGCGGCGACGACGGGGTTTCGCTGATCGTTCAGGACGACGGCCGCGGACTGCCCGCGGGTGCTGCGACCGACCGCCTTTCCCACGGCATCATCGGCATGCGCCAGCGCGTGCGCGCGTTCAACGGCGAATTCAGGATCAGCGGCCGCTCCGGCCAGGGGACCACGATCGAAGTGTTCATCCCCCTCGCTGCCGACGAGACCGCGGAGCCTGCGGAAGACGACGCGGGCGCGGGCATCCGCGCAGCCGCCGCGTCGGCGGCAGGTTAGCGCCGGTACGCGCGATTCCGGCCGACGAATGCGGGAGCCGCGGGCGCTCTCGATCGGCAATCCGGATTGGAATGTCGGAATGCAGGCGGTGCGTCAGTGGACGCCCGAGCTGCGCTCGGCCACGAGGTGATCGAGCACCTCGCGCACGCGGTGGTACTCGCGAGCCTTGTCGAAGAAGTAATCGGCCCCCAGCGCCAGGCTCTTCGCCCGGTATTGCGGAAAGGCGTAGTTGGTGAGGACGATCACCTTGACGTCGGGAGGGCGCCGCGAGATCAGCGCGCGCAGCACGCCGAGGCCGGTGCCGTGGCGAAGCTGCAGGTCCAGCACCATCGCGTCCCACGGTGCCGCACCGAGCATTCCGATCGCCGCCTGTTCGCTGTCGGCCTGGCCGACGATCTCGATCCGGCCGGGCTCGGCGATCGACTCGGCGAGGCGCTCGCGGATCAGCGGCGAATCCTCGACCAGCAGCACCCGCAGCGGCGAATTGCCGGCCGCAGCCAGGCGCGCGTGGGCGCCGGCTGCCTCTGCCGCGCTGCCTTGCGGCGGCCTCGTCCCCGCTGTCCGCACGGCATGCTTGGATTCTCCGGACGGCGCCGATACCGGGCGCGAGCCTGCAGGCCTGCGCTCCATCACTCGATCAGCCCGTTCTTGATGGCGTAGTACGTGAGGTCGGCGTTGGACTTCATCGCCATCTTCTCGAGGATCCGCGTCCGATAGGTGCTGACCGTCTTGACCGACAGATTCAGCTCGTCGGCGATCTTCGAGACCGCGGCGCCGGACGCAAGCTTGCAGAAGATCTGGAACTCGCGTTGCGACAGCTCCGCGTGCAGCGGCCGGTCGCTGTCGCCCGAAAAGACGCCTTCGGCCAGGATCTGTGCCAGCGACGGGCTCACGTACCTGCGGCCCTGCGCGACCGTGCGGATCGCGCCGACGAGCTGCGTCGACGCGGCTTCCTTGCTGACGTAGCCGGCGGCACCGGCGCGCAGCAGGTTCACGGCGTACTGGTCCTCGCCGTACGCGGAGAGCATCAGCACCGGCAGTTCCGGCTTCACGTGCCGCAACAGGCGCAGCGTGTCGATGCCGTTCTTGTCGGGCATCGAGATGTCGAGCAGGACGACGTCGAAATCGCCCTTGCGGACCGCCGCCACCGTCTCGGCTCCGCTCGCGGCTTCTCCCGCGATCTCCATGTCGGCCTGGTCGGCGATGAACTGGCGCAGTCCCGCACGGACGATGGCGTGATCGTCCGCGATCAGTATCCGGATCATCGGGTTTCCGCTGGCGTGCGAATTCCCCGATTCTAGCCTAGAGGGTGGCGAGTCCAGCATTGGCTTCGGCGTGGTAGGCGGTGAGGCGGTTGTAGAGCGTCTTCAGGCTGACGCCGAGCATCTCGGCCGCGCGACGCTTGTTGCCGCCGCAATGATCGAGCGTGGCGTAGATCGCCTGGCGTTCCATCTCGGCGAGCGGCACGCCGACAGGAAAGCGCAGGAACCGGCCGTCGGCGGGCGGTGGCGCGAGTCTCCCGACGTCGAGCTCGATGCTCGCGTCGGCGAGGATGAATCCGCGATGGACCGCGTTCTTCAACTCGCGCACGTTGCCGGGCCAGTGATAGCTGCGGATCGTCGCCAGCGCCGCGCGCGAAAAAATCTTGGACGTCCCCGCCTCCACATTGAGTCCATGCAGGAAATGTGCGGCGAGTACCTCGGCGTCGTCGTCGCGCGCACGCAGCGGCGGCAGCGCGATCGGGAACACGGCGAGGCGGTACATCAGGTCCTCGCGCAGGCATCCATCGCGAACCGCATCGCGCGGGTCGCGATTGGATGCGGCGAGCACGCGGACGTCGGCGTCCTGCTCGCCGTCGCCGCCGACACGGGTGTAGCGACCGGTCTCGAGCACCCGCAGCAGGCGCGCCTGCATCTCGGTGGGCATTTCGGTGATCTCGTCGAGAAACAGCGTCCCGCCTTCGGCGCGCTCGAAGCAGCCGCGGTGCTGGCGGTCCGCGCCGGTGAACGCCCCGCGCTCGTGGCCGAAGAGCTCGGCCTCGATCAGGTTCGCGGGGATCGCGCCGCAATTGATCGCGACGAACGGCCGTCGGACGCGGGGGCTGCGCTCGTGAAGCGTGCTCGCGACCAGTTCCTTGCCGCAACCCGACTCGCCGGTGATGAATACGGTCGCCTCGGTCGGGGCCACCCTTTCGATCATCCGGTACACCTCTTGCATGACTGACGAACTGCCGTAGAGCCGGCCGAATCGCCCCGGTGGGGACACCGAGGCAGCACGTGCGGCGAGCCCGACAGGCAGCACGACGACGGTGTCGGAATTCGCGGCATGAGTCGGCATTGCATCATCGGGCATTCGGAGCCTCGTCGCAGGCGGGTTGGCGATTCCTTGATGCTAGGGAAAAGCCCCGGCGATCCGTATCGGCGCGCTGCCGATGCGGGTGTCGCCGTTTGTCCTACACGGGACGATCTGGGCTACGATCTGGGCTAGATGACGACCGAATCCAACTGCGAGCCGGCGCGATGACCCGCACCCCCCTGATTCCGATGATTCTCTCCGGCGGCGCCGGAACCCGGCTGTGGCCGCTGTCGCGCGAAGCCGCGCCCAAGCCGTTCATGCAGCTCCCCGACGGCGAGACGCTGCTTGCCAAGACCGCCGTCCGCGCGCTGGCGCTGCCCGGCGTCGCGGCGCTGCTTACGGTGACCAATCGCGACTATTACTTCCACACCAAGGACACCTACGCCGGCGTGGAGATCCCGTCCGGTCCGCCCACGATCTACCTGCTCGAGCCTTTCGGCCGCAACACGGCACCGGCGATCGCGCTGGCCGCGCTGTGCGCCAAGGCGCGCGGCTTCGGCCAGGGTGTGCTGCTGGTCATGCCCTCGGACCATCTGATCCGCGACCAGCGGGCGTTCGCCGCAGCCGTCGAGCGTGCGAAAACCCTTGCGGCGGGCGGCGCCCTGGTCACGTTCGGCATCACACCGACCCATCCCGAGACCGGCTTCGGCTACATCGAGTGCGGCGAGCCCCTGGCGGCGGCCGAAGGCGCGGCGCCCGCCGCGTTCCGCGCAAGGCGTTTCGTCGAGAAGCCGCCGCTCGATCGCGCCCGCGAATACCTCGCCGCCGGGCACTATGTCTGGAACTCGGGCATGTTCGCCTTCACCGCCGACGCGATCCTCGATGCACTGTCGCGCCACGCGCCGGGCGTCCTGGCCGCGGCGCACCCGGTGGCGCAGGCGCTTCCGGGCCTTGCCAGCGGGTCGATGCTCGAGATCGACGCCGCGCTGTTCGCCGCCGTCCCCGACATCTCGATCGATTACGCGGTCATGGAACGCGCCTCCGAGGCCGGCGAAGTCGCGGTCGTCCGCGGCACGTTCGACTGGAGCGACGTCGGGTCGTGGCAGGCCGTCGCTGCACTGACCGACGCGGACGAGGACGGCAATCGCGGTCACGGCGAGCGCGTCGCGATCGCCACCCGCGGCACCTACGTGCACGCCCCGGATCGCATCGTCGCCACCGTCGGCGTCGAGAACCTCGTCATCGTCGACACCCCCGACGCGGTGCTGGTCGCGCATCGCGACCACCTGCAGAAGGTGAAGGAGGTCGTCGGCGAGCTGAAGGCGCGCGGCCACGAATCCTACAGGCTCCACCGGACGGTCAGCCGGCCGTGGGGCACGTACACGACGCTCGAAGAGGCACCTGGATTCAAGATCAAGCGCATCGAGGTGCGGCCGGGCGCCGCGCTGTCGCTGCAGCTCCATCACCGGCGCAGCGAGCACTGGGTCGTCGTGCGCGGCGTCGCGCACGTCACCAACGGCGAGCGCGAGTTCGACGTGCACCCGAACGAGTCGACCTACATCCCGGTCGAGACGCGCCACCGCCTCGAGAACCGCGGCAGCGAGCCGCTGGCGATCATCGAGGTGCAGTGCGGCGACTACCTGGGCGAGGACGACATCGTCCGCTTCGACGATCGCTACGGCCGCTCGCCGGCCAAGGACGCGGCGACCGCGCCCTAGTCCGTTCCCGCCGCGACCACCCTGCCCATCCTGCTGGTCGCCCAGATGCCGCCCAGGATCAGGGCGATGCCGGCCACGTGGTACGGCGCGAGCCGCTCGCCCAGCGCCGCCCACGCGAGGACGACGCCGAACACCGGCATCAGGTGCACGAACAGGCCGGCGACGCTCGCGCCCAGCCGCTCGACGCCTCGGCTCCAGAACACGTAGGCCAGCACCGACGAGAACAGTGCGATGCCGGCGATCGCGATCAGCGTCGTCCACGTCCACACCATCGGATGGCCCGACGCCGACTCGATCAGGTAGAGCGGGAACACCGCAGCGTCGCCGACACAGGCGATGACGAACAGGAACGACAGCATCCGGATGCCGGGCGGGCGCCAGCGCAGGCCGATCGTGTACAGCGACCACATCGCCATCGACAGCACGATCAGGAGGTCGCCACCGTTCAGGCGGAACGCCAGCAACGCGCTGAGCGACCCGCGCGACAGGATGGTCAGGACG
Source organism: uncultured Pseudomonadota bacterium (assembly GCA_963816415.1). Taxonomy (GTDB): domain Bacteria; phylum Pseudomonadota; class Gammaproteobacteria; order Burkholderiales; family Casimicrobiaceae; genus VBCG01. The sequence continues at coordinate 456,180 of CAWFKR010000017.1, forward strand.
CCACAGAGCGAGATCAGGACGCCCGCGAGTCCGACCGGCGACAGGCGCTCGTGCAACAGCACCCAGGAGAACGCGACGATCATCACCGGGATGAACGAGTTGAGGATCACCCCGTTCACCGCCGTCGTGTAGTGCAGGCCCAGATAGGCGAGCGCATTGTGGGTGCCGACGCCGACGACGCCGAGCCCGGCAAGCGCTTTCCAGTGCCGCCGGATCAAGGGCAGGTCCCGTCGCAGCGACGGCAGCGCGAACGGCGCGAGGATCACGATCGCGAACAGCCAGCGATAGAAGGTCATCGCGAGCGGGGGAACGTCGTCGGCGAGGCCGCGGCCGACGATCCAGTTGACCGACCAGAAGAGTGGCGCCAGCGTCAGCAACGCGATCGATGATCCGCGTCCGTCGCGCGCCGTGGTGACAGCCATGCGCAGATTATCTCACGGGGGGTGCCGCGTATAATTCGGGCACACCACCGACCATCGCTTTCCTTTCGCATGCCGACGGCCCCGACCGATGCTGCGACGGCCGCCGCCGCGTCCAGTCCGGCAGCACGCGAGCCCGCCGCCGCACCCGCCTCCGCCCCGATCGCAAATCCCTTTGCGACGCTGCCCGCACTCGTGCCCGCGCTTCCCGAAAGCGGTCGGCGCGTCGCGCTGCCGGCGCTCGCGGGTTCCGCCGACGCGGTCGCGCTCGCGCAGGTCGCACTCGCGGCGCGCGACGCCCATCGCATCCTCGCGATCGTCTGCGCCGACGCACACGCTGCAGCGAGGCTCGCCGAGGAAATCGCCTGGTTCGCGCCGCAACTCGAGGTCGGCGTGTTTCCCGACTGGGAGACACTTCCCTACGATCATTTCTCGCCGCACCAGGACCTGGTGTCGGAGCGGCTCGCGACGCTCTACCGGGTCACGCGCGGCGAGTGCGACGTCGTGCTCGTCGCCGCGCAGACGGCGCTCTACCGCCTGCCGCCGCAGTCCTTCCTCGCCGCCCACACTTTCTTCCTGACCCAGGGCGAGCGGCTCGACATCGAGGCGCTGCGATCGCAACTCGCGCTCGCCGGCTACACGCACGTCACGCAGGTGGTCTCGCCCGGCGAGTTCTCGATCCGCGGCGGGCTGATCGACCTGTTCCCGATGGGCTCGGCGCTGCCCTACCGTCTCGACCTCTTCGGCGACGACATCGAGAGCATCAAGACCTTCGACGTCGATTCGCAGCGCACCCTCTACCCGATGCGCGAGGTCCGGCTCCTGCCGGCCCGCGAGTTCCCGCTGGACGACGCCGGGCGCACGCGCTTCCGCGGCCGCTTCCGCGAGGTTTTCGAAGGCGATCCGTCGCGTTCGATCCTGTACAAGGACATCTCGGCCGGAATCGCTCCCGGAGGCATCGAGTATTACCTGCCGCTGTTCTTCGACGCGACGGCGACGTTCGTCGACTACCTGCCGCGCGACGCCGTCATCGCGACGCACGCCGACGTCCAGGCCGCCATCGCGCGGTTCTGGCAGGACACCGACTCGCGCTACCGGCTGCTCCACGGCGACAAGGCGCGCCCGCTGCTTCCGCCGCCGCAGCTGTTCATGCCGCAGGACGAATGGAACGGCGCGATCAAGCCTTTTTCGCGCATCGCCGTCGCCCCGGCCGACGCGCAGGCGGCGCTGCCGCCCGAGGCACCCACGCGGCGCCTGCCTTCGGTGCAGGTCGACCGGCGGGCCGACGACCCGCTCGCGGCGCTGAAGGGCGTGGTCGCGACGCTCGAAGGCCGCGTGCTGATCGCCGCGGAGAGCGCGGGCCGCCGCGAGACGATGCAGCAGTATTTCGCCGAATACGGACTGCATCCGGCGATGGTCGAGTCGTTCGCGGAATTCGTCGCGACCGACGCCAGGCTGGGGCTCGTCGTCTCGCCGCTGCAGACGGGATTCGCGTGGCCTGCGGCACGACTGGCCTTCGTCACGGAGGCGGAGCTCTACGCGCATGCGGTGCGGCGGGGCAAGCGCGAGGCCGCGCGCAGGACCAACGTCGATGCGATGGTGCGCGACCTGTCCGAGATGCGCATCGGCGATCCTGTCGTCCACGAGGAGCACGGCATCGGCCGCTATCTGGGCCTGGTCACGCTGGACGTCGGCGACGGCGCGAACGAGTTCCTCGAGCTCAAGTACGCCAACGACGCAAAGCTCTACGTCCCGGTTGCGAACCTGCACGTCATCAGCCGCTACAGCGGCGCATCACCCGACGCGGCGCCGCTGCACGAGCTCGGCAGCGGACAGTGGGAGAAAGCCAAGCGCAAGGCTGCGCAACAGGCGCACGACACCGCCGCGGAACTGCTGAACCTCTACGCGCAGCGCGCCGCCCGCAGCGGTCACGTGTTCTCGTTCAAGCCGCATGACTACGACGCCTTCGCCGAACGCTTCGGCTTCGAGGAGACCGCCGACCAGAAGGCGGCAATCGAAGCGGTCATCGCCGACCTGACGTCGGGGCAGCCGATGGACCGGCTGGTCTGCGGCGACGTGGGTTTCGGCAAGACCGAGGTTGCGCTGCGCGCCGCGTTCATCGCGCTGGCCGACGGCAGGCAGGTCGCCGTGCTGGTGCCGACGACGCTGCTGGCCGAGCAGCATTTCCAGGTGTTCTCGGACCGCTTCGCGGACTGGCCGGTGAAGCTCGCCGAGCTGTCGCGCTTCCGGTCGGCCAAGGAAGTGAAGAGCGTCCTCGACGGGCTCGCGACGGGCCGTGTCGATCTGGTCATCGGCACGCACAAGCTGATCCAGCCCGACGTCAAGTTCAAGAACCTGGGACTCGTCATCATCGACGAGGAGCATCGCTTCGGCGTGCGCCAGAAGGAGCAGCTGAAGCGGCTGCGCGCCGAGGTCGACGTGCTGACGCTGACGGCGACGCCGATTCCGCGCACGCTGGCGATGTCGCTCGAGGGCATCCGCGACTTTTCGGTCATCGCCACGGCCCCGCAGCGCCGGCTCGCGATCAAGACCTTCGTCGCGACATTCTCGATGGGCATCATCCGCGAAGCGGCGCTGCGCGAACTGAAGCGCGGCGGCCAGATCTACTTCCTGCACAACGACATCGACACGATCGGCACGACCGCCGAACGCCTCGCGGCGCTGCTTCCCGAAGCGCGCATCGCGGTGGCGCACGGGCAGATGGCCGAGCGCGAGCTCGAGCACGTGATGCGCGATTTCTACGCGCAACGGGTGAACCTGCTCGTGTGCTCGACGATCATCGAGACCGGCATCGACGTGCCGACAGCGAACACGATCATCATCGACCGCGCCGACCGCTTCGGGCTGGCCCAGTTGCACCAGCTGCGCGGCCGCGTCGGGCGCTCGCACCACCAGGCCTACGCCTACCTGCTGACGCCGCCGCAGGAGGCGCTGTCGGCCCAGGCGAAGAAGCGCCTCGAGGCGATCCAGATGATGGAAGACCTGGGATCGGGTTTCTTCCTCGCGATGCACGACCTCGAGATCCGCGGCGCGGGCGAAGTGCTGGGCGACGAGCAGTCCGGCGAGATGCAGCAGATCGGTTTCCAGCTCTACGCGGACATGCTGAAGGCCGCCGTCGCGGCGCTCAAGTCCGGCAAGGAGCCGGACCTCTCGCAGCCCCTCGGGGTCACGACGGAGATCAACCTGCACGTCGCCGCGCGGTTGCCGAACGAATACTGCAGCGACGTCCACGAACGCCTGGTCCTGTACAAGCGCCTCGCGAGCTGCGAATCGGTCGCCGACCTCGACCTGCTGCGCGAGGAACTCGTCGATCGCTTCGGTCCCACGCCCGAACCCGCGCAGGCGCTCGTGGCCTGCCACCGACTGAGGCTTGCCGCAAGGCCGCTCGGCGTCGTCAAGGTCGACGCCGGACCCGAGCGGACGACGCTGCAATTCGTCAAGGAACCGCCGTTCGACACCGGCAAGCTGATCCTGCTGGTCCAGAAGGACGGCCGGATCCGTTTCGCCGGACCGGACAGGGTCCGGATCGAGCGCGCCGCACCCACGCTTTCCGACCGCATCACGCTGGTCCGCGACTTCCTCGCCCGGCTTCGCTGATGGCCGTCAGTCTTCCGCCGCAGGTCCACGTCTTCGTCCGCGACTGGCTGTCGGCGAATCACGTCGTGCTCAAAGGCCGCGACGGCTGCGTCGTCGTCGACTCGGGTTACGTCAAGCACGTGCCGCTGACGCTTGCGCTGGTCTCGTCGCGAATGGGACTCGACGGCAGGCCACTCACCAAGCTCGTCAATACCCACTGTCACTCGGACCACATGGGTGGCAACGCGGCGCTCGCGCGAGCCTATGCGTGTCCGGTCGCGGTTCCCGAGGGCGAGGCTGCGGCAGTCGCCGCGTGGGACCCGCGCGCGCTGCTGCTCGACTACGCGGGCCAGCGCGCCGACCGCTTCAGCGCCGACGAGGCGCTGCGACCCGGAACGTCGCAGGTCTGGGGCGACCTCGAATGGCGCACGATCGCGGCGCCGGGTCACGACATGGGCGCGCTGGTGTTCTACAACGACGAACACCGGATCCTGATCTCGGGGGATGCCCTGTGGGAGAACGGCTACGGCTTCGTGATGCCCGCGGAGTTCGATCCATCGGCACTGCCCGCGACCCGCGCCACGCTGGAAACCCTGGCGGAGCTCGACGTGCGCTGCGTGATCCCCGGCCATGGCGAGCCCTTCGGCGATTTCCACGCGGCGATCGAGCGGGCGCTGCGCCGCACCGCGGCCTTCGAAACCGACCCGCTGCGACTGGCGAGCCACGCCCTCAAGGTGATCCTCGTGTTCTCGCTGCTCGATCGCGAGCGCATGCCGCTCGCGCAGTTGCCCGACTTCGTCGCGCAGGTGGGAATCTTCAGCGATTTCAACGCCCGCTATTTCAGGCTGTCACCGACCGCGCTCGCGGAACGCCTGGTCACCGACCTCGTCAAGGTCGGTGCGCTCCGTCGCAGCGACGATTTCCTGGTGCCCGCGTAGAGAATCGCGCCGGCCGGCGCCCCGCACGAGACCCCGGACGCCTGCGACGCCGCGGCGCCTGTTCACGCCATCGGCGAGAGCACCATCCTGATCCTGACGACGACGTCGCCGGCCACCGTGCCGGTGTCGGCCCATTCGCCTTCGCCGACCCGGTAATCGAGGCGCCGCAGCGCGAAGCTTCCTTCGGCGATCCGCTCGCCGTTCGATGCGCGGGTCACGGTGATCGGCACCACGCAGTCGCGGGTGACGCCCTTGAGCGAGAGGCGTCCGATGACGTCGTACCTGCCGCCGCCGCGGCTCTCGACCGACGTCGACGAGAACCGGGCGACGGGAAACTTCGCGGTGTCGAACCACAGCGATCCCCGGGCCTCGGCCTCCGAGTCGGGACTCGCGAAATCGACGCTGGCTAGGTCGATGTCGACCTGCGCCCGCGACTTCGCGGGCGACGCCGGGTCGAGCACGACATCGGCATTCCACTTCCGGAACCGCCCGTCGAACTTCGCCCCCATCGCCGTGATCGTGAACGCGATTTCGCTCCTGCCGACAACCACCCCGGCGGCGATCGCGGGACTCGCGGGGAAAAGCAGCGAGCACACCAGCAGCGCGCAGCCGGACCATCGCCGGGCGATCATCGATTCGACCCTTCCTTTCGGGTCCGTCGCAGGGGCAACATCGGCAACATCCGCGCCAGCGCATCGTCACGGTCGCCGAAATGATGCTTCAGCGCGGCTGCCACGTGCAGACAGACCAGCGCGAACATCAGCGAGTTCAGCGTGACGTGCACGATCCTGAGCGCGTCCCCCAGCGCCCGATCGCGCGGCACGAGGTTCGGCAGCGGGACCACGCCCAGATAGACGACCTGCACGCCGGTCGCCGAACTGTAGAGCCAGCCCGAGAGCGGGATCGCGAACATCAGCGCGTAGAACGCCGCATGCGACATCGCCGCCGCGCGCTGCTGCCACGCGGGCATCGCGACCGGCGGTGGCGGCGGCCGGATCGCGCGCCACCCAAGCCGGATGCCGGTGAGCGCGAACACCGTGGCGCCGATCGACTTGTGCCACAGGTACCAGTGCAGTTTCCGCGGCGAGATCGCGAGCGGAACCATCGACAGGCCGAGCGCCAGGTTGACCACGATCAGGGCGGCCGTCAGCCAGTGCAGCGCGATGGCGGCAGCGCTGTAGCGTCGTTCGATGTTCGCCACCATTCGGGACCGAGCTTCGTCAGTTCGACGCGCCGCCGTTCACCTGCCTTGCGTCAGCCGCCCGTTCCCAGCGTGAGGACATACGTCCTGACGCCATCGAGCAGCATCTGCACGGCGAGCGCGGTCAGCACCAGGCCCATCAGGCGCTCGACGGCGACCATCCCCCGCTCGCCCAGCGCGCGCTGCAGCCGGTGGGCGCCCAGCAGGACGACCGTCGTGACGGTCATCGCGATCGTCAACGCAACGACCCACGCGATGCGATGCGCAGGATCGCGCGAGACCATCAGCATCACCGTCGCGAGCGCCGACGGGCCGGCGATCGCCGGGATCGCCAGCGGCACGACGAAGGGCTCGGCGCCCGGCGGATCGCCGAACACGCCCTCAGGATGATGGAAGACCATGCGCAGCGCGATCAGGAACAGGATGATGCCCCCCGCGATCGCCAGCGACACCTCGGAGAGCTGCATCCACTGCAGGAACACGCGCCCGCCCAGCATGAAACCGAGCAGGATCACGAAAGCCGCTGCGCATTCGCGCAGCACGACGCGGACACGGCGCTCGGGCCGCACGTTCGCGAGCGCCGCGATCACGATCGGCACGTTGCCGAACGGATCGATGACCAGCAGCAGCAGGATCGCTGCGGAAAAGATCTCGGCGATGGGCATGACGGTCAGTCTCCCTTGACGACGCCTTCGCGGCGCGGGTCGGCGCCGCCGATCCATCCGGTGGCAGTGTGCACGATCGCCTGCACCCCCGAGGGGTCGACGATGATTCGCGTCGCGTGGCCCATGGCACGCAGCCGGGGCTCGAGCGCGACGACGGGGGTGTCCTTCTCGAGCTCGGTCGGCCCGTTGCGACTGCCGAAATTCGGAAGCGCGATTGCGACCTGGGGATCGAGGTGCCAGTCGATGATGCCGATCAGCGTCTTGGCGACATCGTTGATGATCAGGCTCCCGCCGGCCGAGCCCAGGACCGCGAACAGCCGGCCGTGGCGGTCGAAGACGATCGTCGGCGACATCGACGAGCGCGGCCGCTTGCCTGCCTCGACGCGGTTGGCGACCGGCTTGCCGTCGACGACCGGCGCAAACGAGAAATCAGTCAGCTCGTTGTTGAGGAGGAAACCGCCTTCGGTCATCAACCGGCTGCCGAAGGCATCCTCGATCGTCGTCGTCATCGACACTGCATTGCCTTCGCGATCGACGATCGACAGCTGCGACGTCGAGGGAAACTCGGCAGCGGCGCCGATCCCCCATCCGATCTCCGTCGGCCGGGCAATCGCGCGCCGCGGGTCTCCAGGCATCGCATGGCCGATGCTGGAGAGCGCCGAAATGAGCATCGATCGCCGGCGCAGGTAGCGCGCGCCCACCAGCCCCGGCGGAGGCGGCACGTATGCGGGATCCGCGATCCAGGCGTCGCGATCGGCGAACGCCAGCCGCTCGGCCTCGGTGATGAAATGCACGCTCCAGAACGATTCCACGCCCATCGACGCGACGTCGTAGGGTTCGAGCATGCCGAGGATCTGCGCCACCGCGATGCCGCCCGACGACGGCGGCGGGACACCGCAGACGCGGTAGCCCCGATAGCCTGCGCAGACGGGCTCGCGCGCGACGACCCGATAGCCGGCGAGATCGCGGGCGGTCAGGTCCCCCGGATGGGCGGGCGCGTGGTCGGCCGTGCGGACGATATCGTCGGCAATGGGCCCTGTGTACAGGGCGTCCGCGCCGCGCGCGGCGAGCGTGCGCAGCGTATGCGCATACGCGGGATTCTTCAGCAGCGCGCCCACCGGCCGCGGTGCGCCGTCGGCGGTCAGGAAGTAGGCTCGCGCGCGCGGCTGCACCCAGTGCTTCTCGGCGGCGAGCAGCGCGTGCAACCGTGGCGAGATCGCGAAACCGCGTTCGGCAAGGGCGATCGCCGGCTCGAACAGCCGCTTCCAGGGAAGGCGGCCATGCCTGCGCTGCACCTTCTCTAGCAGCCGCATCGTTCCGGGAACGCCGACCGACCGTCCGCCGATCACCGCGTCGTAGAACGCCAGCGGCTTGCCGTCGGCCCCGAGAAAGCGATCGGGCGTCGCGGCGGCGGGTGCGGTTTCGCGTCCGTCGTACGCAACCAGCCGGCCCGCCTTGGCGTCGCTGTACAACAGGAAAGCGCCGCCACCCAGTCCGGAGGACTGCGGCTCGACCAGCCCGAGCACCAGCTGCGCGGCAACCGCTGCGTCGGCAGCATTGCCGCCCTCGCGCAGGATCTCGTAGCCGGCCTCGGTCGCGAGTGGATTCGCGGTCGCGACCATGAAACGCCTGCTGCGCACGGCAACCTTGTCGACCCGGGCTGATGAGACCTCCGGCGGCTGCGCGACTTCCACCGGCTGCGCATGCAGCTGCGCACGCGGTTGCGCATCTGCATGGACGATTCCGTACAACGCGAGCGCCAGCAGCGCCGCAGCGCGCCCGGGACGGCTCATCGGGAATCCACGGTCAACGAAGGCTTTCATTCGCGGTGCCGGTGCCAGCGGGATTGGGCGGCGATTCTACGCCGCGGGGACGGAAGCGACCCGCTGTAAGGATCTGCCCGACCACGCGACCACTGGGCAGCGGGTCGCAATGCTCGCCAATGCCGGTTCCCGCCGGGAACGGGCACGATCACCAACTGAAATTCGAAACCAGGAGATGCACATGAACCTCGGAAAGACTGCAGTGCTGTTGACCCTCGGCATGGCCACGCTTGCGGGACCGCTGGCGTCGCAATCGGCGTTTGCCGCGCAGGGCACGACCGTCCAGCCTTACAACATCGAGCAGACGTTCGTCGTCGACGTCCAGAGCATGGCCGACAAGACCGGCATGGTGTCCAAGAAGCATTTCATGGACATGATGTCGAAAAAGTTCGACGCGATGGACAAGGGCCGGCAGGGCATGCTGTCGGCGGCCCAGATCATGCGCATCTTCAGCGACACGACCGGTCAATGACGACGCCGGGGGCGGCTCGATCACGAGCCGTCCCGCAGGCGCAAAGCAAGGAGGCAGCGGGGAACCCCGCTGCCTCCTGCCATTGCGCTGGCGCAAGGCGGCCGGACGATCAGGCGTCGCGCATTGCCCGGCGCCCCGACCGACCGGTGGTCGTGGCGGCTTTGCGCGGGTCGCGCGCCGTCATTGCGTGCCTGCCGACGGCGACACTGCAGCAACCCTGACCGGGGCGACCGCCGTCATCGCCGGGGCGACCTTCGCGACCGGCGCCGAGGCGGCCTGAGCCGCATGGCTCGTCGAACCCGCACCGTGCAGCGCGAGCACCGGCACGATCATCAGCGCGACGATGTTGATGATCTTGATCAGCGGGTTCACCGCGGGACCGGCGGTGTCCTTGTAGGGATCGCCGACCGTGTCGCCCGTGACCGCAGCCTTGTGCGCGTCGGAGCCCTTGCCGCCGTAGTTGCCGTCCTCGATGTACTTCTTGGCGTTGTCCCACGCGCCGCCGCCGGTGGTCATCGAGATCGCGACGAACAGGCCGGTGACGATCGTGCCCATCAGCAGGCCGCCCAGGGCCTGCGGCCCGAGGGCAAGACCGACGACCACGGGAACGAGCACGGGCAGCAGCGAGGGCACGATCATTTCCTTGATCGCCGCCTTGGTCAGCATGTCGACGGCCACACCGTACTCGGGCTTGGCCGTGCCTTCCATGATGCCCTTGATCTCCTTGAACTGTCGCCGCACCTCGACGACGACCGCACCTGCCGCGCGTCCGACCGCCTCCATCGCCATCGCGCCGAACAGGTAGGGGATCATGCCGCCCAGGAACAGGCCGACGATCACCATGTGGTCCGACAGGTCGAACGTCGTCTTGAGGTTCGCGGTGCCGAGCGCGTGCGTGTAGTCGGCGAACAGCACCAACGCCGCGAGTCCCGCGGAGCCGATCGCGTAGCCCTTGGTCACCGCCTTGGTCGTGTTGCCGACGGCATCGAGCGGATCGGTGATCGCGCGCACCGAGTCGGGCAGATCGGCCATCTCGGCGATGCCGCCCGCGTTGTCGGTGATCGGGCCGTAGGCGTCGAGCGCGACGATGATGCCCGTCATCGACAGCATCGCCGTCGCGGCGATCGCGATGCCGTAGAGTCCGGCACACCAGAAGGACACGAGGATCGCGACGCAGACCGCGATGACCGGCAGTGCGGTCGACTTCATCGACACGCCCAGCCCCGCGATCATGTTGGTCGCGTGCCCGGTCGTCGAGGCTGCGGCGATGTGCTTGACCGGGCCGTAGTCGGTCCCGGTGTAGTACTCGGTGATCACGACCATCGCGGCGGTCAGCGCCAGCCCGACCAGCGCCGCGCCGAACACCCGCACCGGCGACAGCGCGGCATCGACGCTCCCGATGTCGGCCAGCATCCACTGGGTGATGAACCAGAATCCGATGGCCGAGATCACGCCGGCGACGATCAATCCGCGGTACAGCGCGTTCATGATCTTGCCGCCCGGCCGCGCCTTGACGAAATAGCAGCCGACGATCGAGGCCAGGATCGAGAAGCCGCCCAGCACCAGCGGATAGGTCACCGCCGTGGTCGCCATCGACGGCAGCAGCAGCGCGCCGAGCAGCATCGTCGCGACGATCGTCACCGCGTAGGTCTCGAACAGGTCCGCCGCCATGCCCGCGCAGTCGCCGACGTTGTCGCCGACGTTGTCGGCGATCACCGCCGGATTGCGCGGGTCGTCCTCGGGAATGCCGGCCTCCACCTTGCCCACCAGGTCGGCGCCCACGTCTGCGCCTTTGGTGAAGATGCCGCCCCCCAGCCGCGCGAAGATCGAGATCAGCGAGCCCCCGAAGGCCAGGCCGACCAGCGGCCCGATCGCGGCGTGCAGGCCCTCGGTCCCCAGGTTCGGCGCCTGTTCGGCCGAGGCGACGAGGAACCAGTAGAAACCGGTCACGCCCAGCAATCCGAGGCCGACGACCAGCATGCCGGTGATCGCGCCACCCCGGAACGCGACCGCCAGCGCCTGGTCGAGGCCGCTGCGCGCGGCTTCGGCGGTGCGCACGTTCGAGCGCACCGACACGTTCATGCCGATATAGCCGGCCAGCCCGGAAAGGATCGCGCCCACCGCGAATCCGCCGGCAGTCAGCCAGCCGAGGAACACGCCGATGACGACGAACAGGATGATGCCGACGATGCCGATCGTCGTGTACTGGCGATTCAGGTACGCCTTGGCGCCGGCCTGGATCGCGGCGGCGATTTCCTGCATGCGGGCGTTACCCGCCGGCTTGGCGAGGATCCACTTGATGGACACCGCACCGTAGACGATCGCCGCCACCGCGCAAAGCAGCGCGAAAATGAGCGGATTGGACATGGATTGCTCTCCCCTTGAATGTGTCGACGAAAAGCGCGCGCTATTCTGCCAGTGCCCTGTCCAGAAAGTCGAGCCGATCCTGCCCCCAGAAGGGCTCGTTGGCGCAAATCCACGTCGGAACCCCGAAAACGCCTCGGTCGATCGCCTCCTGGGTCAGCGAGTCGTATTGCGAGCCAATTTCCGGCGCTTCCGCGCGCGATCCGATCGCCCCTGCGTCGAGTCCCTGGGACCGCGCGATCTCGGCAAGGGCCGCCGCATCGGCGATGTCGCGCTGCTCGGCCCACAGCGCGCGCCCGATCCCGCCGATGAGCGCCAGCGCCTCGTCGAGACCCACCTCCCCGGCGGCCAGGATCCACTTCGAAGCGAGGTCCCCCGACACCGGGAAGTGCGCCGGATGAAGGTTCAGCGGGATGCCCAGGAATTTCGACCAGCGCGCGAGCTCGACCAGCCGGTAGGCCTGGCGCTGCGGCGCGCGCTGCTTCAGCGGCAGGCCGCCCGAGGCCGCGAACACGCGTCCGGTGTCCACCGGCTTGATGACGATGTCGGCGCCGTGGTGGCGGGCGATGGCGACGAACCGGTCGTGGCCCAGGTACACGTAGGGCGAGGTCGGGGCGAGAAAGTAGTCGACCACCTTGGTCATCGGCGCTCCCCGGCGGCTGCAGCGGTCTTCATCCTGGGTCCTTTCGTGGTCAGACGTCGAAGGCGGTGGCGAGCTTCTTCGGCACCGCGGCATTCTTCAGGCGCACGTATTGCGGCAGGCCGTCGCGATACGGCGGCGGGGCCTCGCCGCGGATCAGCGGTGCGAGGTAGGCGCGCGCCTTCGCCGTGATGCCGAAACCGTCGGCCGAGATGAAGCCGCGAGGCAGCATCTTCTCCTTGTTGGCGACTTCGGAGAGCGGCGCCATGCCGATCTTCCAGCGATACGGCTTGTCCGAGACGCGGACGATGGCCGGCATGACCGCGTTGTGGCCGGCGAGCGCGAACTCGACCGCTGCCTTGCCGACCGCGTACGATTGATCGAGGTCGGTCTTCGATGCGAGGTGGCGCGCCGCGCGCTGCAGGTAGTCGGCGACCGCCCAGTGGTACTTCAGGCCGAGGCGTTCCTTGACCAGGTTCGCGATCAGCGGCCCCACGCCGCCCAGTTGCGCGTGGCCGAACGCATCGCGGGTCCCCGCCTCGGCCATCAGCTTGCCCGACCCATCCTGCAGCCCTTCGGAGACGCCGACGCAGCAGTAGCCCTCGCGGGCAACGCGTGCCTCGACGGCGGCGAGGAATTTCGCCTCGTCGAACGGGACCTCGGGGAACAGCAGCACCAGCGGAATCGGGGTCGCGGCGTCCTCGGCCATCCCGACGGCCGCGGTGATCCAGCCCGCGTGCCTGCCCATCACCTCGAGCACGAACACCTTCGTCGACGTCTTCGCCATCGACGCGACGTCGAAGGCGGCTTCGCGCATCGACGTCGCGACGTACTTGGCGACCGATCCGAACCCGGGGCAGTTGTCGGTGACCGCGAGATCGTTGTCGACGGTCTTCGGCACGTGCACGGCGGTCAGCGGATAGCCCAGCGTCTTCGCGATCTGCGACACCTTGAGGCAGGTGTCGGCCGAATCGTTGCCTCCGTTGTAGAAGAAGTAGCCGATGTCGTGGGCGCGGAATACCTCGATCAGCCGCTCGTACTGCGCGCGGTTCTGGTCGAGGCCCTTGAGCTTGTAGCGGCAGGATCCGAAGGCCCCGGCCGGCGTGTGCTTGAGCGCGGCGATGGCTCGCGCCGGCTCGCGGCCGGTGTCGATCAGGTCCTCGGTGAGGGCGCCGATGATCCCGTTGCGCCCGGCGTAGAGGCGGCCGATGCGCGACTTGTGGGCGCGCGCGGTCTCGATGACTCCGGCGGCGCTGGCGTTGATGACGGCGGTCACGCCGCCGGACTGGGCGTAGAAGGCGTTTCGTCGAGGCATGGTGGTCACGGTGGAGGATGGGGCTTGGGGCGATCGGGCCGGCTTCAGGATGCAAGCGAGCGCAGCAGATGCTTCGCGGGCTCAAAGGCAGGCGAGCCGCCCACTGCACGCCTGCAATGCGCTCGCGCGGCCTCGAGATCCCCGAGGTCGCGGCACAGCAGCGCCAGATTGTAGGCGAACGACGTGTCCTGCGGGCGCACGGCGCAGGCGAGTTCCTGCGTGCTGCGGGCCTCGCGAACGCGCCCGGAGGATCGCTGCATCATGGCCAGCAGGTTGAGCGCATACGGATCGTTCTCGCTGTACTCCAGGATCTCGCGGCAGGCCATCACCCCAGCGGCGACGTCACCCACCTTCGCCAACGACGCGGCCCGCTGCAGATCCGCTGCAACGCGATCGGCGAGCGCAGCGTGGCGATGGGCCCATTTCGCGTATATGCGGTCACGGAAAGCCGCAAAGCGCGCATCGTCCTGGTTGGCGCCCGCCCCGGTGCCGGCGGTGCCGATGTCCGCGCGCCACTCGAACGTGGCCCGCGGCGTGAAATGGAATCGCGTGTGCTGCGCGCACTGGAGGAAGAAATCCCAATCCTGGAGGATCTCGAGCGACTCGTCGAACCGGCAGCCCAGCGCGACCAGTTCGCGCGAGAACATCGCCATCGACAGGTGGATGAAATTGCGCTCGTAGAGTTGATGCAGCGCAAACGGCTGCCCCAGCAGCTGGGTGCTGCCGTCGGAGAACCGCGCCACCGCCAGCGAGTAGACGAGCTGCCCTGTCCCGGCCCGACTGCGCGCGTCGACGAGGCTTGACAGGTGATCCGAATACAGCAGATCGTCGTCGTCGAGGAACGTGATCCACTCCCCCGCTGCTGCATCGAGCCCGATGTTCGCCGCCTGCGGCCTCGACGCCTGCCGCTCGGATCGCACGAAGTGCACCGGATGCGGCCCGACGTGATCGGGCGGAACCGGATGATGCGGTCCGAAGGCCCCGACGACCACCGCCTCGACGCACGGATGGTCCTGCATGCCGATGCATTCGAGGGCTGCGCCGAGCGTGGGCCGCGCCATGCTCCGGACGATGACGCTGACGAGCGGCTGCATGACGGCGCCGGCTGCGGTGGCGGTCAGCCGCGCAACGCGGAGAGGCAGGCGTCACCCACGCTTTCGACGGTGCCCACGCCGCTGATCTGGCGATAGCGCGGTGCATCCGGGTCGCCGGACCGCTCCCAGCGCTCGTAGTACGCGATCAGCGGCTCGGTCTGCGCGTGATAGACGGCAAGCCGCTCGCGCACCGTCTCCTCCGAGTCGTCCACGCGCTGCACCAGCGCCTCGCCGGTGGGGTCATCCCTGCCGGTGACCTTGGGCGGGTTGTACTTGACGTGGTAAGTGCGCCCCGAGCCGATGTGCACGCGGCGCCCGCTCATCCGCTCGACGATCGCCGCATCGGGAACGTCGATATCGATCACGAAGTCGATGCCGACGTGCGCATCGCGCAGCGCTTCCGCCTGGGGAAGCGTCCGGGGCACGCCGTCGAGCAGGTAGCCCGGCTTGCAATCGGGTTCGCGCAGACGGTCCTTGATCAGTCCGATGATGATCGCGTCGGACACCAGCGCGCCACGATCCATGACCTCCTTCGCGGCCAGGCCCATCGGCGTGCCGGCCTTGATCGCCGTCCGCAGCATGTCCCCTGTCGAGATGTGCGGAATGCCGAACGCATCGCAGATCAGGGCGGCCTGGGTGCCTTTGCCGGCTCCGGGAGGACCGAGCAGTATCAATCGCATGAGGTTTGCCGGTTGCCTGCGGTAGCGGGTTTGCCGCTGTGCCTGCGGCTCTGCTAGCCCCTCGAGCGTGCGGGCCGTTCCGGATTCTCCCCGCTACCGGTGCGGGCGGTCAATCGGGATCGCGTCACGTCACCCCCCGAACAACGCACGGACCCGCGCAAGGTCCTCCGCGGTATCGACGCCGGGCGCGGGTGTTCCCGGTGCGATCGCGACGACGATGCGATGCCCGTGCCACAGTGCGCGCAGCTGCTCGAGCGCCTCGAAGCGTTCGATCGGCGCCGGTGCCAATGCCGGAAACGCCCGCAGAAAGCCGACGCGATATGCATAGAGGCCGTAGTGCCGGTAGAGCGGCAGTCCCGCGGGAATCGTGCTGCGATCGGCCGCGAACGCGTCGCGCGCCCAGGGGATCGTCGCCCGGCTGAAATAGAGCGCGTAGCCGCGCGCATCGAGCGTCACCTTGACGACGTTCGGATTGAACGCTTCCTGCGCATCGCCGATCGGGTGGCAGGCCGTCGCGATCGCGGCGTCCGGATGCGCGGCAAGGAGCTCCGCCATCTGTCGCATCAGCCCGGGATCGAGCAGCGGCTCGTCGCCCTGGACGTTGACGACCGTCTCGTCCGCAGCCAACTCGAGCGCAGCGGCAGCCTCGGCAAGCCGGTCGGTGCCCGTCGGATGATCGGCGCGGGTCAGGATCGCCTCGACGCCGTGGGCGCGCACCGCGTCCGCGATTCGCGCATCGTCGGTTGCGACCACGACGCGCCGCGCGCCGCTTCGCCGCGCCCGCTCGGCCACGCGCACGATCATCGGCTTGCCGCCGATGTCGGCCAGCGGCTTGCCGGGCAGGCGCGTCGACGCGTAGCGAGCCGGAATGAGGACGGTGAAGCTCACTCCTTCAGCGCTTCCCATTCCTCGGGAGACAGCTTGCGCGCCTCCTCCTCGAGCATCACGGGAATGCCGTCGCGGATCGGATAGGCGAGGCGCGCCGAGCGCGAGATCAGTTCCTGCCGCTCGCGATCATAGGTGAGCGGACCCTTGGTCACCGGGCACACGAGCATTTCGAGGAGCTTGGGGTCCACGCAGTTTCTCCACGATGGCGTCGATCAGGGCCGGGTCGACGCTCGCCCGGATCGGCAGCATCCACATGCGCGGATCGCCGAACTCGCGGCATTTTACCGCGTCCTTCTCGGTCATCAGGATCGCGCGTGCACCCGGGAAGAGGACATCGGTGCGGCGATAGGCGTGGTGGTCGTCGAAAGCCCGCGTCCGCGCGTCGAGACCCAGGCGCGCGAGCAGGTCGAAGAACCGTTGCGGATTTCCGATGCCCGCGATCGCGACGATGTCCGGACCGCGCAGGCGGCTGGAATCGACGACGATCGACGGATCGGCGACATTGCGCCAGGCCTGCGGCTCCTGCGACATCGCGTAGACGGCGAGAGGTCCGCCGAGCGCTGCCGATCCGCGAGTGCCGCGGATCCGCCGGTGCCGCTGCCGCGAAGTTCGACGACCGCGTCCACGGATGCGAGGCGCGAGACCGGTTCGCGCAGCGGCCCCGCCGGCAGCAGAAGGCCGTTGCCGACGCCGCGTGCGCCATCGACGACTGCGATCTCGACGTCGCGATCGAGGGCGTAATGCTGCAGGCCGTCGTCGCTGACGATCACGTCGACTTCGGGATGCGCAGCGAGCAGCGCCCGGACGGCATCGCCGCGCCGGCGTCCGACGCAGACCGGTGCGCCGGTGGCGGCGAGGATCAGCGGTTCGTCACCGACGTCGCGCGGATGGTCGTCGATTCGCACGATGCGCAATGCATCGTCTGCGCGGCCGTGGCCGCGGCTGACGATCCCCGGATGGAAGCCGCGTTCACGCAGTGCCAGGACCAGCGCGCAAACCAGCGGCGTCTTGCCCGCCCCACCGACGGCGATGTTGCCGACGATCACGACCGGAACCGGCACCCGCGTCCGGCGCATCCAGCCCGCCCGATAGGCGATCCGGCGCAGCGCCGAGACCGCGGCGAAAAGCCAGGACAGCGGCAGCAGCAGCGCCGCGAGCGGCGTGACTCGCGGCTGCCACCACGCGCGTTGCAGCGCCGCGCCGAGGGCCATCGCTTACCGTTGGCGCGCTGCCGCCGACGATTGGGTCGCGAAGCTGATGTGGGTGAGGCCCGCGTCGCGCGCGGCCTCCATGATGTGAACGACCATCTGCTGCGTCGCCTGCGCGTCGGCATTGATGACGACCACCGGTTCCTTGGCGCCCCCGGCGGCCTGCTTCAGCATGCCCGCCATCGCATCGACGGTCGTGAACAGGAAGGGCGCGCCGCCCTGGATCGAGTAGCGGCCCTGCGCGTCGAGCCCGACGTTGATTTCATGCGGGCGCTGCTTCGCCGCGTCGGCATCCGCCTGCGGCAGCGTGATCTGCAGCTCCGCGACGCGCTGGTAGGTCGTCGTCACCATCAGGAAGATGAGGATGACCAGCATCACGTCGATCAACGGGATGAAGTTGATCTCGGGGTCGTCCCGCGTGCGATTGCCGCGCAGGTTCATCGCGTCGCCTTCATCGCGTCGCCTTCATCGCGTCACTTCCGCTCGCCGTGCGCGAAATCCACCAGCTTGATCGCCTGCTGCTCCATTTCGATGACCAGTGCGTCGACCTTGGCCCTGAAGTGGCGGTAGAAGATCATGCTCGGGATCGCGACGATCAGGCCCATCGCCGTGTTGTACAGCGCGATCGAGATGCCGTGGGCGAGCTCGATCGGGTTCGAACCGCTCGCCGACTGCGAGCCGAAGATCTCGATCATTCCGATCACCGTGCCGAACAGGCCCAGCAGCGGCGCCATCGCGGCGATGGTGCCCAGCGTCGTCAGGAAGCGCTCGAGCTCGTGCGTGACCAGCCGGCCGACCTCCTCGATCGCTTCCCGCATCACCGGCCGCGGGCTCCGCACGTTGGCAAGGCCGGCGGCGAGGATGCGTCCGAGCGGCCCCTGCTCCGCCGTGCGCGCCAGCAGGTCCTGGGTCGCACCCGTGTGCTTGAACTCGACCAGCACGTGGTCGACCATGCCGCGCGGGGCGACGACGCTCTGGCGCAGCGACCACAGGCGCTCCAGAATCAGCGCGAGCGCCGTGACCGATGCAATGATCAACGGCCAGATCGGCCAGCCCGCTGCTTGGATGATGGACCACACGTTGGGAAGACTCCTCGATCGACGGTCTGACAGTCATTGCCGGAACGAAGAACCGGCGACGCTCAAATGTAGCTTGGCAGGGCTGCGCGAAGCAACTTTCCGCGGCGATCGTCGCAACGCCGAGGCGCCGCCGCATCCGGGCGTCACCGTCCCCTTGCGGCCGGGCGCACGCGCCGGCTGCCCGGCTCGGCGAGCGCGGCGCTGACGGCCGCGCCGGCGAGGATGATCACCCAGCACAGGTAGATCCACAGCAGGAAGATCGGCAGCGCCGACAGCGCGCCGTAGATCGCCTGGTACGTCGATATGCGCGTCACGTACCACGCGAACGCGTGCTTTGCGCCCTCGAGCGCGGCGGCGGCGAGCGCGCCGGCGACCAGTGCCGGCATCATCGCCACGTGCCGCGCCGGTACCGCCTTGTACAGCAGCGTCAGTCCGGCCAGCGAGAACGTGAACGGCAGCATCTGCACGATGCGCTCGCCCGAGGTCCTGTGGATCGGCACCACCGCCAGCGAGTGCACGACCAGCCAGGTCGTGATCGAGATGCTCGCGCCGATCAGCACCGGACCCGCGGTGAGGCCGATCGCGTAGACGAGCAGGCGTCTTCCGAGCGGACGCGCCTGCCGGATGCCCCAGATCGCGTTGATCTCGCGCTCGACGGTTGCGATCGCGAGCCCCGCGCTCAGCGCGATCGCCGCGATCGATACCCCGGTCAGCCGCGCGGCCTGCTCGGCGAATTCGGTGACGCGCGTGCGCACCTCGGCGGCCGCGGCGAAGGGCAGCAGATGCCGGAGCATGAACTGCTCGAGCGACTTCAGCCAGTCCTCGAATATCGGGAAATGCGCGACGAACGCGACGGTGACCGTCGCGAGCGGCACGATCGCCAGCAGGGTCGTGAACGACAGGCTGGCGGCCGTGCGCGCGAGCGCGATGTCGCGCATGCGGCCCGCGACCCGGGAGAGGAAACGGAATGGATTGGCAGTCAAGCGCGATGAGGGCACAGCGTCGCGGCATGGCCGTGGCCGCGCGCGGTGCGGATCGATGCGCGCCGATTATCGCAGATCGATCCGCCTGCGATGGCGTAAGCTTTGCGCGATCTGCGACGACGGATGACATCATGACTCACGAACCCACGCTCGCGACCGCCATCCTCGGCGGCGGATGCTTCTGGTGCCTCGACGCGGTGTTCCGCGAGCTCGACGGCGTTGCCTCGGTCGAGTCCGGCTATGCCGGTGGGAAGCTCGCCAACCCGACCTACGAGGAGGTGTGCGGCGGCAACACCGGCCACGCCGAGGTCGTGCGCCTGCGCTTCGACCCCACCGCGATTTCCTTTCCCGACCTGCTGCGGGTGTTCTTCACCATCCACGATCCGACGACGCGGAACCGGCAGGGCAACGACGTCGGCACCCAGTACCGGTCGGTGATCTTCTGCGAGGACGATGCGCAGCGACGCGACGCGCAGGCCGTCGTCGCCGAGCTGACTGCACAGGGGCTGTGGCGCGACCCCGTGGTGACGGAAATCGCCGGGCCGGCGACGTTCCATCCGGCCGAGACCTACCATCAGGATTATTTCGAGCGCAATGGCAGCCAGCCCTATTGCGCCCATGTCGTCGCGCCGAAGGTCGCCAAGTTCCGCAAGGCCTGGGCGCAACGGCTGAAGGCGAGGCGGTGAAGCGGTGAGGCAGCGATGGGCTGACACCCCGGCGCTGGCGGGGCCGGGGCGATCCGCGCCTCTGCGTCCGACCGACGCCCGCAGCGCCACCGGTCAGGCCTTCGCACTCCGCGTGAGCCATCCGCCGGTCGCGAGGAACACCCCGACCGACCACAGCACCGGCGCAAGGCCGATCGTCCCGCCGACCGCGCCGAACACCAGCGGCACGGCCACCGCCATCGAATTGATCAGGGACATCCGCAGGCCGGCGGCCTCGCCCATCCGACCCGGCGGTGCATGGCTGTGCAGCACCGTCATCACCATCGGCTGTCCCGCTCCCAACCCGAGCCCGAGGCAGAACGACAGGAACATCAGCGTCGCGACGCTGCGCGAGAACGGAAAGGCGACGTAGACCGCCGCGGCGATGTAGAGCGCGAGGGTCAGCGCCCGATGCTCGGAGAGGCGCCGAGCGATCGCGGGCATCGCGAGCCTCACGGTGAACGTGGCGGCCCCGAACGCCGCGAGGATCAGGCCGATCTCCGACGCGGGCAGGGCGATCGAATGGCCATAGATCGGCACGAACAGCGTGTACAGCTCCCAGGCGAGCGTGATCAGCGCGTTGATGACGAAAACGCGCCGCAATTCGCCGTGCGCGACGAGCTCGAGCGCGCTGCCGCGCACCCGCCGCGCATGCTCGGGATGCGGTCCCGGCAGCGCGATGCGTCCGCCTGCCAGCACCGCGATCGGGAGGAGCGGCGCCAGCGCCATCAGCGCGAACGTCGCGCGAAAGCCGTGATGGTCGATCATCAGTCCCGCGATCAGCGGTCCCGCGATCGACGACGTCGAATAGCCCAGCGCGACCAGCCCGAAATTGCGGACCCTGCCCTGCGGACCGCCCAGTTCGCCGGTCGCGTACTGGGCCGCGACCTGGAAGGTCATGAACGACACGCCGATCAGCATCGCTGCCGCGAACAGCGCGGCCAGCCCCGGCACCAGCGCCGCGATCAGGACGCCAACCGCGATGCCGATCGACCCGGCGAGCATCGGACCGCGCACCCCCACCCGGTCGGCGAGGCGCCCTGCCGGGATTGCGAAGAACATCGGCAGCAGTGCGAAGACCGCCATCAGGGCGCCGACCGTTGCGGCGTTCTCGCCGCGGGCGAGCGCCGCCAGCGAAACCGTGACGCGCGAGCCCGCCAGCACCACGTGATTCGCGACCCCCATCGCGATCAGCACACCCAGCGTCGAGATGCGGGCGCGCAGGCGCGCCATCATGGTGCAAGGCGCCTGATCGTCCAGCCCTCGGTGGCGCGCAACCACTCCAGCCGGTCGTGCAGGCGCGACGGGCGGCCCTGCCAGAATTCGAATCGATCGGGGATCACGCGGAGCCCGCCCCAGTGCTGCGGACGGGGAATCTCGCCTGTGTAACGCGCCTCGCAAGCCGCGTACTGCGCTTCGAGCCAGGCGCGATCGGCAATCACGGTGCTCTGCGGCGACGCCCAGGCGCCGAGCTGCGAGGCCCGTGGCCGCATCGCGAAATAGGCGTCCGATTCCGCATCGCTGACGCGCTCGACGACCCCCTCGACGCGCACCTGGCGCTCGAGCTCCACCCAGAAGAACAGGAGCGCCGCATACCGCCCGGAGACGAGCTCGCGGCCCTTCCGGCTGCCGTAGTTCGTGTAGAACACGAAGCCCCGGTCGTCGACGCCTTTCAGGAGCAGGATGCGCGCGGCCGGGCGGCCGGCGGCATCCACGCTCGCGACCGTCATCGCATTGGGCTCGGGGACCGCAGCGGCAACCGCTTCGTCGAACCAGCGGGCGAACTGCCGGAAGGGATCGGGATCGACGCCACGCTCGTCCAGCGCCGCGCGCTTGTAGTCGACGCGCAGCTGGGCGGGGTCGGTGAGGGGGCTCGGCATGCGTGAGGCGGGAGAAGGCTCGATTCTACTCCGCGCTGCAGGGGGAGCCGCGCCCGGGCCGCGCTGCGCCGTTCGCCCCGGGAGGCATGTCGCGCGTCGATGCAACAGCGTCTGTCCCAGAGCGCAATTTCCCCCTCATGCCCATTCCCTTGCAGGGAAAATGCGGTATAGTCGCCGCCGATGGAGCGTTGTGCCTCGACAGGAGGGCCCCGCTTCAGGACGCTCTGGCGTTGCCCGCCCGAATAACCGACAGGAAGGAGAGTCATGGCTACAGCCAAGAAAGCTGCGAAGAAGACTGCTGCGAAGAAGCCCGCCGCCAAGAAGACGGCTGCAAAGAAGCCCGCAGCGAAGAAGACCGCTGCAAAGAAGCCCGCAGCGAAGAAGACCGCCGCAAAGAAGCCTGCAGCGAAGAAGCCCGCCGCCAAGCGCAAGCCCAACGCTGCGTTCATGAAGGCGATGACCCCGTCTGCGGTGCTCGCCGCTGTCGTCGGCTCGATGCCGATGCCGCGCACCGAAGTGACGAAGAAGATCTGGGACTACATCAAGAAGAACAAGCTTCAGGACGCCGTGAACAGGCGCCTGATCAACGCCGACGAGAAGCTCAAGGCGGTGTTCGGCGGCAAGAACAAGGTGTCGATGTTCGAGATGACCAAGCTCGTCTCGAATCACCTGAAGTAACAGGCAGTACTTGCCGCGCGGCAATGCCGCGCGACGATGGCCGGTTCGCGCGACACAACGCGCCAACCGGCCGTTTTGTTTTCAGGCACCCTCACCCGAAAAACCGGGACGCACCACGTTTTCCATCGCCACCGCATATCCCCGCAACGTACACCGTTCAGCAAACCGTCTTGCCCCGCAGGACCGTGCGCAGGGGAAAACGTGGTGCGTCCCGGTTTTGGAGGCGGGTGAGGGACTCAGTCCTCGTCATCCTCGATGATCCGGATCACCCGCGTGCGCTTGCCGCCCGCGTATTTCTCCATCTGCACGAGGATCGGGAAGCGCTCGGCGAGCGCCGCGCGCGCGGCGGCCTCGTCGTCGAACGTGAGGAGCGTGCCGTCGTCGTTGCGGACGTCGCTCCAGATACCGGTCTCGTCCTCTACTTCGATCTTGAAGCGCATGCGAAGGCCCCTTTCGTTCCGCTGCGATGCCGTTCCAGCCGTGCCCGGGCGTTACTGCGCGCCGGGCGCCCGACCCTGCAGCGCCGCGATACGCGCCTCGATCGGCGGGTGCGACGCGAACAGGGCCATCATTCCGCCGCCCCCGGTGATGCCGGAGGCCTGCAGCGTCTGCGGCAACTGGCCGGGCTCGAGGCCGCCCAGGCGCGCGAGCGCGTGGATCATCGGCTGCGGGGAACCCAGCAAGCGTGCGCTGCCGGCATCGGCGCGGAACTCGCGCAGGCGCGAGAAATAGGCAACGATCACGCTCGCCAGCACACCGAACACGATCTGGCACACCATCACCGTGATGAAGTAGCCAACCCCCGTGCTGCGCTCGTCGTTGCGGAACACGGCGCGGTCGACGATCGAGCCGACGATGCGCGACAGGAACACGACGAAGGTGTTGACCACGCCCTGGATCAGCGTCAGCGTCACCATGTCGCCGTTCGCCACATGGGACATCTCGTGGCCCAGCACCGCCTCGACTTCGTCCTTGTTCATCGACTGCAGCAGGCCGGTCGACACCGCGACCAGCGCCGAGTTCTTGAACGCCCCGGTCGCGAACGCATTCGGCGCGCCCTCGTAGATCGCCACCTCGGGCATGGTCACGCCGGCGGCAGTTGCGAGCTTGCGCACGGTTTCGACGAGCCAGGCCTCGGCATCGTTGGCCGGGGTCTCGATCACGTGCGCGCCGGTCGACCACTTGGCCATCGGCTTGGACATCAGCAGCGACACGAACGCGCCGACAAAACCGATGACGGCAGAATAGATGAGCAGTTGACCGTACTGAAAACCCTGGCCGGCAAGTACCTGGTCGAGGCCGAGGACCTTCAGCACCACCGACAGGACGAGGACGACGGCGAGGTTGGTGACGAGGAAAAGGAAGATGCGTTTCATGGCGTGTCCCGGCTAGACGACGTTCCCCATATTAGCGCGGGATGACGGTATCTCAAGCGTCGCGTGCGGAACCGCGGACGGGCGCGGGCGATCGCATCCGGACCTCGATGCGCCGGACTCTAGCGTGGCTTGGACCAGGAATCCTTGAGCGTCACCGTCCGGTTGAACACCGGCTTCCCGGCACGGTGGTCGACGAGGTCGCTCACGAAATAGCCGTGCCGCTCGAACTGGAAATGCTCCTCGGGCTGCGTTGCCGCGAGCGCTGGCTCGACGTACGCCCGGATGACGCTCTTGGACGCCGGATTGAGGTCATCGAGGTAATTGCGTTCCTCGTCGCCCGACGCGTCGTCGTCCTCGCCCGCGACGACCGCCGCCTGCGCCGCTGCGAGTCCGGCATCGGGCACCGCATCGCGTACTCCTGTCGGGTTGCGCGCGCCTGGAAACGGCACCTGGAACAGGCGATCGTACAGCCGGACTTCGGCGGGTTGCGCGTGCGCTGCCGACAGCCAGTGGATGTTGCCTTTCACCTTGCGCTGATCGGCGCCCGGCGTTCCACTGCGCGTCGCGGGGTCGTAGCTGCAATGGACGACCGTCACGTTGCCGGCGGCGTCCTTCTCGAAACCGGTGCAGCGGACGATGTACGCGTAGCGCAGGCGCACCTCCGCACCGGGCGCGAGGCGGAAATAGCCTTTGGGCGGGGTTTCCTGGAAGTCCTCGCGCTCGATCCACAGTTCGCGCGCCAGCGGAACCGCGCGCTTGCCGAGCTCGGGGTGTTGCGGGTGGTTGGGAGCGAAGCAGTCCTCGCTCTGTCCTTCGGGATAGTTGTCGATGACGAGCCGGATCGGGTCGAGCACCGCCAGTCGCCGCACCGCGCGCGCATTGAGGTCGTCGCGCATCGCGTCCTCCAGGACGCTCATGTCGATCCACGAATCCGACTTGGCGACGCCGATGCGCTCGGCGAACAGTTGGAAGCCCTCGGGCGTGTAGCCGCGGCGGCGAGCCGCCACCAGCGTCGGCATCCGGGGATCGTCCCAGCCGTCGACGTGGCGGTCGCGGACCAGTTCGATCAGCTTGCGCTTCGACAGCACCACGTAGGTCAGGTTGAGCCGCGCGAACTCGTATTGCCGCGGCAGCGGCCGCGCGAGTCGCCCCCCTTCGGCGAGTTTCTCGATGACCCAGTCGTAGAGCGGCCGGTGATCCTGGAATTCCAGCGTGCAGATCGAATGCGTGACGCGCTCGAGCGCATCCGAAATGCAGTGCGTGTAGTCGTAGAGCGGGTAGATGCACCACCTGTCACCGGTGCGATGGTGGCTCGCGTGGCGGATGCGGTAGATCGGCGGGTCGCGCAGGTTCAGGTTGGGACTCGCCATGTCGATCTTCAGGCGAAGCACGTGCGCGCCGTCGGGAAACTCGCCTGCGCGCATCCGGCGCAGCAGGTCGAGGTTCTCTGCGACGCCGCGGTCGCGATAAGGCCCTGCAATGCCCGGTTGCGTCAACGTGCCCCGCGTCGCACGCACCTGTTCGGCGGTCTGGCTGTCGACGTACGCCAGGCCCTGCTCGACGAACCATTCCGCGAACTCGTAGAGCGCGTCGTAGTAGTCGGAGGCGTGATAGCGGTGCGTGCCCCAGTCGTAGCCCAGCCAGCGCACCGAATCGGCGATCGAGTCCTCATACTCGACATCTTCCTTGAGCGGATTCGTGTCGTCGAAGCGCAGGTGGCATCTGCCGCCGTTCTCGGCCGCGAGCCCGAAATTCAGGATGATCGACTTGGCGTGACCGAAATGCAGGTAACCGTTCGGCTCCGGTGGAAAGCGCGTGACGACCCGTCCACCGTAGGTGCCCTGGGCATTGTCCTCGGCGATGATCGCGCGAAGGAAATTCGACCCGGACGGCGCGGCGGCCGCCGCATGCCTGCCCGTTCCGGTGCCGGCGCCGACGGGGCTTCCGTCGACCGGTGTTTCCGGCGCCGCTGCATGCGCCGGATGCTGCAAGGCAGCATGCGTGGGTTTGTTCATGAACAAGGGATCCGAGTACGGGATTCTAACCGGCACACCACCGGACGTCATCGCCCGCATTGCCAGTGCGCGCAGGCCATCGCCCGGAAAACCGCGCCGGATAAGGCTTTGCGCGCTGCCCCCCGGTTCGCTTCGGCAATGTTTTCCACAAAACTTGTGGATAGTAGTGTGCATATCTTGTAAATTCGCGCGCTAAGTCGCCCGCCTGACAGGGAAAACGCAAGCCTGACCAAATTTGCGACGAAAAATTCCATCGTTTATTCAATGGCTTGCAATAACTTCCCCGGAGCTTTTCCGGCGCTGAATGCCCCGCCCCAACCGGTTTTGTTGCCGATTGATGACAGGTCGATGACAGGGGTGTCCATGATGCTTGTCATGGACAAAATGCCATTTGACGGACGAATGTCGAACAGAATCGCGGCACATTCCGCAGGAGCGCTCGATGACTGTTGATGCACCGCGCAAGCGGCCGGGCGAACCTGGCACAGCTGTCGACCCGACTGGAGCGCCGGCGTTGGGGTCTCCCGTCCTGCCGGTCTCCCTGCTCGTTTCGTCGGCACGCCTGCTGCTCGAGCGCCACCTCGGACTGCTGTGGGTCAGCGGCGAGATCTCGGGCGTCACCCGCGCGGCATCGGGGCATTCGTATTTCACGCTGAAGGATGCGTCGGCCCAGGTCCGCTGCGTGTTCTTCAGGCACAAGGCGCAGGGACTGCCGTTCGCCCTGCGCGACGGCCTCGCGGTGGAGGTGCGCGCGACGCCGACGATCTACGAAGCCCGCGGCGATTTCCAGCTGGGTGTCGAGACCGTGCGCCTGGCCGGCGTCGGCGCACTCTACGAGAAGTTCCTGCGCATGAAGGCGGCGCTGGAGGCCGCGGGCTGGTTCGATCCCGCGCGCAAGCGCGAGCTTCCGCGCTTCCCCCGTCGCATCGGCATCGTCACTTCGCTCAAGGCGGCGGCGCTGCGCGACGTGCTGACGACGCTTTCGCGCCGCTATCCGGCGGCGGGTGTGGTCATCTACCCGGCGCCGGTGCAGGGCGCGGGGGCCGCGGACGAGATCGCCGCGGCGATCCGCGTCGCGAACGAACGCGGCGACGTCGACGTGCTGATCGTCTGCCGCGGCGGGGGCTCGCTCGAGGACCTCTGGGCATTCAACGAGGAGGCCGTGGCGCGCGCGGTGTTCGAATCGGAGCTTCCGGTCGTGTCGGGCGTCGGACACGAGACCGATTTCACGATCTGCGACTTCGTCGCCGACCTGCGGGCGGCGACGCCGACGGCGGCTGCGACGCTGGCGGTGCCCGACCGCGTCGCGCTGCTGGGCGTCGCCGGGCAACTCGGGCAGCGCCTTGCGCGCGCCTACGCCCACGGCGCGGGCAACCGCGCCCAGCGCGTCGACCACGCGGCGCGGCGCCTCGTCCACCCTGCGGCGCGGCTGGCGCAGCAGTCCGAGTCCGCGCGGCGGCTGGGAGAGCGGCTGGCCCGGGCGTTCATGCTCCAGCGCGACACCCTCGCGCAGCGCGTCGCCGTCGCGCAGGCCCGCCTTGCCCGCGAATTGCGCGCGCCGATGCCGCAGGCGCAGCGCGTGGCGGCTGCATCGCGCGATCTCGCCAAGGCCGGCCGCGACCGGGTCGCGCGGATCACCGGCGACGTCGGGCGCCTGGCGGATGCGCTGGCCCACCTCAACCCGGCCGCGGTGCTCGACCGCGGCTATGCGATCGTCCAGCGCGACGGCCAGACGGTCGTCACCGACGCGCGGCAACTCGCGGTCGGCGAGCGCGTGGCGCTGACGTTCGCCCGCGGACGCGCGCAGGCCGACGTCGCGTCGGTCGAGCCTCCGGCAGCGGCGTGACCGCACCCGTGTCCGCCCCCAACCAGTTCTCGCTGCTGCGGCAGCGTCGCTTCGCGCCGTTCTTCTGGACGCAGTTCGCGGCCGCCGCCAACGACAACGTGTTCAAGAACGCGTTCGTCGTGTTCGTGACGTTCGAGGCGACCCACCTCGTCCACGTCGACCCCGGCATGATCGTCAACCTGATCGGGGCGCTGTTCATCTTCCCGTTCATGCTGCTGTCGGCGACCTCGGGCCAGCTCGCCGACAAGTACGAGAAGTCGCGGCTGATCCGGCTGATCAAGCTGTTCGAGATCGCGATCATGATCATCGGCGCCGTCGGCTTCCTCACCCAGAGCATCGCGCTGCTGTTCCTGGCGCTCGCCCTGCTCGGCGTCCATTCGACGCTGTTCGGCCCGGTCAAGTACGCGATCCTTCCCCAGCACCTGCGGATGGAGGAGCTGACCGGCGGCAACGGCATGGTCGAGATGGGAACCTTCGTCGCGATCCTGCTCGGCACCATCGCCGGGGGCCTCGTCGTCGCGATCAAGCCGGCGGGCACCGCCTGGGCGGCCGCGCTGACGATCGCGATCGCGATCGCCGGGTGGCTGACCAGCCGCAGGATCCCCCACACCCCGGCCGTGGCGCCGGAGCTCAAGATCAACTGGAACCTGTTCACCGAGACCTGGGCGAACCTCGAAGTCGCGCAAGGCAACCCGGTCGTCTGGCGCTCGATGCTCGGCATCTCGTGGTTCTGGTTCTACGGGGCGATCTACCTCGCCCAGCTTCCGGAATTCACGCGAGGCGTCCTCGGTGGCGACGAGCACGTGTTCACGCTGCTGCTGGCACTCTTCTCGATCGGCATCGGCGCGGGCTCGCTGATGTGCGAGCGCATGTCGGGCGGCAAGGTCGAGATCGGGCTCGTGCCGTTCGGCTCGATCGGCCTCACGCTGTTCGCGATCGACCTGTGGCTCGCCACCCGCCACATCGCCCCCGCGGCGAACGGCACGGTGTCCGCGTTCATTGCCTCGGGCGCGAACTGGCGGATCGTCGTCGACATCGTGCTGCTGGGAATCTTCGGCGGCTTCTACACGGTGCCGCTGTACGCGCTGATCCAGTCGCGCTCGGAGGTTTCGCACCGGTCGCGGATCATCGCCGCGAACAACATCCTGAACGCGCTGTTCATCATCGTCTCGGCGCTCGTCGCCATCGCCCTGCTGAAAGCGGGCATGACGATCCCGCAGCTGTTCCTCGTCGTCGGCATCCTGAACGGCTTCGTCGCGGTCTACATCTACGCGCTGGTGCCCGAGTTCCTGATGCGCTTTCTCGCGTGGCTGCTGATCCACAGCGTCTACCGCGTGCGCAAGGAAGGGCTCGACAACATTCCGGAAGAGGGACCCTGCGTGCTGGTCTGCAATCACGTGAGCTACGTCGATGCCGTCGTGATCGCCGCCTGCGTACGGCGGCCGGTGCGCTTCGTGATGGATCACCAGATCTTCCGCATGCCGCTGCTGTCGTTCATCTTCCGTGCGATGCGCGCGATCCCGATCGCGCCGGCGAGGGTGGATGCGACGCTCAAGGAGCGCGCGATCGGCGAGGCGCAGGCCGCGCTCGCCGCCGGCGAGGTCGTCGGCATCTTTCCCGAGGGCCGGCTGACCGACAACGGCGAGCTGGGTCCATTCCGCCCCGGGGTGCAGCAGATCGTCGCCGTGGTGCCGGCGCCGGTGGTGCCGATGGCGCTCTCGGGTCTGTGGGGAAGCTTCTTCTCGCGCGCCTACCGGGGCCGCGCGATGCGCCGGTTGCGCGGCATGTTCTCGCGGATCGCGTTGGTCGTCGCGCCGCCGATCGCGCCGGAGGCGGCGACACCCGAGGCGCTGCAGGCGATCGTGGCGAAGCTGCGCGGCGAGCGGCGCTAGGGCCACGCCGCGCGCACGAGCGCCGGCAGCACGTCACCCGCGCTGCCACGCAGGGAAAAATCGGCGTACGCGGTGAGCGGCGTGTCCTGCGGATTGATCTCGACCACGCATGCCCCGGCAGCCTGCGCCTGCCCGGGCAGTGCAGCGGCCGGATAGACCTCCGCCGACGTTCCGACGACCAGCAGCAGGTCGCATCGCCGCGCGGCGCCCTCGGCCGCCGCGAGGGCATCCTGGGGCAACAGCTCCTCGAACCAGACGACGTCGGGGCGCAGGAACGCGCCGCAACGGACACAGCGCGGCGGAAGGGCATCGGCAACCGCGGCGGCGACCTCGTCCCAGCGATCCGCCGGCCTCCCGCAACCGGAGCATCGGACGCGCGCGATGTTCCCGTGAAGCTCGATCAGCGCGCGGCTTCCCGCGCGCGCATGCAGGCCGTCGACGTTCTGGGTGATCAGGGCGAAGCGTGGCACCCGCCGCTCGATGGCGACCAGGGCGAGATGCGCCGGGTTGGGGGCGACGCGGGCAGCGAGCGCGCGCCGCTCGGCATACCAGTCCCACACGCGCTTGGGATGTTCGGCGAATGCCGCGGGTGTGGCAAGCTCGCGCGGATCGAACCGCGCCCACAGGCCGGTTTGGGCGTCGCGAAACGTCGGCACGCCGGACTCGGCGGAAACTCCGGCGCCGGTCAGCACCGCGACGAACTTCGCGGCGCGCAGGCGCTCGGCGACCCGTCCGATGTCACCTGCCCCGTTTCGGTCGTCCATCGGGCGATTGTCGCACCCGGGTCGGTCAAGGGCCGGCGGGGCCTGCGTGCTATATTCGATTCGGCTCTTCCCATCGCTGCATTCCCCATGTCAGGCAACACCTTCGGCAAGCTCTACTGCGTCACCTCGTTCGGCGAATCGCACGGACCGGCCATCGGTTGCGTCGTCGACGGCTGCCCGCCGGGCCTGGCGCTGACCGAAGCCGACATCCAGCACGACCTCGACCGCCGCAAGCCCGGCACGTCGCGTCACGTGACGCAGCGCCGCGAGTCGGACACCGTCGAGATCCTGTCCGGCGTGTTCGAGGGGAAGACGACCGGCACGCCGATTGCGCTGCTGATCCGCAACGAGGACCAGCGCAGCAAGGATTACGCGAACATCGCCGACACGTTCCGCCCGGGACATGCCGATTACACGTACTGGCAGAAATACGGGATCCGCGATTACCGCGGTGGCGGCCGGCAGTCGGCGCGCGAGACCGCCGTGCGCGTGGCCGCGGGCGCGATCGCGCGCAAGTGGCTCGCCGAGCGCCACGGCGTGGCGATCCGCGGCCACATGACGCAACTCGGCGAGAACGCGATTCCGTTCGAGGGCTGGGAACACATCGACGCGAACCCGTTCTTCGTCGCCAACGCGTCGATCGTCCCCTCGCTCGAGGCCTACATGGACCGCCTGCGCAAGGCCGGCGATTCCGTCGGCGCGCGCATCGAGGTCGTGGCCACGGGCGTCCCGGTCGGCTGGGGCGAGCCGGTCTACGACAAGCTCGACGCCGACATCGCGCACGCGATGATGGGCATCAACGCGGTCAAGGGTGTTGCGATCGGCGCCGGCTTCGCGGCAGTCGCGCAGCGCGGCACTGCGCATTCGGACGAGATGGCGCCGGAAGGTTTCCTCGGCAACGAGGCGGGCGGCATCCTGGGTGGCATCTCGACCGGGCAGGACGTCGTCGTGTCGATCGCCGTCAAGCCGACGTCGTCGATCCGCCTCGACCGGCATTCGATCGACAAGGCCGGTCGACCGGTGATCGTCAACACCCACGGCCGCCACGACCCCTGCGTCGGCATCCGCGCAACGCCGATCGCCGAGGCGATGCTCGCCTGCGTGCTGATGGACCACGCGCTGCGCCACCGCGCGCAGAACGCCGACGTCGTGGTGACCACGCCGCGGATCGCCGCGCGCGCACCCACAGACGTCATCGCGCGGCTGCGGCCGGGTAAGCCGGTCGACGACCCCGATCCCGACGAAGCCTAGGCGCCGTGCAAGCCTTTCAGGCCGGCGACGATTGCGTGCGGGCGCCCTGATGCAAGCCTATCTCGACTTCATGCGCCACGTGCGCGACCACGGCCACCGCAAGGACGACCGGACCGGCACCGGCACGCTGTCGGTGTTCGGCCACCAGATGCGCTTCGACCTCGCGCGCGGCTTCCCGCTGGTGACGACCAAGAAGCTGCACACCAAGTCGATCATCCACGAGCTCCTGTGGTTTCTGCGCGGCGAGACCAACGTCGGCTCGCTGCAGGCGGCGGGCGTGACCATCTGGGACGAGTGGGCCGATGCGAAAGGCGATCTCGGGCCGATCTACGGCTACCAGTGGCGCAACTGGCCCGCACCGGACGGGAAGCACGTCGACCAGGTCGCGAACCTCGTCGCCGAGCTGCGCCGCAATCCCGATTCGCGGCGCCTGATCGTGTCGGCGTGGAACGTCGCCGACATCCCGCGGATGAAGCTGCCGCCATGCCACCTGCTGTTCCAGTTCTACGTGGCGGGCGGACGACTGTCGTGCCAGCTCTACCAGCGCAGCGCCGACATCTTCCTCGGCGTCCCGTTCAACATCGCCTCGTACGCGCTGCTGACGCACATGCTGGCGCAGCAGTGCGACCTCGACGTCGGCGATTTCGTCTGGACGGGCGGCGACTGCCATCTCTATCTGAATCACCTCGAGCAGGTCGAGACCCAGCTCGCGCGCACACCCATGCCGCTGCCACGCCTCGTCCTGCGCCGCAAGCCGGCGACGATCTTCGACTACGCGTTCGAGGATTTCGAGGTTGTCGGCTACACGTCGCACCCCGCGATCAAGGCGCCGGTGGCGGTCTGATCCGTACAGCCGTCTGATCGGCAAAAAAATTGCCCGCAGGAGGAGGCGGGCAAGGTGGTTCACCGGTCCGGCATCCTGTCGCGTGCCTCGCCGAAGTGCCGGGGGATCGAAGCGCCCCGGCGGCGCTGAAACTCACACGATGCTGCGCGCGGCGCTGATGCGCTCGGCGAGTTCCACGAGTGCAGCTTCCTGCGCCCGCTTCTCTTCCTCGCACTTGGCGTCGCATGCGGACGGCGGCGTCTGCGTCTCGTGGAAGAGCCTGGAGAGTTCGGGCGAATACGTGTCCATGTCGATCTTCTTTACGACTGACGTCTGCAAATGGATCCTGAACCAATCCAAGCAACCGGCATGCCAAGCGTCCACGGGTCCCGCAACAATGCGACCCGCGTACGTTTTCATAGCGCAAACGGCGATCGGGGACGATACGGCGCGACAGCAGGACGATGCGGCGCAGCGGTACTTTGTCGCAGCGCACCGACATCCGGGATGACAATATCGTTAAGCCCTTGAAACCACGAGCGAAATGTTGTCGCTGACCGACGACAGCAATTGCGGCATCGCGCAAATCCCGCGTCGGAAAACTTTGCAGTCGGCGGGCGCCGACGGTTCAGGCCTTCGCTTCCTTGAACATCGCGGGCTCGAGGTGATGGCGCTGCAGGAGCTTGTAGAACTCGGTGCGGTTGCGCTTGGCGAGCTGCGCGGCCTGGGTCACGTTCCCGCCGGTGATCTTCAGCAGCCTGACCAGATAATCACGCTCGAAGGTCTTGCGCGCCTCCTCGAAAGGCACGAGCGCCGCGGCGTCTTCCTTGAGCGCGGCCTGCACCAGCATCGCCGGAATGACGGGGGTCGGCGTCAGCGCGACGGCTTGCTCGAGCAGGTTGATCAGCTGGCGTATGTTCCCCGGCCACGGTGCTGCGACCAGCAACGCCATCGCGTCCGGCGCAAGCGTCGAGGTGGGCCTGTGGTAGCGCTCGGCGAGCTTGCGCAGGATGTGGGTGGCCAGCAGCGGGATGTCCTCGCGCCGTTCGCACAGCGGAGGAAGCTTGAGCGAGACGACGTTCAGGCGATAGAACAGGTCTTCGCGGAACAGCCCCTGCGCGCGCTGCGAATCGAGGTCGCGGTGGGTCGCCGAGATCACGCGCACGTCCACGGGGATCGCCTGCGTCGAGCCCACCGGCCGGACTTCGCCCTCCTGCAGGACGCGCAGCAGCTTGACCTGCAGCGGAAGCGGCATGTCGCCGATTTCATCCAGGAACAGCGTCCCGCCATCGGCGGCCTGGAACAGGCCCTTGTGCGCCTGGACTGCGCCGGTGAAGGCGCCGCGCGCATGGCCGAAGAGCTCGGACTCCAGCAGGTCGCCGGGAATCGCCCCGCAGTTGACGGCGACGAAAGGCTTGGCGCTGCGCCGGCTGGCCTGGTGGATCGCCCGCGCGAGCAGTTCCTTGCCCGTCCCGGAATCCCCGAAGATCAGCACGCTGGCATCGGAATCGGCGACGAGCTTCGCTTGCCGCAGCAGGTCCTCCATGCGCGGGCTGCGCGTGATGATTTCGGCGCGCCACTGCGCGGCCGCGCTGTCGCTTCCGGCCGCCTCGCCTCCGGAAACCTCGACCGCCGCCGCAACCTTCTGCAGCAGGTCCTGGCTGTCGAACGGCTTGGTCAGGTAGCTGAACACGCCGCGCTGCGTTGCGCTGACCGCATCGGGAATCGTCCCGTGCGCGGTCAGGATGATCACCGGCATTGCCGCATGCTGGCGGTGGATCGCCTCGAACAGTTGCAGGCCGTCGATCCCCGGCATCCGCAGATCCGTGACGACCACGGCCGGCCGCTGGACAGCGATCGCCGCGAGCGCGGTCTCGCCGCTGTCGGCGGTGCGAACGCTGTAGCCGGCCGAGGTCAGCCGCAAGCTGATCAGCTTCAGCAGGTCCGGATCGTCGTCGACCAACAGGATGTCGCCTGGATTCATCGATGTCCTTCAGGTAACCGGGCGTTCGTGGCGTCGACGATGCCGTTCGCCCGTTGCGCCGACTCGCCTATGTCCACGACCGTCACCGTCGTCCATGACCGTCACCGTCCGCTGCCACCGGCGCCGCCGCCGCCGCCACCATCCCCGCCCGACCTGACGCGGTCGCGGAACAGGCTCTGCTCCATCGCGCGAAGGGCCTCGAGCTTCTGGATGGCGGCGTCGCCCTTCTGCTGCTCGGTCTTGACCGCCCGTTGGCGCTCGATGACCTGGGCCTGCAGCACGGCGGCAAGATAGCGGACCGCCGGTGCCGCGGTCGGCGCCCGCGATACGGTCTCGAGCAACTGGAGCGCACGCTGGTCGTCCTGGGGCGAACTCCGCAGCATCGTATACAGCACCGCCAGGCGCAGGCGGTTCACGTCGCTGGGCTGCCGGGCAAGCGCGGCATTCGCCTGCGTGATCTCGCGCTTGAGGTCGTCCGCCTGCAGGGTACCGTAGCGCTGGAGATCGGCGAGCAACCGCAGCAGCTGCTGGTCTTCCGTCGGCTCGGTCGGCACCACTGCGGTGCCCTGCCCGTTCGGCATCGCCGGCTCGTTCTGCACGCCGAATACCGCGGACTCGCTCGGAACTGCGGGAACTGCGGCGTGCTCGCCACCGGCGGCGGTCGTCGGGGAAGCAGCAGGGGCCGAAGTCGCAACCGTGGCTTCGGCCGGCGCAGGCGCCGCAGGTGCGGCAGGTGCAGCGCGGCCTCGACCGGCGCGGCAGGTGCGGGCGCCGATGCACTTCGCGCAGCAGCGGGCGGGGGCACCGGCTCGAAGGGCGGCGATTCCACCAGGGGCGGCGACGTCGGAACCGGCGGACCGACGTCCGGCACGAACACCTGCCCCGGTTCCAGGATCGGGGTGCCCTTGATCGCGCAGCCACCCAGGATGACGGCGACGCCGATGCCCACGATCAGGCGCCGAACGTTCATTTGCCTTCCGCCAGCAACGCGGCGGTTGCGCGTGCCTTCGGCGCCGCTTCGCGCATCGCCAGCGGCAGCGAGAGCCTGAACCACGCCCCGCGCTTGCCGTCCTCGCGATCGGCGACCTCGATCCTCCCGCCGTGGGCAAGCGCATACTCCCGCGCGATCGCCAGACCGAGGCCCGAGCCCTTGATCCGCCCGTCCTTGGGCGCGGGCCCCTGATAGAACGAGTCGAAGATGCGGGTCCGGTCCTCCGGCGAGACCCCGGGACCCTCGTCGACGACGTCGAGCACGGCGTCGCCATCCTTGGCGCCGACGTCGATGCGAATCGTCGCCGAGCGCGGCGAATACTTGATTGCGTTCGACACCAGGTTGTCGACGACCGTGCGCAGCTTCTCGCCGTCACCCACCACCAGCACCGGACGCATCCGGGTATCGAACGTGACCATGCGACCGAGGGCCGCGAGCTTCTGCTCCTTGATCACGCGGTTCACGACGTCGGACAGCGCTACGGGACCGAGCGTCGCCGGCTCCATCGCCCGCGTCTGGTGATAGGCGAGCAGGTCCTCGATCAGCTTCTGCAGCGACAGCGTGTTGTCGCGGACGATGCGGACGATGTCGCGCTGCTCGGGCGTCAGCTTGCCGCCGACGTCGTCGCGCAGGAGCTCCGCCCCTTCGCGAACCGCGGTGAGCGGCGTCTTGAGCTCGTGCGAGACGTGGCGCAGGAAGCGCGTCTGCTGCTGCTCGAGTTCCGCGAGCCGCGAGCGCAGCCACTCGAGGCGCTGGCCAAGGTAGCGCAGATCCTGCGGCCCCGAGACCTCGATCGCGTGCGTGAAATCGGCGCGTCCCATGCGGCGGACGGCGAGATCGAGCTGCCGGATCGGCCGCGCGATCAGGGTCGCGAACACGATGGCGAGCGCGATCGCGATCCCGACCGTCGCGAGGCCCACGTAGATCCACTTCTCGCGCCCCTGCGTCGCCGTTTCCTGCAAGCGGTCGATCGCCCGCTGGGTCAGCTGGTTGCTTGCGGCAAGCATCGACTGCGCGCCGTCGACGAGCTTCGCGTATCCGTCGGCGATCTCGGTGGCGACGGCCGGGGTACGGTCCGGGGATATCAGCAGCTTGTGCAGCTGGCTCTCCTGCTGTGCGAGCCGGTCGAGGGCCACGAGCTGGCTGGGATCGAGCGGCAACGCCGCGAGCTGTCGCGTCGTATTGCGGAAATCCTGGCGCAGGCGCGCATATTCGTCGAGCAGCGCGCTGTCCTCGAGGATCAGGTGCTGGCGCGCAATGCGCTCGAGCGTGGTCGACTGCTCGTAGAGCAGCCGGCTCGTCCTGCCGGCCTGGGCAGCCTGCAGCACCTCCTGCCGGCCCTGCGACTCGAGCCGGTCGATCGACAGGATCAGCTCGCCGAGCGCATAGACGAGCGGCAGGCTGACCAGCAGAAAGCCAAGCAGGATGAACTTGAGGAATGAGCGTGGGTAGTACACGCGATGCGGGTGCGGCTCTCGCTATAATCCGGCGGATTATGACATCCCCGCCGCGAGCCCGAACCCATGTCCGGCGGCGTCCAGCGCCTCCCGGACGCGCCACGCAAGTCTGCGAACGCACCGCTCAGCCACGCCAGCTTACGAAACCCGGTTCATGCGACCAGCGCTCGCGCTGATCGCCGCCGTCGCGAGCAACGGCGTCATCGGCCGGGAAGGTGCGCTCCCCTGGCGGCTCCCCGACGACCTGCGACACTTCCGCACGCTGACGACCGGTCACGCCGTCATCATGGGGCGACGCACCTGGGACTCGCTCGGACGCGCGCTGCCGCAGCGGCAGAACATCGTCGTCAGTCGACAGCCAGGATTGAAAGCCGAAGGCGCGACCGTCGTCGCATCGCTCACCGACGCACTGGCCCGCGTCGACCTGCCCGGGCCCGCATTCTGCATCGGCGGCGCCGAACTCTACCGGCTTGCGCTGCCGATCGCCCAGACGGCGTACATCACCGAAATCGCCCGCGCGTTCGAAGGCGATGCCGTGTTTCCGTCGCTGGACCGAGCACGCTGGGCGGAGGCGACGCGCGAACACCATCGCCTCGACGCGCCCGACGGCTTTGATTACGACTACGTGACCTACCAGCGGCGCGGGCGGACATAACGACGGGCATAACGACAGGGAGAAGCTGCGATGTCAGAGAACGGATTCCACGTGCACGGCCCGCACGACCACGAAGTCGAGCATGCGGCGCACTCGCGCGATCCCTTCACGGGTCGCATCGCGATGATGACCGCGATCTTCGCCACCATCGGCGCCTTCTTCGGCTACATGGGCGGCGCGACGCAGAACGATGCCCTGCTCTACAAGAACGACTCGGCGATCCGCAGGACCGAGGCGTCCGATCAGTGGAATTTCTACCAGTCGAAGAGCAGCAAGCAGAACCTCGCCGAGCTGGGCTCGGTGCTGGCGAGCGGGGCCGCCGCGGACAAGTACCGGTCGGAGATCGCCCGCTACGACAAGGAAAAGCAGGAGATCATGGCCAAAGCCCAGGCGCTGGAGAAGCGCTCGACCGAGATGGAGGAAATGAGCGAGGCGGCGATGCACGTCCACCATCGCTGGGCGCAGGCGACGACCCTGATCCAGATCTCGATCGCGCTGGCGGCGATCACCCTGCTGACCCGGCGCCGGTGGCTGCAATACATCTCCTATGGCGTCGCGGCAGCCTCCGTGGTCCTGGGGGCGATGGCGGCTGCGCACGTCTGAGCCGGGCGTCCGAGGTCACGCAAGTTCGCGGGCGCGGCGCGTTTCCGCGATAATGCGGATCCGCGTCACGCGGGCTCCGGGGCCAAGCATCCCGGCGGCCCTTTCTCGCCGGGGTGGCGGAATGGCAGACGCAGCGGACTCAAAATCCGCCGCTGGCAACAGCGTGAGGGTTCGACTCCCTTCCCCGGCACCATCGTCTAGAGGCATCGCATCCCGCACTTCGGGGCGATTGGCCCGCACCCGAGCTCCCGGTGACACAGCACTATTCGCTTTCCGATTTCGACTACGCCCTTCCGCCCGAGCTCATCGCGCAGACGCCTGCGCGCGAGCGCAGTGCGAGCCGGCTGCTGCACGTCGACGGGCCGAAGCTCGACGACCTGCGTTTCACCGACCTGCCTTCGCTACTCGATGCCAACGACCTCCTGGTGTTCAACGACACGCGCGTGATCAACGCGCGAATCCGCGGTCGCAAGCCGACGGGCGGGGAAGTCGAGATGCTGGTCGAGCGCGTCACCGGAGCGGACTCGGCGATCGTGCAGCTGCGGGCGAGCCATCCACCACGGATCGGCGGCACCGTCGAGCTTCCGGGAGGTGCACGCGCGACCGTCGATGCGCGCGACGGCCGCTTTTTCAGCCTGAAGTTCGACGGCGTGGGCGAGCTGCACCGCTGGCTCGAGCAGCACGGCGAGCTGCCGCTGCCGCCCTACATCACCCACGCACCGGATGCCAGCGATGCCGAGCGCTACCAGACCGTGTATGCGCGCGTGCGCGGTGCGGTCGCAGCGCCGACCGCGGGCCTGCATTTCGATCCGCCGATGCTCGAGGCGCTCGCGGACCGCGGCATCGAGCAGGCGTTCGTCACGCTGCACGTCGGCGCGGGCACCTTCCAGCCGGTCCAGACCGAGCAGTTGTCCGAGCACCGGATGCATTCGGAAACCTACGAGATCCCGCAAGCGACCGTCGACGCCGTCGAGCGGGTGCGGACACGCGGCGGCCGGGTCGTCGCGGTCGGCACGACCAGCCTGCGAGCGCTGGAGGCCGCGGCAGAGGCGTCGCGGCAACTGCAGGCCGGCCCCGGCGACACGGCGCTGTTCATCACGCCTGGCTACGCTTTCCGCGTCGTCGACCGGCTGCTCACCAACTTCCACCTGCCGAAGTCGACGCTGATGATGCTGGTCAGCGCGTTTGCCGGGTACGACGCGATCCGCCACGCCTACGCCCACGCGATCGCGAAGCGCTACCGCTTCATGAGCTACGGCGATGCGATGCTGCTGGAAAAGGCGGGCGGGAAGCCGGTCTGACCGGGCTACGGCTACGTAGGAAGGCGACGGCCGGGGTGCACGCGCCGGCAAG
Source organism: uncultured Pseudomonadota bacterium (assembly GCA_963816415.1). Taxonomy (GTDB): domain Bacteria; phylum Pseudomonadota; class Gammaproteobacteria; order Burkholderiales; family Casimicrobiaceae; genus VBCG01. The sequence goes on from CAWFKR010000017.1 coordinate 495,818, forward strand.
CATGCGAAAATGTCGCCGCCCGGCGACAAATCCTGGATCCAGGCGTCTATGCGCAACGAATCGGCAACAGGACGGGGGTCTGAGTCGCGGTTTCAATTGGCAAAACAGCCACTATCCGCTACTCTACAAAGTATCTGAAATCCTACGCCGGCAGCGCTGTTCGCGCGCTGCCGCACCGACCGACCTTGGCAATACCTTCGACGCTGCGCATCGCCGCGGCCGTCCTGCTCAGCTTCGCCGTCGCGGCCAGCGCGCATGCAGCGCGCATCGCCGTGGTCTCGAACGCCTTCTCCACCGAGACCGCCGCCAACTTCAACGCCAGGATTCCCGGCGACACGTTCACCGGCATCGATGTCTCGACGTCGGTTCCGTCCCTGAATACGCTGCTCGCGAACTACGACGTCATCCTGCTGTTCGAGGACAGCACGTTCACCAACGCGACGGCCGTGGGCAACGTGGTCGCCGGCTTCGCCAATGCGGGGCGCGCCGTCGTCCTTGGGACGTTCTACGACCAGGATCGCAGCGACGCCACGGCCGGCTCGATCGTCCCGCACGGCTGGGGCAACCTCGAGCAGATCGACCCCAACACCACCGACGGCATCGGCACCGCCTACGCGGTGCGCACGCTGAACCCGGCGACCATCGTCCCGAGCCCCCTCACGCAGGGCGTGGCGTCGTTGTCCGCGCTGCGCGGAAACCCCGGGCCCTACGCCGGGGGCAACCAGGCGAAACCCAGCACGACCGTGGTCGCGACCTGGTCGCAGCCGAATGCGCGCGGCCTGCCCGATCCCGCGATCGCATACCGCATCACGGGCCACGCCTGCGTCATCCAGATCGGCATTGCGGCCCAGTACCCGGTCCTCGCGACTTACAGCACCTTCGGCACCGACTTCGGCGGAGATTTCTACCAGGTGTGGAAGAACGCCTTCGACTTCGGCGCAGCCGGCTGCCCGACCGGGATCGTGCCGGGCGACCCGAACCAGATCGCAAAGGGCTGGGCCAACCGCCACGATCTCGACCTCTGGCGCAGCGGGTTCACGTTCGCGATCATCCTCGACGGCGCTTTCATCCAGAACGGTTTCGGCCCCGCACTGCAGCTCACGACCCATCCGGACGGAACGATCACGTTCGGATAGGGTGAGACGCGCCCGCCCTACCGGATCGCCCCGCGGATCACCCCGATCGGGGTCCGTCCGCGCCGCGTAGCGCGAACGAATCTCTCCCGCATGTCGATTCCCTTCACGGTGCTCGGGACCTCGGGGCGCGCCCGCCGTGGCCGCCTGACGGTGGCTCACGGCAGCATCGAGACGCCGATCTTCATGCCGGTCGGGACCTACGGCACGGTGAAGGCGATGTCGCCGGCCGAGCTCGAGGGCCTCGGCGCCCAGATCATCCTCGGCAACACCTTCCACCTGTGGCTGCGCCCCGGCCAGGACGTCGTCGCGGCCCACGGCGGCCTGCACCGCTTCACGGGATGGCAGAGGCCGATCCTCACCGATTCGGGAGGCTTCCAGGTCTGGAGCCTCGGGGCACTGCGCAAGGTGCGCGAGGAAGGGGTGGCGTTCGCTTCGCCGGTCAACGGCGACCGGCTGCTGCTGACCCCCGAGAAGTCGATGGAGATCCAGCGCGCGCTCGATTCGGACATCGTGATGGTGTTCGACGAGTGCACCCCTTACCCGGCGACCCACGACGTGGCGGCGAAGTCGATGGAGCTGTCGCTGCGCTGGGCGGCGCGCTCGAAGGCGGCGCACGCCGGCAACCCGAACGCGCTGTTCGGGATCGTTCAGGGCGGCATGTACGAGGACCTGCGCGATCGCTCGCTGGAAGGTCTGCAGGCGATCGGCTTCGACGGCTACGCGATCGGCGGCCTCTCGGTCGGCGAGCCGAAGGAAGACATGCTGCGCGTCCTCGCCCATACCGCGGCGCGGCTGCCGGCGGACCGTCCCCGCTACCTGATGGGCGTGGGCACGCCCGAGGACCTGGTCGCGGGCGTGTCGGCGGGCATCGACATGTTCGACTGCGTGCTGCCGACCCGCAATGCGCGCAACGGCTGGCTGTTCACCCGTCACGGCGACATCAGGATCCGCAACGCCCGCCACAAGGCCGATACCGGTCCGCTGGACCCGACCTGCAGCTGCTACACCTGCCGCAACTTCACGCGCAGCTACCTCCATCACCTGCACCGGATCAACGAGATCCTCGGTGCGCGGCTCGCGACGATCCACAACCTGCATTACTACCTGACGCTGATGGCCGAGTTGCGCGATGCCATCGCCGCGGACCGTCTCGACGCCTATGCGGCCGAATTCGCGGCGGAGCGGCAACGCATGCTAAACTGAAAAGCTGGACTGATCGCCCCTCCCGGGGGCGGGTCGCGCTCGCAGGGCTCACTCATCGAAGCCTCGCGCGGCCGCAAGATTCGTATCCCGTCACTGCCACCGGAGACCCCGACGTGCTGATCACTCCCGCTTATGCGCAGGCGGCAGGCGCCGCAACCCAGGAAAACACGCTGCTGACCTTCCTTCCGATGGTCGCGATCTTCGTCGTGTTCTATTTCCTGCTGATCCGCCCGCAGCAGAAGAAGCAGAAGGAGGCGCGCGCGATGCTCGCCGCCCTCGAGAAAGGCAACGAAGTCATCACGTCGGGCGGCATCCTGGGCCGCATCGTCAAGCTCGACGAGCAATACGCGACCATCGAGACCGGCCCCAACGCGCAGATGATCGTGCAACGCGCAGCCATCGCCCAACTGCTGCCCAAGGGCACGATCAAGGGACTGCAATAGGGACCGCGGGAAGCCTTTTCCTCCGCTCCGCACCCCGCCGCCCCTCGCCTTCCGTCCCTGCCCGCCCATGAACCGGTATCCGCTCTGGAAGTACATCGTCATCGCCGTCGCGCTGGTCGTGGGCATGCTCTACACGCTGCCCAACTTCTTCCCCGAGGTGCCGGCCGTCCAGATTTCGTCGTCGAAGTCCGCGGTCAAGATCGACAACGCGCTGCTCGGCACGATCGAGGACACGCTGAAGTCCGCGAACATTCCCTACCGTGGCACCGAGCTCGACTCGATCGGCATCAAGGTGCGCTTCAACGATTACGACACGCAGCTGCGCGCCAAGGACCTGCTGCAAAGGAAGCTCGGCGACAACTACATCGTCGCACTCAACCTGCTGTCGTCGTCGCCGCAATGGCTCACGTCGATCGGCGCGCTGCCGATGTACCTCGGCCTCGACCTCCGCGGCGGCGTGCATTTCCTGCTGCAGGTCGACATGAAGGCGGCGCTCGACAAGGCGGCCGATCGCTACACGACCGACATCCGCTCGCTAATGCGGGAGAAGAAGGTCATCTACTCCGGCGTCGGCCGCGAGGGCACCAACGTCGTGCTGCGGTTCAAGGACGACGCCGAGCGCAAGAAGGCGCGCTACGAGATCGAGAAGTCCTTCCCTGACCTCCAGGTCCGCGAGCAGGATGCGGCGGGCGGTGACCTGCGCCTCGTCGCGGCGCTCTCGCCCCAGGCGCAGACGCGCATCCAGGAAGGCGCGGTCCAGCAGAACATCACGATCCTGCGCAACCGCGTCAACGAGCTCGGCGTCGCCGAACCGATCATCCAGCAGGCCGGCAGCGATCGCGTCGTCGTGCAGCTGCCCGGCGTCCAGGACACCGCGCGCGCCAAGGACATCCTCGGCCGCACCGCAACGCTCGAGGTCCGGATGGTCAACGACGACCCGGGCGCGCTCGAAGCGGCGCTCGGCGGATCGGTGCCTTTCGGCAGCGAACTCCTCTATGACCGCAACGGCCAGCCGGTCCTGGTCCGCAAGCAGGTCGTGCTGACCGGCGACCGCATCAGCGACGCGCAGTCCGGCTTCGATCCGCAGACCGGCGAGCCGGCGGTCCACGTGGATCTCGACCCCACCGGCGCGCGGATCTTCAGGGATGTCACGCGCGACAACGTCGGCAAGCGGATGGCGATCCTGCTGATCGAGAAGAACAAGGCGGAAGTCATCACCGCACCCGTGATCCGCGAGGAAATCGGCGGCGGTCGCGTGCAGATCAGCGGCCACATGTCGTCGCGCGAAGCGAACGACATCGCCCTGCTGATGCGCGCAGGCGCACTGGCCGCGCCGATGGAAATCGTCGAGGAGCGGACCGTCGGGCCGTCGCTGGGCAAGGACAACATCACCAAGGGCTTCGACTCCGTCAAGTACGGCTTCGTCGTGCTCGCCGTGTTCATCTGCGCCTATTACATGCTGATGGGCGTGATCTCGACGATCGCGCTGGTGATCAACCTGATGCTGCTGATCGCGATCCTGTCGATGCTGCAGGCGACCCTGACGCTGCCCGGCATGGCCGCGATCGCGCTGACCCTGGGCATGGCGATCGACGCCAACGTCCTGATCAACGAGCGCATCCGCGAGGAACTGCGCTGGGGATCGACACCGCACGCGGCGATCCAGGCCGGCTACGAACGCGCCTGGGGCACGATCCTGGACTCGAACGTCACAACGATGATCGCGGGCATCGCGCTGTTCGCCTTCGGCACCGGCCCCGTGAAGGGTTTCGCGGTCGTCCACGTGCTGGGCATCCTCACCTCGATGTTCTCGGCGGTGTTCATCTCGCGCGGCATCGTCGCACTGATCTACGGCGGACGCCGCAAGCTCGATCACATCTCGATCGGCCAGGTGTGGCATCCAACATCCAAGGCGACGGTGCCCGCGAAGTCCTGAGCGGGCCACGTCGACCACCAGACATCCGGATACGCGACCATGGAATTCTTCCGCATCTCGCGCGACATCCCCTTCATGCGGCACGCGCTGGTGTTCAACGTCATATCGTTGGTCACCTTCATCGCCGCGATCATCTTCCTGAGCGTCAGGGGCCTCAACCTCGGCGTCGACTTCCGTGGCGGGACCGTGATCGAGGTGAATTACGGCCACTCCGTCGATTTCAACAAGGTTCGCCAGGCACTGGACAAGATGGGGCTCGGAACCGAGGCCTCGGCACAGAGCTTCGGCGCGTCGGACACCGCGCTGATCAGGCTGCCGCTGCAGAAAGGCATGTCGAGCGCGCAGCTCTCGGACCGCGTGATGACCGCGCTGAAGGCCGACGACCCGAGCGCGACGCAACGCCGCGTCGAGTTCGTCGGACCCCAGGTCGGCAAGGAGCTCTACCAGAACGGGGCGCTCGCGCTGCTGCTGGTGTCGTTCGGCATCGTCATCTACCTCGCGCTGCGCTTCGAGTGGCGCTTCGCGGTGGCCGCGATCATCGCCAACCTGCACGACGTCGTCATCATCCTGGGGTTCTTCGCGCTCTTCCAGTGGGAATTCTCGCTGCCGGTGCTCGCCGCGGTGCTGGCGGTGCTGGGCTACTCGGTCAACGAGTCGGTCGTCATCGCCGACCGGATCCGGGAGAACTTCCGCAAGATGCGCAAGGCGAGCGTCACCCACGTCATCGACAGCGCAATCACCAGCACGATGTCGCGGACGATCATCACCCACGGTTGCACGCTGCTGATGGTGCTGTCGATCTTCTTCTTCGGCGGCGAATCGCTGCACTATTTCTCCCTCGCGCTGGCGATCGGGATCTGCTTCGGCATCTACTCGTCGGCGCTGGTCATGGCGTCGCTGGTCATGTGGCTCGGCGTCTCCCGCGAGGACCTGGTCAAGCCCGACAGGAACCGCGGCATGGCCGGTGACAAGATCCTGCCGTAATCCCCCCTCACCCCGACCCTCTCCCGCGCGCGCGCGAGGGGGGCAGCTGTCATGAGCGCAGCCGATTTCCTGCCGCACTGGCCGCCTGCGGCCAACGGCTTCCTGGTGTTCGGGCTGCTGCTGCTGGCAGGGCTCGTCGGCGGGCGACTCGCCGCGACGACGCGCGTCCTGCCTGCGATCACCGGCTACATCGCCACCGGATTCCTGCTCGGTCCCGGCGGGCTGGGGTGGCTCGATGCGGGCGTGCTCGCACAGTCGCGGGTCATCGCCGAGTTCTCGCTCGGGCTGATCGTGTTCGATCTGGGCCGCAGGCTCGATCTGAACTGGGCAGGCCACGACAGGTGGCTGCTGCCGATGGGGATCGCCGAAAGCCTCCTTTCGTTCGCGGCGATGTTCGCGCTGATGCACGTCGTCGGCGGCATCGACACGCTCGAGGCCGCCGTCGCTTCCACGATCGGCATCGCGACGGCGCCCGCAGTCGTGCTGCTGGTCACGACCGAGCTCAAGGCCGACGGTCCGGTCACGCGCCGCATGCTGTGGCACGTCGCACTCAACAACATCATTGCCACGCTCGGGATCACGCTGCTGCTGCCGTTCATCGAGGCGCGTGCCGCCGGAGCATCGTGGGACCCGGTCGCGCGGTCGCTCTGGATCGTCGCCGGATCGTTCCTGCTCGGCTATTTCGCGTTCCGCGTGTTCACGCTGCTCGCCCGCCTGATCGGCAAGTCACCGGCCCCCCAGTTCATCCTGACCGTGGGCATGATCATCGTCACTGTCGGAGTCGCCCAGGCCGGCCGGCTGTCGGTGCTGCTGGCGCTGCTGGTGCTGGGGGCATGCACGCGCAACCTCGACCACGAGCACCGCCTGGTCGACGTCGATTTCGGGCGCGCGGCGCAACTGTTCTTCGTCGTCCTGTTCGTGCTGACCGGCGCGACGCTGCACCCGCACCAGTTCGGGACGATCGCCTGGATCGGGCTCGCGTTCGTCGTGGCGCGCGGTCTCGGCAAGGCGCTCGCGCTGTTCGCGTTCGCGTGGCCGGCGCACATCTCGGCGCGGCAGGCGACCACGCTCAGCCTCGCGCTCACGCCGATGACCGGACTCGCGATCGGCATGGCACAGCCGATCTACGACATCGCCCCGGAATTCGGCGCCCGCCTGTCCGCGATCGTCGTCTCGGGCATCGCGATCCTCTACCTGCTCGGGCCGATCGCGACGCGCTTCGCACTGATTCGCGCGGGCGAAGGCGAGCCCGCTGCGCGCGACTGACGAGACCCCGCGATGCCCGCCCTCGATTTCACCTCCTCCGACGCGCTGACCTTCGGCGTCGAGCTGGAGCTCCAGCTGGTCAACACCCGCGACTTCAATCTCGCGCCCGACGCCGACGACCTCCTTCGGCGGGTGACCCGGGAGGCTCCGCAGGGCGAGCTCAAGCCCGAAATCACCCAGAGCATGATCGAGATCAATTCATCGGTGCATCGCCGCTATCCGGAGCTCCTCGCCGAATTGCGGGCGACGCGCGACGTGCTGACGAAGCATGCGCGCAAGATGAACGTCGCGATCGCCGGCGGCGGGACCCATCCGTTCCAGAAGTGGAGCGACCGCAAGATCTACCCGACCGAGCGATTCCTGTCGGTGTCGGAGAAGTACGGCTTCCTCGCCAAGCAGTTCACGGTGTTCGGCCAGCACGTGCACATCGGATGCGCGAGCGCCGACGATGCGATCTACCTGAATCTCGCGCTGATCCGCTACGTCCCCCACTTCATCGCACTCGCCGCGTCGAGCCCGTTCTACCAGGGCGTCGACACCGCGTTCGACTCGTCGCGACTTTCCGTGGTGAACGCGTTCCCGCTGTCGGGTACGATGCCGTTCGTGGGCAGCTGGGCCGAATTCAACCGCTATTACGACCGGATGTTCGACCTCGGCATCGTCGCGAGCATGAAGGATTTCTACTGGGACATCCGGCCCAAGCCCGAGTACGGCACCGTCGAGATCCGCGTCTGCGACACGCCGCTGACCGTCGATCGCGCCGCGCAGATCGCGGCGTTCGCGCAGGCCCTGGCAAGCTGGCTGTGGGAGGCGCGGCCTGAGGTCTCGCCGGACATCTACCTGACGCACAGCTACAACCGTTTCCAGGCGTGCCGCCACGGCTTCGCCGGGACGCTCATCGACGTGGCGACGGGCGCCTCGCGACCGCTCGCCGACGACCTGCGCGAGACGCTCGACAGGCTCGCGCCCTATGCGGCCGCGCTCGGGTCGCAGGACGCGCTTGCCCCGCTGCACACGACGCTGTCGCAGGGCAACGATGCCGCCTGGCTGCGCGAACAGTTCGCGAGCACCGGCACGCTCACCGACGTCGTTCGCAGGCAGGCTGCCCTCTGGGCGGCATGAGATGGAAATGCTGACGACGATCGTCTACTCGCTGCTCGCCCTCGACCAGACCGTCGCGAACCTCGCGGGCAACTACGGCCCGTGGCTGTACGCAATCCTGTTCCTGGTGATCTTCGCGGAGACGGGGCTCGTCGTGTTTCCGTTCCTGCCCGGCGACTCGATCCTGTTCATCGCCGGCACGGTGGTCGCGGTCGCGGGACTCGACATCCACGTGCTCGTGCTCGTGCTCGTCCTCGCGGCGGTCCTCGGCGACTCGGTCAACTACGGCGTCGGCCATTACATCGGCCCGAAGGTGTTCCACGAGCCCGAATCACGCTGGTTCAAGCGCGATCACCTGTTGCGCACGCAGGCTTTCTACGACCGCTACGGCGGCGTCACTATCATCATCGGGCGCTTCATCCCGATCATCCGGACGTTCGCGCCCTTCCTCGCGGGCGTGGCCGGGATGTCCTACCGGCGCTTCCTGTCGTACAACATCATTGGCGGCTGTCTCTGGATCGGCCTGCTGGTGTACGTGGGCTTCATATTCGGCAATGTCCCGCTGGTAAAGAACAACATGTCGCTGATCGTCATCGGCATCGTCGTCGTGTCGCTGATTCCCGCGGTGACGACGTTCGTCCGCGAGCGACGCGCGAGTCGCAGCGCGACGCGCAAGGCGCAGAGCGGCAACTGACGCCACCCGGCCACAGCGGGCCGGGTGCGGGCGGGTTTCCTCGGGCGGGTTTCCTCGGGCGGGTTTCCTCGGGCGGGTTTCCTCGGGCGGGTTTCCTCGGGCGGGTTTCCTCGGGCGGCGGGTCCGATGTGCCTGCGCGCTCGGAGTGCGCAAACGCCGGCCTGCGGGTCCCGGCGCGGCGTCGCTCGAGGACATCCTGCAGCAACCGTAGCGATCGGGCTCGCTCGCCGCACCACCCGCGACGGCCGTCGCGCACGCTCGCGCTCGCCGCACCCGACCCGCCGTCCTGACGCATCGGTGCCGACCCGAGACGTACCGACCCGAGACGTACCGACCCGAGACGTGCCGATTCGAGAGGCGCCGATACGATTCGTGGTGATCCGATTCGGATGCGCGCGTTGCGCCGATGCCGCGACCGGCGCGCGGTGATGGGCTCTCGCTCGGGGCGCCTTTGGCGCAGTCGTCGTAAGCGGGTGGGGCGGCAAGCGAGCCCGGCCACCCCGTCGGGTTCCGGATGTCCTCGAGCGCCGCCGCACCGGGACCCGCTCGACGACGCGATCTGCGCCAACGAAGCCCCGACGCGAGAGCCCGTCAGCGCGTGCCCTGCACCGACGCGTGCATGCCGATCAGGGCATACGAAAGCTCGCACTGGAACACCACGATGCGCGGCTCGCACGCACGCGAGGGCGGGCGAGCGAATGCGAGGGTGGGCGAGCGCACGCGAGGGCGCAAGAGAACGGTACGCGCGCGCGCCGCGGGCGGGCGAGCGCGTCAGACCCGCTTCGCGAGTGCCGGTGCTAGTCCGACGTAGGTCGACGGCGACAGCGCGAGCAAACGCGCCCTGGCATCCGCCGGCAGCGCCAGCGTGCCGATGAATTCGCGCAGGGATTCAGCCGTCATCCCCGTCCTGCCGCGGGTCAGCGCCTTGAGCTGCTCGTAGGGCTCCGGCAGCCCGTAACGGCGCATCACCGTCTGGATCGCCTCGGCGAGCACTTCCCAGTTGGCGTCGAGATCGGCGGCGATGCGCACTGGATCGGCCTCGAGCTTGGCGAGACCCTGGCGCAGCGATGCCCAGCCGAGCACCGCATGGCCGAGCGCGACGCCCAGATTGCGCAGCACCGTCGAGTCGGTCAGGTCGCGCTGCCACCGTGAGACCGGGAGCTTCTCCGCGAGGTGGCGCAACAGCGCGTTGGCGAGCCCGAGGTTTCCTTCCGAGTTCTCGAAATCGATCGGATTGACCTTGTGGGGCATCGTCGACGAACCCACCTCGCCCTCGCGCATCCTCTGCCTGAAATAGCCCAGCGAAACGTAGCCCCAGATGTCGCGGTCGAGATCGACCAGCACCGCATTCGCACGGGCAACGGCGTCGCAGTACTCGGCGATGCAGTCGTGCGGCTCGATCTGCGTCGTGTAGGGATTGAACTCGAGGCCGAGACTGGTGACCGTTCTCGCCGCGAGCCTTTCCCAGTCCACGTCGGGATAGGCGATGGCATGCGCGTTGTAGTTGCCGACGGCGCCGTTCATCTTGCCCTTGATCGGAAGCTTCGCCAGCGCCGCGATCTGGCGCTCGAGACGCGCATAGACGTTGGCGATTTCCTTGCCGAGCGTCGTCGGCGTGGCCGCCTGGCCATGGGTGCGCGAGAGCATCGGCAGTGCGGCGTGCGTATGCGCGAGTCCGCGCAGGTCGGCGGCGACGGCCTCGAGCGTGGGCACGAGCACGGTCTCGCGCGCCTCGCGCAGGGCGAGACCGTAGGACAGGTTGTTGATGTCCTCGGACGTGCAGGCGAAATGGATGAACTCGGCGACCCGGGCGATCTCCGGAACGTCGGCGAAACGTTCCTTCATCCAGTATTCGACCGCCTTGACGTCGTGATTGGTCTTGCGCTCGATCGCCTTGACCCGTGCGGCATCGGCCGGCGAGAACGAGGCACCGACTTCGGCGATCCGCGCCTTGGCGTCCGCCGAAAACGGCGCGACTTCGGGAATCGCCGGCTCGTCGGCGAGCGCCAGCAACCACGCGAGCTCGACGCGGATCCGCTGCCGGATCAGCGCGAATTCGGAGAACTGCTCGCGCAGCGCATCGACCTTGGCGGCGTAGCGGCCATCGAGCGGCGAGAGCGCGGTCAACCGGGCGTTTTCAGTCGTATCCATCACCATGTCCTGCCTCGATCGAGTTTAGCATGCACGCCCACGCGCGACCGCGCTGTCGCGGCGTCCGCGCGCGCCGGAACGCGCCGGCACGCGGGGCATTCGCAACCGCAGGAGACGGGGGTGCGATGCTATACTTTTTCGATTCCAGAATCGCGCATCCGACGCGCCCATTCGTGCTGAAACTGATTGCCTCTCCGACCAGCCCCTACGCGCGCAAGGTGCGCATCGCACTTGCCGAGAAGAAGATCGAGTATCAGCTGGTCCTCGCGTCACCGATGGATCCGGGCAACCCGGTACATGAATGGAACCCGCTGGGCAAGCTGCCGGTGCTGCTACTCGACGATGGCACGCACCTGTACGACTCGCGCGTGATCGTCGAGTACATCGATCTGGTGAGCCCGGTGTCGCGGCTGATCCCGGAGCCGGCGCGCCAGCGGATCGCCGTCAAGAAATGGGAAGCCCTGGCCGACGGGGTCTGCGATGCGACCTCGGCGATCGTCACGGAGCGGCGTCGCCCGGAATCGCAGCGGAGCGGCGACTGGATCGACCGCCAGCGGCGCAAGATCGAGAGCGGAACCGCGGAGCTGTCGCGCGAACTGGGCGACCGGTCGTGGTGCTACGGCGAAGCCTGCTCGCTCGCCGACATCGCGACCGGTTGCGCGCTGGGTTATCTCGATCTGCGATATACGGAACTTTCCTGGCGGGAGCTGTATCCGAATCTGGCCCGCCTCGCCGAGAAGCTCGGCAAGCGGCCTTCGTTCGCCGACACCGCCCCGCCCGCTGCCTGACGGTCGCGGCCGGGACTCAACCAGAAGGAGGAGCCCGATGACCTGCCACCGTACCAGCGCACGAACCGCAGCATCCGCCGCGAGCCTGGCCTTGCTGGTCGCGACCGCCGCGCACGCCGCCGTGCCCGCGGAGGTCATCCACATCAAGCTCGAGGATCCGTCGACCGGCCCCTCGGTCACGAAGATGCAGATTGTCCTCGACCGCAATGTGGTCAAGGCGGGCAAGGTCACGCTGGAAGCGGTCAACCTGTCGAAGTCGCTGGTGCACGAGGTCCTGGTGCTGCACGACCCGGGCAAGAAGCCGCTGCCCTACGACGCGGCGAATGCCGAAGTGAACGAGAACAAGGTGCACTCGCTGGGCGAGGTCGGCGATCTCCCCCCCGGCCACTCGGGCAAGCTGACGCTGAACCTCACGCCCGGGAAGTACCTGCTGTTCTGCAACGAGTCGGGGCACTACGCCGACGGCATGAAGACGGAACTGACCGTCACGCGCTGACACAGGCACCCGCGGCACGCACAACGGCGCCTCGGTGCGGTGCCGATTCGATCCTCGCGCGAACGTGCCCGCCTGCCGGCGGATGGCAGGCGCTGCCCCGTCCTAGAGCGACCGCTTGAGCTGGTCGAGGATCGCCGGATTCTCGAGCGTCGACGTGTCCTGGGTGATTTCCTCGTCCTTGGCGATCGAACGCAGCAACCTGCGCATGATCTTGCCCGAGCGCGTCTTGGGCAGGTTGTCGCCGAAGCGGATGTCCTTGGGCTTGGCGATCGGTCCGATCTCCTTGCCGACCCAGTCGCGCAGCTGCTTCGCGAGCTCCGTCGCCTCGGCGCCGTCCGGACGCGCGCGCTTCAGGACCACGAACGCGCAGATCGCCTCGCCGGTCATGTCGTCGGGACGGCCGACGACGGCAGCTTCCGCGACGATCGGATTCGCGACCAGCGCGGATTCGATCTCCATCGTGCCCATCCGGTGTCCCGAGACGTTCAGCACGTCGTCGATGCGCCCCATGATCGTGAAGTAGCCGGTCTTGACGTCGCGCACCGAGCCGTCGCCGGCGAGGTAGAGCTTGCCGCCGAGCTCGTCGGGGAAATACGACTTGGCGTAGCGCTCGGGATCGCCCCAGATCGTGCGGATCATCGACGGCCAGGGCCGCTTGATCACCAGCATTCCGCCGTGCCCGTTGGGAACGTCGTGGCCGGTCTCGTCGACGATCGCCGCCATGATCCCCGGCAGCGGCAGCGTGCACGATCCCGGCACCAGCGCCGTCACGCCCGGGAGCGGCGAGATCAGATGGCCGCCCGTCTCGGTCTGCCACCAGGTGTCGACGATCGGGCAGCGCGCGCCGCCGACGTTGTTGTAGTACCACATCCAGGCCTCGGGATTGATCGGCTCGCCGACCGACCCGAGCAGCCTCAGCGCCGACATGTCGTAGTTCTGCGGCGCGGTCGAGGGCGCGGCGCCGTTGGCCTTGACCAGCGAGCGTATCGCCGTGGGTGCCGTGTAGAAGATGCTGACGCGATGGTCGGCGATCATCTTCCAGAAGCGCCCGGCATCCGGATAGGTCGGCACGCCTTCGAACACCACTTCGGTGGCGCCGCAGGCAAGCGGCCCGTAGACGATGTAGGTGTGGCCGGTGACCCAGCCGATGTCGGCCGTGCACCAGAAGACGTCGGCAGGCTTCAGGTCGAAGGTCCACTTCATCGTGAGCGCCGCCCACAACAGATAGCCGGCCGAGCCGTGCTGGACGCCCTTGGGCTTGCCGGTCGAGCCCGAGGTGTAGAGGATGAACAGCGGATGCTCGGCGCCGACCCACTCCGGCTCGCAGGTGTCAGGCTGTCTTTCGACGAGCTCGTGCAGCCAGACGTCGCGGCCCTTCGCGAAGCCGACGTTGCCACCGGTGCGGCGATAGACGACAACGTTGCGCACGGCTTCGCAGCCGCCCATGCCGAGCGCCTCGTCGACGATGGCCTTGAGTGGCAGCGGCTTGCCGCCCCGCATCTGCTCGTCGGCGGTGATCACGGCGACCGCACCGGCATCGACGATCCGCTCCTGCAGCGACTTCGCCGAAAAGCCGCCGAACACGACCGAATGCGTCGCACCGATGCGGGCGCAGGCCTGCATCGCCGCAATGCCTTCGATCGACATCGGCATGTAGATGACGACGCGATCGCCCTTCTTCACCCCCAGGGACTTCAGGCCGTTCGCAAGCCGGCACACGCGGTGGTAGAGGTCCTGATAGCTGACCTTGGTCACCTTGCCGTCGTCGGCCTCGAAGATGATCGCGACCTTGTTCGCATTGCCGTTCGAGAGGTTCCGGTCGAGGCAGTTGTACGAGACGTTGAGCTCGCCGTCGTCGAACCACTTGTAGAACGGCGCGCCGCTCTCGTCGAGAACCTTCGTGAACGGCTTGCGCCACAGCAGGTTCTCGCGCGCGAGGTCCGCCCAGAATCCCTCGAAGTCGCTTGCCGCCCGCGCGTTCATCGCGTCGAAATCAGCCTTCTTGACGTTCGCCTGCGCGACCCATTCGGGCGACGGTTCGAAGAGGCGGGTTTCCTGCATGACGGACTGGATCGTGGACATCGGGATTCCTCCGGGTGCGGATCGAGCGCGCCGCCGGCCTTGCGCAGGCGGCACCGAATCTTCTTGCCTTCAGTCTACCGAAGCCCGCGGCGCCCGCCAACGCTTGGTTTCCCTCGCCGGCCTCGCTTCCCTCACCCGATCCCTCTCCCGCAAGCGGGAGAGGGCGCCGAGCGAGAGCGAGGCGGGTGAGGGGCGATGGTAGACTTTTCATCCGCCCGTCCGCTGCGCCACGAACCCGATGACGACGTCACCCAGACTTCCCCCCGATCCCCGGCTGCGCCCGCTGCCGCGCCTGATATTCGCGAGCCGCTGGCTGCAGCTGCCGCTGTACCTGGGGCTGATCGTCGCCCAGGGCGTCTACGTGTGGCAGTTCTGGATCGAACTGGTCCACCTGGTCCAGGCGGCGATGGGCAACGCCGAATCGGTGCAGGCAATCATCTCGAGCGTGACGCCGCCCAATGCCGCGCCCAACTTCAAGATGGCGCGCGAGACGGTCATCATGCTGCTGGTGCTCGGCCTGATCGATGTCGTGATGATCTCGAACCTGCTGATCATGGTCATCGTCGGCGGCTACGAGACCTTCGTGTCGCGGATGGACCTCGAGAACCATCCGGACCAGCCGGAATGGCTGTCGCACGTCAACGCCAGCGTCCTCAAGGTCAAGCTCGCCACCGCGATCATCGGCATCTCGTCGATCCACCTGCTGCGGACGTTCATCAATGCGGAGGCCTACGACACCAAGACGCTCTTCTACCAGACGACGATACACGTCGCCTTCCTGCTGTCGGCGATGGCGATCGCCGCCGTCGACCGCATCCTTCCCGCGCCCACCCGCGTGCGCGACACCCAGCGATGACGGCCAGCACTGACGGCCCTGCCATGACCACGATCGCCCAGGAAGACCTGATTCGAAGCGTCGCCGACGCGCTGCAGTTCATCTCCTACTACCACCCGGCCGACTACATCGCCGCGCTGGGCGAGGCCTGGAAAGCGGAGGAGTCGCCGGCCGCCAAGGATGCGATCGCGCAGATCCTCACCAACTCGCGGATGTGCGCCGAGGGTCACCGGCCCCTGTGCCAGGACACGGGCATCGTCGTCGCGTTCGTGCGCGTCGGCATGGACGTGCGCTTCGCCGACGCGACGATGAGCGTCACCGACATGATCAACGAGGGCGTGCGCCGCGCCTTCCTCGATCCCGACAACACGCTGCGGGCATCGATCCTGCGCGATCCGGCGGGCAAGCGGACGAATACCAGGGACAACACGCCGGCCGTCGTCCATTTCGACCTGGTCCCCGGCAGCACCGTCGACGTGCGGATCGCGGCCAAGGGCGGTGGCTCCGAGAACAAGTCGAAGCTGGTCATGCTGAATCCGTCGGATTCGATCGTCGACTGGGTGCTGAAGACCGTGCCGACGATGGGTGCCGGCTGGTGCCCGCCCGGCATGCTGGGCATCGGCATCGGCGGCAGCGCCGAGAAAGCGATGGTGCTCGCCAAGGAATCGCTGATGGAGCCGATCGACATGCACGCGTTGAAGGCGCGCGGGCCTTCGAACCGGCTCGAGGAATTGCGCATCGAGCTCCACGACAAGGTCAATGCGCTCGGCATCGGCGCGCAGGGCCTGGGAGGTCTCGCCACGGTGCTCGACGTCAAGATCCTCGATTACCCGACGCACGCCGCGAGCCTGCCGGTGGCGATGATCCCCAATTGCGCCGCGACGCGCCACGCGCATTTCACCCTCGACGGCAGCGGCGTGGCGAAGCTCGATCCGCCCGACCTCGCAAGCTGGCCCGACGTGCACTGGGCGCCGTCGCCGCAGTCGCGGCGCGTCGACGTCGACAAGCTGACACCTGCCGAGGTCGCGAGCTGGAAACCCGGCGAGCAGTTGCTGCTGTCGGGCCGCATCCTCACCGGCCGCGACGCCGCACACAAGCGGATCGCCGACATGCTCGCGCGCGGCGAGCCGCTGCCGGTCGATTTCACCAACCGGATCATCTATTACGTCGGGCCGGTCGATCCGGTGCGCGACGAGGTCGTCGGCCCCGCCGGGCCGACGACGGCCACACGCATGGACAAGTTCACCGAGACGATGCTGTCGAAGACCGGGCTGATCGCGATGATCGGCAAGGCCGAGCGGGGAAGCGCGGCCATCGAGTCGATCCGCAAGCACCGCGCCGCCTACCTGATGGCCGTCGGCGGCGCGGCATACCTCGTCTCGAAGGCGATCCGCGGCGCGCGCGTGGTCGCTTTCGGCGATCTCGGCATGGAAGCGATCTACGAATTCGATGTCGCCGACATGCCGGTGACGGTCGCCGTCGATGCCGCGGGCGAGTCGGTGCACCAGACCGGTCCGCGCGAATGGCAGCAGCGGATCGGGCGCATCCCGGTGGCGGTCGCCTGACCACCGCGGTGCGAGCGGGCGTGCGCTGAGGACGGCCCGTGCGACGCCGTATACGCAAGCATCTCGCCCCGCTCGCCGCCGATACCGGAACCCAGGTCGAGCTGCCGCCCGTCCGCACGCGGCTTTCCACCAAGTTCAACCTGCTGACGATCGGCCTGATCGCGCTGACCTCGATCGCGATCACCGTCTTCGTGTTCTACCGCCAGTGGGTCGACGAGGAGCGGCAGCTGCAGGTGCAGGGCGAAACCCTCGGCCTGATGCTCGCCGACCTGTCCGAGCGCGGCCTGCGCAACGACGACAACGCGAGCCTCGCGCAGATCCTCGGCAGCCTCCCCGAGGAAACCAACTTCGCGTACGTCTACATCCTCGATGCGAAGCGGCGTGTCGTCGCGGAGCGCTACCTCGCACCGGCGCTGCGCGACGGCGTGATTCCGGCGCTCGACGCGAGCGATCTGCCGGAGGCGACCGGACCGACGCGTCGCATCGACCGCGACGTCCCCGAAGGGCGCTTTCTCGAGCTCGTCACGCCGGTCGCACGGCTGGCATCCGGCTACGGCGTGCCGCTTCCCGAGGCGAGCAACGCGACCCGAAGCCCGGGCACAGGGACGATTCCGCGCCCTGATCCGCTGGGCTACGTCCGCCTGGGCATGACCTTCGACCACCAGCGCGAGCTCCTCGTCGACCAGCTGCGGGGGGCGCTCGCCGTGGTCGCCGTGCTGGTGATCCTCGCCGTCGCGATGACGCTGCTGCTGTCGCAGCGGCTGGTCGCGCCGATGCAGCGGCTGATCCGCGCGGCGCGCGCGGTCGGCGCGGGCCGCCTCGACGTCCGCGTCCCGGTGCGCTCGTCCGACGAGCTGGGCCTGCTGACGCACGCGTTCAACCACATGACGCAACGCCTTGCGCAGTCGCAGTCGCAGGTCGCGAACTACCAGCGCACCCTCGAGGACCAGGTGGCGCAGCGCACTCGCGAGCTCGAGGTCGCCACCGCGCATGCCTTCAAGCTCGCGCAGCACGACATCCTGACCGGCCTGCCCAACCGGTCGCTGCTCAACCAGCGGCTGACGAGGATCATGGCGCAGGCGCAGCGCGACGGCACGCACGTCGGCTGCCTGTTCCTCGACTTCGACCACTTCAAGCGCATCAACGACACGCTCGGTCACGATGCCGGCGACCAGCTGCTGAAGGCGATCGCGCAACGGCTCGGCGGCGCGACGCGAGACAGCGACACCGTCGCGCGGCTGGGCGGCGACGAGTTCGTCGTCGTGCTTCCCGGCCTCGATCCGGCGCAGGGATCCTTCGAGGTGCTCGCGGTGATCCAGCGCATCCGCGAATCGCTGCTCGCCCCGTTCCGGCTGTCGGATCAGACTCCGACGCTGACCTGTT
Organism: uncultured Pseudomonadota bacterium; assembly: GCA_963816415.1. Taxonomy (GTDB): domain Bacteria; phylum Pseudomonadota; class Gammaproteobacteria; order Burkholderiales; family Casimicrobiaceae; genus VBCG01. The sequence goes on from CAWFKR010000017.1 coordinate 513,881, forward strand.
CGATCGGCGTCGCGATCTATCCACTGGACGCCCACGACGGCAACACGCTGATCAAGCAGGCCGACACCGCGATGTACGCGGCGAAGGACGGCGGGCGCAATGCCTACCGCTTCTTCGAGGCCGAGATGAACGCGCGCATCCAGCAGCGGCTGCAACTCGAGACCGACATGCGTCGCGCGCTGATGGACGACGAGTTCTTCCTGGTCTACCAGCCGCAGATCGAGATGCGCAGCGGACGCGCCTGCGGGGTCGAGGCGCTGCTGCGCTGGCGCGATCCCGAGCGCGGCGTGATCTCGCCCGCCGAGTTCATTCCGATCGCCGAGGAATCGGGGATGATCCAGGCGCTGGGCGCGCGCGTGCTCCACGACGCCTGCCGCCAGGTGATGCAGTGGCACCGCCAGAACCTGCTGCTGCGGCTGTCGGTCAACCTCTCGGTGCAGCAGCTGCAGCACGAGGACTGGATTCCCACCGTCGAGGAGGCGCTGCGCGCAAGCGGCCTGCCCCCGCATTCCCTCGACCTCGAGATCACCGAGAGCATCATCATCACCCACCCCGAACGGGCGGTCGCGACGCTGGTGAAGCTCAAGCAGATGGGCGTCTCGATCACCATCGACGACTTCGGCACCGGCTACTCTAGCCTGTCATACCTTGCGCGCCTGCCGCTGCACGGCCTCAAGATCGATCAGCGCTTCGTGCACGGGCTTGGCAAGAATGCCAACGACGAAGCGATCACCCAGGCGATCATCGCGATGGCGCATTCGCTGAACCTGCGCTGCATCGCCGAAGGCGTCGAGACTGCGGATCAGGCCGAGTTCCTCAAGCTCCACGGTTGCGAGGAAGCCCAGGGCTTCCTATACACGCCGCCGCTGCCCGAGGAGGAGTTCCGCGCGTGGTGGCACGAACGCGAGCGAGCGCTCTCGACGGCGACGCACCAGCCCGGGTTATGGCAGTGACGGCAACGGCGCGAGGTCGTCCGGCACGTCGACGTCGCGCAGCACGCCCGGATCGTCGACGTCGAGCAATGTGAGCGCGTCGCGGTTCGCCGCGATCAACTCGCGGGCCCCCGCGTCGCCGCACGACGCGATCAGCTCATCGCGATGGCGCCGGGCGAAGCCCACCGGATGCCCGCGCTTGCCCCGGTACACCGGCGCGACGATGTCCGCCCCTGCCGCCAGCGCAGCGGCGACCGTCGCGATCGTCGCGGGCATGATCCACGGCATGTCGGCGAGGGCCACGACCCAGCCATCCGCGTCCTGCGCGGCGGACACGCCACAGGAGAGCGTGGCGCCCATTCCCTCGTCGGCATTCGCGCACTCGATCGTCTCGAGGCCTGCCGCGCGGATGCCGGCTGCGAGATCGGCGTGCCCCGGCCGCAGCACCGCGACGACCTCCGCCAGCGCCTGCCCCACGTGGATCGCCGACGCGATGCCCACCGGCGTACCCACCGGAATGTCCGGGGCCGGGTGGACCAGCGGGGCCCGCAGCTTGTCGCCGCCGAATCGCGATCCGCGCCCGGCGGCAAGCAGGACGCCGACGATGCGCATCACTCCGCGAGCAGCCGGAACCTGCCGCCGCGGATCGTGACCAGCACCCGCGCGCGCTCGTCCATGCCATTGTGATCGGTCGGCGACATGTTGAAGATACCCTGGCAGCCGACGACGTTCCTCTCCGACTCGAGCGCGTCGCGCAGCGCCGAGCGGAATGCCTCGGTGCCCGGCTTCGCGGTCTTCAGCGCGACCGGGATCGCGCGCTCGAGCAGCAGGCCCGCGTCCCAGGTGTTGGCGCCGAAGGTCGAGGGCTTCGACCCGAAGCGCTTCGCGTAGGCGGCGATGTAGCCTTCCGCGACCTTTTTCGTCGGATTCGAATCGGGTATCTCGTCGATGACGAGCATCGGTCCGGCGGCGAGCACGGTGCCCTCGACCTTGTCCTTGCCGAGCTTGATGAAGTCATCGGTCGCGACGGCATGCGTCTGGTAGATCGTCCCCTTGTAGCCGACGTCGCGCAGCGTCGCCTCGGGCAGCACCGCGGGGCCGCCGACTGCGGCAATCAGGATCGCGTCGGGCTTCGCGGCGACGAGCTTCAATGCCTGCCCGGTGACGCTCGAATCGGTGCGTCCATAGCGCTCGGCCGCGACGACCTTGACGCCGGCCTTCTCGCCCAGGGCACCGAACACCTTGAGCCAGTTGTCGCCGTAGGGATCGGAGAAGCCGATGAAGCCGACCGTGTGCACGCCGTGCGCGACCATGTGCTTCAGCAGCGCAGCGGCAATCAGGTCGTCGTTCTGCGTCGTCTTGAACACCCAGCGTTTCTTGGCGTCGAGCGGCTCGACGACGGCCGAGGTCCCGACGGTCGCCAGCAGCGGCACCTTGGCTTCGGCGATGAAGTCGAGGATCGCGAAGGCGTTGGGCGTCGTCGACGGACCGATCAGCGCGTCGACGTGATCTTGCTCGATGAGCTTCTTGACGTTCTGGACGGCGCGGGTCGTGTCGCCGCCGTCCTCGAGCGAGATGTAGTCGACGGTCGCGCCGCCGATCGTCCGCGGCAGGATCTCCCCGGTGTTGCGCTGCGGGATGCCGATCGCGGACGTCGGTCCGGTCGCCGACACCATCAGGCCGATCCTGATCTGCGCGAACGCCGTCGACACCGACAGCGTCGCCGCCAGCGCCAGGGCGAAAATCCTCGTCTTCACACGGCACTCCGGGAAAGATCGTTCGAAGGAACGGATCCTAGCAGGGCGCTGCCCAATGACGGGAGGGCGATGCAATCGGCGGACAGGCCCGGCGATGTGGCGTGGCCCGGGCCGTCTGCCGGATGCGTCGCCCCGCGTGTCCCGGCGTGCGGGCTTGCGGACCGCCGCTCGCCGCCGTAGATTTGTCGAACAGCGATCCGACGTTGGAGGGCACCATGCGTCGCAGGCTCTATTTCCTCATGCCCGACCCCGCCAGCGCGCGCAGGATGATGGACGACCTGCTGCTCGCGCGCGTGGAGGAGCGGCACATCCACTTCCTCGCAAGGCGCGGGACCCCGATGGATGGTCTGCACGAAGCCAGCCACCTGCAGAAATCCGATCTCGTGCATGGCGCCCAGGTCGGGCTGGCACTCGGCACCGTGCTCGGGCTCGTCGTCGGCGCCCTGCTGGTCAACCTGCTGGTGACCGCCGACCGCTGGCAGGTCGTGACGGTGCTCGGCGCAGGACTCGTCGGCGCGCTGTTCGGAAGCTGGGTCGCGAGCATGGTCGGCAGCTCGGTGCCGAATTCCCGACTGGCGCAGTTCACGCAGGCGATCGAGCAGGGAAAGCTGCTGATGATGGCGGACATCCCGGAGCGCCGCGTCGCCGAGGTCCGCGACAGGCTCAGGCTGCGGCACCCGGAAGCCGAGGATCGCGGGATCGACCCGCACATCCCAGCGTTTCCCTGAGCGCTGCGGTCCCCCACTCGCGCTCGACGCACCCTGTGCCGCCGCCTCGGACGGTTCTGGGCCGATTCGCGGCGGGAGACCCGCAATCTCGAGTGATCGCCGCGATGGTGGGATGGCGCGATGTGGCGCTGCGGCGCGATGGGGCGGCGCGACGGGCGCTGCCGCGCGCCTGTGCCGCAGTCGTCGCCAGCGGGTGGTGCGACGAGGGAGCCGTGGGTTGGCGACCGAAGGCGCACCGGGACCCGCTCGACGACGCGGGTGCGGCACCGAAGCGCAGCCAGGCGCATCGCGCCGCCCCCATCCTCGCCGCAGTCGCACGCACCGACGCGGACGGACCGATCAGAGGACGAATCAGGTCCCGAAGAACTCGCGGACCTTGTCGAACCAGTTCTTGGCGCGCGGACTGTGGGCGTCGGGATTCTGCTGGACGCTCGCCTCGAACTCGCGCAGCAGTTCCTTCTGCTTCGACGTCAGCTTGACCGGCGTCTCGAGCGACACGTGGCAGTACAGGTCGCCGGTCACCGAGCCGCGCACCGGGCGGATGCCCTTGTTCTTCAGGCGGAACACCTGGCCCGTCTGCGTCTCGGCGGGGATCTTCAGCTTGGCGTGGCCGTCGAGGGTCGGGATCTCGATCTCGCCGCCAAGCGCCGCCGTCGCGAAGCTGATCGGCATTTCGCAATGCAGATCGGCCCCCTCGCGCTGGAACACCGCGTGCGGCTTGAGGCCGATGACCACGTAGAGATCGCCGGTCGGCCCGCCGTTCACCCCGGCCTCGCCTTCGCCCGACAGGCGGATGCGATCGTCCTGGTCGACACCCGCGGGAATCTTCACCGACAGCGTCTTGTGCTTCTTGATGCGACCCGCGCCGTGGCAGTCGGGGCAGGGCTCGGGGACGATCTTGCCGGTGCCGTGGCACTGCGGGCAGGTCTGCTGGATGGAGAAGAAACCCTGGGAGACACGGACCTCGCCGCGACCATGGCAGGTCGGGCAGGTCTTGGGCTGGGTGCCCGGCTTGGCGCCGCTGCCGTGGCAGGTGCCGCATTCGTCCAGCGTCGGAATGCGGATCTTGATCTCCGCGCCGCGCGCGGCCTCCTCCAGCGACAGCTCGAGGTTGTAGCGCAGGTCGGAGCCGCGATACATGCCGCTGCCGCCTCCGCGGCCGCGCTGCTGGCCGAAGATCTCGCCAAAGATGTCGCCAAACGCATCGGCAAAGCCGCCGAAGCCCTCGCCGCCCCTCGCCCCGGCCGCCCCTGCCCCGAAACCCATCGACGGATCGACACCGGCGTGCCCGAACTGGTCGTAGGCGGCGCGCTTGCGCGAATCCGACAGGATTTCGTAGGCCTCTTTCGCTTCCTTGAATTTCTCCTCGGCGTGCTTGTCGTCCGGATTGCGGTCCGGATGATGCTTCATCGCGAGCTTGCGATAAGCCTTCTTGATCTCGTCTTCGGAAGCGCCGCGGTTGACGCCGAGGATCGTGTAGTAATCGCGTTTAGACATGAATGATCAGGCGGCTCCCCTGCCGCGTGCCGGCTCCGGCGCCGCCAACGACCGGCTGCAGCGGGATCTGGCGCAATTGCTCAATGCTCACCGAATGCACAACTTCCGAACGGAATGCGGCCACCCCCGACGCAAAGCGAGCGCAGCCGCGACACAAAACGGCCGAGTTAACCGGCGCCGACGGCGCCGTGTTGAACTCGGCCAGATATTCCGTCACGCGCCGACCTGCGCCTGCGCGCCGTCCCGAATCGTGACGGAATATCGCAGGTGGTGATCAGGATCGCAAGTGCTTCATTTGCGATCCTTCACCTCCGTGTACTCGGCATCGACGACCTTCTCGTCTGCGCCCTTGGGCCCTTCGCCCTGGCCGGACGGGCCCTGGCCCGCACCCGCGCCTCCCTGAGCGGCTTGCGCCTGCGCGTACATCGCTTCGCCGAGCTTCTGCGACGCGGTGGCGAGCGCCTCGGACTTGGCTTCGAGCGCTTCCTTGCCCGCGTCCTTGTCCTTCAGGAGCTCCTCGGCATCCTTCAGCGCGGCCTCGATCTTGCCCTTCTCGTCGGCGCCGACCTTGTCGCCGTAATCGGCGAGCGACTTCTTCACGCTGTGCACGAGGCCGTCCAGGCTGTTGCGGGCCTGCACGACTTCCATCAGCTTGCGGTCCTCCTCGGCGTGCGCTTCGGCGTCCTTGACCATGCGCTGGATCTCGTCCTCGGACAGACCCGAGTTCGCCTTGATCGTGATCTTGTTCTCCTTGCCGGTCGCCTTGTCCTTGGCCGACACGTGCAGGATGCCGTTGGCGTCGATGTCGAACGTGACCTCGATCTGCGGCATGCCGCGCGGCGCCGGCGGAATGCCCTCGAGGTTGAACTGGCCGAGGCTCTTGTTCCCGGTCGAGCGCTCGCGCTCGCCCTGGAGCACGTGGATGGTCACGGCGCCCTGATTGTCATCGGCCGTCGAGAACACCTGCGTCGCCTTGGTCGGGATCGTCGTGTTCTTCTGGATCAGCTTGGTCATCACGCCGCCCAGCGTCTCGATGCCCAGCGACAGCGGCGTCACGTCGAGCAGCAGCACGTCCTTGCGCTCGCCGGCCAGCACCGACGCCTGGATCGCCGCACCGACGGCAACCGCCTCGTCGGGGTTCACGTCCTTGCGCGGATCCTTGCCGAAGATCGCCTTGACCGTGTCCTGCACCTTGGGCATGCGCGTCTGGCCGCCGACCAGGATCACGTCGCTGATGTCGGAAAGCGACACACCCGCGTCCTTGATCGCGGTCTTGCAGGGCTCGATCGTGCGCTCGATCAGGTCCTCGACCATCGACTCGAGCTTGGCGCGCGTGATCTTCATCGACAGGTGCTTCGGACCCGAAGCGTCGGCGGTCACGTACGGCAGGTTGATCTCGGTCTGCTGCGAGCTGGAGAGTTCGATCTTCGCCTTCTCGGCGGCTTCCTTCAGGCGCTGCAGCGCCAGGACGTCGTTCTTGAGGTCGACGCCCTGCTCTTTCTTGAACTCGGTGACGATGTACTCGATGATCCGCTGGTCGAAGTCCTCGCCGCCCAGGAACGTGTCGCCGTTGGTCGACAGCACCTCGAACTGGTGCTCGCCTTCGACGTTCGCGATCTCGATGATCGAGATGTCGAACGTGCCGCCGCCGAGGTCATAGACCGCGATCTTGCGGTCGCCTTCGCGCTTGTCGAGACCGAACGCCAGCGCGGCCGCCGTCGGCTCGTTGATGATCCGCTTGACGTCGAGGCCCGCGATGCGGCCGGCGTCCTTGGTCGCCTGACGCTGCGAGTCGTTGAAGTACGCCGGAACGGTGATGACCGCTTCGGTCACTTCCTCGCCGAGATAGTCCTCGGCGGTCTTCTTCATCTTGCGCAGCACCTCGGCCGAAACCTGCTGCGGGGCGATCTTCTTGCCGCGCTCCTCGACCCAGGCGTCGCCGTTGTCGGCCTTGACGATCTTGTAGGGCATCAGGTTGATGTCCTTCTGGACTTCCTTTTCCTCGAAGCGCCGGCCGATCAGGCGCTTGACCGCGTACACCGTGTTCTTCGCGTTGGTCACCGCCTGCCGCTTGGCCGGCGCGCCGACCAGGATCTCGCCGTCGTCCGCATAGGCGACCACCGACGGGGTGGTCCGCGTGCCTTCGGCGTTCTCGATGACCTTGGGCTGCCCGCCTTCCATGACGGCGACGCAGCTGTTCGTCGTGCCGAGGTCGATGCCGATTATTTTGCTCATTTGAAGGATCTCCGTGCTGCCAGGGGAATGGTCTGCCAATGAAAATTGGGACTTCCGGGGTTCTAATCAACCGGTGGGCGAAACTTCAGGCCGGCCGCTCGTCGGCGCCGGCCGCGGCGCCGGCATTCCGGGCCTTGGCGACGGTCACTAGCGCAGGGCGCAGGACGCGGTCGTTGATCAGGTAACCCTTCTGGAACACCGTCACGACGGTGTTGGGCGCCTGGTCGCTCTCGACCGCCTGCATCGCCTGCTGCGTATGGGGATCGAACTTCTGGCCCACCGGATCGATTTCCGAGATTCCTGCGCGCGAGAACGCGGCCGCCAGGCTTTTCAGCGTCAGCTCGGCGCCCGAGCGCAGCGTTTCGGCGGAGACCGACGCGCCGGCGACCAGTGTCTTCTCCAACGCGTCTTTGACGTCCAGGAGGTCGCCGGCGAATTTCTCGATCGCGTACTTGTGGGCCTTGGCGATGTCGGCCTGGGCCTGGCGACGAACGTTCTCGGTTTCGGCGCGGGCGCGGATCCAGGCGTCCTTCATTGCGGCGGCCTCGGCCAGGGCTTTGTGCAGCGGATCCCCGGCATCGCCCGGCGGCTGGGCGGTCGCCTGCGGATCGGCGGCTGCCCCGGTGGACGGGGATTGGAGGTCGGATGCGGCGTCCGGGTTGGACGGGTCTGAGACGGTCATTGGCGTTTTGTTGGATGTGCGACGTGAGTGACCGAGCGGAAATGGGGCCAGCCCCGGTCAATTCAAGGGATTCGCGAGCCGGGACGCGCGAAAAGTCCGCGACGCCGGGATCCCGGTGTCGGGATCCGGAAAAGAACGGGGTCCGTCCCGGATTCTCTGCAAACCCGGGACGGACCCCGTTTTCAGGCGGGCACTAGACCTTGGCCCCCAGCGCCTTGGCCCGCAGCTGGACCGTCTCCCGCCGGGCCGCATCGGGCGGGGGCGCGAGCCAGCCCTCCAGGTTGGCGAGCACCAGGTCCGTCAGCGCCGAGATCCAGCGCGGGTGCTCGTTCAGGCAGGGAATGACGTGGAACTCCCCCCCGCCCGCCTCGGTGAACGTCGCCTTGCCCTCGATGGCGATCTCCTCGAGGGTTTCCAGGCAGTCGGCGACGAAACCGGGACAGAAGACGTCGACCCGGCGCGTTCCCGCCTTGCCGAGCGCCACAAGCGTCTCCGAGGTGTAAGGCATCAGCCAGCGCGCGCGCCCGAATCGCGACTGGAAGGTGATCGACCACTGCCGCGACTCGAGCCCCAGCTCCCTCGCCAGCAGCCGCGCCGTCGCCTGGCAATAGCAGTGGTAGGGGTCGCCCCGGTCGAGGGTGACACGGGGCACGCCGTGGAACGACAGCACCAGGTGCTCGGGTCTCGCGTGCCGCGTCCAGTAGTCGTTGACCGCCTGCGCAAGCGCCGCGATGTAGCCCGGGTCGTCGTGGAAAGTGTCGACAAAGCGCAGCCCGGGAACGTTCCGGATCCGGGCGACGTGCGCAGCGACCGCGTCGACCACCGATGCGGTCGTGCTGGCCGCGTACTGCGGATACATCGGGACGATCAGGATCCGCGTGCAACCTGCGGCGCGCAGCCGATCGATGACGCTGCCGATCGATGGCTCGCCGTAGCGCATCGCATAGTCGACGACGCAGATGTCGGTGGGAAGTCCCCGTTCCTTCAGCCGCTGGCCGAGCCAGCCCGACACCAGGACCTTCTGCTTGGCCGTGTGGATCGCGAGCGGCGACCCGTCGCGGGTCCAGATTGCCTGGTAGCGCTCGGCCGATTTCGACGGCCGCGTACGCAGGATGATGCCGTGCAGCAGCGGCCACCAGACGATGCGCGGGATCTCGACGACCCGCGGGTCGCTCAGGAACTCCGCGAGGTAGCGCCGCACCGCTGCAGGCGTCGCAGCCTCGGGAGTGCCGAGATTGACGAGCAGGACGCCGGTGCGGGCGATGCGATCGTGGGAAAACGGGGGTTCGGGGCGGTAGGACATGGGGTTTCGCGGGGACGCTTTCGGGAGCGTGAGCCAGTTTCGGTGCGGTGGACGACGACGATACGGCAGACATCAATGCGGTGGGCGCAGCGCAGCGCCTGCTGCCGGACCGCGCTGCGCGAGCGCTCGGGTCAGGCGATCGACGATCTCGTCGACCAATGCAACCCTCGCATAGGCCTCCGGCGTCATGGGAATCGCCGCGCGCACCTGCGCTGCCGACCGGAACGGACGAAAGCGGTGAGCATACCGTCTGCGGACGGCATCGTCATGCATGAGCTCCAGGAAACGCCAGTCGACATAGCACTCGATCAATTCCTTGGTTTCCGGCGTCTTCCAGCTGGTGCCGCCGAGGTGGGCGATCGAGCTGTGGTCGACCCATTGCAGGAACCGGGACTCGAAACCGTCGGCAATCGCAAGGGTCAGCATCAGGTGCAGCGTGTCGAAGAAGGTCACGTGGTCCTTGACGAACACGCCATGGCCCAGACCGACGCGATCGACCACCGATTGCAGGTGCTCCGGCACGGCGTGGTACGTCCGCGCCTCGACGCGGTAGCGCCTGGCGATATCCCGCAGGACCTGCGTGTTGAGGAACAGGAAGTAGGTCTCCGGATAGGGCAGGCCGGTCCTTTCGCTGATGCCGCCGTAGACGGCGGTCAGGCACTGCCCCGGTCCCGGCGCGAGGTCGTCGAAAACGGCGGGGTCGAACACATAGCAATCGTGGTCGAGCAGGCCGAAGTTCCCGGTGTTCGTCTCGAGCAGGAGCGAGATGACATCGCCGTGCGTCAGGCTGCTCGCAGGAAGGCTGCGCAAGCGGCACATCGCGAAGTGCGGGAATCGCCGCCCCACCAGGCGCCGCTCCCATGCCGGCGCGCCATTTGCGATCAGCCGTACGCGCACGCCCTCCGGAAGCAGTGCGAGCGCGGGCAGGAGGTAGTGCAGCATTCCGGGCATCACGATCACGTAGAAATGCCCGCCCGCGGCATGGGCTTCGTCGGTGCAGTGCATGCGCCGAAGGCTGCGTTCGTTGAGCAAGCGGACGACGCGGCTGCGATTGACGTCGCGCGCAACGATCCGGTAGCCGCGCATCAGCAGCACGCGCGGAAGGTGCAGGAAGAGCGACGGGACGAGCCGATAGCCCCTGACCCGCATTTTGGCGACGGCGTTCGAGACGCGCCGCCGGTAATACCTGAGCGCGTTCAATCGTTCGATTCGCGGACAGTGGGGGCGCGCGCCCGACGACGGGCGGAGTCAGTCGTCGGCGAGCTCGCGCGCGAGGGCGTTCGACAGCAGCTTGGCGGTGATGTCGACGATCGGAATGACCCGCTCGTAAGCCATGCGGGTCGGGCCGATGACGCCCAGCGTGCCGATCACCTGCCCGCCGACCTCGTAGCTCGCCGTCACGACGCTGCACTCGTCGAGCGGCACGAGGCCGGATTCCTCGCCGATGTAGATCTGCACGCCCTGCGCCCGCTGCGACACGTCGAGCAGGTGCAGCAGCGAAGTCTTCTGCTCGAACAGGTCGAACAGGCGGCGCAGGCGCTCCATGTTGGAGGCGAGATCGTCGGCGTGCAGCAGGTTGCGCTCGCCGGTGACGACCAGCGCCTCGCCCTCGGCAAGTGCGCCCTCGCCGGCCTCGACCGCGACTTTCATGAGCCCGGCGATGTCGTCGCGCAGCGCGAGCAACTCGTCGGCGAGCCGTCCGCGGATCGCGGTGAGCGGCTGGCCGGCGAAGTTCTGGTTGAAGAAGTTGGTCGCCTCGATGAGCTGGCTCGGCGTGTAGGTGCGGTCGGTGTGCAGGATGCGGTTCTGCACGTCGCCGTCCTGCGTCACGACGATCAGCAGCACGCGCTTCTCGGAAAGCCGCAGGAACTCGAGGTGCCGGAAAGCCGCTTCGCGGCGCTTGGGCGTCACGATCACGCCCGCGAACTGGGTGAGCTGCGACAGCAGCGACACCGCCGTGCTGACGATCTGCTGCGGGCGATCGGCGGCAAGCTCCCCCTCGAGCCGGTGGATCTCGACCTGCTCGAGCGGTTTCACGACCATCAGGCTGTCGACGAAGAACCGGTAGCCGCGTGGGGTCGGGACCCGCCCGGAGGACGTGTGCGGACTGGCGATGAATCCCATTTCCTCGAGGTCCGCCATTACATTGCGAACCGTTGCCGGCGAGAGTTCCAGGCCCGAATGGCGGGAAAGCGCGCGCGAGCCGACCGGCTGCCCTTCGGCGATGTACCGCTCGACGAGCGTCTTCAGCAGGTGTTGGGCGCGGGGATCCAGCATTTTGGACTATATGCGGCCGGGCCGACGCGGCGCCAACCGTGCCCGTATATTACCGTGCGCAGCGCGGGCGTTGCTCTGCGCCGCCGGGCGGTCTCCACCGGCCATGCAGCCGACCCCGGCCGGGGCCCCCCGTATGGTTTAATCGGCGGATGCCCATCCGCGAATCCGCAAGCATCACCCCCTCGCGTTTCGCCCGGGTGGCCCTGATCGGGCGCCACGGCGATCCGGGGGTGATCGAGCCGCTCGACCGGATTGCCGACTTCCTGCGCGCACGCGGGCACTCGGTTGCGCTCGACGCCGAGACTGCCCGGTTCGTCGGCGCGAACAACGTCCCCGTCCTGTCCGACGATGACCTGCACGGGGCGACCGACCTCGCGATCGTGCTGGGCGGCGATGGGACGATGCTTTCGGTCGCACGCGCGCTGGCCCCCCACGGCGTGCCGCTGATCGGCGTGAACCTGGGCCGGCTCGGCTTCCTCACCGACATCCCGATGGCCGAAGTCGAGCCGACGCTCTCGGCGATGCTCGACGGGCGCTACGTCGAGGAACAGCGCACGCTGATCGCCACCACCGTGATGCGCGGCGACGGAAGCCGCGCCGAGGCCCCCGCCCTGAACGAGGTCGTCGTCAACCGGGGCGGCCTGGGGTCGATGATCGAATGCGTCGTGGAGATCGACGGACATTTCGTCTACGCGATGCGCGCCGATGGCGTGATCGTGGCCACCCCCACAGGGTCGACCGCGTACGCGCTGTCGACTGGCGGCCCGATCATCGCGCCCGCTGTGCCCGCGTTCGCGCTGGTTCCGGTGGCCCCGCATGCGCTGACACATCGCCCGATCGCCGTTCCGGACAGCGCGGTGATCGCGATCAGCGTCAGCCGCGGCCGCGACGCTGCGGTCCACTGCGACGGGCAGGCCCATTTCGAGCTCGCCGAAGGCGACCGGGTGTCGATGCGCCGCGCGCCGCACACCGCGCGCTTCCTCCACCCCGAACACCACGACTACTTCGCGATGCTGCGGCAGAAGCTGCACTGGAGCGAGACGCCGGAGCGACTCAATCCCGGCGGCAAGAACCGCGCGTGACCGCATGCTGCGCCTGCTGTCGATACGCAACTTCGTCGTCGTCGATGCGCTGGAGGTCGAATTCGACGCCGGTTTCTCGGTCCTGACCGGCGAGACCGGCGCCGGCAAGTCGATCCTGCTCGATGCGCTCGGGCTGCTGCTCGGGGACCGATTCGAATTGCGCCAGCTGCGGCCGGGCACCGAGCGCGCCGAGCTCGCGGCCGCCTTCGACATCGGCGCGCAGGATGCGGTGCGCGAGTGGCTCGCCGCGCACGGGCTCGATTCCGGCACCGAGCTGCTGCTGCGCCGCGTGCTCGACGCCCAGGGCAAGAGCCGGGCGTGGATCAATGGCCGGCCCGCCACGCTCGCGCAGCTCGCCGAAGTCGGCGCCCTGCTGCTCGATCTGCACGGCCAGCACGCGCATCAGGCGCTCGCCGGCACCGTGGCCCAGCGCGAACTCCTCGACGGATTCGGCAAGCTCGACGCACTTGCGGCGGACGTCGCGTCAGCGTGGCGGGCATGGCGCGACGCGACCGAGCGGCAGGAAGCGGCCGCGGCCAATGCGCGAGCGAGCGCAGAGGAGCGCGAGCGACTCGCCGATCGGCAGCAGGACCTGGCGGCGCTCGCGATGGTGCCGGGCGAATGGGACGAGCTGTCCGCGGCGCAACGGCGACTCGCCAACGCCGCCGGCCTGATCGACGCGACGACGCAGGCTTCCGTCGCGCTCTCCGAAGGCGACGACTCGCTGGCGACGCGCGTCGCGCAGCTCGTCCACCGCCTGACTCAGGCGGCGGAGCTCGACCCTGCCCTCATCCCCGTCGTCGACCTCGTCTCCCCGGCCGCGATCCAGATCGACGAGGCGGCGCGCGCGCTGCGCGATTACCAGCGGCGCCTCGATCTCGATCCCGCCGAACTCGCACGCGTCGAAGCGCGCCTCGGCGCCATCCACGACATGGCGCGCAAGCACCGCGTGCGCCCCGAGGAGCTGCAGGCGCTGCAGCAAGCGACGGCCCAGCGGCTGAAGGAACTCGACGCCGAATCAGACGCGGCCGCGCTCGCGCAGGCCGTCGACGAAGCGCTGTCCCGTTACGATGCGCTCTGCCGAGAGCTGGGCGCCGGCCGGGCAGCGGCGGCGAAAGCGCTGTCCAAACGCGTGAGCGCGGCGATGCACGAGCTCGCGATGGCCGGGGGGCGCCTCGAGATCGCGCTGGATCCCGAGTCAGCCCCGACGAGCCACGGACGCGAGCACGTCGAATTCCGGATCGCGACCCACCCGAAACAGCCGGTGGGCCCGCTCGCGCGCGTGGCTTCGGGGGGCGAGCTTGCGCGCGTCGCGCTGGCGATCCACGTCGCGGCGAGCGACGTCGGCGACATTCCGACGCTGGTCTTCGACGAGGTCGACACCGGCATCGGCGGCCCGGTCGCCGCGACGGTCGGCCGCATGCTGCAGACGCTCGGAACGCGCCGCCAGGTGCTGTGCGTGACGCACCTGCCGCAGGTCGCCGCACACGCCGATCACCACTACCGCGTCGCCAAGACCGGCGACGGGGAGAAGATGTCGAGCGAACTCGCGCAACTCGCCTCGACGGCGAGGATCGACGAGCTGGCGCGGATGCTGGCGGGCAGTGCGATCACGTCCAAGACGCGGGCGCATGCGAAGGAACTCTACGAGCAGCACCGTCGGGGAAGCGGCGCATAGCGCAAGCTGCGCCACACCGCCGCGCAGGCGGCGGCGGGTGCGAAGGGTGCTGCGCGATCAGCGGGGGGTGTTCGACGCGGTCGCGACGTACGGCGACTTCTCGCGTGCGACGTAACGCGGCTTGGCGCGGGCGACGTAGCGCGGCTTGGCCCGGGTGACGTAGCGCGGCTTGGCGCGCGTGTTCTTCACTTTCACGACCTGCGCGCCTTTGGCCTTGCCCATCGCCAGCGACCTGCCGGTTTCCAGCCAGTAGCGGACCCGGTTGGCGTCGGCGAAGCGCGTGTACTTGCCGAAGGAATCGAGCAGCACGATCACGAACGGCTTGCTCGCGATGTTCACCAGCATGACGACGCAGTGGCCGGCTTCGTTGATGAAGCCGGTCTTCTGCAGCATGATGTCCCACGAATGGCCGCGCACCAGCGCATTCGAATTCAGGAATCCCAGCGTCCGGCCCGTGGGGCTGAGCTCGACCGAGTGCTCGGGCGTGGTCGTGAACTCGCGGATCAGCGGATAGTTCGCCGCCACCTGGATCAGCTTCGCCAGATCCATGGCCGTCGACACGTTCTGCGGCGACAGGCCCGTCGGATCCGAGTAATGCGTGTGCGTCATGCCCAGCTCGGCTGCCTTGGCGTTCATCGCTGCGACCGCCGCTTCCTTGCCGCCGGGGTAGTAGCGGGCGAGCGCCGACGCGGCGCGATTCTCGGACGACATCAGCGCAAGACGCAGCATCTCGCGCCGCGACAGCGTCGTGCCCATCCCCAGCCGCGATGTGGTGTTCTTGAGATAGTCGATGTCGTCCTTGTCGATCTCGATCGGCTGGTCCAGCGGCTGCTTCGCGTCGAGGACGACCATCGCCGTCATCAGCTTGGTCACCGAGGCGATCGGCGTCACTTCGTCGGCCGCCTTCTCATACACGGGCCGCTCCGAGTCGGCGTCGATGACGAGCGCATTCGCCGATCCGAGCTTCAGGCGCGCCGGATCGGGCTCGGTCGGCGCGGCCCACGCGTGGGCCGCGACAAGACTCGCAAAAACAATAGGTAGCAGGCGCTTCATCAGCGGAAATCTCAGAATTGCAAGCCGGTTTATCGCACATGCGCGGCCGGCGAGTCAACCGCCTTTTCGAGCAAGTAGGCTACAAAACGCCTCGGACTGTGGCAGCCGCCGCAGCGGCGGGCGCGGCGTTCGGCTCGGGCAGATCGTCGGCATCCGCTTCCAGGGGGGCTTCCGCGGTTTCCGCCACCTCCCCGGCGCCCGAGCGGCGCTCGTCCTGCTGCAGTCGCCACATCCTTGCGTAGACCCCATCGGCGGCCAGCAGCGCGGCATGGGTGCCCCGCTCGACGATCCGGCCGCGATCGAGCACCAGGATCTCGTCGGCATCGACGATCGTCGACAGCCGGTGCGCGATGGTCAGCGTCGTGCGGTCGCGCGCGATCTGCTTCAGTTCCGCCTGGATCGCCTTCTCCGACCGCGAGTCGAGGGCGGAGGTCGCCTCGTCGAAGATCAGGATCGCGGGCTGCTTGAGGATCGCCCGCGCGATCGCGACGCGCTGCTTCTCGCCGCCGGACAGCTTCAACCCGCGCTCGCCCACCGGCGTCTGGTAGCCCTCGGGCAGCCGCGACACGAAATCGTGGATCTGGGCAAGCCGCGCGGCCTGCACGATGTCGTCGTGGGTCGCGCCCGGACGGCCGTATGCGATGTTGTATTCGATCGAGTCGTTGAACAGCACCGTGTCCTGCGGGACGATGCCGATCGCCGCGCGCAGCGTCGACTGCTGCACGTCACGGACATCCTGTCCGTCGATGGCGATGCGCCCGCCGGTGACGTCGTAGAAGCGGTAGAGCAGGCGCGCGAGGGTCGACTTGCCCGATCCGGACGGACCGACGACCGCGACGTTGTGTCCTGCGGGAATCGAGAACGTCACGTCGTGCAGGATCTGGCGGTTCGGCTCGTAGGCGAATTCGACGTGCTCGAAGCGGACCGCGGCGCCGCGGGTGGAAAGCAGCGGTGCGCCCGGCTTGTCGGTGATCTCGGCGTTCTCCCCAACCAAACGGAACAGGCGCTCCATGTCGGCCAGCGCCTGCTTGATCTCGCGATAGAGAACCCCGAGGAAATTGAGCGGGATGTAGAGCTGGATCATGAACGCGTTGACCAGCACCAGGTCGCCGATCGTCATCTTGCCGGCGACCACCCCCACCGTCGCGCGCCACATGATCAGCGCCACCGCGACCGCGATGATCGCACTCTGCCCGACGTTCAACGCCGAAAGCGAGGTCTGGCTCCTGACCGCCGCCTTCTCCCAGCGCTGCAGGCTTTCGTCGTAGCGCCGCGCTTCCCACTCCTCGTTGCCGAAGTACTTGACCGTCTCGTAGTTCAGCAGGCTGTCGATCGCTCGCGTGTTCGCCTTCGAGTCGAGCTCGTTCATCTCGCGCCTGAAATGCGTGCGCCACTCGGTGATCGTCACCGTGAAGAAGATGTAGATCGCGAGCGCGACGGCGGTGATCGCCATGAACGTCCAGTCGTAGCGCGCGATCAGGATCCCCGACACCAGCGCGATCTCGACCAGCGTCGGCAGGATCGAGAACAGCGTGTAGCTGATCAGCGTCGAGACGCCGCGCTGCCCCCGCTCGACGTCGCGCGTCAGCCCACCCGTCTGTCGCGCCAGGTGGAAGCGCAACGACAGCGCGTGCAGGTGGCGGAACACCTCGAGGCCGATCCTGCGCACCGCGTGCTGCGTCACCTTGGCGAACAGGAACTCGCGCAGCTCGGTGAAGAGCGTCGTGGAAAGCCGCAGCAGCGCGTACACGACCAGCAGCGCGAGCGGTACGGCGAGCATCGCCGTGCGCTGGTCGAGACTGTCGACGATCCGCTTCATCACCAGCGGCACGCCGACGTTCGCGACCTTGGCCAGCACGAGGCAGGCGATCGCCGCGAACACCCGGACGCGGTAATCCCACAGGTAAGGCAGCAGGGTGCGGATCGTCTGCCAGTCGCCGCGGCGCGAGCGCGGCGTCGCGTCTTCGGCGGGCAGCGGCAGCGAGGAGGTGGATCGGTTGCGCATCGGTCGAGTCTAGCAGGGGTCAATGCCCCTCACCTTCCCCCTCACCCGCTCCCTCACCCGCAAGCGGGAGAGGGAGACGAGCGAGAGCGAGGCGGGTGAGGGGCGGGTGAGCGAATCACCGCCGTGGCCAGCCGCTGCGCCACCACTCGTCGCCGCCATAGCGAAGCATGCCCATCGCGACGCGAACGACGCCGTAGGCGACCCACGACAGCGCCTTGGCAAACCGCGAACGCTGGGCCCAATCCTGCGGCGGCACCGGGCGCGCGCCGGTCTCGATCATCTGCACCAGTTCGGCGCGCAATTCGTGGGCGAAGACCCGGTCGCGCACGAACACGTTCGCCTCGCGCGCCATCAGGAACGAATACGGGTCGATGTTCGACGACCCGACGGTCGCCCAACGCGAATCGACGGCCGCCACCTTTGCGTGCAGGAACGACAGGTGATACTCCTGGATCGTGACCCCCGCGGTCAGCAACTGCCCGTACAACGCGCGTGACGCCCAGTGCAGGAGCTTGAACTCGACGCGGGCCTGCAGCAACAGCGTGACGTGGACGCCACGCTTTGCCGCCGCGATCAGCTCGCGCCGGAACCGCACGCCCGGGAAGAAATAGGCGGTGGCGATGACGATTTCGTGGCGCGCAGTGCGCAGGCCCGCGAGGTACGCGCGCTCGATGTCCCGTCGGTGGCGCAGATTGTCACGGATCGTGAACTTCGCCTTCTGCGTGCCCGCCGAATGCGCCGGCGGGGCGTCGCCGAACATCGGGACGTCGGAAGTGCGCAACTGCGCAATCTCGACGATCGCCCACACCCGCTGCATTGTCTGCACGATCGGGGCGAGCAGCCGGCCGCGCACGCAGACGGCGAAGTCCGCGCGCGGCGGCTTGTGCCCCGGCGTGTTCATGTCGTCGATGATGTTGATGCCGCCGACGAACGCGATGCGACGGTCGACGTGGCACAGCTTGCGATGCAGGCGCCGCAGGCGATGCGACCGGAATTGCCAGGGCGCGATCTCGGGGCGGTACTTGAGTAGGTCGACACCGCCGTCGAGCAGACGCTTCTCCAGAGAATCGGTCAGGTAGTGGCGCGCGCCCCAGCCATCGACCAGCACGCGCACGGCGACGCCCCGTCCCGATGCATCGATCAGTGCGTCGGCGACCCTGCGCCCGGCGGCATCGTCGGCGAAGATGTAGGTCTCGAGCCAGATCTCGCGCTCGGCCGCCGCGATCGCCCCGAGCAATGCCGGAAAGTACTCGGCCCCGTTGCGCAGCAGCGTCACGGAATTCCCCGCCGTGTAGCGGTTCATTGCGAGGCCGGCGGGGCGCACGTTCAGTGCTGGCGCTGGTTGGCGAGCTCGAAGGTTGCCGCGAGCGCGGCGTGGTCGGACATCCGCACCCCCGCGGTGACGTAGTGGACCTTGGCGTCGACGACATGCAGGCCGCGCGCGTAGATCCGGTCCAGCCTGAACACCGGCAGCAGCGAGGGGAAGGTGCGTGCCGGCCGGCCGGTGACTTCCTCGAACACCTCGACGAGGCTCAGCGCATCGGTCAGCGTCCTGTCCCCCTTGCGGCGCCAGTCGTTGAAGTCGCCGGCAATGACCAGGGGTGCCGAATGCGGCACCGTCGCCTCGATCCGGTCGACCAGAGCGCGGATCTGCCACTGCCGGCCGCGCTCGAAGAGTCCCAGGTGCACGTTGATGCAGTGAAGGCTCGGCAGTCCCTCGCCCAGCGAGATCTCGCAGTGAAGGAGGCCGCGGCTCTCGAACAGGTGCGCCGAGATGTCGAGGTTCTCCTGCGACAGCATCCGGAACCGCGAAAGCAGCGCATTGCCGTGATGCCCGTGCGGATAGACGGCGTTCTTGCCGTAGGCGACCTCGTGCCAGTAGGCATCCGCGATGAATTCGTGCTGCGGGCTACCCGGCCACTCGAGGTAGCGGTTGGCGTGCCGCTCGTGGGTGTGCAGCACTTCCTGCAGGAACACGATGTCGGCGTCGAGGCCGCGCAGTCGCTCGCGCAGCTCGTGAATCACCATCCGCCGCTTGAGCTGCGAGAATCCCTTGTGGATGTTGTAGGTCGCGACGGTGAAACGGATTGACGATGCGGCCGGCATGGTGTCCATCTTAGCGCGCCGGCGTTGCCAGCGGCGTTGACCTCCCCGTGCGCAGATGGGGATGGCCGAACCGGAATCAAGCGGCGCCGGGCGGTCCCCACGGCGACGGCGTCACCACCGACGAACCGGCAGCGCGCCTCATTGCGCACGCCGGCGTGCCTGCCCGGGACGCCGGCGTGGCCGACCGAACAGCGCCCGCAGCTCGTCCTTCGCGAGCTCGAGGCGCGCGCGCTGGCCGTCGGAAAGCTGGGTCCCTGCACGATTGATGTAGAACGCAAGCATCGACATCGCAGACTGGAACGGCGTCCCTTTGCGACGATCGCTTGCTTCGGCCGAGGCCTTCAGCGACCGGGCGATGGCCTTCGGGTCGCTCAGCGCGAACACGCCGGGCTCGAGATCCAGCGCATTGCTCTCCTCCGTCACCCGCTGCGACCAACGCAGCTGCTCCGGGCGCGCCGCGGCGGGCTTTTCACCTCCAGCGCGTCCACGTCTAGGAGGCGCGGCACGACGGCGCACGAGACCCGTTCCTGGAAGGCCTTGGGGACACCGCGGCTCAGCCGCCAACCTGCGATTGCTCCTGCGGAAGCAACGTGGCGCCCCGCTCGCGCAGCAGCTCGCGCAGGACCGAGCGGTGACAGCGGTCCTCATGCTCGCAGTAGCAGCCGACCGAGAAGTTCGCGTGATGCGACAGCGCAGCCAGGAGATCGAGGCAGCGCGCAGCGTCGGGGGCCGCCATCTCAGAACGGTACTTCCGCTTGAACGCGGCCCACTGCGCCGGCGTTCCCGCGGCCTGGGCGAGCTTGACCGTCTCGGCGGAGGGCGCGAGATTCGGGAACCAGACGTCGTACCAGTTCTGCGATGCGAACGCCGATTTGGGCACGCCCCGCGGCGGCCGACGGACCGTGCCGATGCGCGTGCCTTCGTCGGGCGCCCTCGGGCTGCCCAGCCGGACGATCCGTACCGCCATCGGTACCCCCGAATCAGTGGACCTGGCGTCGGCCGGCGGGCGCCAGCTCAGAGCTCGCGCCCCAGCCTGCGGTCGAGCGAGTATGGCCCGCCGCCGCGCAGCACGATCGCGACCATGACCAGGGCCCACATGAGCGGATACTCGTAGCCGGGTCCGGTCCAGCCGAACTTGGACTTGTACTCGAAGGCGATGACCGACATCTCGATGGCAATGCCCAATGCGAAGAAGCGGGTGAACAGGCCCAGGGCAACGCACAGGCCCCCCAGCGTTTCGAGCAGGATGAGGACCACCGCGAGCGGCTCGGCGGGCTGGATGCCGCGCTTCACCAGCGCGAAGGCGGCGGTGGGGCCGATGCCCGCCATCATCTTGGGAACGCCATGGGGAACGATCATCAGCCCCGCGGTGATGCGCACCAGCGCCCAGGACACCGGCTCGGCCCATTTGTAGAACGGCTTGAGTCCGGGAAACAGCAACCTCGTGTTCACCTCTTCCATTGCTCCTCCGAATGCGTCGTTGTCGTGGGTCTTGTTGTACTGTCGCTGCGGGCGGGGCCGCCCTCACCGGATCGTCCGCGAGCGCCAAGTTACTACACCTTCCGCGGCAAAGGGCGCGCTATCCGATCCGCCGCCAGGTCAGCGTCCTGTCGACCGGCTCACCGTCGACGGACGTCCGCAGTCGGATGATCAACCGGTCGCCATCGACCGTCATTTCCCGCGACAGCATGAGGCCGATGTTCTCCGCGGACAGCGAGCCGAGCAGGCGCTGGGTGACCGTGCCCTTCGCGTCGTCGACCGAGTAGGTGCCGAAGTAGGCGTCGTAGCCGTTCACGGCGCGGCTGTTGTTGGCTCCAGCCCCCGATGGCCGGGAAACGTCGCCCTCGGTGCGGTCGCGCTTCATGAACTGGGCGGAGAAGTGCCCTGCGCGATCGTAGATGAGCAGCGCCACCGGGTCGGCGCCCAGCGAGGGCTCGGCTCGCTCCACTCCGGCATCGGTCACGTCGATGCGAGACAGAAGCTCCCATGTTCCCGGAAGCGAGGCGGACAGCGGGGGCTGGGAAGTGCGCACGTTGTCGCCTCAGCTTTCGCGCTGGACCGTGGGTTGCGTTGAACCCGGCGGCAGCAGCGCCTGCTGTTCGGCCGATGCAGGCAGGTCCGCGAGCTCGTGCAGCCAGGGCAGCGCCGAACGTGCCCAGATCTGCGCCGCCGGCCGCAGTTGCGCCCGCTCCTTGACGCAGCCGACCCGGATGCTCACCGTGGTGGCGTGCTCCGGTGCCGTGGCGTAAAGCGGTGTTCCGCACTCCGGGCAGAACACCTGAACTCGACGATTGCCGCTTTCGGCAACCTTGACATAGCCCTTCGTCTGACCGCTGACGGCAAACGTGTCGATGGATGCCAGGACGACCATGCGGAAGGCCGATCCGGACATCACCTGGCAATCCGAGCAGTGGCACAGCACGACGCGCGACGGATCGATGTCTGCCGTGAACGATACGGTACCGCAGTGACAGGCTCCATGTATCTGCATGCGACCTCCCTCGATCGTGCGCCGACGAATTCGATGCGGCCTCTTCCTCAGCCGGGCGAGTGCAGGAACGTGTACTCGCCGATTTCCGACTCCCCCGCCTCGCCCACCGCGATGAGGCGCATCCGCATCGTGAACGCCGGCATCGTCTTGAGCCACGCAGCCGAGGGGATCACGAGCACCTCGCCCGTCTGTGCATCGAACGGCACGTCGACAAGACGCTCTTCCGGCTCGCCGCCTCTCATCTGCACGACGTCGAGGCGCTTCACGGCGGAGAGCGGCGCGCGCAGATGCGAGACGACGGTGGCGTCGTCCGCGCGGATCGTGCAGTTCACGCTGCCGCCGGGCTCGACCTCGTATTCGCGCAGGCGCAGGCCCGCCTCTCTCATCGCCTGGACGAACGGCTCGCAGACTACCAGGCTAAGCCTGCCCTGCTGCACCGCCGCGCGCACGCCCGAGGCGAGTGCAGCAAGCCCTTCGAGTTTCTGGCTGCAATGCGCGCAGCCGAAGAGGTGCTGGTCGAGCGCCGCTTCGCGCGCCTGCGGCAGTTCGCCCAGCCAGTACGCGACGAGGTTCTCGAAGGCGATGGGATTCGCGCAGATCATCGTTCGATCCCTCCCGCACCCATGCACTCGCGCAGGCGCGTGAGCGCGCGATGGCGGATGACGCGCACGTTCCCGCCGCTGATCGCCAGCGCCGCGCCCACCTCGTCCGCCTGTTGGTCGGCGAAGAAGGTGAGCACCACCACCGAGCGCTCGCGCTCGGACAGCGCCTCCAGGCATCCGGCGAGGCGGTCGGGGTCGAGCGCCATCGGCTCCGGCGCCTCGAAGGCTTCGGCCGTGTCACCCCAGGTCTCGAGCAGCGCCTCGCGCCGGCGCGTCCCGCGCCGCATCTCGAGCACCGTCATGCGGCAGCTGCCGAGCACGAAGGAGGCGATCTTCTCGGGCTCGCGTACTTCCCCGGCGCGCAGGCGCTCGAGCGTCATCAGCAGCACCTGCTGGACGAGGTCCGCCGCCGCCTGCCGGTCGCGCAGGTGGCGCAAGCCGTAGAGGCGCACGCGGGGTGCAAGGCGCCGATAGAGCTCGGCTTCGGCGGCCGAATCGGGTGCGCGCCCGGCCCCGGCAATGCGGCGGGCGAGCGCGCCGTCGTCGAGCGCGTCGAGGCAGGGGCCCTGGGGCATGGACCGAGGATAGCAATCATTTCCGGGGATGTGTAACGGCACGGCGCCTCGTTACACATCCTCGGCACGACCCACCCCCATCACCACCAGGAGATACCGATGATCACCAACACCTCGAGCGGCACCAACCTCCACGAGATCGCCCCCGGCGTCTATCGAATCAACACGCCGGTCGAGATCCCGGGCGGGATCGGCTTCAACTTCAACCAGTATCTCGTCGCCGACGACGAGCCGCTGCTCTTCCACACCGGCCCGCGGCGCCTGTTCGCGCTGACCGCCGAGGCGATCGGCAAGGTCCTGCCGCTCGAGCGGCTGCGCTATGTCGCGTTCTCGCACTTCGAGGCCGACGAGTGCGGCGCGCTGAACGACTTCCTCGCCGCAGCACCCGGCGCCGTTCCCGTCTGCAGCCGGGTGGCCGCGATGGTGTCCGTCGACGACGCCGCCACGCGCCCGGCGCGCGCGCTGGCCGACGGCGAGATCCTGCGCACCGGCGCGCGCGCCTTCAAGTGGCTCGATGCGCCGCACGTGCCTCACGGCTGGGAATGCGGCTTCATGATGGAACTCGAGACCCGCACGCTCCTGTGCGGCGACCTCTTCACCCAAGGCAGTTCCGGCGCCGTCGCGATCACCGAGAACGACATCCTCGGCCCGAGCGAGGCGTTCCGCCACGCGATGGACTACTACGCGCACACGCCGCAGACCGGCGCGACCCTCGAGCGCCTCGCCCGCGAGGAGCCCCGGGTTCTCGCCTGCATGCACGGCAGCGCGTGGCGCGGCGACGGTGCCGCGCTGCTGCGCGCGCTGGCCCACTCGCTCGCGAATCCCGCTGCGATGGCCGCCGCAGCGTAGGGACGGGACACAACGGGGGACGCAACTCGGGGACGGAGAATGCCGCCTCGCCATCGAGGCGGACGCCCGCCGCCACTAGAAATAGGGTGGCGCCTCCGGCAGCGGCTGGCCGCAGGCGCACACGCCCGCGTGCTTCTCGTAGTCGCTCATCTTGTGGCACGCGGTGCACCGCACCCAGAGCGGATTGATGTGATCGGGAACCCAGACGCTGGTGAAGGCGGCTTTCCCCAGGTCGGTCCAGAACCTCTGCATCGCCTGCCGGTGGGTGCCGCCACGCACCATCTGCTTCGCCTGCTCGGGCTTCTCCCAGGCGGAGATGGTGACGCCGCGGCCGCCGATTCGCAGCGTGGACAGACCGATGAACCCGTCCATGCGCAGCATCTCGGTCGCGGTCGTTCGCGTCAGCGTGCGGATTTCCTCGGTTTCGTCGTCGGTGTTCCAGATCGTCGTGATGCCGAACGCGCCCGGCTTCGTCTTCTTGCCCGAATGCACGGCGACCGACATGCCGAATGAGAACGGACCGACCGTGTGCGGCTGCACCAGCACCTGCAGCCCCAACTGCTCCGGAACGGCCCGGGTATCGAAGTAGCCTTTCACGGATCGGATCCCGTCCGCGCCGATCTCGATGACGTCGACTCCCGGGAGCGATACCGACCGACCCGTCGGCGGCAAGCCCTGGAACGAACCGGTGTTCGTGCCTTTCATGATCCACTCGGCGACGACCCTGCCCGGGCCCGCCTCGGCGATGCTCGCGACCTCGAACGAAAGATCGGGGAATGCATCCCACAGGCGCTTCGCATTGGCGCCGATGGCCTCTCCTGAAATCTCGCCCGTCGTGGGATCGCGATAGGTGCCGCCGGCCGCGAAGGTCCTGACGATCGCGTCGGCGTCGCGCGCGTTCCACGCGGCGAGGTATTCGTTGGCCTTGCCCAGGCAGTCGATCATCGGATTGCCTCCTCGTCGGTTCGTCGGTTCGCGTGGCAGGAACGCCGGGCGCGACGGCAGGACTACGCGTCGCGGTCGGTGTCACCCCAGCGCCACCGCGGCGGCTCGCCCTTGATCCAGCAGACGGCGACGAGCAGGGCGCACAGCAGACCCGAGTACGCGGCGAAGGGACCGCCGCGTCGCTCGGGGAGCAGCACGGCGGCCCCGGCCGCGAGCAGGCCGAAGAATACCGCGACCACCACCCAGCCTTGCCACGCGGTCGGCGGGCCCCATCCCCAGCCGTAGCGCTTCGCCGGGAACCAGTAAACCTTCTCGCGTTCGACGGGCATCGCGGAGCCCTCGCTCGGTCAGGCCGCGGCGGGTGTCGCCTTGGGCGGGAGTGGCTGGCGCTCGATGCGTTCAAGCGCCGGGTCCAGGCAGGCCCACTTCGGCGCGCTGGAGCTCCAGATGTTCGCCGTCGGATCGATCGACGATGGGTCATCGAGGGTGCCGACCCGGACGACTGTCAGGTTGGGGCGGCCCGTCGAGTCTGCAAAGAGATGGCTGCCGCATCGCGGGCAGAAGCGGCGACGCACCTGGTTTCCGCTGTCCGCGGCGCTCGTGTACTCGTCGGTCCTTCCGGTGATCTCGATGGCAGAGGTCGGGAAGATCGCGTTGACCGTTCCGTTCGAAGAGAGGCGCTGACAGTCCTTGCACCAACAGATTCTTGCAAGGACGGGTTCAGCGGTCACACGGTATCTCACCTGGCCGCAGAGGCAGCCTCCAGTTCGTTCGGTCATTGCGGTCCTTCGGGTGCAGGAAGAGAGAAGCGTAGCGGCCTGGCTGGGCTGGCGGTGCGAGCCGACGCGAATGATAGCCGCAGTCAGTCGCTCGCAGAGTCGACGGGAAGCTCGGCCCCACCGCCGGCCTCGGCGCCCCGCCTGGGCCTGCGGACGGCCCTGATCTTCCCGCTGTTTCCGCCGCCGCAGAAGAACCGGTCGCCGCCATCGGACTCGAGTCCCGACACGGCCGTTCCCGGCGGCATTTCAAGCCGCTCCAGGACCTCGCCCGTCCGCGGATCGACTCGCCGCAGATCGCTCTCGTCGCCCTCCCAGGTGCCGTGCCAGAGCTCGCCGTCGACCCAGGTGACTCCGGTGACGAAGCGGTTGGACGCAAGGGTGCGCAGGATCGCCCCGGTCTCGGGATCGACCTGATGGATCCTCCGCTCCCGGTACTGACCTACCCAGAGCGTCCCCTCGGCCCACGCGAGCCCCGAATCGGCGCCACCGCCGGGCGCCGGGATCTCGGCGAGCACGCGGCCGGACGTCGGGTCGATCTTCTGGATGCGGTCCTCGACGATCTGGAACAGGTGCCGGCCGTCGAAGGCCGTCCCCGCGTGCGCAGCGACATCGATCGAGCGCAGCGCCTCCCCGCTCGCCGGATCGAACGCGTTGAGCCTGTCTCCGGACGCGAACCAGACCTGCTGTCCGTCGTAGGTGACTCCACCCACCTGGTCGACACCCGGAAAGGGCCCGTACTCGCGCAGGATCGTGGCGGTCGATCGTTTCATGACCGAATGTTAGGCAATCGGCAGCGGCGCGGGAAGTAACAAGGCTGTCGCGAATCCCGGCATCGGCGGGGTCATCCAGCGCCGCGCTCGTCCGCGCCCGCAGGACTGCACCTTGCCCGCGGCCGCGAGCGCGTCGAGCGCCCGTTGCGCGCTGCGCTGGCTGGCGCCCAGCGCCAGCGCCAGGGCGGAGCTCGACCACGACTCGCCGTCGGCCAGGAAGGCGAGCACCCCCGCATGCCGTTCCTCGACGGGCCGGACCAGCACGACGACCTCGCGGGCGGGGCGCGGCACCAGCGCAAATCCCCGCATGGTCGCGGTGACACCCGCCAGCGTCCGCAGCACGCTGCGAAGCCGGCCGATTTCGACGCGCAGCCGCACCCGGTGCGATTCATCGACGTGCCTCGTGCGGAATGCCCGCGCGATGAGCGCGTCCCTCGCCACGTCGTCGGGCCACGCCTCGCCCAAGGCGCGGGCGAGCGCGAACAGCACCGGGCGCGTCGCGAGCGGCACCACCGCACCTGCCGTGCGCACGGCATATCGGCACGCGTCCACCACCAGCGCCTTCGACGCCAGCAGCGTCTCGACCTCGTCGAGCAGGAGAGGCCGCTCCGCGCCGCGAGCAATCAGGCGTGCCGCGGGCGTGTCCAGGGCCTGGGCAGCGCTCTCGACCTCCGCCATCAGCGCCGGGATGCCCGCGTCGTGCGCCGCGCGCGCGGCGCGGGCGAGTGCTGCGCGCGCGGCCCTGGTCCGGATGCGTCGCATCGCGATCCCCCCGACGACGAGCTCGTGGGCGGCGCGCAGCGCAGGCGGGAAGGACGCGGGGTCGAGCGCGGCGAGCCTGCGTTCGGCTTCGTCGAGGCGTCCCATCAGGAGCAGGCGCCGGGCTTCGAGATAACGCGCATGCGCGGCGTTCACCCGGTCGCCGTGCGCGTCGAGCACCGCCCGCGCTGCGTCGAGCGTCTTCTCGGGCCAGCCCAGGTCGCGCGAAGCGAGCGCAACCTCGGCCTCGGCGATCACGCAGCGGGCGCGGGCCACGGCCTCTCGCGGACCGAAGGCGCGCGCGGCACGCCGAAGGAGCGACCTCGCGCGTTCGAAGTCGCCGAGCTGCGCCATCGCGATGCCGCGAAGCGCCAGCGCCGGCGCGTCGTCACGCAAGGCGACGCGCTTCAACGCGCCGAGGGGATCACCCGCCGCGAGTGCGCGCCCCGCGGCGGTGATCAGCGAGTCCATCGGAATCCCGCCACACTTGTAACTCCCATCGTGTCGCTGCCTCGCGCTAAGTTTAGCCCGTCATCAACGAACGACGAGGAACGACGAATGGACACGCGAACGAAAGAACCAGAAGCGACGACCACGCAGGCGACCGGGACACGCGAGGATTGGCTCGCGGCACGCCTGACGCTGCTCGAGGCCGAGAAGGAACTCACGCGGCGCAGCGACGAACTGGCGCGCCAGCGGCAGGCGCTGCCGTGGGTCCGCATCGACAAGGAATATCGGTTCGACACCGACGCGGGGCGCGCCTCGCTGGCGGACCTCTTCCAGGGACGCTCGCAGCTGCTCATCTACCACTACATGTTCGGGCCCGAATACACGGCGGGCTGCGCGACCTGCTCGACGATCGCGGACGGGTTCAACGGCTTCGCCGTCCACCTGGCCAACCACGACGTCACGCTCGGCGCGGTGTCGCGAGCGCCGCTCGCGAAGCTGCAGGCCTACAAGCGGCGCATGGGGTGGACGTTTCCCTGGGCGTCGTCGTTCGGCAGCGACTTCAACGCCGATTTCAACATCTCGTTCACCGAGGAGCAGCAGCGCGACGGCAGCATCGAATACAACTACCGGCGCGAGCCGGCCTGGGCGGTGCGCAGCGACGGGGGCATGGCGAACCGGATGCCGGGAACGCCCGTCGGCGACAACGCTGCCACGGCCGGAACCGATCCGGCGACCTACATACGCGAGCGGCCGGGCATGAGCACATTCGTGCTCGAGGACGGCGTCGTCTACCACACCTATTCGACGTTCGCGCGCGGACTGGACGCCCTCTGGGGCATGTACCCGTGGCTCGACCGCGCCCCCAGGGGACGCAACGAGACGGGCATCTGGTGGCGCCGCCACGACGAGTACGGCAAGCGCTGAGGCAGGCCATGGATGCGATCGGTGCAATGGACGGGATGCCGATGCCCGGCGGCGGGACGATGTCGACGGTGTGGATGCCGGTGCCCGGGCAGACATGGCCCGGCGCCGCGGCGTCGTTCCTTGGCATATGGGTCGTCATGATGGCGGCGATGATGCTGCCATCCCTGGTCCCGGCGCTGTGGCGCTACCGCCATGCCATCGGCAGATGCGGCGAGACGCGCCCGGGTTCGCCGATCGCGCTGATGGGCGTGGGGTACTTCGTCGTGTGGACCGCGTTCGGAATCGCGATCTATCCGCTGGGTGTCGCGCTCGCGGCGGTCGAGATGCAGTGGCCTTCGCTGGCGCGCGTCGTTCCGATCGCAGTCGGCGTCGTCGTCCTGATCGCCGGCGTGCTCCAGTTCACTGCGTGGAAGGCACGTCATCTTGCCTGCTGCCGCGAATCGCCCGGGCGTGGCCTTGCGCTGCCGGTGAATGCCGCGACGGCCTGGCGCCACGGCCTGCGCCTCGGCCTCCACTGCACCGCATGCTGCGCCGGCCTGATGGCGATCCTGCTGGCCATCGGGGTCATGGATCTGCGCGCGATGGCTGCCGTCACGGCAGCCATCACCGCCGAACGTCTCGCGCCGGGCGGCGAGCGCATCGCGCGCGCCATCGGCGGCGTCGCTGTCGGAGCGGGGTTGCTGCTGATCGTGCGGGCGGGCGTGCTCGGATGAACGAACGCGGGCTGCTGTCGAATCTAGGCAAGCCTAGGCGCCGCCAATCGCATGCCGTCTGGCCCTGCCCCGTGAATCGCGCGCCCGTTGGTACGACGCGGCAACCAGGTCCTTGAGATAACCTGCCGGAAACGCCGACACATCGACGATCGTGATCCACCCATAGCGTCCTCGATACCGGGCCGGCTTGACCCCGGGGATATCCGTGAGTTCGATGAACCGGTCGGGTGTAACGCGCGTGCTGAAGCGCCATCGCTCGGGCTGGCTGGTCTTGAAGTAGGCGAACTTCCTGCCCGCGACGGCGTAAACGAGGAAATTGTAAGGATGCCCGTACAGCGTTTCCGTCGCCTCGGGAAACTCGCGGCAAAAGGACTTCAGCTGGGATGCGGTCATGTCGGCCTCATCGGAGTGCGAATGCCGAACGTTGAAGGCGATCGGCGCGCCGTGATGTTTGCATCGCTCAGTCGTGAGCGCCTTCCGGCATGGCATGCAGATAGCTGTAGAGAGCCGCAATCTCCGAATCCGTGAGAAGCGACAGATTGTTGCGTGCCCGCTCGCTCATGAGCGCAAGCTTTCTGTCGCCGAGGGCAACGCCTGTCCGCAGCAACCGGACGAACGCCGCCGGGGAATAGGCCGCGACGATACGAAGGTCTGGACTCGTGAAAGCCGGATTGGTGGCGCCGCGCAAATCTGCTCCGTGGCATTCGGCACAGACCGTTCGCGCGAGATACCGTCCAGCCTCCGCCTCTGGATTCGCGGCCGCGGGTGGAGGCGCCGTGTCGGCGATGAGCTGGGCCACAGTCTTCAATTTTCCGGTAACCAGGCCGACGCGCCCGAGCGGACCCAGGGAGACGTTGGGGCCCGGCCCGGGAACGGGGGGCACGCTCTTCAGGAACGCGATTGTGCGGCCGAGGTCCGCATCGGTCATCGCGTTGAATGCTTCCGACGGCATGACTACCACGCTGCGGCCGTCCGGGCGGATACCGTTGCGGATGATGACGGCAAGCTGCGCATCGCTGTAGCGGCGAACGGCAGCCGTGAGATTCGGTGCGACGATTCGGGCGATTTTCGGATCGTCGAACAACAACGCACCCTGGAGTTCCTTGCCATGGCAGTCGTTACAGCCACGAATGGTGGCGAGTCGACGCCCCTCCCGGATCGACTCCGAATCGGTCGGAATGGTCAGCGTGACGGCGCGCACCTCGTAGGTTCGCCGCAAGATGCGCTCGGAGAGCCCGTACACGAGCGCGTAGGCAACCGCGGCCAGCGCGATTGCGCTGCCGATCGTGATGCTGACCCAGCGTAGCAGACGCATCATGACCGCTCTTCCTCCCGACAAATGTTGGAGTTCGATCGCGTTCCGGAGTCTATCCGCGGTCCATTACGACGCGGTGGGATTGAACGTATCCCAGGCGGATTCCGGAGGATGTGCGTGCCACCTGATGTTCGAGGTGAGGCCGGACCGACGGCGGGATTAGGCCTCGCCCGTTGGAGCAACACCCTTTTCGACTTCGAGCTCATCGAAGAATCTCCATGTGCTCGCGCCATCGAACTTCCTAACGCGTACCGCAGCGATGAGTTCCGGATCGAAGTTGTTAAGGTTGACGCCGTGTTTGGAGCCTTCCCTTGGTTCCAGAGGTTCCCAGTGAGTGACGCAGCCGCAGTGGCGACATCGGACTGTTCTCAGGGTCTTGTCGCCCCAGATGTACTCGTCCGTGTTCTCTGGGTGGCCTTCGATCCGCACCGTGCCGAACTCGAAGTACACCCAAGTGCCGCCGATGCGCCTACACAAGGAGCAGTTGCACTGCGTAGCTACGACCGGAGTGGACGGAAGCGTCATCTTTACAGCGCCACAGTGGCAGGAGCCCTGATGCATTGCGGTTCCTTCGAGTTGTTGGCAGCGACGCAGCTTCCTGCGAGGCCTAACGCTTGAGTTAAGCAGCGCGCGCTTGCGCGCGTCCGCTTGGACGAACAGTTAGGCTTCCCGGCTGCCGACAAGCGATGTTGCTTGGCGACCACGCAGCAGTGAAAAGCCAGTAGCGAAGCCCCAGATGCCAAAGCATATGAGCTGCACGAGCGCAAGAACGCCGGTTTGGTAGACGGCCAGTGTGAGCAACCCTGCCACGCCGCCCACCATGCCCACCACGGCAACCCAGTTCGGCAGAACACCACTGCGCCAAGCGAGCCAGCCGAACAGAAATTGACCGAGTCCAAAGGCCATGAGCCCCGGATCCGTGAGGTAAAAGCTGAGGCTATGCCATATCGCCGCCTGGTAGGTGGCATCTGTGGCGGACGGTGGGGTACCCGCCGCCACGATGGAAAGCAGCGCGCCAACGTGCGTGAAGATGCCAAAACCCAGGAGAAGCACGCCGACCGCAACGAGAAGCTGGGCGGCAGATGCCAGCGTGCTGCCTTTGGCCCGGAGAAGTTTTGCAAGAATTGCTGACAAGGGAACTGAAAACACCGACCAAGCCATAACAAGGCTAGCGAATAGAGCGTAGCCACCTCGATGGCTTGCAGCAAACAAGAGCTGTTCCGCAGGGGTGGCTGGCGGCGGTTGCAGGCTTGCCAGCAACATAGGGATAGAAAGGCTGCCAGCAAAAAAAGCGAGCACCACCAGAGGCACTTTCGGTCCAAGTACAAGCGCTGCTTGGTCTTTCAAAGGTCACCTATATCGGTAGAAAAGCAAGTCGGTACACGGCCACATTGCAACGTCCGGTGCCATGCCAACAGTGCCAAAAGTCCGGTCACACTATTGAAGCCTAACGTTGCAGGTAACCGGCGCGCCACGCCAACGCTCGCGAGCAAGAAGGCATGTGCCGGCGCGTCCGGCTGACCGCGAGGTTAGGCCCACTCATTCCAAGAGCGGAAGAAATCATTGGGCCTCGCTCGCCGCATTTGAATGCGAGGACTCGAACTCTCGTAACAACCGCATCGTCGCCCACTGCGGCATCGGTGTTCCGCGACCGGCCCACTCCGCTTGACGTGCTGCCAATGCCGCTGAGAACGATTGGGACATGGCT
Organism: uncultured Pseudomonadota bacterium; assembly: GCA_963816415.1. Classification (GTDB taxonomy): domain Bacteria; phylum Pseudomonadota; class Gammaproteobacteria; order Burkholderiales; family Casimicrobiaceae; genus VBCG01. The sequence goes on from CAWFKR010000017.1 coordinate 546,096, forward strand.
GGACTGGCGCTGGATTTGAAGTTGTCGAGTGCAGTGATGATGTACGTCGACGCTTCGGTAAAGCTCTTTCCCATCAGCTCAGGAGCGAACTGTTCGACTAACGTCTGTTCACGCCACTTAGCACGGAGTTGCTTTCGGTCGTTGTCCGCCCACCATAGAAGAAACACTGCCGACCCGCCAAACCAGAACCCACTACGATCGTAGGCGTAGGCGAGCAGCGCGAGCGATGCGATAAAGAGGGCGATCGCGAAAATCGGGAAGCGTGAGGGCTTGCGCATACCGTTGCGAGTGGGCCTAACGTTTGAGCTGAGGGGCGGGCACCGGTGTGGCGCTTGGCCCGCTGGACGGATGATGAGCCACACCGGCCGGCGGGCCAAGTGCCATGCCGGTGCGCGTCCGCTCGAGCGAAGGGTTAGGCCTCACTGCTGGACAAGCTGCGACTGTAGATGAGGCAGAGACCGAGTTCGTCGGTGTACTCCCGCTCGAACCGCATGCCGACCTTGGCGGCAACCCTCGCCGACGCATCGTTGCCTGGTGTGACCAGGCAAATGAGGCGCCGCAAGTGAAGATTGCTCGTGGCGTGCTCGACGATTCCGAGAGCGGCCTCTGTCGCGAACCCTCGGCCCCAGCGCGACTTGTTGATGAGGAAAGCGAGTTCGACCTCGTCTTTCCCGTCGATCTCCCACGGCAGTAGCCCGCAGCGTCCGATGAACGAACCGGAGCCCTTCTCGATCGTCGCCCAAACACCGAGCTCTGGCCTTCGGGGATGGCCGCGCAAGAACCAGAGGAGTTCAGCTTTGGTCTCTTCGACCGTGCGAGTGCCATCCGGAAAGTAGCGCCGCACCTCTGGGTCAGCGTACAACCGGGCAAGCGAAGGCAGATCGCCCAGTTCGAGATGCCGCAGAAGGAGCCGCGAGGTCTCAAGGATGCGCACGGCGTCTCCCGTTTTGAGCCCTAACGTTTGAGGTAACGCGCCCGCGGCGGCGGGTGGCTTGGGGCGCGAGGCACATGATAGGCCCGAGTGCCTCGCGCCCCAAGACGTCTGCCGTTGCGGGTTGCGTTGACCGAAGGGTTAGGCCTCACCCTCTTGGTGGCGCCAATGCCTGGAGTGCGCTGGCAACATCTGCTAGCCCACGAACGAGGACTGGGCCCACCCCGCTCAACCGATTGCCGGGCAGTTCACAACGCCGGTTTTGGGTCGCTATCTATCTGCTTTTCAAGACTATTTTCGTCACGGTGGGGCTTAGTGGTGAGTAGTCTAGGGGATACCGGGTTGACCGTGAGGTTAGGCCGCAGATGGAACTCTCAGAGAAACGAAACGCGGTCATCTGCGATAGACCCCAATGAGTGGTTCCAGCTTCTCGCGGAGCGCCGGCGATAACTTGTCTTCGTCGAGCAAGCCTCTGGCCAAGCCCCGAGCAACAATCTCACGTTCCTGCAATCCTTGATACATCGACCACAACTCGCGAGATTGATGCTGGTGGAAGTCGTGGATTTCTTGCAAGAGCTAAGACGGTAGGAGATCTCCGAACGCCATTGTGCAAAGGATGCGGCAAGCCCTTCAAGCATGAGGCTGGCTTCCGCCTCGACACGTCACCGGCGAGCTCGCGCAATTGCTGACGTTCGCGCTTGGTGAAGTCGTCCGTCATGGGAGGAGGCTGCGGCCTAACGTGTCAGGTAACCGGCGACCACCGAGGCGCGGAGCGCCGCCGGTGGGCGTTCGTGTTGACCGAGTGGTAAGGCGTCATCATTCCGCCCACCATTAACCCGCCGAACGTACGCAAAGCTGGCCGCAACCGCAATGGCCAACGGCACAACGAATATGACCAATCCTGCAAAGGACCGGCCCGACGCAAAGTCGGGATGAATTGCGAAGACGCCGGCGCTTACCCCTGACGCGACTAAAAACACGCACCCCGCAAAGCGATTGGCACGAAACCACAACTCGCGATTCGTGAGGGTTTGATGAGTCCGAAAACCATAGATGCGGTTCGGCGGTACGACACTGAGGATGAGAGGAATGCTTGCCACAGCGATGATTCCGCACGGCACTAGGAAGGAGAAGGCAAAATCCACAATCATCGTTCGATGACGCCTAACGTTCGAGGTGAGGCGGGGCCGACGGTGGGGCGCCCGGCCCGGACTGGCGACAATGTACCGCGTACCGCCAGACCGGGCCTGGTGGCCCGCCGTTGGGCCTCGCCTCGACCGAGGGGTTAGGCATCAACTTTCGACTCGTCGGAACAGATCCGGATAGTCGAGAACTAGCCCGTCCTCGTCCAAAGAAAGTTCGGCCCGAAAGCCACTGCCGTCCAGGCTCTCAAAGAGATAGAGTCGGTCAGCAAGTCTTGAATACGCCTGTGACTTTGCTTCTACCGTCAGCGCCGTGCCGTCGATCCACGCCATGCGGAACTCCTCCCGCTGACCAATGGTGATTGGCGTCCGCAGATCGGGAAACTATTGGTGAACGGGGTGGGCCAGATGTCAACATCGATGCAGCCATCAAGCTCAGGGATGCATTGTCCGTTCGCGTGCTTCCAAGAGACTTTTCCATCCGCACGGAGTCCGATCAATCGTTTTAACGGGCCCTTGACTAATACCAAGTCCGCTTCTAGCAGGCATCCGGATTCCGCCCAGCGGAGGTGGGAGTCCAACCGGAAAGGTGTGTCGTCTTCATCAATGGCGAGGATCACGCTATCGGCCGCGCTCCCTGTCAAAACGAGATGCTCCAGTCCGACTTTTTCGTGGTGCTTGTTCCAGATCGGGGACCAGCAAACTGTGCGGGCTGGAGGAATGGCCATGGTACGGTGGGCTTTGATGCCTAACGTTCGAGGTGAGGCGGGGCCGACGGCGGGACGCCGGGCCCGCGCGGTCGATGATAAGCAACATGGCTGCGCGGGCCTGGTGGCCCGCCGTTGGGCCTCGCCTCGACCGAGGGGTTAGGCCTTGGTGCTTTCATGCTACTTGTGGGTGTACTTACCGTCGAAGGTTACGACCCATTCTCCGTTCGCGCCTGATGACTCCCAGAATTGGCGGACACTTCCATCGGCATTGGGCGTCCATGTGATTCTTTGCTTTGTCTGCTTGCCATCAGCGCCGGTTGTGTGGCCTTCGAGCACCATCTTTCCATCATGCAGCCCGCCTTCAAGGACGAGCAGGAGGCCAGAAGAGTCGACCCAGGATTGATGCCACACCTTTCGCGACGCGTCATAGACATTGAGGCTCTCGCCGCTGTAGCCTCGACCCGTTTGGTAGTGCTCATGTATTACGCAACCGCCATATTCCCTCGTGATGCTGCTCGTGCCAGCGACTTTCCCTTTGGGGCCCTGGACGTCCCAGTCGCCAAGCCAGAAGTCGAACGCTCGATACTCGTCCGAGCCGCAAGCGGGAGGATTACCTTGAGCCATTGTTGCAAACGAGGTGGCAGTCAAGATGGCAGCCAGGACCGTGGTTTTCAATGAGCGCATGCAAGCTCCAATAGTGTCTTCCGAGCCCTAACGTTTGAGTTCACCCGCCTGCGGAAGTGGGCGAAGCCCGCTGTAGCAGGTCGGGTGCAACGAAGGGTTAGCATTCACTGGTTGCTGTGAGTGTACGGATGCTCGCGCCATCTACTAGGTAGCCCGTAACCTGACCATCGGGCTTCTTCGCCAAGACAAACTGCAGCGGGGCCGCTCCGGTCTTGCTGACACCCGACACGAACGGCACGGACTTGTAGGTGCCGCTCGCAAACGAAACTGGAGACTGCCTCTTTGTGACCTTGAGCCCAATGCGGAGCTCCGTGACCTGCGCGCTCTGACCCTTGTGGGCAAGCTGCGCGATAGGGGTGGGCTGGGTGTATGAGACCCAGAAGTCGTGTTCATCCGCGCCTTTGACGCGCGGATAGAGTGCATCTCGGAACTGCTGTTGATCGAGCAATGTGCGGACGACCTGGTCCAAAGTGATCGATGCCCCACCGGCACTACTTCGGTACTGAGAGGTGCGTCGATCTGCTCTAGCGACTTGTCTTCAAGCCGAACGACGAAGGAGCACTGAGGTTCATGGTGACCGTTTCGAAGACCCCACAGCCACAGCGAAGAAAGAAGCGGCCAACGGTTGCCATCGCTTCTTCAATTTGCAGCGTCTCGATGTTGTAGAAGGCAGCTTTCTTGATTGCCGGCTTGGCAAAGCCGCTCTCGGAGACAAGGATGAGCTTGTCTACTGGGAGATTGGCGTGCTTGGCACGCATCCTTTCGATCCAAGGAGTCCCAGCGGGGCGGGACCAGCCAACGACTTCAATTCCAATGGCGACATCGTAGGTACCTGCGCGGCTCTGAATCACGATGTCAACTTCTCGCTCTTCGCCGGTGATCTTGTCGCGAAGCATCGCCGACTCCGTGACTTGCGCCTGTCCCGCAAGGGTGGCGTTCAGCAATGCCACCAAGCGTTGGAATTGATTTGTACGAGGCGGCACGCGTGAAACCTAACGTTAAAGGTAACCGGCGACCGCGGCGCGGGCGAAGCCCGCTGGCGGGCGTCCGTGTTGACCGCCGGGTTAGGGCTCGGGTGCCTTGCGCAGTGCTTCAAGCCAACCCCCCGAGAGAACAAACCGCGGAAACGTAACCCACTGCTCAAAGAAGAGCCGCGACACGAAATTAATCGGCCCGCTGAAGGGTTCCGGCGGCACGGCCTCGAACCGGTGGCCACGACCTTGTAGCGCGACTGCCGCGAGGGTGCACCCAAAAGCGACGGCGAGAAGCGAGACGGACAGCTGCGCGATTGCTCCAAGGAAATCAATTGTTCCGAACTGGAATAGCGGCACGGCGACAATGTGGATGAGCAAATTGGGGCGAGACTGATGATACTTGGGGTAACTCTCCCACTGCCACCGTAAGAGTTGGCTGATGCCCATGCGCGAATGTGGACGAGCCCTATCGTATAGGAGACGGTGCGCATCCAGTGAGAAGCGCAAAGAGACTTGCGAGGATGCTTCGGGGAACAGCCTCAAAAAAGGGGCGCATCGTCGTCTCGATAGGGCCTAACGTAAAGTTGCCGGCCTAACGAACCGACATTTCCGTCCTAAATGACGAAACGTAAACCGTCTCGGCTGAACCCGTCCTTCGGTTCCGGCTGAATTCTTCAAGGTAATCAAGGCGGCGCGCCCGTTTCGCTTATCCTAATACGATATTCGCGAATCGGCACCTGCCGCCAGGCGGCTGCCGTGACGGCATAAGGCAAGGGAGCGCGCCCTCAGCGCCCGGCGACCGGCCCGCGCAGCCCCACCTACGCCACCGCAGCCTGCGCGATCGGCCGTGCCTTGCGCACGTGTCGGTTGACCGATGTAAGTCCGGCCAGGAGCAGCAGCCACGCCGCGAGCACCAGCACAGTGTCGAGCGCACCGACCCGCTCGATCAGCGCGCCGGAGAGCCACGCGCCGAGAGGCATGAAGCCGAACGCGATCAGGCGGAACGTGCTGTTGACGCGGCCCTGCAGCTCGTCGGGGATGATCGCGAGCCGGTAGCTGAACTGGACGACGTTGTAGATCGGTCCGAGGAGGTAGATCAGGCCGGAGATCATGCCGAGCAGCAGGTACGACGGCGCGATCGCGTAGAGGGGGAAGAGCAGCGCCTCGATCCAGACGACGGTGACGATCACCTGGCCGAAGGTGAACCGCTTCTGGATCTGCCCGCCGACCAGCGAGCCGACCACTCCGCCGATGCCGCCGAGGCTGAATATGACGCCGATCTCGGCGTCACCGGCGCCCAGATGCTTGGCCAGCACGATCATGACCAACGGTGCCGCGGCATTGATCAGGTTGAGCCCGCCGGTGAGGAACGCCATGTAGCGGATCAGCGGGTTCGCCCACACCCAGCGCAGCCCTTCCGCGATCTCGGCGCGCAGGTCGCGGCGAACGGAAGACGGCGCCGCGCGGAACGGCGTCCTGATCCGCAGCAGCGTCACCACCGACACGACGTAGGACAGCGCATCGGCGATGAACGGCACGGCGCGGCCGAAGCCCTGGTAGAGCACGGTCCCGAACGAGGGCCCGACGATGTTGGCCACGCCGAAGCCGGCCTCGTTCTGCGCGGCGGCCTGCGGCAGTTGGTGGGCAGAGACGATCCGCGGCAGCGCGGCAACCTCGGCGATGTTGAACAGCACGAACAGGCTGCCCTCGATCAGCGTCGCCGCGTAGATCTGCCACAGCGTCAGCACGCCGAGCCCCATCGCGACGGGGACGCTCGCAGCAGCGAGCGCGCGCCCGACGTCGCAGAGGATCATCACGCGCTTGCGGTCCCAGCGGTCGATCAGCGCGCCGACGGGGAGACTCAGGACCAGGTAGGGTGCGGCGCGCAGCGCGCCGGCGATGCCGGCCGCCTCGGGCGAGCCGGTGAGCGCCAGGATCAGCAGCGGGTAGATGACCGACGACGCGGCGGAGCCCAGCGTGGAGACAACCTGCCCGCTCCACAGCAGCATGTAGTCGCGGTTGTGCCAGAGCCAGCGCCGCGGCTGCTGCGCGGGCGGCACTCAGATCCCCGTGGCGGTCGGGCTCATAGGCGCGGCATGCTACACCACGCGTCGCCGCGGCGGTGGCGCCGCGCCCTCGTCGAGCAGCGGGTCGTGCGCGAGGTTGGCGAGCATGGTGAGCAGGACGCGGCGCGCGAGCGCGATGTCCGCAGCGCCGAGCCCCTGCACCGCGATTTCGTTGACCTCCTCGGCCAGCGGCACCAGCGTCTTCTCCAGGCGCCCGCCGAGCGGGGTCAGGTACACGTAGATGTTCTTGCGGTTGTCCGGCTTGTGCTCGCGGCGGATGTAGCCCAGCGCCTCCATCGCGCGCAGGGCGATCAGCGTGGTGGGCTCCATCACCCCGGCCTCGGCGGAGAGCTCGCGCTGGGTCAGGCCGTCGCGATGCCACAGGATGCGCAGGAACGTCCAGTGGCCGAGCTGAACGTCGTGCCGCGCGAGGCGCAGCTGCAGCGAGCGCAGGAAGCTGCGCGTCGTGTCCTTGACCAGGTGGGCATTGCGGTCGCTGGGCACGGCTTCGTGCCAGTGCTTGAGCACGCGGCGCGCGATCTCGTCCCCGGGCTGCGGCTTCGCCACGACCGCCGGTGCCGCCGGTTTCCCGGCTGCCCCCGCTGCCACCCCATGTTGCGTGGTCGGTCGCGGCTTTTTCATTCGCCGGCGGCCGCCTGGTGCTCGAGCGCGACGTCGCGATTCTCGCGCGCCGAGCGCAGCATCGCGAGGCAGATCTCCTGCGTTCCCCGCGCCCATTGCCCGCTGTGTAGCGGCTTCGTTCCGTCGACGATCGCAGCCTGCAGCTCGTCGATCACCTCGAAGCGCGGCACAGCGGGCGCCGCGAGCGGGATGCGCTCGACGCGCTCGTCGCCGTAGACGACCAGCGCATCCGGCAGCGGCCGCAGGTCGCCGTTCTCGCAGGACACGACCACCGGGCCGAAATGCTGGTTCGCCTGCTGCGCGCCCGCGGCAGGTGCGACGTACGCGGGTCCGCCGTAGGTGCCGGCGTTCTTGAGCCGCGCCTCTTCGTCCGGCGATTGCAGCGCACGCAGCCGCTGCCGTGCCTGGCCGTTGCGCGCGGGATCCTTCATCGTTCCCAGCTCACCCATCCAGCCGCACCACTCGTCGGAATCGAAATGCCCGTAGCCGCTGTAGGTCAGGGTGGCGAACACGCCGTCCTCGAACCACAGGAGCGCCGTGTACGCGCCCTCGGTGGGCCGCGCAGGATCCCAGGCGCCGACAACGGCGCGCACGCGCACCGCGCGACTGCCGGCGAGGAGGCGCACGATGTCGACCTGGTGCGCGGCCTGGCTGAACACGACGCCGCCGCCCTCCTCGGTGCGCAGTTCCTCGGGCCGCCGCGGGCGGTAGAGGAAATCGGTGTAGTCGAGCGCCTGGATCATGCGCACGCGGCCGAGACCGCCGCGACCGATCAGCTCGCGCGCGGCGAGGTAAGGCGTGTCGAAGCTGTGACAGTGCCCGACGATCAGGCTGACTTGCGCTTCGGCGCAGGCCGCGATCATGTCGTCGCACTCGGCCAGGGTCAGGGCCATCGGCTTCTCGACCAGCACGTGCTTGCCCACTGCCGCGGCGAGCCGCGCATGCGCGGCATGGAAGCCGTGGGGACTGGCGATATAGACGGCCTGCACGGCGGGATCGGCGACCAGCTCCTCGACGCTTGCGTACGTTCGTGCGCCGAAATCGCGCTCGAACTGCGCGCGCGCCGCCTCGCGCGAATCGCAAGCAGCAACGAGCTCGATGCGCGAATCGGCGCGAAAGGTCGGCAGCATCAGCGTGAACGCGCGGCCCAGGCCGACGACGCCAAGACGGATCGGGGAGGATGTCATCGGGTCAGCGCGATCGGCCGCGGGTGGCTCACAGGTCCAGCGTCAGCTCGGCGGATTTCGCGCGCGACACGCAGACCATGATCTGGTTGCCCTGCTCCTCGGGCAGCAGAACCATGTCGCGATGCTCGGCTTCGCCAGCCAGGAGCCGCGTGCGGCAGGTGCCGCAGGTGCCGCTCTCGCAGGACGAGGGCACGCTGCAGCCGTGCTCGCGCAGTGCGGCGAGGATCGTCCCGCCCAACGGAACTTCGAAGCTCATGCCCGAGCTTGCCAGCCGGACGGTGAATGGCCTGTCGTCGGGGCGCACCTCGCCGGCTCCGGCGAAGCTCTCGAAATGCACCTGTCGCGTCGACCAGTGGCCGGTCATGTCGCGCACCGACTCCATCAGCCCGCGCGGGCCGCAGCAGTAGATGTGGGTGCCGGGGAGCGGGCGCTCGAACACCGGCCACAGGTCGAACGCCTTCTCGGGATCGCCGTGGTCGTGGTGGATGCGCACGCGGCTTTTCAGTTCGGGAGCGCCCAGCTCGTCGAGGAAGGCGGTCGTCTGTGGCGAGCGCGTCAGGTAGTAGAGCTTCCACGGCGCAGGCGGGGGCTCGCCGAAGCTCCTGATCATCGAGTGGATCGGCGTGATGCCGATGCCTCCCGCAACGAAGATGTGGCCCCTGGCGTTCTCCACCAGCGGGAAAGCGTTGTCTGGCAGTGACGTGGGCAGCGTGTCGCCTTCGCGCGCGTCGTCGCAGAGGCTGATCGAGCCGCCCTGCCCCTGCGCCTCACGCTTCACCGCGATCTGGTAGCGGTGGCGATCGGCAGGGTCGCCGCACAGCGAGTACTTGCGGATGGCGCCATTGGGGACTTGCACCTTGACGTGCGACCCGGGGGTGAAAGGCGGCAATTCGGTGCCGTCGGGCATCGTCAGGTGGAAGCCGCGGACACCCTCGGCCGCGTCGTACGTCCGGACGATGCGCAGCGGCATCTGGGTGTCCGCGTGCATCTGCGCTCGGACCGGGGCATTCATCGCCGTTGCGGCCGCACTGGAATGCCGCAGCTCAGCGCGACGTCACCGAATACGAGGGCTCGAGTTCGGCCCTCTTGCTGCTGTCGTCCCAGACGTAGGTCGCCTGGTGGGCGCGCCAGTCGCCGGCCTTCGGCACCATCGCCTGGAACGAGCACACCGTCGGCGGAATCGCCATGTCGCCGGTGCCGATGGCCGGCCCGCCGGCCTGGAATTCCTTCAACGCATCGAGCATCCGGCGGCGGAACTCGACGATTGCCAGGTCGCTCGCGCCTAGACGCTCGTTCGTGCGGTCGGCGATCGGGCCCATCGTCACCCACATCGCGATGTCCTGGTTCGGGAAGCCGGTGATGCCGGTGAAATTGCCCGCCTTCATCGCCTGCCGGTCCTGCCAGAAGCGGTTGTCGACGGTGCGCAGCGGCCGGTAGCTCGCGTCGAGGTCGACACCCACGGTCTGGCGCAGGAACCTGCGCCAGGTCTCGGTTTCCGGCGTCGTCGAGGGATGACCCCAGGCGATGAAATAGAACGCCGTGCTGGTGTCGTCCATCGGCACGTTGACGTTGGCGACGTTGTACAGGTTGTTCGGCGGGATCAGCACGGTGGCCGGCGCGACGAACACCGTCGAGCGCACGTAGTCGAGCGTCGCCGCATCCTTGATGGGACGGCGCAGGGCGGCATACCGAAAACCGTAGGACGTGCGCTCGACCTGCAGCCGCGGCGCCTTGTCCGTGGACGGGCGCAGCCAGAGATTGGCAGTGGCCTTGGCGCCGTCGACCCGCGCCGGCACCATGTCCGACGAGTGCAGGCTCGAGCTGTGCGCGGAATCGATCGCGCCTTCGAGGATCTGCGCCCAGTTGCAGGGAATGATCGCCTTGGCGATCGAGACGCGCGCCTCGGCCGACCGGTGCCCACGGCGGCGGCATGAACTCGGGCATCGACTCTTGCGCACCCATGTACGCCCAGACGAAGCCGCCCCACTCCTTGACCGGATAGGCCTTGTGCTTGACCTTCGCCGCCATGCCACTGGCCGCGGGCTCGGACGCCATCTCCAGCACGTTGCCTTCGACATCCATCTTCCAGCCGTGGTAGAGGCAGCGCAGCCCGCATTCCTCGTTGCGGCCGAACACCAGCGATGCGCGGCGATGCGGGCAGTACTCGTCCATCACGCCGACGCGGCCGTCGGTGTCGCGGAACACGACCAGGTCCTCGCCCAGCACGCGCGCCTTGACCGGCGCACCGTCGGGCTCGGAGACTTCCTCGCTCAGGCACACCGGCGTCCACAGGCGCCGCATCAGCTGGCCGGTGGGGGCATCGCCCTCGACGCGGCACAGCAGTTCGTTCTCTTCGTGGGTCAACATTCGATTCACCTGTTCCGTGGCGTGGTGTCGGCTCGGCCCATCGCCGTTCGTACGACGCCCCGAGCCAGGCACCGATTCGATCGAGATACTTAGATGCCTAAGTTAATCTAATCGAGCGCGGCCCCGCCGTCAAGACAAGGGGGCCAGGCGTCCCGTCGTTCCCGGTCTATCGCGACGAGCGCTGGGCGCGGCGCCATGCCGCCGGGGGTTGGCCGACCAGGCGCTTGAAGGCGCGCGCGAACGCGGCTTCGGACTCGTAGCCCACCTCCTGTGCGATCGTGGCGACCGTCGCCTGACCCTCACGCAGCATGCGCGCGCCGCACTGCATGCGCCAGTTCGTCAGGTACTGCATCGGGGGCTGCCCGACCAGTTCCACGAAGCGCTCATGCAGCGTCGAGCGCGACAGGCCGATCTGCCGGCCCAACTCGTCGATCGTCCACGGCTCGGCGGGTCGTTCGTGCAGCAGCCCGATCGCCCGCCCGACATGGCGGTCGCGCAGCGCCGCCAGCCAGCCCGAGGCATCCGTGGGAAGCGACTCGAGGTAGCGCCTCGCGGCATCGACGAACACCATCTCGCTGACGCGTTCGAGCACCGCCGCGCTGCCGGGCCGGCGCAAGCGTGATTCCGATGCCGCCTGATGCAGCACCGGCGCGACCCATGCACCGACGCCGCCGGCGGGCAGGTGCAACAGCCGTGGCAGCGCCTCGATCAGCGGGTTGAACGGTCGCAGGTCGCAGCCGACGAAGCCACAGATGATGACGGTGCTGGCCTCCTCGAGCGGCATCGCCACCCCGGGCTGCACAACGTCGCCGTAGTAGGCGACCGCAATGGGCTTGGGATCGTTCCGGGTCGCCGATACCCAGTCGACCTCGTCGCGCTGCGCCCGCATTCCCGGCGCACTCGACAGGACATGGGCGTCGCCGCGCGGAAACATCACGATGTCGCCGCTCGACAGGCGCACCGGCGGCACGCCGGCGGTCGCTGCCCAGCTGCCACCCTTGATGATCAGGTGATAGCCCAGCACGTGCTCGGCGCCGGGCATCACGACATCGCCGACGTCGCGCGCCGCGGGCGACTCGGCAACCCACTCGTCGCGACAATTGACGTAGTAGAAGACCGCGCCGCGCAGACGCACGCTGCGCAGGACATCGGACAGCGGATCGTGCTTCATGGCAAGTGGGCGGCAGCGTCGCGATCAAGAATGGCGGACGCACGATCAATCGGGGCTCCAAGTGCGGACGCACAGGCAAATTTGCACGACACCGAGTGAAGCGTCAATGCCGGTCGCCGGGAACAATGGGCCCGTCGTCGCGACCATGCGTCGACCGCCTTCCGGCGCCGTCCTGTACTGCGGGCCAACAACCATTCACTCAGGAGATTTGCATGAGCACTGTTCTCGAAACCCGCCCCGCTGCGCCCGATTTCGCCGCGATCAAGAACCGCCAGCAGGCGACCTGGGCCAGCGGCGACTTCGCCATCCTCGGCACGACCCTGCAGATCGTCGGCGAGTCGCTCGCCGAGGCCGTCGATGTGCGCGCCGGCGAACGCGTGCTCGACGTGGCCGCCGGCAACGGCAACGCGACGCTCGCCGCGGCACACCGCTTCGCCGACGTCACCTCGACCGACTTCGTCCCGGCGCTGCTCGACAAAGGTCGCGAGCGCGCGCGCGCCGAAGGCCTGGCGGTGAAGTTCCAGGTCGCCGACGCCGAACAACTGCCTTTCGAAGATGGCAGTTTCGATGTCGTGCTGTCGACCTTCGGCGCCATGTTCACGCCCGAGCACGACCGCGCAGCACGCGAAATGCTGCGCGTGCTGCGCGACGGCGGTCGCATCGGCATGGCGAACTGGACGCCCGATGGCTTCATCGGCCGGCTTTTCAAGGTGGTCGGCACCCACGTGCCGTCCGCGGCCGGACTGAAGTCGCCGGCACTGTGGGGCACCGAGCCCCACCTCGTCGAGCTGTTCGGCACCCAGGCCGCGCAGATCCACTGCGAGCGACGCCATTTCAACTTCCGCTACCGCTCGGCTGCGCACTGGCTGCAGGTGTTCCGCGACTACTACGGGCCGACGCACAAGGCCTTCGCCGCGCTCGACGAAGCGGCCGGGCAGAAGCTGGCGCGTGACATCACTGCGTTGCTCGAGGAGATGAATACCGCGGGCAAGGCGTCGCTGGTCGTGCCTGCCGAGTACCTCGAGATCGTGGTGACCAAGCGCTGAGTCGCGGCCCGCCGCAACCGCAGACGACGACGCGATGACCGGCAATCGGGAGACTTCCATGGCTGGGGAAAACGATGCCGTCATCGCGGCGTGGAACACCGTGCTGTTCGACAAGTTCTGTCGCTTCAAGCACCTGCTGACCGAGGGCCTGTCGGCGCACAGCGACGAGGTGCTCGTCCGGCACGTTCACCCCGAAGCGGCGCGCGTGCTGGATGTCGGCTGTGGCTTCGGCGACAGCACGCAGCGGATCGCCGGATACGTCGGCCCGAGAGGCGCAGTGGTCGGGGTCGACTGCGCCGGCAGCTTCGTCGGGGCCGCCGCACGGGACGCGCGTCGCGCAGGCATCGGCAACGTCTCGTTCTTCGAGGCCGACGTGCAGACGGACGATCTGCGCGGACCCTACGATTTCGCGTTCTCCCGCTTTGGAACGATGTTCTTCACCATGCCGGGCGCCGCCTTGCGCAACATCAGGAAGGCGCTCAAGCCCGGCGGCAGGCTGACCATGGTGATGTGGCGCCGGCGCGAGGACAACCCCTGGCTCCACGATGCGGAGGTCCGGGTGAGGGAGATCGTCCCGGTCGTATCCCACGAGGAGACGGATCAGGTGCATTGCGGGCCGGGACCGTTTTCGATGGCAGGGCCGGACATGGTCAGCTCGCTGCTGTGCATCGCGGGTTACGACCGCATCGCATTCGAACGCTACGACGCCGACATCTGCATCGGCAGGGGCCTGGCGGAAGCCATCGAGTTCGCGATGGCGCTGGGCCCCGCCGGCGAGATCATTCGCCTGGCGGGCGGGGAAGGCGAAAGACGAAAGCCCGAGGTCGTCGCGGCACTCCGGGAAACACTGGCGCCGTACGCGCGGGAGGATGGTGTGTGGGCACCGTCGAGCACCTGGTTCGTCAGCGCCCGCAATCCCTGATCCAGCCGGGCCGCCCCGTCCTCGACATCGGGCATCCGCCGGTTCGCCGGCGCCGAGATAGCGCCCGGCAATCTGGGGCGACGCGAGCCTCCGGTCCCCGTCCCGTACCGCCTCAGCCGTGCAGCGCCCGCCAGACCCGCTCAGGCGTCAGCGGCATCTGCAGGCCGGGCAGCCGGTCGGCGCAGCCGTTTCGCGCCAGCGCATCCATCACCGCATTGACGACGGCAGGCGTCGCGCCGATGGTGCCGAGTTCGCCCACGCCTTTGACGCCCATCGGATTGGTGACGCAGGGTGTCGATTCGTCCATCGTCATCTCGAAGCGGCAGGTGTCGCTCGCTCGCGGCAGCGCGTAGTCCATGAAGCTCGCGGTCAGCGCCTGGCCCGATTCGGCGTCGTAGACGAAGCGCTCGGACAGCGCCTGCCCGATGCCCTGCACGGCCCCGCCTTCGAGCTGGCCGACGACGACCATCGGGTTGACCACGCGACCGACGTCGTTGACCGACCAGTAGGCGTCGAGCGTGACGGCCCCGGTGTCGGGATCGATCTCCACTTCGCACACGTGGCAGCCGTTGGGCCAGCTCGCCGCACCCACCGAGCTCGTCGACTGCAGCGCAATGCGCGCGTCGGGCTGGCGCTGGGCGAGCTCGAACAATCCGATGCGCCGGTCGGTGCCGGCGATGCTGAACACGCCGTCGCGGTATTCGATGTCGGTCGCCGCCGTCTCCAGCGCCTGCGCCGCCAGGTCCTGTGCCTTGGCGACGGTGCGCTCGGAGGCGACCTGCACGGCCGAACCGACGACGAACAGCGAGCGCGAGCCGGCGCTGCCGAAACCCGTGGCGCGGTCGGTGTCGCCGAAGCGCACCCGGATGTTCTCGACCGGCACGCCGAAGATGTCGACGGCGAGCTGCGTGAAGGTCGTGGCCAGCCCCTGGCCCATCGGCTGCGCGGCGGTGAAGATCTCGATCTCGCCGGCGCCAGTCACCGTGACGCTGACCGTTTCCTCGAACACGTCGGCGCCGGTCCATTCGAGGAAGGTCGCGATGCCCTGCCCACGCAGCCTGCCGCGACGCTTCGCCTCGGCGGCGCGGGCCTCGAAGCCTTTCCAGTCCGCGAGTGCCAGTGCCTCGTCCATCACCTTCGCGAACTGGCCGCTGTCGTAGGTCTTGCCCATCGGGTTGGTGTAGGGCATCTGCTCGGGACGGATCATGTTGCGCCGGCGCAGCTCGGTGCGGTCGATGCCGGTCTGGCGTGACGCGGCGTCCATCAGGCGCTCGATGATGTAGATCGCCTCCGGGCGTCCCGCACCACGGTAGGGACCGGTGGGCAACGTGTGCGTCAGCACCGCCTTGATCCCGATGTCGATCATCGGGATGTCGTAGATGCTGGTCGACACCCAGGGCCCGATCAGCAGCTGGATGACCACGCCCGCCGGCGTCGCGTAGGCACCGACGTTCGCGAGCGACGCGACGCGCAGCGCCAGGATGCGGCCGTCGCGATCGAGTGCCAGCTCCGCCTTGCTGGTCACGTCGCGGCCGTGACCCGCGCCCAGGAATTCCTCGATGCGCTCGGCGGTGAAGCGCACCGGCCGCTTCAGCTCGCGCGCCGCGAAAGCGACGACGACGTCCTCCGGGTAGAGGCTCGTCTTCATCCCGAAACCACCGCCGACGTCGCCGACGACCACCCGCACCTTCTCCTTGGGGAGGCCCAACACGGGATCGCACAACTCGTCGCGCAGGCCGGTGGGCGTCTGGCAGGTGACCCGAAGGGTCAGGCGATCATCCGCCGTATCGTAGATCGCGAGCGTCGAGCGCGGCTCGATCGGAGATGGCGCGACACGCTGGTTGACGAGTTCCAGCGCGACGACGTGCGCGGCGCGCTTGAATGCGGCATCGGCCGCGGCAGGATCGCCATGGCGGATTTCGCAGGCGATGTTGTCCGGCGCTTCGGCCGTGACCGTTGCCGCGCCCGGCACCGTGGCGGCGCTCGCATCGACGACCGCCGGCAGCGGATCGTAGTCGACCTGGATCGCCTCCGCGGCATCGCGCGCCTGGGCGATCGTGGCCGCGATCACCGCGGCGACTGCCTCACCAACGTACCGGACAGTGTCGACGGCGAGTGCGTGATGAGGCGGCGTGGCCGTCGGCTTGCCGTCGGCGCGCCTGAAATCGGCAGAGTTCGGGATCGGCTTGACCCCCGCTTTCAGCAGATCGCGGCCGATGACGATCCTGACCACACCGGGCATCGCCGCCGCGGCATCGGTGTCGATGCGCACGATGCGGGCGTGCGGATGGGGCGAGCGCAGGAAGCACGCATAGAGCTGACCCGCCGCCGGCACGTTGTCGGCGAACAAACCCTGGCCACGAAGCAACGCGTCGTCCTCGACGCGCTTGATCGACTTGCCGCTGCCGAAGCGGCTCACCTGCGTTGCGGTCATGGAACGGCCTCCGGACGCTCGAGGGATCAGAGCCCCATTGTGCCACCGTGCGTGGCGGGTTCGTCACGCGACGCGTGACCGGCACCCCCCGATGAACGACGCTTCAGCCGTGCGCCAACGCCGCGTGACCGTGATCGTCGCGTTCGCGAAGGACTTCGGCGTCAGCGACGTCACGGTGTTCGGGCTGGCCGCGCTGCCGCTCGCACTGTCGCTCGACCGGATCACCAACGGCCTGACGCGGCCTTTCTTCGGCTGGGTGTCCGACCGGGTCGGCCGCGAGAACACGATGGCGCTGGCCTTCGTCCTCGAAGGCCTGTCGATCCTGCTCCTCGTGTATTACCGCGACAACGCGCTGGCTTTCGTGCTGCTGTCGGGCCTCGTGTTCTTCGGCTGGGGCGAGATCCTCTCGCTGTTCCCGTCGACGCTGACCGACACGTTCGGCCCGAAGCACGCGACGGTCAACTACGGCTTCCTCTACATGGCCCAGGGGGTGGGGTCGGTGCTCGGCGGCCCGGTCGCGGCACTGCTGCATCAGAACACCGGTAGCTGGATGCCGGTGTTCGCGCTGATCGTGATCATGGACATCCTGACCGGCGCCCTCGCGCTCTTCGCCCTGAAGCCGATGCGCAGGCGGTGGCTGGAACATTCCGGCGAAATGGCGGTGGCGGCGCAACGCGTCCCGGCGTAAGGGCGCCGCCCATTTCCCTGTCTCTTGATCTTCGTCAAGCAGCCATGGTGACCGGCGAACTATGCTGTTGCCGCGCATTCTCAACCCGGGAAAACCACCATGACCAAGAACGCCTCTCACGAAAATCGTCGTCGCTTCATCAAGATCAGCGTCGCCTCGCTTGCAGCCGCACCGTTGGCCAATCTCCTGCTGAGCGGAACCGCCCAGGCGGTCGACACCGTCAGCGAGTCGGACCCGATGGCGAAGTCGCTCGGCTACGTGACGGATGCAACGAAGGCCGCTGCCCGGAAAGACAGCACGGCGGTGTGCGGCATCTGCGCCCTGTATTCGGGCAAGCCCGACGCGGCCGACGGTCCGTGCAGCCTGTTCGGGGGCAAGCTGGTCAACGCCAAGGGGTGGTGCACGGCTTGGGCCAAGAAGGCGTGACCGACCGCTCCGGGCCGCCCAACGACCCGTGCAGCGACCGCAGACCTGTCCTGCGCCCTGCGCAGCGCGCCCTGCCTGACCGCATCGGGGCCTGATCCATCGTGTGAAGTGCCTTCGCCGCGCCGCAAAGGAGCGCCCCACCACCGCGAGGTGATGGGGCGTTTCGTCATGGGGTACGGCCGCGCGGTTGCGCGCGGTTGCCATTGGCTAGGTCAATTCCCCTATCGCGCTCTTGATTGCCGAGTCGACCTGTTGTCGGTCGCCCTCGGTATCTCCCATCACCGTGTCCCAATTCAGGCGCACGTAGGCGGATCTGTTGCGGCTCTTCAAGACCAGCGTCTGCATGCCTCGTTGCTGGCCGAAGGCGTAATCCGTGGCATAGCCGAGGAGATCGTGCACGCCCGCCTCCCAGATTCCGCGTTGGACCGCGTCGATGATCGCGGCCATTCGGCGGTGGAATTCCCTGGGTACGTCGACGGACAGGGGGTCTTTGTCGGTTATCGGCGAGGCAGCCATGCTTTCATTATGACGCCATGGAAGGGCACGTGAATACGCCCGGGAAGTCCGGCAGCGGCCGTCCCGCGGGCGCGGCCATGAACTCCGACCAGGCCTGTCCGACGGCGGCGAGCAATTACAGGCGTCCCAGGAGGAACAGGACGATGACGATTATCAGGACGACGCCAACGATCCCGCCGGGAGCGTAACCCCAGCTTCGAGCGTGCGGCCATACCGGCAAGACGCCAATGAGCACCAGGATCACGACGATCAGCAGAATGGTGCCCAGGTTCATGATTCGGTCCTTTGTGGCATCTCACGGCCACCGTTGCCGGCGCAAAGCGCGCTCGCCCAGATCGCCTCATGGGTCGCGGTCCCCGCGTCGCTGAGGGTGCTGTTGCACCAGGGCGTCGCGAGGCGCGTGGTAGACGGGGTAGCTGGGACAGCCGGGGGAGCCGGGGATGGGCCCATCACCGGATCGTCTTTCCGACGATCGACGTGACCTTGGCGAGCGACTCCACGGTTACCTGCACTGCCCTCTTTTCCTGCTGTCGCTGGTGACGCCGGATCCTCGCGAAGGTCTTGTCCAAGTCCGTGTTGAAGCTCGGGGTATATCGAAACGAAGGATCGAGAATGGATTTCACGTGACCTCGCGGGTGGAACGCATCGAGACGCCCAGATTGCCCGCGGGTTACGCTGCCGTCCGTGCGGTTTCGCACATATGACGTGCATCAGGCGAGTCGGGCGCGATGCTCCCCGTCAATGTCGCGCCATTCCGGCATCGAGCCGCTGCTGCAGAAAGAACCGCACCATTTCGCGAGATGCATCCGGACCGACCGCGTCCGTATGGGTCCCCTCGGGACTCCCGCCGGTCCATGCGTGCCCTCCACCGTGCATCATCCACAGCTCGGCCTCCGGCACGCCGTCGTAGGTTTCCAATGTGCGCGTGAAGGCGCGACTGCCTGGCGCTTCGGAGCCATGCGTCCTGCTCGACCGGTCCGGCACTGGCGCCATGGAGGCCGCTGCCCGAAGCGTCGAGCGCAGGGCCTGGATGTGCACGGCCTCGCCGTTGGAGCACGACACCGCGGCATTCGTCCGCGAGCTCGTTCATGCGCGTTCCAGCGGTGAAATCCACCGCGTTCTGATCGCAGCCGTGAAGCATCACAAACGGCGGGGCCGCCTCCGCATCGCCGGACGCGGCCACGTTGAGCCTGTAATTGCGGATGCCCGCGGCGCTGACGTAGGTACCTTCGATGAATTGATTCATGGCATGGACCCTCGGTGATTCCTCCCTGACGGCGGTCGCGATCAGACGGAAAAAGTGCGGCCGTGGCCGCACTGAGGTGGCTGTGTGCAGCAGACCGACGCTACGCAGGCGTCTTCGGCTGGTAGTCCCTGTGCGTCTGCTCGAAAGCCTTTATCTGCACTTCGGCCTGATCCTTGGTGATGCCGTAGGCTTCCTGCACCTTCCCCGCCAACTGGTCCCGCTTGCCGGCGATGGTGTCGAGATTGTCGTCGGTGAGGCGACTCCACTTCTCTCGCACCAGCCCCTTGAACTGCTTCCAGTTGCCTTCGATGATGTCCCAATTCATGGTGGTTCCCTTCGTTGGTGAGCTCGTCGGCGACGTCGCCGACGCCAGTCGATAGTTGCGCTCCGGAGACCCTGCCCCCGGAATCTTCCAGTGCTGCCGACAGGCTATCCGGCGTTGCTTCGGCAGTCGGTGCGCTGACGCACAGACCGCGTGGGCCGTCGTCGATATCGTGTCCGTTGAGCGACCTGGCGCCGCGCTCCGCTCCATCCAGTATTCCGGCGTCGTTGAATGCCCGGCGTGTCGCGCTGCATCGCGCAGCGCGGGAGTAGTTATCCGTCGCGAGCGGAAAGGATTGAGGATTCCAGATGCTGCACTATGCGGTGGTGTTCTTCGTGGTCGCGATCATCGCGGCCATCTTCGGCTTTACAGGAATAGCGGCAGGCGCGGCGGAAATCGCCAAGGTGTTGTTCGTGATCTTTCTGATCTTGTTCGTCGTGTCCCTGGCTGCCGGCATGTTTCGGCGCGGGTCATGACGCTCGTTACCGGACGTGAGGAAACAGTGATGAACGCAAAAGTCGGATTCAGCCGCAGCATGACCCTGGCGATCATGGGGGTCGCGACGGTTGGACTGCTCGCATGCAGTAACAGCAGCGATCAAGTACCGCCGGCGGACAAGGTGTCGCAAGCCCCGGCACCCGACGCACAGCCTGCGGCGACGCCCGATGCCGCGCCAGGCGCCGGCGACATGATGAAGAACCAGGCGCTTCCGGACACGGCATCGACCGACGCGAAATCGCCCGATTCCTCGCGCCCGATGACCAAGCAGGAGGAGTCGACCGAGATGCCTTTGCCAGGTCAGGCGAATGACCATTCCAACCCGACGACCGGGCCTGCCAAGCCTCCGACCTCCTGAAGCCCACCGATGGCCGTCGCCCATGGTGTAACGCCTGAGCCGGCGAGCGCTTCGGGCGCTCGACAGGCTGCATCAGCGGAAGCGGAGCCCGGCGTCCCGACGGTCAGGGTCCCCGCGCAAGCGCGCGGCATCGCGCTCACGGTCCTTGCCGTGATTGCGGTTGCCTGCGCTCTGGATCTGGCGCAGACATTCTTCGTCTCGCTGCTGCTCGGGATACTGATCGCCTACACGCTCAATCCGCTCGTCGCGTATCTGGAACGGGTCAGAATTCCCCGCGCGGCCGGCACGCTCATCGTGCTGATGGGCGTGATCAGCGCACTGGGATTCGGCGCTTATTCGCTGCGCGGGCAGATGCAGACGATCATCGAGCAGCTGCCTGAGGCCGCGAGGACGTTTTCCGGCGCGCTCGCACAGCTCGGCACCGATCCCGCCGGAACCATGCAGAAGATGCAGAATGCGGCGGCCGAAGTCGAGAAGGCGACCGGGCAGGCGACGGGGGGTGCCTCGATGCCCAAGAAGTCGGCAACCCACGTCGTCATCGATCAGCCCGGATTCACGCTCAGCCACCTGCTGCTGGCGGGTTCCAGGGGCGCGCTCGGGTTCCTCGGCCAGGCCGTCATGGTGCTGTTCCTCGCGTTCTTCCTGCTTGCCGGCGGGGACACGTTCAAGCGCAAGCTGGTACGGCTGGCGGGGCCGTCGCTGTCGAACAAGAAGATCACGGTGAACATCATCGACGACATCGATGGGTCCGTTCAAAGATACCTGTTCATGCTCCTGGTAACGAACGCGCTGGTCGCCCTGCTCGCCTGGGGCACGTTTCGCTGGATCGGTCTCGAGAATGCAGGGGCCTGGGCGGTCGCGTTCGGCGTGCTTCACGTCATCCCTTACCTTGGTCCCGGGGTCGCCGCCGCCGCGACCGGAATGGCTGCGTTCATGCAGTTCGAATCATTCTCGATGGCATTCCTGGTCGGCGGAGCGTCATTGGTGATCGCCACCGTGGTGGGCACCTTCGTCACGACCTGGATGACCGGGCGGATCGCGAAAATGAATCCCGCTGCCGTTTTCATCTCGCTGCTGTTCTGGGGCTGGCTGTGGGGAATCTGGGGAATGCTGCTCAGCATTCCGATCGTCGTCATCGTCAAGGTCGTCTCCCAGCACGTCGAGCAACTGAAGCCCGTCGCCGACCTGCTTGGAGAGTGAAGCAACGCCCACCGTGCACAAGACGATTGCTCCCTGCCCCCTCCCGGCCATCGACGAAGCCTGATGTCAGGCCGCAAGCCTGGGCGGAACGGCGACCTCCTCGTCGGGGACTGCCTTGCTCGCGAACGCAAGGGCCAGCGTCGTCGAAGGGTTCAGGCTGTCGACCATCGAGCTCGGAATCAGGATCGTGGCTCCTCGTTCCTTCGTGGTCTCGTAGATGATGTTCATGGCCCGAAGCTGCAGCGCTGCAGGATGCCCCGCATAGATGTCGGCGGCCTCGACGAACTTTCCCGCGATCGCGGCCTCGGCTGACCCCAGAATCACCCGCGCCTGCTTCTCGCGTTCCGCCTGGGCCTGGCGGGACATCGCATCCTGCAGGGCTTCCGGAATCGCGACGTCGCGGATTTCCACCGAGCTCACCGATATTCCCCACGGCGAGGTCTTTTCTCCGATCTCGTCCTTCAGCCGCTCGTCGGCCTCCTTGCGATCGGACAGCAGCGCGGCCAGCATCGACGCGCCGATCATTTCACGCAGCGAAGTCTGGGCGACCCGGTCGATGGCCTCGCGGTAATTGGTGATGGCCAATGCCGCCTTCTCGGCATCGTGCACGTGCCAGAAGATGATCGCATCGACGTTGACCGGAACCGTGTCCCTGGTCAGTGCCTGCTCGGCGTTGAAGGCCGTGGTCTGGATTCGTCCGTCGATGACGGCGACCACGTTGTCGATCACCGGGATGATCGCGAACATCCCGGGCCCCTTGACGCCTTGCAGCTTGCCCATCCTCAGGATGACGAACTTCTCCCAGGCGTTGGCCATCTTCAACGACAGGGCCACGATCGCTGCGGCGACGAAGAACACCACTCCGGCAAAGGGGCTCGTCCAGTAGCCGATGGCGAAGCCTGCGAGGACGAGAACGAAAACCAGGAATGAAGTGATCGGATTCATATTGGGTGCTCCATGCGGTCGGTTGCGAGTCTCCGACGCTAGGCGCCACGGCGGTTCGCGTCCGTGCGCTGCCGCACAAGCGATGGCCGACCCTTCCATGCACCCGGCCGCCGCTCGCCCGCCAGGCCGCGCCCCGGCTCCGTCCGCCAGCGAACCGAACGCAGGCTCTATGGTCTAAAATCCGATGGTGCATCCACCGAGTCAGGCTCCGCAGAGCGGGAGGGCGTTGTCGGCGCCCACGAAGGATCGGGCGCGCCTCGCCGCGCCCGCCCGTCAGGATCCCCATCAGAATCACCTGCTCGACGCCCTGCCTGCAGGCGATTACACGCGCCTCCAGCCTCACCTCGAGCTCGTGCCGCTGGCGCTGGGGGAGGTCCTCTACGAACCCGGCACCCGCATGCGGTACGTCTATTTCCCCACCACGGCGATCGTTTCCCTGCTCTACGTCATGGAGGATGGCGCATCGGCCGAGATCGCCGTCGTGGGCAACGAGGGCATGCTCGGCATTTCGCTGTTCATGGGCGGCGAGACCACGCCCAGCCACGCCGTCGTGCAAAGCGCCGGCTACGGCGTCCGTCTGAAAGCCCGGTTGCTGAAGGACGAGTTCGCGCGCTTCGGCCCGATGATGCATCTGCTGCTGCGTTACACCCAGGCGCTGATCACCCAGATGGCGCAGACCGCAGTGTGCAACCGGCACCATTCGGTCGACCAGCAGCTGTGCCGGTGGCTGTTGCTGAGCCTGGATCGCCTGTCGACGAACGAGCTCGTCATGACCCAGGAATTGATCGCCAACATGCTGGGCGTGCGCCGCGAGGGCGTCACCGAGGCCGCCGGGAAGCTGCAGGATGCCGGGCTGCTCCATTATCGGCGCGGCAGGATCACCGTGCTCGATCGCCCGGGTCTGGAGGCGCGGTCCTGCGAGTGCTACCGGGTGGTCAAGGCGGAATTCGATCGCCTGCTTCCCTACGTCGCCAGATAGCGCTCGCAAGACGTCGCCTGCTACGCGGCCAACCGCCGCACCGGGTAATTATGTGCGCTGGCGCGCAGACGCTGCACTGCCGCCGCCTTAAGCTCGCATCCATCGCATCGGACCGGACAGCGCTGCCTCGCCAGACTATCGGAACGGGAACGCGCCCCGGTTCTGCGGGCGCAACCGTGTGGATTGCGCCGGCTCGCAAGGAGCACCCCTTTGTCATTGACCCAACGCGCCCGTGCAGGCAATGGCCTGCTCGAGGCGCTGCCGAGCCGCGACCTGCGCCGAATGCTGGCGGGGTGCGAAGAGGTCGAGCTCGCCTTTGCCGAGGAGCTCTACGCGCCCTGGCAGCGCCTCAGCCACGTCTATTTCCCCACCCAAGGCTTCATCTCGCTGATCATGCCGATCAACGGCTCGGCGGCACTCGAAGTGGGCCTGGTTGGAAACGAAGGCATGCTCGGCATTCCCTTCGTGCTTGGCCTGGATGTCTCGCCAGTGCGTGCCGTGGTTCAGGGCGCGGGCCCCGCGTTGCGGATGGCCGCAGGGCCTTTCTGCCGCGAGCTCGGCCGCAGCCCGGCGCTGCAACGCGAGATGGACCGCTATGTCCTGGTCCACCTGACCCAGCTCGCCCAGACGGCGGGTTGTACGCGTTTCCACGTGGTCGAGGCGCGACTTGCCCGCTGGCTGCTGATGACCCAGGATCGGGCGCACGCTGACAGCTTCCACGTCACCCACGAATTCCTGGCGTCCATGCTCGGCGTGCGCCGCGTCGGCGTCACCAGGGCGGCCAGTTCGCTGCAGAAGTCCGGCTTGATCCATTACAGGCGCGGCGATATCACGGTACTTGATCGCCGTGGCCTCAAGGCCGCGTCCTGCGGCTGCTACAAGGCGGATCTGGATTCGTACGAGCGCATCCTCGGATAGGGCGTCATCGCCGCCGCCTTGACAGGCGGCCTTCCCAGGAGCAGTCGAAGCCCGTACATCGGTATCGGAATACCGGTCGAAACACGCTGATCATCCGGTCCAGGCCGTGGCGCCTGATTCGCCGCAGCGGGGCCCCGCAACGAAGGCATTGCCGCGGCGCGATTGCCGGGTCGCGTGCAAGGTCGTGCCCCGGCGAATCCGGAGACCCATCGGGGTCTCCTAAATGCAGTCGGCACCCAACATGATCGAATGGACCGTTGCCACGGATGCCGGGGAAGTGGACGCCTGCGGAGAACGAAGAGCCTCGATCTGCGCACCGATATCGGCGTGGTCCATGTAGGCCATCATCCACTCCGGGAACCAGCGCTTGCCGCATAGTGCATCTCCGATACGGATCAGGTCCCGATGGCGTTCGTCGCGCGCCATGCACAGCCAGAGCTTGCCCAGGTCGCGTTCGTCGCCCTCGAGAACGCCCAGGAAGTGGGCGCCCGTGAACAGAAGCCTGCCCGAAATGTGATTGCGTTCGTTGTTCCGTCGCGAGGGCGCAATGATCTCGCTGAGACACGCCACGGAAAGGGACGCTGACGGAAGGCTCGACCACGCCAGTCGACGCAACATGACTGCCACCTGCCCATCATATGAAATCCCGACCGCATCATGATGTCGCGAAGCCGTCCGCGCATCTGTGCGATAGCGCACGGAACCGCGCCTAGCGGTGCCGCAACCCCGCTTGGACGGGATTCACAGCGCTACGGAAGTGACGATGCAGCAATCGACCGGGGCGCGATCGCGCCCCGGCTTCCCGGACATCCGACGTGCTTACTGCTGACGACTCTGCACACTCTGCGATGCGCGGTACGGCTCGCGCTGCCAATCAGGCTTTTCGTCGTACGGATAGGCGTTGGCGATCCGGCGACCCGATGAGATGACGTTGTTCATGCCGGGCAGGGATGCGTAGTCGCCGGGACCGAACGTGCGGCATTCACCCTGGAAATTGGAATCACTGCAGAAGATCCAGTAGCCGCTCTCGACATGCAGCGAGGACGCACGGTCGTTGAATCCGGTCCTGTCGAGGTTCGGCATCGTGCCATCGAGCGGGTACGAACGCCCGGAAAGATTCGGACCTTCGTAAAGCGTCGCGCGTGCCATGTGGCTTCGGCTGCGATCGTCGGAGCGGTCGCTGACGCGGTCGCTGGAATGGTTGGCGGCGATCGGGCGCACCGAACTGATGCGGCCCGCGTATGCCCCGAGATTCGGATAGGCCCCCGGAGCGAGGACGCTGCAGCTGCCATTGAAATCGGCGTCGACGCAGATCTCCCATCGACCGTCGTGCACGACCGCCGAGCTGACGCGGTCATTGAAGCCGTTGCGCTCGAAGTTCGCCACCGGGCGATCAGCAGTGAACTGCGCACCGCGGAAGTTGTCATCCTGGTAGAAGGTGATGCTGTCGGCGAGGGCCGAGCCGGCTGCAAACGACAGGATGCCGATCGCCAGCGGCGTCGCCAGTGGCTTCCATAGTTTCTTCATGATTTTGCTTTCTCGTTGAAGTCAAGGGTCCGCGAATCGCAAGCCATCGATGGGTTGCGGAACCGCGAGGGCCAGGCAAGTCTGCCGGGGAAAGAGCCCGCCGTCGGTGCGCTGGAACACCCACGCGAAGCGCCGGGGTCCCACCCTACTTCGCGCTGGCGTGCACCTCGACTGAAACCTGGTGCGCGGCGCCATCGTCGACGAGCGGCATCGAATCGCCGGATTGCACGACGCCATCCAGCGTCACGACAGCCGCGCGGACTTCTGCGCCCGCATCGACGAGCGTCTGCCGGACGGCGACGTCGTACGTGGTCGCGCCAAAGCGGTAGCGCATCGTGAACCCGGTCCAGTCCGCGGGAAGGCGCGGCGTGAAGCGGAGACGATTTCCTTCGAGCGTCACGCCCAGCAGCGATTCGACGATCAACCGGTACATCCATCCGGCCGACCCCGTGTACCAGCTCCATCCGCCGCGGCCGGTGTGCGGCGCGAGCGCGTAGACATCGGCGGAAACGACGTAGGGCTCGACCTTGTAGGTCGCCGCAGCTTCCGGCGTCCGCGCATGGTTCACCGGATTGATCATCGCGGTGAGTTCCCAGGCACGCTCGCGATCCCCCAGGGCCGCGAACGCCATCGCCGCCCAGATCGCTGCGTGCGTGTACTGCCCCCCGTTCTCCCTGACGCCGGGGACGTAACCCCGGATGTAGCCCGGATCGAGATCCGACTTGTCGAACGGCGGATCCAGCAGCTGGACCAACGCGTCGTCGCGGCGCACGAGGCGTTCATCGACGGCGTCCATGGCCATCTGCGACCGCTTCGCATCGCCTGCCCCCGACAGCACCGACCAGCTCTGGGCCACGGCGTCGATCTGGCACTCGGCGTTGGTCGCAGATCCCAGCGGCGACCCGTCGTCGAAATACGCGCGCCGATACCACGCGCCGTCCCAGCCGTGCTGCTCGAGGTTGGCGCGAAGCTTGTTTCCCTCGGCCTCGCATCGCTCGACGAACGACGCGTCGCCTTTCAGCTGCGAGACCTCGGCGAACTGCTCCAGCACGGCACAGAGGAAAAAGCCCAACCACACGCTTTCGCCCTTGCCCTCGATTCCGACGAGATTCATGCCGTCGTTCCAGTCGCCGGAGCCCATCAACGGCAGCCCGTGCGCGCCGTATCGCAGACCATGCACGATCGCGCGCACGCAGTGCTCGTAGACGCTTCCCGATTCCCCCGACAGGCCGGGCAGATCGTAGTAGGAGTCGTCCCCCGCGTTCACCGCGCGACCCTCCAGGAACGGTATCGATTCGTCCAGAACCCGGAGGTCTCCGGTCGCCTTCACATAGCGTGCCGCCGCAAGGGGCAGCCAGAGATAGTCGTCCGAGCAGTGCGTGCGCACGCCCCGGCCCGACGGCGGATGCCACCAATGCTGGACATCGCCTTCGATGAATTGACGGCCGGCGCAGCGCAGCAGCTGCTCACGCAGGAGCGCGGGCTCGGCGTGGACCAGCGCCATCGCGTCCTGCAACTGGTCGCGGAAGCCGAAGGCGCCGCCCGACTGGTAGTAGCCGCTTCGCGCCCACAGGCGGCATGCCACCGTCTGGTACACGAGCCAGCCGTTCACGAGCACGTTCAGCGACGCGTCCGGCGTTTCAACCTCCAAGGCGCCGAGCATGCGCTTCCAGTGGGCACGCACCGCGTCCAGCGCGTCGCGGGCGACGGTCGTTCCCCGGAACCGATGCACGAGGTTGCCGACGTCGGCGTCATGCCGGCCCACGCCCAGCCTGAACACGATCTCGCCGGCCTCGCCATCGGCCAGTTCGAAGGGGACCTGGATCGCCGCGCAGGGATCGAGCGCGGCGCCGGCCTTGCCCGACAGTCGCGATCGCGCCATCGCGGCCGGATTGCCGAGCGCGCCGTTGCGTCCCAGGAATTCCGTGCGGTCGCCGCTCACGCTGCGTAGCGGGTCGTCCACGTCGAAGAATGCGACACGATCGGGAAACTCCGTGTTGTAGGCGTTGCGCGCCAGGAGTGCGCCGCTCTTCGGATCGATTTCGGTGACCACATGCATCGTCGTCTTCGGCCGCAGATCTCCAAGCACCCATTCCACATATCCGGTGGCCGAGAGCCGGCGCGAACGACCCGACGTGTTGCGGACCTTGAGCACCGAGAACTTCACCGATGCGTCGATGGCCACGTACACCCACAGCTCCGAGCTGATGCCATCCTCGGAATGCTCGAAGACGCTGTACCCGAACCCGTGACGGGTCACATACGTGCCGGCTCCGGGACTCGGCAACGGCGCGGGCGACCAGAAGTGGCCCGACTCCTCGTCGCGCAGGAAGAGAGCCTCGCCGCTCGCATCGCTCACCGGGTCGTTGTGCCAGGGCGTGAGGCGGAACTCGTGAGCGTTCTCGCTCCAGGTATAGGCAAGACCGCTCTCGGAAATGACGGTTCCGAAATCCGGGTTTGCCAGTACCTGCACCCAGGGCATCGGCGTCATCCGGCCGGATCCGGTCGTGATGACGTACTCGCTGCCGTCGGGCGTGAATCCCCCGAGTCCGTTGGACAGGATCAATTCACCCGACGGCGGTTCCGCGGAATGGGTCTCGCCTCGGCGGCTTCGGGTCGGCACCAGCCGTGGTCCGCGCACCTCGGGAGCACCGCGACGAACGACCTGCGCCGCGAGACTGCCCCGGCGGTCGGTGATGATGGCGCGCGCCACGGACTGCAGCAGGATGCGGTCCTCGTCCGGAATCTGCTCCGTCCGCCGCACGAAAATGCCGCCGGGTCGATCGATCACATGCGCTTCGACACCTGCGGCGATCAGCCCCATGATCTGATCCTGGAGGGCCTGCCGGTATCCACCGCGGTCCTCGTTCCAGATCACCAGATCCACCGCCAATCCCTTGAGGCGCCAGTACGCGTGCGCCTGCACCAGGCGGCGCACGAGTTCGATGTTGTCCGGGTCGCCGATCTGCAGGAGAACGATCGGCAAGTCGCCCGATATGGCGTAACTCCAGAGGCCCGATTGTCCGCGGCGGTTTTGCCGGATGACGGAGGCGTCGCTGCGAAGCGACGCGTGGGCGTAGAGGATCGAGCTTGCGAGCCGTCCGTAGAGCTGCGCATCGGACTCGGTGGCGTTGATCTGCCGCAGCGTCACCCAACTGTGAGTCCATGCGAGGTCGAAGACGCGATCCGCCAGATGCCGATCCTGGTATTTCCCGGCCAGGCTCAGGGCGGCGTCGCGCGTCTCGCCGACGCCGAAGACCATGTCGATCGTCGCCGTCTCCTCCGGATCGAGCGTTATCCGGTACTGGATCGCCACGACGGGATCCAGCACCGGGCCCTGGCTGCCCGAAAGCGGCGCCAGATCGGTCATCGCCTGCGGCGCGGCGCTGGTCTTTCCGCGGCCGATGAAACGCATGCGGTCGGTCTCGCAGGACACGCTCTCCCGCAGCTCCGTCCCGTGGGCGGCCATCAGGTGGAACATGCAGGGGACCTGCTCTCCCTGCGACCGCGGCCGGCGTGTGCAGAGGATGGCGGGGCGATGCGCCACGATCTCGGTCTGGACGAAG
This sequence comes from uncultured Pseudomonadota bacterium, assembly GCA_963816415.1. Taxonomy (GTDB): domain Bacteria; phylum Pseudomonadota; class Gammaproteobacteria; order Burkholderiales; family Casimicrobiaceae; genus VBCG01. The sequence continues at coordinate 575,561 of CAWFKR010000017.1, forward strand.
AGGTTGCTGAACGCCGGGTGCAGCGCGTCCGCCGCCGGCGATGCCAGGACGACTTCCGCGTAGCTCGTGACGTCCAGGGCCCTGCGTGATCGCGAGCGGTTGGTGATGGTGACCCGGCGCAGCTCGATGTCGTCTTCAGGCGAAACGACGATCTCGGTATGGGTCTCGATGTCGTGGTCGCGACGGCGAAATTCCGCGCGCCCTTCCGAGAAGATCGCCTGGTAGCTTTCGGCCCGTTCGAGCGTCGGTTGGTGCGCAGTGGACCAGAAGTCGCCGCTCGCGGCGTCACGGATGTAGCAGAAGGTGCCCCGGTTGTCGCAGGTGCTGTCCTCGCGCCAGCGCGTCACCGCGAGATCCTTCCAGCGGCTGCTGCCGCCGCCCGCGTTCGTGACCATGACGTGGTACCGGCCATTGGACAGCAGCTGCACCTCCGGGATCGGCGTGTCCGGGCTCTCGATCACGCGCACCGGCGCTTCCGGACCACCGGAAATCGCGCGGATCGCGGAAAGCTCTCCGGGGTGCGAATCGAACGCCGCGGTCTTGGGGATGCGCTCGTGCAGCAACAGCATCGTCGCCTTGAACAGCGGATCCGACTCGAAGCGCCTCTGCATCGGACGATCGAGCAGCACATGGGCGAGTGCGAGCAAGGTCATGCCCTGGTGGTGGGCCATGAACGAGCGCACGACGGCGCTCGACTGTCCGCGTGGCAGGCGCGAAGGTGTGTAGTCGATTGCCTCGTACATGCCGAATCGCCCCTCGAGGCCGGCGGTCGCGAGTCGCTGAAGGTTGAGGCACGCCGCCTCGGGCGCCACCATCAGCGCGAGGGCGGATGCGTAGGGCGCAACGACGAGATCCTCCGCCAGTCCGCGCTTCAGGCCCAGGCCGGGCACGCCGAAGGCGCGGTACTGATAGTTCAGACCCGCGTCGACGCTGTTGTAGCCGGATTCCGAAATTCCCCAGGGCACGCCACGCTGGTTTCCGTACGCGATCTGCCGCTCGACCGCGACGCGGCAGGTCTGCTCGAGCAGCGAGTCTTCATACGTGGGCATCACCAGGACCGGCATCAGGTACTCGAACATCGAGCCGCTCCACGACAGCAGGATCGGTTGGCCCCCGGCGTTGGTGAGCCGGCGCCCGAGGGCGAACCAGTTCTCCTGCGGCAGTTCTCCCTGGGCGATCGCCACGAAACTGGACAATCGCGATTCCGAGGCCAGCAAGTCGTAATAGCCCGGATCGCGTCGGCGCTCGCCCACGTTGTAACCGATGGCCATCAGATGACGCGCCTTGTCGTACAGGAAGCCGTAGTCCATCCGCGCCAACTCGCCCGCTTGCAGCGCAAGTCGCTCGAGCGCCCCGATCGCGTCCCCCGCGCGGCGGCTCGCCTCGGCGAGCGCTCGCCTGAAATCCTCGAGCCACTCGCGCTCGTTCGACACCCTGGTCGCAGTGAAGCGGTTCTCGATGGCCGCCGACATTTCCTCATCGAGCGCCGCGAGCTCGCGCAGCGTCGGGATCGCGTCGGCGTGTGCGAGGGGCGAAATCCCGCTCGGCGCCGCAGGCAGCATGAGCCAGGGAAGGAGGAACAGCAGCTCATCCTGCAGGCTCCGGCATTGCCGGACCAGCGCACGCGACCACCACGTCGTCTCACGCCCGGACGCCGTCGCATTGCCGTCGGCGAGGCTGTCACCGAAGTGTGCGGCGACCTCGGCAGCGCCCGCGGTCAACCGTTCGAGCCAACGTCGCGCGGCCTCGATCGTCGCGGGCCGCGAATCGTAAGCCGACTCGAGATCCCGCCGCAGGCGGGTCAGCGGCGTCGCGCCGGCGTCGCCAGCCGCCTCCGCGAGGATGCGGAGCGTGTCGCTCAAGCCCTCGAACCATCGCGGTTCGAAGACCTTCCGATCGGGAATTGCGAGCAGGCCCGGGCCCAGCGTCAGCAGATGGCCCGCCAGATTTCCGCTGTCCACCGATGAAACGTAGTGGGGCTGCAGCGGCTGCAGCGTCTGCGTGTCGTACCAGTTGTAGAAATGTCCCTGATGCCGTTCCATCGCTTCCATCGTGCGCAGCGCATTCGTCGTGCGCACGATCAGCGCTCCGGCCGGAATGTAGCCGAGGTCGTACGCGGCCAGGTTCGCCAGCAGCGCAACTCCCATGTTGGTCGGCGACGTGCGATGCGCGATCACGTCGACCGGATGCTCCTGATAGTTATCGGGAGGCAGCCAATGGTCGTCCGGGCCGACGAACGTCTCGAAGAATGCCCAGGTCCTGCGCGAGAGCTTGCGAAGGAAGATTGCCTGCTCGATCGTGAGCTTCGCTTCACGGCGCGGAAGCGGCCGGCTGATCCACCACGCGATGACCGGCGAGACGAACCACAGGCACAGTACCGGGCCGCCCACCGCCAGCGCACCCGGCGCAGCAGCGGCGGACGCGATCGCCGCGGCCGAGGCGACGACCGGGGCGATCCACATCGACCCGAACGATTCTGCAAGGCCGGCGCGGCGGGTCGTATCGGAGCCTTGGCCGAACTCGCGCGCCTCGTCCCGCGATGGCGTCCACTCGAGCAGCCGTCGATGGCTGACGAGCAGTCGCCATGCGGTGCGTGCGATCGCATCGAGGCTGACCGACGCCTCGTAGGGGAGGAATGCCAGCGTGAGCACTTCCTGGGTGAATGCGCGAGCGGAGGTGCGCATCGTCGCGGCGAGATGCTGCTTCAGCATCGCCTCGTCGGGCTTCCGCATCGCGTCCAGGAGCGAAGCGCAGATCGCCGGAATCAGGAGGACCCCGATCACCGCGGCGGTCCAGAACCAAGGCGCGGCCAGCAGGGTCCATCCGAGCAGCAGCAGCAGCGTCAAGGCGATGGGAAGAAGGCTGCGCCGCAGGTTGTCGAGGAGCTTCCACTGCGACAGTCCCGAGAGCGGATTCTTCTCCCGCCGCCCGCCGCTGCCGGGCACGTGCGGCAAAAGCCACGCGGCCACCTGCCAGTCGCCGCGGACCCAGCGATGCCGGCGCTTCATGTCCGCGCTGTAGCGGGAGGGGTACTCCTCGTACAACTGGGTGTCGCTCATCAGGCCCGACCGGACATAGCAGCCTTCAAGGAGGTCGTGGCTCAGGATCCGGTTCTCGGGGAAGCGCCCGCCGAGCGCCCGCTCGAAGGCGTCGACGTCGTAGATCCCCTTGCCGATGAACGAGCCTTCTCCGAACACGTCCTGGTAGACGTCGGAGACCGCGCGGGTGTACGGATCGATGCCCGGCTCACCGGTGTGCAGGCGCGCATACCGCGAACGGGTCGTCGCGGGAAGACTCGCACCCACGCGCGGCTGCAGGATTCCGTAGCCCCCGGTCACCATGGCCTTGCCAGCGCGATTGCCCGCTGCTTCGAAACGGGGACGGTTGAGTGGATGCTCCATCGCGCCGACGAACTGGCGTGCCGAGTCGCGGGGAAGTTGCGTATCGGTGTCGAGCGTGATGACGTACTTCACGTCCGACAATGCCACCGTGTCGCCAACGACGAGCGAGAAGCGCTCGCGCGCGCCACCGCGCAGGAATGCATTGAGGTCGGCAAGCTTCCCGCGCTTGCGCTCGTAGCCCATCCACAACCGTTCCTGCGGATTCCAGCGGCGCGGACGGTGCATGAGCAGGAAATGGCCGCCATCGGGGCCACCTTCGGGTCCGTCGGCCGCGCTTCCGTACTTCTGGTTCAGCGCGTCGACCCCCTGCCGGGCCAGCGCCAACAGCGGCTCGTCGCCGGGCAGCGTTTCGTCGGGCGCGTCCTGAAAATCGGTCAACAGCGCGAAATGCAGATGGTCGTCCCGATTGGCCAGGAAGCGCACCTCGAGGGTCTCGACCAGGTGGTCGATGTCGGCGGCGCCCGTCAGCATCGTCGGGACCACGACCAGCGTGCGCGCCGTCGCCGGAAGCCCGTGCGAGAAGTCCATTCGCGGCAGCGCGCGCGGCGTGACCAGGAGCATCGCCAGCCAGTTCACCATCGCCACCGCCAGCGCACTGGTGGCGAGCAGCGCGAGGATTCCGGTCGACACGAGCAGCGCACCGGTCGCGCCACCGGCATCGGCCTTCGCCAGCAACGCCGCGGTCAGGATCCCGGTGATCAGCGCAATCGCGCCGAGGTACAGCGACAGCGGGAAGCGCCCCGCAGCACGCCTGAGGGTCTCGACCGACGGAACCCGCATCTCGACCGCCCGTTCGAGCTGGCCGCGCCCGTCGTCGATCAGATAGAAACCGACGTGGGACGCCGGATCCGATCGTCCACCATTGCCGGCGCTGCGCGACGCGCTTTCATGCGCGAGCTGGATGGCCTTGCGTGCGACTTCGCTCTCGGACAGTCGGCTGCGTTTCGCGATCTGTTCGACGACGTGCCGGTAACGGTCACGCGTCGCGAAATCCATTCTGCCGTAGAACCCGCCCGGATCCTCCCGCAGCTTCTGCTCGACGAAGCTCATCGCCTCGACGAAATCGCTCCAATCCATCGACCCCAGGAACCTGAGGCTGCCTATGCTGTTGCTGATGGAGACCTGGTCGCCGGCCTGTTCCTGCGTCTCCGACTGCACCAGCTGCTCGATCGTCAAACCCGACTCGAAGAGCCGCTGCTCGATCCACGTGAGTGGAAGCGCCAATGCCGGACTCTGTCCCTGCAGCCTGCGCGCGATCTCGGCGACAAACGAGCTGACCATCGGCGGGCTCGATCGCGCCATGTCCGCAATGACCAGGATCAGGCTCTTCGGGTCCTGCTCGGCGACCTGTATCATGCGGTCCGCCCACGCATCGGCCCGATTCCGGTCGATCGTACCGGCGGCGATGCGCGTTCCGACGCGGCGCAGATTCTCGATCAGCGCCAGCCGCAGCATGATGGGAAAGGCCCACAGTTCGCCCAGCCTGAGTGGCGAAACGGTCTGGTAGGCCGCGACGAACCGGGTGAGGCTCTCGCCGTCCACCCGGCCGTCACCATGCGAGATCGCCTCGAGCGCGAGGTCGTACACGCGGGGAAGCCTGGCCGATGCGCCGTGAGCGAGCCCGGGCAGCTCCCGGCTGTAGCCTTTTGGCAGGTGCCGCTTGGCCGTGCGGATCTGCTCTTCGATCAGATAGAAATTGTCGAGCAGCCATTCCGCGGCGGGTGTGATCCTGCGATTCGCCGTGACCGCTGCCGTCAGCAGGTCCGAGACTTCGTTCAGTACGCGCTCGTTGTCGGCCAGTCGAGCCAGAAGCTGGTCCGAAGCGCGCTCCCGCGCCAACCGGTGCGATGCGGCGAGACTCTTCCCGTGCCGCTCCATCTGGTCGGCGCTGAACAACTCCGCGCGCAGCGGCGGTTCCTTGCCAGCGAACTTTCGCGGCGAGCGATCGCGCACGGCACGACCGAAATTCAGTGGGTGGATTCGCATGCTTTCGAGGCTGGCAGCTTGCCGGGTGCGGTGGGCAGACGTAACGACCGACGGGCCCTTCCCCGAGGATCGATGATGGGCAAAACTGCGGCGTCTGCCTTGAGCAACATCAATGAGCGGTCGAGATCGGGGTGTCAAGCAACTTCCGCGTCCGCACCGCCCGACGCGGCCGTGCGTGACGACTGAATGGCGTGCGCTACTCGGGGTTCGTGCTCTCCGAGCCCTTGCGCCGCAGGATCTCCGCGCGGAGTTCGCCGAACTGCTTCCGGGTCTCCGCTTCGAGCATCAGGGTCCCGATCAGCGGCGGGATCCAGCGATCGGGTATGAATCGTCCGTGATTGGTGATCCGTGTCGCGTTGCCTATGGCGGCGAGGCGGGTCGTGAAGGCTGACATCTTCATGTCGCCGCGAACGAGCTTGGATCGGATCTCCTGCAGTGGCACGAATTCGATCTCCCGAACGTTGTCGAACTTCAGGTCGATGAAGCCGAATTTCAGGCGGCTTGTCTGGGCCACCTCGAGGCTGTCGCCCGCACGATGGATGATGCGGCTCATGGTCAGGTTGGAGACGAACTCTGACATGTGGTCGTAGTCGGTCAGGACGTTCCATGCTTCCTGTGGGGTCGCATCGACAGTAAGGTCCACGTCGACCACATAGGCTTCACCGTCCCGATGGATGGCGACGGCGATGTCCCGGAAGTCCTGCGGAGCAGCATGCGCAGCGGCGGCGAAAATCGCCAGCGCAATCGCAAACAGTACCGAACGGGCCGCGATCGGCCTCATGGACGAGGGGAGTGAAGCTGCATGTCGCGTTCCGAGCGCCCGGCGGGGTTCGCGCCGGCGCTCAGAGCTCCTTGTCCAGCGGGAGCATCGACAGTAAATCAACCTTGAATCGCTGCCAGGCACTGCGCGCGGGTTCGGTGTCGTAATCGATGTCCTTTCCGTCTTCCCGGGTGCGCCAGACCAGTTCCGGCGGCCCACCCGCCTGATTCTTGCGCAACGCCAGTGCGTAGCTGTTTGCAGGAGCCACGATCGATTCGAAGCGCGCTGCGGTCTGGCGCGCCAGCTCGGGGCTGTCGATGATCAACCCGACCTCGGTGTTGAGGTGGTGCGAACGCTGGTCGAAGTTCATCGACCCGATATACAGCCGTTCGCGGTCGAACACGAACAGCTTCGCGTGCAATGCGTAATTCCCGGAGAGCGTCGCCGCCGACGACTCGCCGCTGCCCCTGGCGTTGCCCAGCAGTGCGCGGATTTCATAGAGTTCGACGCCGTCCTCGAGCAATGGGATGCGATAGCGCATGTAACCGGACTGAGCCACGAGCTCCGGCGTCGACTCGAGGGAATTGGTCAGGATGCGGACGCGCACGCCGCGCTCGCGCAGGTCCTTGAACAGCTTCATTCCATCTTTCCCCGGGATTAGGAAAGGCGTGATCATCAGAAGTTCCGACCGCACGGCCGCCGCGGCGTCGGCCACGGTCCGGTGCATCAACTCGCCGACGATCTCCCCTTTTTCCACGCGTCTCTTGTCCGGGCTGTCATAGACGACTTGCGCGTTCGCCCACACGAGCGGCAACCTGCCGGACAGCATCCCGGCCAGCGGCTCACCGCTCGCAACCCGGCTCGCGTAATCGGTCCCGTCCGCCTTCAACTGCAGGCGATGTTCGTCCAGGGTCCTGCGGTAGGCCTCGAGGGCCGCGTCCGAGTGCTTTCCGTTGCCGAGTCCCGCGACGGGGATCGCGAGGGCGCTGTTCCAGAAATCGTCGAAAGTCTTGGAGAGGTCCTTGACGATCGGGCCCGCCGCAAAGACGTCGTCATCCCCGAACTGCGAGTCGGGGTCGACCTGAAAGTATTGATCACCGATATTGCGTCCGCCGACGAGGGCGATCGAATTGTCGACGACCAGCAGCTTGTTGTGCATCCGGTAATCGAGCCGCGACGCGTTGAACGCGAATTCAACGGCGCGAAACAGTTCGGCATGGCCTCGATAGACGAACGGATTGAAGATCCGAATATCAATGTTCGGATGGGCACTCAGCGCCGCGATCTGTCCATCGCCACTGAGCGTGTCTCCGTCATCGACCAGCACGCGTACCCGCACCCCGCGGTCGGCCGCGCGCAGCAGGGCGTCGGTCAGCAACTGGCCGGTCTCGTCCTGCCGGAAGATGAAATACTCGAGGTCGAGAGTCCGTTCGGCCGCATTGATCATCTGCGCCCGAGCCAGGAAGCCGTCGACGCCCACCGACAGCAGGCGAAATCCGGATTTCCCGCCGTGCGCGGGCGCCGCGCCATCGAACTGCCGGCCGAGTCGCGTGTCTTCGGGGTGCGCCAGCGCGATCGACGTCGTCTTCGGGAAGTCGGCCCCCGGGGGCAACATTGCGCACCCGACCGCGAGCATGGCGACAAGACCGACCGCCAGGAAGCGCATCGCCTGACCGATCGCGGTCATCGTCGGGTTCCGCCGCGACAGAGACTGGAGTCCATCATGCGTGTTCGATCGGTCTGCGAACGGTCACGGCGTATTCACTGGCACACGGTGCCGGGCGACGTGAACACCTCGCGCGTGATCGCCTTCGCCTGCGACACCCCGTTCACCGTGTACGCGAACGTCCCGTTCGCACCGTCGCTGAAGGTCAGCGTCAGGGTCCCGACCGGCGTCTCAATGACCCGCGTCGGGTCGAACGGCACCGCGTTGAACGCCGGTCCCGTCGTCTGTGCCAGCGTCCCCGTGTACACCCCCGGCCCGGTCTTGGTCGCCGGTCCCGACAACCACAGCGGATTGCCGTTCGCGTCGTAGGTGAACCAGGTCGCGAAGATCACGTCGCCCTGGTGGGTCAGGTTCACCCCCCATCCCGATTCGCTCCCCGCCGGCGATGCCCACCACAGGTCCTGGTAGTTCGTCGCCTGCGCCGCCGGCAGCGTTCCTCCGAACGTGCACTCCGGCACCGAAGCGCCGAAGACCTCGCGGGTCAGCATCTTGGTCTGGGTCACCCCGTTCACCGTGTAGGCGAAGCTCGCGTCGTTGGCGTCGGTGAAGGTCAGCGTCCCCGACCCCACCGCCGTCTCGGTCACTTTCGACGGGTCGAACGGCAGCGCGTTGAACGCCGGGCCGCGGGTGGTGAAGATCGTCCCGGCATAGACCCCGGTCGCGGTCCTGTTCGCCTGCATCCCCAGCCACCAGGCCTTGCCGGTCGTGTCGTAGGTGAACCAGGTGGCGAAGATCACGTCGCCCTGGTGCGCGAAGTTGATCCCCCAGCCCGACTCGCTCCCCGCCGGCGCATTCCACCACAGGCCCCCGTAGTTGAGCGCAGCGGCCCCGTTGTAGGGGACGACCACATGGTCGTCACCACCACCGGCCACGCTCGCCATGCCGAGAAGCTTTCGGAGCGCGGCGGGATCGCCACGGACTTCCGCGTCGAGAAACGTCAGGGTCCAGGTGAAGATGTCGTTGGTCGACGCGACATCGAAACCATGGGTCACGCCGACGAGCGCGACCAGCTCGCGCGGACCCGCGAGCCGGTTTATGCCCTGCAGGGTCGCCACGATTGGCGCCGTGGTGTCGGCCGTGCCGCTGATTGCAAGGTAGGGCAAGACGACGTCATCGAGCCCGTGCTGATCGCGCCCGAACGCCGGAAGGAGCGGTTGACCGAAGTACGGCACATAGCCCACCGCTGCCCTCAGCCGCACGTCTTTGGTCACCGTCGACCACGACAGCCCGAGCGACGACGTGAGCCCTGCTCCCGCCATCAGCAGCGTCGACTCTCCACCCATGCTTGCACCGAATGCGCCGATCTTGGACGCGTCGATGTGGTCACGCCATTGCGGACGGGCAAGCAGCAGGTCGATGGTCGCCGACAGCGACAGCGGTCGCAATGCCTGCAGGGCGAGAAAGTCCCGCAGGTTGAACAGCACGTATCCAACGTCGCCAAGGTTGTCCACCGACAGGTCAAGGAACCGCGGATCCCCGTGAAACGGCGCGGCAACGATGTACCCGAAACTGGCCAGCACCGCGAGCGCGTGGATGTCGTCGCCGGAAAGCGGGCTTCCATTGAGCCCGTGGGAGAAAAGCAGCAGAGGAAAGCGTGTCGTCGCGTCGGGCAGGAGCGGCGCGTCGTCTCCGCGCTGCATGTGCGGCACCAATTCGCCGGTCGGCAGTGCGTAGTCCGGTCGGGCGTTGTCCGCCGTCGTTGGATAGCAGGCCAGGACGACGTAAGCGACGGCACGCCCGGCAAAGGAGCCATACAGGTCGCTGTCACTCGGCGCGTTGACGGTGAACGTCAGGGTGTTCGCCGGATCCGAAAGCAGGTCGGTAACGTAGCGCGACGTGCCGTTGGCGCGTGGACGGCCATCCCAGTAGTCCTCCGCGTTTTCGTCCGACGCGACGCGGGTGAAGTCCTGCGCAACGTTGCTGCACGCGACCGGATAGGGACCCGGCAGCGTGAGCGGCGGCACGACGACCGCGGTGTCGGCATGCACAGGGGCACCGGCGAAGGCCAGGAATGCGGCCAGCGCTCCAGCGGCCAGCCAGCGCTTGTCATTCTGTCGCATCTCGTCTCATTCGCTGTGGTCCACTCATGGCAGGACTTTCACCTCCGGGATCACGTCTATGCCGCGCCCAGAACAAAAACGAGGCGCGCCTGCGCCTCGTTTTTGTCCGGTGATCGCCCCTCTGCTGCGCAGGACGCCCACCATTTTGCGCCGGCAAGCGGGCCGGATCACGCTTCCCGCCCGCTCGGCTTCAGCGTCGATTCCCGACAGGAGAGATGCCCTGACACGGGAATCGAAGGAAGCTTAACGGTCCTTCTGGACTTTCAGATCGCTGTGCACCGATTTGACGCCCTCGGTATTGCGTGCAATCTCGACGGCCCTGTTCACTTCTTCCTGGCTGTTGGCCGTGCCGGTCATCCACACACCGCCGTCACGGTCCGTGTCGACCGTGACATGCTTCATGCTGCCGAGGTGATCCTCGGCGAGCTGCGCCTTGATCTTCGTCGTGATGACCGAGTCCTTGACATAATTCACCGGATTGGAACGGTCCGAGTCCGAATCCGCTGCATAGGCCGCAACGGGCGCCAGCACCGAGCCGATCACGAAAAGGGTAGTAGCAATCTTGTAGTTCATTCTTGATTCCTTGAATTGTCCCCGCCGTCACTGCGCAGGATTGCCGACGCCCCGTCGCGGACGGGACGTCCCGATTACCCGTTCGATACCGACAATGCCGCTGGCACCGGGACCCCGGCTGCGAACGTGCGACCGGGCGGATAGGCATGCAGAATATCGGCGACAGCCGGACATCGTCTGTTCGCTGACGCACACAGCTTCGAAAGGAGGCTCAGCTGAGCATTTGAACGAACATGGCCGCCACTGCGATGGCCATTACGGCGGTCGCCGCCCAGCCGAGGATGCGCAAGCGGCGCGTCACGACGAACGCTCCCATGATTTTCGGATTCGACGCCATGCGCATCATGACGACCATGATCGGTGCCGAGATCACGCCGTTTATCACCGCGGCGTAGAACAGTGCCTTGATCGGATCGAGCCGCGTGAACCCCAAGCCGACCCCCACCAGCGTCGCCGCGGCGATCACCGCGTAGAAGCGCACCCCACGCAACGGGGTCAAGTCCAGTCCTCGACGCCACCGAAACGACTCCGCGACCGCGAACGCCGCCGAGCCGGCCAGAACGGGCACGGCCAGCAGCCCGGTGCCGACGATGCCCATGCTGAACAGCAGAAACGCGAACTTTCCGGCAATGGGGCGCAATGCTTCGGCCGCCTGGGCTGACGTCTGAATGTCCGTCATGCCGCGCGCATGCAACGTGGCGGCCGTGGTGAGCATGATGAAAAACGCGATCAGGTTCGAGAAACCCATGCCGATATAGGTATCGATCTTGATCCTGGCCAGCTGCCGGGCCGCCTGGTCAGGATGGTTGTGCAGGGGCTTGTCAGACCTTACGGCTCGCAGGTCCTCGCATTCCTGCGAGGCCTGCCAAAAGAACAGGTAGGGGCTGATGGTCGTTCCGAAGATCGCCACGACAGTCGTCAGATAGCCTGCGCTCATGCTGAGCGACGGGACGACAACGTCCTTGATCACATCCAGCCAGGGTAGATCGACCGAAAAGACAACACCGACGTACGCGAACAGCGAGAGGGTGAGCCATTTGAGAACGCGGACATAGCGCGCATACGAGAAGTAGACCTGCAGCACCACGCAGAACGCGCCGAAGCCAAGAATGTATGCGTGCCGCGAGCCCCCGGTAAGCAACGCCGCTGCGTCCGCCATCGCGCTCAGATCGGCGCCAATGTTGATCGTATTGGCGACCAGCAAGAGGGAGACCAGGCCATATAGCACCCACCCGGGATAGTGGCGGCGAATGTTGCCTGCCAATCCGTATCCGCTGACGCGGCCAATGCGGGCGCTGACCACTTGAATGCCGACCATGAGCGGATAGGTGAAGAACAGAGTCCACAGCAAGCTGTAGCCGAACTGGGCCCCGGCCTGCGAGTAGGCGGCAATGCCGCTCGGGTCATCGTCGGCCGCTCCCGTGATCAGCCCCGGGCCGAGCTTCCCCACCAGCGAGTCGCGCGGCGCTTTCTCGGGCGGCGCGGGGTCATCGGAATGCACGTTCGTCTCCCTTCGTTCCGCAATTCGATGAGTAACACGTTTCTCGCACGTTCGAAGCGGCGGCCCCCCTCCGAGTCAGGCGACAGCCGGGAGACAACGATGCCAGGTGCTCGCGCGTGAGGACGACGAGCGCGCACTGGCGTAGAGTGGGCTGGTCCACACTCCATGGTGCCACTCATGAAACTCTGTCCAATTGCCATCGCCGTCGGTTGCAGGAAGTGCCCGGTATTCGCGATCTGCCCCGTCAAGACCATCATCGGGGACTATCGGCCGAACGAACGCCCGGCAGCACAGAAATCGCCACCGCCAAAGAAGAGCGCTCCAAAGAAAACGCGTCGGGCGCGGTAGGCAAGGCGCCGGGTAGGCAAGGCGCCGACCAGGGCCCGGCGCTATAGGTGGTGGGAACCGGTGGTGGGAACCGGTGGTGGGAACCGGTGGTGGGAACCGGCAGCTTTCATCGGCTGTTCCGGGCTGTGTAGCAACCCGTGTAGCAACCGACGATTTGTCCGCCGGTCCGCGTGAGAAGTCCTACGGCAAAACAGACGCTTGCGAGGAGATGGGGTGGCGGATGGGATTCGAACCCACAACAGCCGGAATCACAATCCGGGACTCTACCGTTGAGCTACCGCCACCACTGAACTTGCGCGCGCCGCGGTCGACCACTGCGCCGCCGCGCATTTGAGCACGCCCGACAGGAATCGAACCTGTAACCGCCGGCTTAGAAGGCCGGTGCTCTATCCAGTTGAGCTACGGGCGCATTGCCTGCCAGCCGGAACAGGTCCGCCGCCGGCATCGGCGGCGTCCGGGAATGCGGCGCCGGAGAGCACCCGAATGGCGCCATCCAGCCCATGAACCAAGGTGAAATCTTACCAGATTGCGCCTCGCGGCGCCCTGCGAGGGTCGACCGGGCCTCTCAGCCCGATGCTGGATAGGTGCCGGACGCTGCCGTAAAGTTCGCCCTGCGGCCTTTGTCGCATGGGGCGTCCGTTGTCCGAGCATTCCGCAGTCGCGACCTTCCTTTTCACCGACATCCAGGGCAGTACCCGTCTCTGGGAGCAGGAGCCCGAGCGGATGCGCGCGGCGCTCGCACGCCACGACACCATCGCCCGGGATGCGGTGGAGAGTCATCACGGCCGCGTGGTCAAGATGACCGGGGACGGGATGCACGCCGTTTTCGACGACCCCCTGGATGCGGTTCGCGCGACGATCCAGATGCAATGCGCGCTCGCCGAGCCCCAGGCGACGAACGGCCTGCAGCTGCTGGTGCGCTGCGGCATGCACACGGGGATCAGCGAGCGCCGCGACAACGATTATTTCGGCACGGCGGTCAACCGTGCCGCGCGCATCATGGCCGCCGCCCACGGCGGCCAGGTATTGCTGTCGGGAGCCGTCGCGACGCTGATCGGCGAACACCCGACCGGGATCGAACTGCGCGACCTGGGCCGCGTACGACTGCGCGACCTGACCAGTCCCGAGCACGTTTACCAGCTGCTGCATCCGAAGCTCCGCGCCGACTTCCCTCCGCTGCGATCGCTCGAGGCGACCCCGAACAATCTTCCGCAGCAACTGACGTCCTTCGTCGGGCGCGAACGCGAGCTCGCGCAGGCTCGCGACCTGCTCTCCCGCACACGCCTGCTCACGCTGCTGGGCGTTGGCGGCCTCGGGAAGTCGCGCCTGTCGCTGCAGATCGCCGCCGAGGTTCTCGAGGCGTTCCCGGACGGCGTCTGGCTGGTCGAGCTCGCATCGATCGCCGACGAGCGCCTGGTTCCCTTGAGCGTCGCCTCGGCGCTGGGGGTCAAGGAGGATGCGGGACGCCCGGTTCAGGAGACGCTGGCGAAGCACGTCGCCGACCGCCATCTGCTGATCATCCTCGACAACTGCGAACATCTGATCGGTGCCTGCGCGCACTTGGCGAAGGCCCTGCTGCAGGCCGGTGCGCAGGTCAGGATCCTCGCCACCAGCCGCGAAGCGCTGCGGATCGCAGGCGAAACGACGCTGCAGCTGCCAACGCTGTCGCTTCCGGACGCCGACGCGACTCCGGCGCTTTCGGAGTTGCAGAAAATCGATGCCATCCGCCTGTTCGTCGATCGCGCGGCCGCTGCGGACCCGGCGTTCCATCTCGACGAGGACAACGCGGCGGCGGTCACCGAGATCTGCCGGCGGCTCGACGGCATTCCGCTCGCGATCGAACTGGCGGCGGCGCGCGCGCGCGGCCTGCCGGTGGATCGGATCGCGGCGCGACTCAACGACCGCTTCAAGCTGCTGACCGGGGGCGACCGCACGGCCCTCAAGCGCCAGCAGACATTGCGGGCGCTGATCGACTGGAGCCACGACCTGCTGACGCCGCCGGAGCGCGCGCTGTTTCGCCGCCTCTCGGTGTTCGCCGGCGGATGGACGCTCGAGGCTGCCGAAACCGTGGGCACCGGCGGCGATGTCGAGGAAGGCGACGTCCTCGACCTGCTCACGCGGCTGATCGAGAAATCGCTGGTGTCGCCGGACGCGGATGACAGCCGCTACCGCTTCCTCGAGACCATCCGCGAGTATGCGGCCGAGCAGCTCCGGAAGTCGGGCGAGGAGGAGGACCTGCGCATGCGCCACCTCGAGTGGTACCTGGCGTTGTTCGAGGCAGGTCGCCCGAATCTGATTGGACCGGAGCAGGCAACCTGGCTTGCTCGCCTCGACGCGGAGCGCGAAAACCTGTTCGCGGCGCACCGCTACTGCGATCACGCGCCCGGCGGCGGCGAGCTCGGGATGCGGCTGATGTCCGCGGTCCGGCGCTACTGGTTCGACCGCGGCCTCCTTGGCCTCGGCTATCGGACCACGATGGAGGCCCTGACGCGTCCTTCCGCACAGGCCCCGACCCCTGCACGCGCCGCAGCGCTCAACGATGCGGGCCAGATCGCCGCGTTCATGGGGCGTTATGCCGAAGCGCATGCGCATCTGGTCGCAAGCCTCGCCGTCACGCGCGCGCTCGGCGACAGGCAGCGCATCGGTTACCTGTTGCAGCCGCTCGCGCTTGCCTGCATGGGCATCGGAGACCTCGCGGCGGCGCGCGAATATCTCGACGAGGCACTCGTGATAGCGCGTGAATCGGGCGATACCCGCGAGATTGCGGCGGTGCTGAGCTCCCTCGCCCAGATCGCGCGGATGGAAGGCGACCTCGAAACCGCGGAGCCTCTCTACCGCGAGGTCCTCGAAATCGGCCGCCACACGCCCGACATCGCGTCATTCACGCTGCTCAACCTGGCGATGGTCGCGATCCTGCGCGACGCGTCGGACCGGGCGCGCGAGATGCTTCTGGAAGTCATCGCGATTTGCGACGGGTTGGATCTGAAGACCACCGGCCAGAGCGTGATGGAGGTGACCTCCGGGCTCGCCGCGGCATGCGGCGAATGGGAGCACGCGGCGCGCTTCTTCGGTGCAGCCGAGCGCCAAAGCGCGGTCAGCGGCATGCATCGCGACCCGACCGACGAAGCGTTCCTCATGCCGCTGATCGCCAAGGCGCGCGCCGCCCTCAATCCATCGACCTACGCCGGCGCCGAAGCGGCCGGACGCGCGATGGATTACGCGTCGGCGATGGCCGCGGTGCGCGCCTGGCTGGGCGCAGCCGCGACCGAGTCCGCCCCCGATCCGGGCGCCAGCGGACTCATCCCCGGTTGATGATCGTAGGATCGAGCGTGGTCCATTCGCCGGTGCTGCGGTTGTAGATCTTGATCTGGTAGCCGTACGAATTCTCGTCCCGGTTCTTGTCGGTCCAGTGGAACTCCGCGCCGGCGCCACCGGTGCCGGGGTCGCTGAATTGGCCCCCTGCTGACTCGCTGTAGAAGGTGATGCCGTCGTCGTTGAACATGTAGCCCGCGGTCGTCAGATGCCAGACGATGCGCACGCCTTGCCCGCCCGGGCCGTGGTTGCCATGCTCGACAACGAGATCGGGGACCGGCCCGATGATCGTCAGGCCGTGTCCGTTGACGGTCGTGGTCGTCACCGGGACATCGATCTGGCAGACGTTCGTTGAGCAAGGCTGGATGCCCGGGGTGACAGGGCGGCCACCGCCCGGGACGGGTGCCCCCGTGGTGCCACACCCAGCGATGATGAACCCGGCAAGGACAACGGCGAATAGCGTTCGCTTGTTCATCGCACTCTCCCCATGATGGGCCGCTGGCTGGCTGGCGTCGGAGCCCGAATTTCGCCCCCAGTCGGGCCCCGCCAATTGTCGCCAAGTGCGCCGCCAATGAAAAGCGAATATTCGTGCGGCTCGGGGCGCCGGTCGTGGACGTCAGCGCGATTCCTGTTCGACGCGCCCGCCGCCTCGCCACGCGCGATCCGATCGCCCCCATGACCCGCCGAGCCGACCTCGCCCGCCTGCGCACCAACCTCCAGCGCGAAATCGACAGTCCGGCCGCTTGATCTTCCTCAACCCGATCGGCGGTTAATCGTGGGACCATTTGCGTGTCGGCGGCGCCATCCGCAGGAGTTTCCGGATGACGCCGCCCGCCCGCGATGAACAAGACCCACAAGCTCAACGCCTGGTATGTGCTCGCCGCGATCCTCGGCGTGCTGTTCGCGCAGCAGTTCATCAGCCAGGCCAGACAGACCGAGGAGGTGCCCTACAGCGCCTTCGAGAAGCTGGTCGCCGAGCACCAGGTGACCAAGATCGTCGTCACCAAGGACCACATCCTCGGCTATTTCAGGACACCCCAGAACGGCAAGACCCAGTTCGTCACCACCCGCGTCGATCTCCCGCTCGCCGAAATGCTGAAGGACTCGGGGATCGAGGTGACAGGCGGGTCGGAGTCGAACGCGTTCACGACGCTGCTGTCGTGGGTTGCGCCGGCCGCGGTGTTCTTCGCGATCTGGTTCCTGCTCTATCGCCGCTTCGCCGAGCGCATGGGCGCCACCGGCCTGATGTCGATCGGCAAGAGCCGCGCCAAGGTCTACGTCGAGAAGGACACCAGCGTCACCTTCGACGACGTCGCAGGCGCAACCGAGGCGAAAC
Organism: uncultured Pseudomonadota bacterium; assembly: GCA_963816415.1. Taxonomy (GTDB): domain Bacteria; phylum Pseudomonadota; class Gammaproteobacteria; order Burkholderiales; family Casimicrobiaceae; genus VBCG01. Next base: position 592,564 of record CAWFKR010000017.1, read on the forward strand.
AGGAACTGCACGAGGTCATCGACTTCCTGAAGAACCCGAAGGAGTACGGCAGGCTGGGGGCCCGCATCCCCAAGGGCATCCTGCTGGTCGGGCCTCCGGGAACCGGCAAGACGCTGCTCGCGCGCGCGGTCGCGGGCGAAGCCGGCGTCCCGTTCTTCTCGATCAGCGGCTCGGAGTTCGTCGAGATGTTCGTCGGCCTCGGTGCGGCGCGCGTGCGCGACCTCTTCGCCGAGGCGCGCAAGCAGGCGCCCGCGATAATCTTCATCGACGAACTCGACTCGCTGGGGCGCGCGCGCAATTCCTACGGCGGGATCGGCGGCCACGACGAGCGCGAGCAGACGCTGAACCAGTTGCTGGCCGAGCTCGACGGCTTCGACCCGCGCGAAGGTGTGGTCCTGCTCTCCGCCACCAACCGCCCCGAGATCCTCGACCCGGCGCTGCTGCGCGCGGGACGCTTCGACCGCCAGATCCTCGTCGACCGTCCCGACAAGCGCGACCGCATCGAGATCGTCAAGGTCCACACGCGCAAGCTGACGCTCGCACCCGACGTCGACCCGGAGAAGATCGCCGCGCTGACCCCCGGCTTCACCGGTGCCGACATCGCGAACCTCGCGAACGAGGCGGCGCTGCTCGCGACGCGGCGCAAGGCACAGTCGATTTCGCTCGACGATTTCACGCGGGCAATCGAGCGCATCGTCGCCGGTCTCGAGAAGAGGAATCGCCTGCTGATCCCGAGGGAGCGCGAGATCGTCGCGCACCACGAGATGGGTCACGCGCTGGTCGCCCTCGCGCTGCCGGGCACGGAGACGATCCACAAGGTGTCGATCATCCCGCGGGGCATCGGCGCGCTGGGCTACACGATTCAGCGGCCGACCGAGGACCGCTTCCTGATGACCCGGCTGGAGTTGGAGAACAAGATCGCGACGCTGCTGGGCGGTCGTGCCGCAGAGATCCTGGTGTTCGGCGAAGCATCGACCGGCGCCGCCGACGACCTCGCCAAAGCCACCGACATCGCGCGCGGCATGGTCGCGCACTTCGGCATGGACGAGAATCTCGGCTCCGTCAGCTACGAAGCCGACCGCTCGACGCTCCTCGGGCCGGGCCAGCCGCAGACCTATCTCGAGCGCAGGTACAGCGAAGCCACCGCGCAGCAGATCGACGCGGCATTGAAACGCATCATCGACCGGGCCTTCGAGCACGCCACCTGGTTGCTGCGCGAGCACCGCAGCGTCCTCGACGCGGCCGCGAAGGAACTGCTGGAGAAGGAAACGCTCGACGAGGATGCGTTGCGCGGCTATGCAGCGCGGATGACCGGCGCGGCGAGCCCCCCGGCGACCGGGGTTGCCGCGGCGACGAGCGAACCTCCGACCGGGACGAGCGCGGCGAGGGCCGGGCGGTAACCCTCCGGTGACCCGGAAGCAGCGCCGGCGATGCCGATGTCGGTGAATGCGCCCCACGGCTTCCGCCGCGACCGGTCACTGCACCGGACGCCTCAGCGCCACTCGTCGATGGAGGGAACGCGGATGCTTTCGACCTCCGGCAGGTCGAACCCGAAGTGCTCGGCGAGCAGCGCCCGCAGCGCTGCGCGGTCGGGAAGCTGCAGTGTCTGCGACTCGGCCCCGCGCCTGATCGTGACGTCGCGGTTCATCACCGACACGCGGCCATCGTCGGTCAGCGCCCGAAGCATCATCCGGTTGACGAAAGACGAACTCGGATGGGTCGCGGTGAAATGATTGCCCACTTCGAAATCGATCAGGTTGTCGTCCTCGACCGCCGACACCCAGCAATCGACAGCCTTGTCGGCGGTCTGCGTGCGCAGCACCCACACGCCGCCGTCATGCGCCATCCAATGCGTCTCCGTACCCGCGCTCACTTTCGCTTCGTCGACGAGCGGCACAGGAACGCGCGGCGCCAGCGCACCAAACCCGGGATCGACGACAAACGTGCCCTCGGGGAAGGGCACGGTCAGGAACATGTGGGTGCGCGGCGACTCCCTGCGCGGCGCGACCACGACCACGCGTGCCGTATGGCGCAGGGGCTCGAAGCCGGTCGCCTCCAGGGCCGCCGCGAACAGCGTGCATTGCTCGAAGCAATAGCCGCCTCGTCGCGCCGCGACGAGCTTGCATTGCACCGCCTCGATGTCGAGGCGAACACCCCGGCCAAGCAGCACGTCGAGGTTCTCGAACGGTATGTGCGACATGTGGGCATCGAGCAAGCCGGCGAGCGTCTTGAGATCGGGACGAAGCTCGCCGGTCCAGCCGATGCGCTCGAGATAGGCGTCGAGATCGAAGGCCATGATCGTGCTCCTCTCCGGGAACTGCCGCCCGATGACCCGCGGCGGCGACCGGCGTTCCGTGCCAACATTATGGAGGCAGAACCATGAGCAAGCGAAGCTTCCCGCTCCCCGAGGTCTACCGGCTGCTCGAGCCCGGGCCGGTCGTGCTGGTCACGACCGCGTTCAAGGGCAAGACCGACATCATGGCGATGTCGTGGCACATGATGATGGAGTTCGAGCCTCCGCTCGTCGGCTGCGTCATCAGCGGACGCAACCACTCGTTCGACCTGCTGCGCGCCAGCCGGGAGTGCGTGATCAACATCCCGACCGTCGAAATCGCACCCAAGGTGGTCGGGTGCGGCAACACGTCGGGCAGGCGCGTCGACAAGTTCAAGCGCTTCGGCCTCACCCCGGTGGCATCGTCGCAGGTCGGCGCGCCGCGGGTCGAGGAGTGCTATGCCAACCTCGAATGCCGGATCGCCGATGGGCGATGGGTCGACCGCTACAACATGTTCGTGCTCGAGGTCGTCAAGGCGTGGATCGATCCCTCGGTGAAGAAGCCGCGGACGATCCACCACGCCGGTCGCGGCGCGTTCATCGTCGACGGCGAGACGATCCGGCTGCGTTCGAAAGCGAAATAGACGAGGTGCCACGATGCCCGCTCGCAACAAGGTCACTGGCGCCCGCGCCAAGGTTGCCGGAAAATCCTCGCGCAAGCGCAAGGCCGCGCCGGCATCGAACGCATCGGCGCGAACGCCTGCGCGAACCCGCGACGGCGAAGCCGGCGTCATCGGACTGGCGCGCCAGCTGCGCGCGTGGACCGACTCGGTGCTGGGCGTCGCAGGGGCGGCAGCCGACATTTCGATCGGCGCCGCCAAGGCGCTGCTGGTCAAGCCCGGGCAGCAGGCGGCGCTCGCAAAGGCAGGAGCGATGCTTCGGCGGATGCGCGAGACCGCCGGCCTCAGCGTCAGGGAAGTGACCGACGCGATCAACCTCGAGGATCCGGTGCTGCTCGAACTGGTCGAGAACGGCAAGATCGCGCTGCCGTTCGAGATCGTGCTGCGGCTCGCCTCGGTGCTGGGACGCAACGACCCGCTGTCGTTCGTCATGCACTTCACCCGCTCGTACAACCCCGAGGTGTGGCGCACCCTCGAGCGCCTGGGCTTCGGGCGCCTGGTCGTGCAGGCGGGCCGCGAGCGCGAATTCGCGAACATCTACCGCGCCAGCGATGCAGCGCGTCGGCTCTCCGACAAGGATTTCGCCGCTGCGCTCGCGTTCACCAAGCAGGCATTCGAGCTGGCACTGGCCTTCCGCGGCGACAAGGCGGCCGGCGCGCGCCGCGCCAGGTCGGTCAGGTGACGGCCGGTTTCGACAGCGCCTGACCCCCGACGTCGGGGTCGCGCCACGCTCCGCTACGCTCTCAGGCGACAGCCGCCTTCGCCGGTGTGCGTTCCCGGAGGCGCGCGGCGAACCACCAGGCGAGCAGCGGCAGCATGACCGCGGCTCCGCCGAACACGCGCGTGGCCGATCCGTGATCGACGACCCATGCGGCGACGACGATGCCCACCGACTGGCCGAGGAAGAGCGTGCACGCATAAAGCGACACCGCCGTGCCCCTCACCCGCGGCGCCATCTGGGTCGCGTGGGTCTGCAGCGTGTTGTGGAGCATGTAGAAGCCCAGCCCCCCGATGAAGCACGCGGGCAGCGACCACGCCCAGTGCGGCATCAGCGCCAGCGTCGCGAACGTGATGCAGAGCAGCAGGCCTCCGCCGCGCACGAGCCCCGTCTCTCCCCAGCGACGCAGCATGTGCGGCGCGAGCCGACTGTAGAAAAACCCGCCGACGCCATAGAGCGCCAGCACCGCGCCCGACCACATCATCGACAGGCCGAAGCGCTGGTGCAGGTGGGCTGGAACGAACGCGAATGCGCTGTAGGCGAAGCCGCCTTCGACGAACGCGAGCCCCAGGATGCGCCAGGCCCAGGGAACCGCGACGACGGCGCGGATACGCGCGACATAGGTGTCCGGCGACCCGCGGGCGGCGCTCCGCGCGCGACCAGCAGCATCCTGCGAATCGCCGGCGACGCGCTGGGTGCCCGCTTCGCCGCCGGGGCGCCGCAGGTCCGCGCGCATCAGCACGCCGACGACCGCGAAGAGCAGCGCGAGTGCGACGAAAACGCTGCGCCAGCCCAGGGTGTCCGCGAAGAAGCCGCCGGCCCATTGCCCGATGATCATGCCGACAACCGTCGCGCTCAGCAGCCGGGCGAGCACCTCCTGCCGGCGATCGTACGACACCGCATCGCCGATCCAGGCCATCGTCAAGGGAATGACGGCGGCGGCCGTCGCCCCGGTCGCCGCCCTGCACACCACGAGCACGGCAAGCGATGGCGCGAATGCTGCCGCGAGATTGGCCAGCGCACAGCCGAGGACGGCCAGCGACACCACGCGGAACTTGCCGTACCGATCGGCGAGCGGTCCGTAGAAGAGCTGCAGCAGCCCGTAGGCGATCGCGAAGGCCGAGATGACCTGCGCCGCGTGTCCGGTGGTCGTGTCGAAATCGCGCGCGAGCGCGGGCAGCAGCGGATCGCAGATCCGCATCGACGTCATGCTCGCGAACGCCGCAGCGGACAGCAGCGTCAGCTGGCGCGGCGAGGCGACGTCCCCGCCCACATCGCGTCCGGCGGTCACCGGCGTCCCGTGAATTGCCTGGGCAACCCCTGCCAGCACTGAGAGTAGTCGGCCTGGAGCTGCGCGGACTCGAGCGCCTGGCGCGTCGGGCGGATCACGCAGCGCGTCTCGAACATGAAGGCCATCGTGTCCCTGACGTAATCGGGCGTCGACGTGTCGGCATGGCTCGCCCGCTCGAAGGTTCCGGCGTCGGGACCGTGACCGGTCATGCAGTTGTGCAGGCTCGCACCCCCTGGCACGAAACCTTCGGCCTTGGCGTCGTAGGAACCGTGAATCAGGCCCATGAATTCGCTGGCGACGTTGCGATGGAACCAGGGCGGCCGAAACGTGTGCTCCGCCGCCAGGATGCGCGGCGGGAAGATCACGAAGTCGATCGCATCGACGCCTGGAGTGTCCGACTGCGACTGCAGCACCAGGAAGATCGAGGGATCGGGATGGTCGTAGCTGATCGAACCGAGGGTGTTGAAGCGCCGCAGGTCGTACTTGTACGGCGCGTAGTTGCCGTGCCAGGCGACGACGTCGAGCGGCGAATGGTCCATCTCCGCCGACCACAGGTTGCCCATGAACCGCGCGACGAGCTCGCATGGCCCCTCGCGATCCTCGTACCAGGCGGTCGGCGTCAGGAAATCGCGCGGATTGGCGAGGCCGTTGGAGCCGATCGGCCCGAGGTCGGGCAGCCGGAAGTGCGCACCGTAGTTCTCGCAGATGTAGCCGCGCGCCTCGGGATCGTGCAGCTCGACGCGAAAGCGCAGGCCGCGCGGGATGACGACGACCTCGTGAGGCTCGGCATCGACGACGCCGAGCTCCGTGACGAAACGCTGCCTGCCCTGCTGAGGGACGATCAGCATCTCGCCGTCGGCGCTGTAGAAATACCGGTCGACCATTGAGCGGTTAGCCGCATAGACGTGGATGCCGCAGCCGGTCTGCGCATGCGGGTCGCCGTTGCCGGCCATCGTCACGATGCCGTCGACGAAGTCCGTCGGCGCAGAGGGCACCGGCAGCGGATCCCAGCGCAGCTGGTTGGGCGGCGTCTCGACGGCGCCGAAATCGCTCACGTAGCGACCGTTGTCCGCGCGCCTGAACGGTCGATGAACCGCCGCAGGGCGGATCCGGTAGAGCCACGACCGGCGGTTCGCGCCGCGCGGCGCGGTGAACGCCGTACCCGACAGCTGCTCGGCGTAGAGGCCGTAAGGGCATTTCTGTGGTGAGTTCTGTCCGACCGGCAGAGCGCCGGGGAGCGCCTCGGTGGCGACTTCGTTGCCGAATCCTGAAACGTAGCCGAGCGCGTCCAGGCCGGCGCCCGTCGTGCCAGTGGGGGACGTCGCTGCGCCGGACCGGGCCGAAGCTGCAGTGCTCATGATGCCTCCTTGCGCGGGTGGCCTTGCGCAGCGCCTGGTCCGCTTGCGGCCCCGGTGGAGTCTTCGGGCTCCGCCGCGATCCCCGCTCGCGCGTGCGCCATCGCCTGGCGCAGGATGTCGAGGTCGCCGATGTGGTTCGCGAGCAGCAGGACCAGCTTGGCGTTGACGAGCTCGCTCTGCTCGGGCGCGAGGTCGCGGTGCGTCTCGATCAGCGCCTCGTAGAATTCGTCGGGCGCCGCGATGTTGGGTTCGATGTTGAGCATGCCGGCCATGACGGACTCGTCCTCAGGGGTTGCAGGTCGCGCGGGCGAGGGCTGCCGCGACGGCGCCCGGATCGAAACGCCGCCAGCGCGCGCAGACGTGTTGGTCGGGACGCAGCAGATAGCAGGTGCCGTCGCGCGCATCGTAGCGCTGCGCAAGCATGTGCTGCGCATCCTCGACGACGGTGACGCCGGCCTGCCCACCCGCGCGCACGCCAGGCGGCGTCACGATGATCGCCTCGACCGGAATCGGCGCGTTCGCGAGCGCGCGCAGCGTCGATGCGGCCTCGGGCGCGGGCGCGCCGTCGTCGCTGAAAAGAACGGCCGCGAATGCTCCCCCGGCCTGCGACAGGAACCAGTCGTCGCGCCCCTCGACGCGGACCGGCCCATCGGCCGCGGGCGCGCCGGGCACCATCGCCCCGGCGAACGCATCGCGGTCGGGCGTGTTGAGGGTGGATTGCGACAGCGTGGCGGGAACCGAAAGGCGGCCGCTGTTCACCAGGCGGCGCGCGAACGGATGGTCCTGCGCGAGCTTCAGCACCGCATCGCGAAACCTTCGGCTCACCCCGCTCTTGGGCGTGATGAAATCGGTCGAGCGCGTCGAGTTCAGGATGTTCTCGTCGGCGGCGAACTCCCGCTCGGCGGCATAGCTGTCGAGCAACGCGTCGGGGGCCCTGCCGGCGAGCACCAGTGCGAGCTTCCATCCGAGGTTGTCGACGTCCTGCACGCCCGAGTTCGCGCCGCGCGCGCCGAACGGCGACACGCCGTGCGCCGCATCGCCGGCGAAGATCACGCGGGCGTGCCGGAACTTCGCCATCCGCTGGCAGGCGAACGTGTAGACGCTGACCCACTCGAGCCCGAACCGGGCGTCCTCGCCGAGCAGCGCCTTGATGCGGGGAATGACTTTCGCCGGCTCCTTCTCTTCCTCGGGATCCGCATTCCAGCCGAGCTGGAAATCGATGCGCCAGACGTTGTCGGGCTGCATGTGCAGCAGCACCGACTGGTTGCGATGGAAAGGCGGGTCGAACCAGAACCAGCGCTCCGCCGGAAAGTCGGCGTTCATCCTGACGTCGGCGATCAGGAAACGGTCGCGGAACACGCGCCCCTTGCTTTCCAGTCCCAGCATCGCACGCAGCGGCGAGCGCGAGCCGTCGCAGGCGACGACGTATTCGCCCTGCAGGCGGTAGCGGCCCTCCGGGGTCTCGACGGTCAGCTCGACGTGGTCGGGCCGCTGCTCGACCGCGACGACGCGGTTCTTCCATCGCACTTCGACATTCGGAAGCGCTGCGGCAGCCTCGTACAGGTAGCCTTCGCAGTAGTACTGCTGCAGGTTGACGAACGCAGGGCGACGGTGCCCGCTCTCCGGAAGCAGGTTGAACGCGTAGACCAGCCCGTCCTGGAAATACACCTTGCCGACGTTCCACGAGACGCCCTTGTCGACCATGCGCTGGCCCACGCCCAGGCGATCCCAGATCTCCAGCGTGCGCTTGGCGAAGCAGATCGCGCGCGATCCGGCCGAGAGCCTGCAGTCGTCGTCCAGCACGACGGCGGGAACGCCCTGACGCGCGAGATCGATCGCCATCGTGAGGCCGATCGGGCCGGCACCGACGACGACCACCGGATGCCGCACGGGCCCGGCCGCGTCCTGGTCCGCGCACCTCGCGTAGGGAAGCTCCAGGCGTTGGTAGTCGACGTCCACGTCGTTCGGCTCGCAGTCGGCGCCGGCTATCCTTCGAGTGCCTGCCACATCTCCATGTCGCGCTGGGCCGTCCAGATCCGCGGATCGGCATGCCCGGTCGCGAGATCGTAGGCGCGCGAGACGTCGAACGGCATGCAGTGCTCGAAGATCACCCATTGCCCGTACTTCGGCTTCAGCGCGTCGAAAGTCTCGCGATAGATCGAGCGCAGGTCCTTGCCCGCGGCCGCCCCCGCCTTGACCGATGCATAGAGATCGGCGATGAACGCCCGCGTTCCCGCGAGGCCCGCCTGCACCTGCTGCGGCGTCGTCAGCGAAGCGCCGCGCCCGGGCACCAGCTTCTCGGGCCGCAGCGCGGCGATCGCATCGAGGGTCGCGGGCCAGTCCTCGTAATACGCGTCCCCCGCATAGGGCGTGGCCCCGTACTCGACGAGATCGCCCGAGAACAGGATCCTCTCGTCCGGAAGCCAGACGACGGTGTCGCCCTTGGTGTGGCCGCGGCCGAGCTGCATGATCTTCACCTCGAGCTTGCCCAGCCAAAGCGTCATCTCGCCCTTGAACACCAGGTTGGGCCAGGTGAGGCCAGGCACCGATTCGACCGCGCGGAACAGGCGCGGGAAGCGCTCGATCTCGCTCTTCATGTCCTGCGCGCCGCGCTCGACGATCAGGTCCCGGGTGTCCTGGCTCGCGATCACGTGGCTCGCGCCGTAGGCCGAGGCGCCGAGCACGCGCACCGCGTGGTAGTGCGACAGCAGGACGTAGCGGATCGGCTTGTCGGTCACCTCGCGGATGCGGCGAATGACGTCCTGGGCCATCACCGGGGTCGCCTGGGTGTCGATGACCATGACCGCGTCGTCGCCGACGACGATGCCGGTGTTCGGATCGCCTTCGGCCGTGTAGGCCCAGGCGTGATCGGACAGCTTGTCGAAGCTGACCTTCTTTTCGGCGAGATCGGCGTGCGAGGCGAAAGTCTTGCTCATGGGTCTCTCCTGAGTGGTCGTGATCCGCAGAGGCTCTTCGGCGTTGCGATGGCTTCAGCGGCTGGCCGCGAGCGTTGCGTCCACGGTGATGTGCTTGCCGTCGCGCAGGATGCCGAGGGGCACCCGGGCGCCGGGGTCGAAATCGTCGAGGCGCGCCTGCAGCCTCGGCACGCTGGTGACCGGCTGCCCGCCCACCGCGACGATGATGTCGCCGGGCACGAAGGTCCCGTCGCGCTCGAGCCGCGCGCCGCGCAGGCCGGCCGCGGCGCCCGGTCCACGCGGCGCGACCTTGAGCACGAACACGCCCCGGACACCCAGGCGTTCGGAGAGGACGTCGTTCAGGTCGGCGTCGGTCTCGATGCCCAGCGTCGGCCGGATGTATTTTCCGTGGGCGATCAGTGCCGGCACGACGCGGTTGATCGTGTCGATCGGCACCGCGAAGCTGATGCCTGCCGATGCGCCGCTGGGGCTGTAGATCGCCGTGTTCATGCCGATCAGCCGCCCCGCGCTGTCGAGCAGCGGCCCGCCCGAATTGCCCGGATTGATCGCCGCATCGGTCTGGATCAGGTGCTCGATCGTGTTGCCGTCGTCGCCGTCGAGCGAACGATCGAGCGCCGACACGATGCCCCGGGTCAGCGACCAGTCGAGGCCGAAAGGATTGCCGATCGCGTAGACGAGCTGCCCGACCTGGAGGTCATGGCTCGTTCCCACCGGGAGCGGCGGGGGAGGATTCGACGGCACCTCGATCCGCAGCACGGCGATGTCGTGGAAGGCGCTCGCACCCACCAGCGTCGCCGGATAGTCGCGTCCGTCGCTCAGTCGGACCTTGGCCGACGATGCGCCCGAGATCACGTGGTAGTTGGTGATGACGTGGCCCTGCTCGTCCCATATGATGCCCGAACCCGTGCCCCGCGGAATGCTGCGGACGTTGCGCGACCACAGGTCGCGCACCTGCTGCGCCGTCGAGATGTAGACGACCGAGCGCTTCGACTTGTCGAAGATGTCGATGGTCAGTCGCTCCTCGGGCGTCAACGCACCGCGCGGGGTCACCGGCCGCGCATCGATCGGCGTTGCGACCGATATCGCGACGCCGAGCGACATCACGGCGACGTGGAGAAACCGGAAGCTTCGGGAAGCAGGCAGAAAGCGGAGTCGCGGACGCATGACGGAACGGCGGCTTGAGATGGGCAGCCTGTGGCGCTTGCGCAGGCTGGCCCATTCTACCGGTGGATGAACCCCGGCACCTGTCCGGCCCGCGCCGGACGCCGTCGCACCAACTGTTCTTCCCTGCGGCGGCGCTCTACGGCGCGGTCGCGCTTCCGTGGTCGGTGCTGGCCATCACCGGCGTCGTGCACGGCCCCGCATCGCTCGCCACGCCGGCCGGCCACGCGCACGAGATGCTGCTGGGCTATGCGCTCGCGGTCGTCGCGGGCTACCAGCTCCCGCCGATGTCGGCACGGCGCCTGGCACTCCTGTTCGCGCTCTGGCTCGCGGCACGCATCGCCTGGGTCGCGGGCCCGGCAGGCGCCCTCTCGACGGTGCCCGACATCGCATTCGCCGCCGCGCTCGCGTGGCATGTCGTGCCGCGACTCATCGTCGCCGCCAAGAAGCTGCGCAACCTCGCCCTGCCGGGAATTCTCGCCGGCGTGTGCATCGCGGCCGCGGCGTTCGACGTCGCTGCGGGCCTTGCGCGACCGGCCTGGGCCGGGGCGGTCGCGATGGTCGTGGTGCTGCTGCTGGCGGCGCTGATGCTGTTCATGGGCGGTCGCATCATCGGGCCTGCGGCGGCGGGCCAGATCTACCGGCAGGGCAGTGTTCCGGTCGCGCGGCTGCAGCCGCGCATCGAGGGCGCGCTGGTCGTGCTGCTGGCGATCGCGATCGTGGCGACGACGCTCCTGGCGCTGGACCCCCTGCTTCGCGTTGCCTGCATCGCCGCAGGGGCGCTTGCGCTCGTCCGGTTGCTGCGCTGGCGATTGTGGCGTTGCCGCGGACGTCCCGACCTGCTGTGCCTCGGGACCGGCTACGCCTGGCTTGCGGTCGGGCTGACGGCGCTGGGGCTCGCGGCCGCCGGGGTGTCGCGCACCGCGGCGATCCACGCGATCACCGTCGGCGCGATGGGAACCCTCACGTTCAACGTGATGGCGAGCACCGTCATGCAAAGGGCGCGGCGGGACCGCGCGCGCGAGCCGCGGCTGGTCGCCGGAACCACGCTGATCGGGCTTGCCGCGTCATTGCGGATCCTCGCCGCCGTGATCCCAGGCCAAGCGCTGCCGCTGCTGGTCGCGGCGGCGGCCTGCTGGTCAGCTGCGCTGCTGCTGCTCGTGCTGCTGCTCGCCGACGTCCTGCGAGGCGGGCGAGCGCCTCGAAACCGGGCGCGAAACTGAGCACGAAACCGATCACGGAGCCGCAGCCTCCAGCCCGGACCGCGACGTCATTCCCCGAGCGCCTTCCGTGCCGATCGCAGCGACCGCCGCAGCGGAGCCCCGATTTCCGGATACCGCATGTCGAGCTTCTCGAGCGTGTCGGCGACGACCTTCGCCACGATCAGGCGGGCGTTCTGCTTGTCGTCGGCAGGAACGATGTACCAGGGCGCACGCCCCGTGCTGGTCGCGCCGATGCAACGCTCGTACGCGTCCGTGTAGGCCGGCCAGTGCTCGCGTTCCCGGATGTCGGCGAAATTGAATTTCCAGACTTTCTCCGGATCGTCGATGCGCTCCAGGAGCCGCCGGCGCTGCTCGTCGCGCGACACGTGGAGAAAGAACTTGATGATCCGCGTGCCATTGCGTGACAGGTGGTTCTCCAGGTCGACGATCGAGCCGAAGCGCGCGCGCCAGAACTTGTCGTCGTCCCCGTCGTTGTCGCCGTTGGGCAGGCTTTCGGCGCGCAACAGCTCCGGGTGGACGCGCACGACGACGACTTCCTCGTAATACGACCGGTTGAAGATGCCGATCCGGCCGCGTTCGGGCAGCGCGCGCGTCGTGCGCCACAGGAAATCGTGCTGCAGCTCGGTCGCGCTCGGGTGCTTGAAGCTCGTGACCTGGCAACCCTGGGGGTTCACCCCCGACATCACGTGCTTGATCGCGCCGTCCTTGCCCGCCGTGTCCATGCCCTGGAACATCATCAGCAGGGCGTACTGGTTCGACGCGTAGAGCAGCTCCTGCAGCCTGGCGAGCTTGGCGACCTGCTGCTGGAGCAGTTCCTCGTATTCGTCCTTCGATCGGTAGACCGGCGCCACGGCGGTCGGCCACTTCCCGAGCTTCACCTTGGTGCCCTCGGGCACGCGGAAATCCTGGGTCGAGACGTTCATGGGCGATCCCTGTGGTTGGGTCGCCCGACGCGGACGACGCTAGCGGTCACGGCGCGATCGGCGCAACGCACTCCTCACGTGACGCGCGACCAGCACGTGCAGATAGTCCCGGACGCGGGCCATCGACTGCAGCCGCAGGTACTGGCGCTCATAGACTTCGCGGATTTCGATGGCATCGAGATGCATCTCGTCGGCGAGCGCGTCGATCGCGCGGTCGTGCAGCCTCTGCTCGGCCGGACTCAGGTGCAGTTTAGGCATAAGCGTGGGCATGGACGGGCTCCCGCGTAGGTTACGCACCGGCACGGGAAATTAAAGGCGAGAACCCGCACAACAATCAAATGTTTTTTGCACTGACTTAGGTTGTCGTCGCAACCCCCTGAAACCACGGCGATTGCGCGGCGCGCTGCGCTGCCGCCGCGGGCGCGATCCCGCCGGTGATATCGTGCGGACTTTCGACGACAGGTGCGACCCGGCCCGCGCAATGCGATGAAGCCGACCATGACTGCACTCTCACCGGCGCCGTCGACCCTGGCCGTGGTCGACATGGGGTCCAACAGCTTTCGCCTCGAGATCGGACGTGTCGAGGGCGGGCAGATCTTCCGCCTCGATACGTGGCGCGAGACCCTGCACATCGGCGCCTGCCTCGACTCCCGCGGCCGCATCACGGCCGAGGGACGCCGGCGTGCGCTTGCCAGTCTGGCCCGCTTCGCCGAGCGCCTGCGGGGGCTGCACCCGTCGGCCGTCCGCGTCCTCGCAACCCATACGTTTCGCGTCGCGACCAACGCGCAGGAGTTCCTGGAGAAGGCCGAGCGCACACTGGGATTCCCGATCGACGTGATCACCGGACAGGAGGAAGCGCGGCTGATCTACGCCGGCGTCAAGCAGGTCCTTCCCGCGTCGAACGAGCGACGCCTGATCATCGACATCGGTGGCGGCTCCACCGAATTCATCCTGGGCCACGCGCTGCACCCCGACCGGCTGGCGAGCCTGCCCATCGGCTGCGTCAACATGTCGCGGCGCTTCTTCCCGAAAGGCAGGCTCTCGGCCACCGCGTTCCTCGCGGCCGAAACCGCCGCGCGCGCCGAAGTCGAGGAGATCGGGGCCGAGTTCGGGCGCAATGCCTTCGACGTCGCCTATGCTTCGTCCGGCACGGCGCTCGCACTGGCGGAGATCCTCGAAGCCAACGGGCTGTCGGCGGCGGGCATCACACCCGAGGGTCTCGCCCGGTTGCGCAAGCGCATGATCGGCGCCGGCGACGTCGCCCGCCTGCACCTCGAGGCATTGAAGCCCGAGCGCGCCCCGGTGCTGGCCGGCGGACTCGCGATCATGACGGCCACGCTGGCGGAGCTCCACGTGCCGCGGGTCAATCCGGTCGGAGGCGCGATGCGCCTCGGGGCGCTTTACGACCTGCTCGGCCGCACCGAGCATCACGACGCCAGGACCGCGACGATCGAGCAGTTCCTGAACCGCTATCAGGTCGACCGGGACCACGCGTCGCGCGTCGCCGCAATGGCCGTCGACCTGTACCGGCGCGCCGTGCCAGGTCCGAATCCCGTCGCAGTCCAGCGGCTGGGCTGGGCGGCGCTGTTGCACGAGATCGGCATCTCGGTATCCCACACCGGATTCCACAAGCACGGCGCCTACATCCTCGAGTACGCGGACATGCCGGGATTCTCGGCCGGCGAGCAGCACACCCTTTCGAACCTCGTGCTGGGCTGCCGCGGGGGACTCGGCAAGATGGGCGGGACGCTCGACGACGCCGGTTTCCGCGCGATGCTGCTGGCACTGCGGCTGGCCGTCGTGTTTCATCACGGACGACGGCCGATCAAGCCGCCGCGGGTTGCGATCGAGGCCGACGATGCGCTCCACTTCGCCGTGCCCAAGCGCTGGCTCAAGGCCCATCCGCTGAGCGATCTCCTGCTCGCGCGGGAGCGCGGCGAATGGGCCGCAGCGGGCCACGCCTGGAGAAGCCTGCAGCGCTAGAGGAACTCGGGCGCCATCACGCACCGAATCGCGACGCTGCTGCTGCCTTCGCGCTCCCGGTTGGTGAGCCACCAGATCGCCGCCTTGCGGATCGACCAGGGGGCCTCTTCGCCGCCGAGCAGGAACGCGGCGACCATGCCCAGCGTCGGCTGATGGCCGACGATGACGACCGGCTCCCTGGTGTCGGGCCATTTCGCGGCAGCGAGCACCGCCGCAGCCGAAGCGCCCGGCGCAAGCTCGTCGATCGTCTTGAACTTGCGGTTGATCGAACGCGCGGTCTGCTGCGCCCGCTCGGCAGGCGACGCGAGGATCCTGGATTTGTCGGGAAGTCGCGAATCCAGCCATGCGCCCATGCGCTGCGCTTGCCTGATCCCCTTCGCCGTGAGGCGCCGGTCGAAATCCGCCGCGCCGATTTCGGCCTCGGCGTGGCGCCACAGGATGAGGTCCATGCGGGTCCGGGGCGTCAGGACGCCGGCTGCAGGTACGCCGGCAGTTCCAGGTGACGGGAAAAGCCGTTGTGGGCGTTCGAAAGGCGGGTCATCAGGTCCGCCTGCGCGGAGAACGGCGTCGCACCGGCGGCAGGCTGCACCTTGGTCCAGCTCCCGTCCGCACCCAGTTCCCAGGCGCCTTCGGTGTCGCGCATGTAGATGTCGAGCCCTTCCGCGACGACGCGCTCGGCAAGTTCCGGATCGCGCACCGGAAACGCCACCTCGATGCGCTTGAATAGGTTGCGTCCCATCCAGTCCGCGGAGGACAGCCACACCGACGGCTTGCCGCCGTTCTCGAAACGCCAGACGCGGTGATGCTCGAGGAACCGTCCGAGGATCGAGCGCACCCGGATCGTCTCCGAGACGCCCGGCACGCCGGGGCGCAGCGAGCACGCGCCGCGGACGATCAGGTCGATGGGCACGCCGGCTTTCGACGCCGCGTACAGGGCCTGGATCACGCCGTCGTCGACCAGCGCGTTCATCTTGGCCCTGAGGCCGGATGGACGTCCGCTGCGGGCGTGTCGCGCCTCGCGCCGGATCATCGCGATCACCCGTGACTGCATCGTGAACGGCGCCAGCAGCATGTGCCGCAGCCGGTTCGCCTTGGCGAGGCTCGTGATGTGCAGGAAGACTTCCGCAACGTCCGCGCAGATCCCCGGGTCCGAGGTCAGGAGGCCGAAATCGGTGTAGAGGCGCGTCGTGCGGGGATGGTAGTTGCCGGTCCCCAGATGGGCATAGGACGCCAGGATCGGTCGTCCGCGCGCATCGGCTTCGCGCCGCGTGATCAGCACCAGCTTGGCGTGCGTCTTGAGCCCGAACACCCCGTAGACCACCTGCGCGCCGGCCTGCTCGAGCCGCTCCGCCCAGTCGATGTTGGTCTCCTCGTCGAAACGCGCCATCAGCTCGACGACGACGGTCACCTCCTTGCCCTGGCGCGCGGCATCGACCAGCGCCTCCATCAGCGCGGAGTTGACGCCGGTCCGATAGACGGTCTGCTTGATGGCGAGGACGTCGGGATCCTGCACCGCCTTGCGGATGAACTCGACGACCGGCTCGAACGACTGGTAAGGGTGATGCAGCAGGATGTCGCGCTGGCGCATCGCGGCCAGTACGTCGACGGTCGCGGGCAGCCGCGCGGGCAGCCCGGGGCGGAACGGCGGATACTTGAGCGCATCGATGTCGACCTGGTCGATCAGCGACTCGAGCCGCATGATGTTGACCGGACCGTTGCAGTGATAGAGATCGTCGGGTGCGAGCTCGAAATGGGGCAGCAGGAAATCGGCGAGCTGCTTGGGACAGCCCTCGGGCAGCTCCAGGCGCACCGCGCTGCCGAAACGCCGGTGCGAAAGCTCGCCTCGCAGCGCCTGCCTGAGGTTCTTCACCTCCTCCTCGTCGATCCAGACGTCGGCATCGCGCGTCACGCGGAACTGCGAATCGGCGACCACCTCCCTGCCGGGGAAGAGCTCGGAGATGTGCGTGTGGATGATCGACGAAAGCAGGATGAAATCGTGCCGACCGTTGTCACCCTGGCCGGGCACCCGGATGACCCGCGGAAGAACGCGTGGCGCGCGCAGGATGGCGATCGAGGTCTCGCGCCCGAAGGCATCCGAGCCGGAGAGCTCGACGACGAAATTGAGCGACTTGTTGACCACCTGCGGAAACGGATGCGCCGGATCGAGCCCGATCGGCGTCAGCAGTGGACGCACCTCGCTCGCGAAATAGCTGGCCGCCCAGGCACGCTGTGCCTGCGTCCATTCGGACCGACGCAGCAGGCGCACGCCCGCGCGCTCGAGCGCCGGGAGCACCTCGTCGTTCAGGACGCGATACTGGTCCGCGACCAGGGCCCTGACTTCGACGCCGATCTGGCCCAGCAGCGCCCGCGCTTCCTGGACCGACATGCCGAAGCTCGGCGCGTTCTCGCGCAGCTGCTCCTTGAGGCCCGCGACCCGGATCTCGAAGAATTCGTCGAGGTTGCTGCCGACGATGCAGAGGAACCGCAGGCGCTCGAGCAGGGGGACCCGGGCGTCGGAGGCGAGCGCCAGCACCCGCCGGTTGAACGCGAGCGTCGACAGCTCTCGATTGATGGGTGGGGGATGCGGAAGCACAGCAGGTATCGGAATCCGGCTCGATGCCGGGCATCAACGGCGGCGGCGTGGACCCTTCAGCGTGAACCCCGCAGGTTACGGCTCCGTGACGATCCGGCCGCAGGTCGACGCTCTGACCGGTCTGCGGGGCAGGTGCACATAGTCGATTCGCGGGATTCTGCTGGTCGGGGTGAGAGGATTCGAACCTCCGACATCTTGCTCCCAAAGCAAGCGCGCTACCGGGCTGCGCTACACCCCGAACCTGGCCATTATGCCATCTGCGGCCGGCGCGACCGCCGCGCGCCCGGGTTCCCGCGGTACGCCGCTGGCAAGTCCTGCGGCGCGGAACTTCCCGTGCACTGGTAATCTCGTACGGTTACCTCGTAACCCGCGCGACTCTGCCGCCCGCGCAGGCCGTGCCCGCGCAGGCCGTGACTCACCTCCTCAATCACCAGGGATTCCCCATGAATGCACCCCGCGACGTCGTCGTGATCGTCGGAAGCCTCCGCAAGGAATCGTTCAGCCGCAAGATAGGCAATGCGCTCACCGAACTTGCGCCCGCGCCACTGAAGCTCGAGATCGTCGAGATCGGCCAGCTGCCGCTCTACAACCCGGACCTCGACGAAGGCAGTGTCCCTGCCGAATGGGCGACTTTCCGCGCGCGCGTCGCGAAGGCGGACGCAGTGCTGTTCGTGACCCCCGAGTACAACCGCTCGGTGCCCGGTGTCCTCAAGAACGCGCTCGACGTCGGATCCCGTCCCTACGGCAAGAGCGTCTGGAACGCGAAGCCCTGCGGCGTCGTCAGCGTGTCACCGGGCAACCTGTCGGCCTTCGGCGCCAACCATCACTTGCGGCAGTCGCTGGTGTTCCTCAACATGCCCGTGATGCAGCAACCCGAAGCGTACATCGGGGGCGTGGCGCCGATGTTCGACGCGCATGGCAAGCTCACCAACGACTCGACGCGCGATTTCCTGAAGAAGTTCGTCGATGCGTTCGCCGCGTGGGCCGAGAGGAACGCGGCGAAATAGTTTTCACCCTCACCCGCCTCGCGTGCGCTCGGCTCCCTCTTCCCCGGAGGGGGAGAGGGTTGGGGTGAGGGGCGGATCAGCGTCCGAACTTGCGAATGACGGCAAGCGCCTCGTCGATGGCGTGGGCGCCGTCACCGGATTCGATCGCATGCGCAACGCAGCCGTGCAGGTGGTGCTCGAGAAGCTTCATTCCCAGGGCATCGAGCGCCGATTGGACCGCCGCAAGCTGCGTCAGGATGTCGACGCAGTAGCGATCCTCCTCGATCATCCTGCCGATGCCGCGAATCTGGCCCTCGATGCGATTGACACGCGCCGCGAGCGACTTGGCCTCCCCGGCCGAGCGCGGCACGGCGGGATGCGCCGGGGGCCCGCAGGCTGCGCAGGCGTCCGGTGACGTTGCGCCAGGCGCATCGGCCGCCGCTTCGGCCGCGGCCGGCGCTGAATCAGGCGCCGACGTCATAGCCCGCATCGCGGATCGCCGTGCCCAGCGCGGCGACATTGGTGCGCGAAGGGTCGAAGGTCACCGTCGCAGCACCCGGCTGCAACGTCACCGCGGCGTCGGTCACGCCGTGGACGGCTTTGAGTACCCGCGTGACGCTGGCCACGCAGCCCTGGCAGGTCATGCCCTGAACGTCGAGTTTCACGGTTTCCATTGGATGCTTCTCCGGGGTTGGTTGTCTCAATCGGGTCGAAAGCGCCGCAACAGCAGCGCGTTGCTGACCACCGATACCGAGCTCATGGCCATCGCCGCGCCCGCGATCACCGGATTGAGCAGGCCGAAGGCCGCAAGCGGGATGCCGAGCACGTTGTAGGCGAAAGCAAAGAACAGGTTCTGGCGGATCTTGGAGCGCGTTGCGCGCGACAGCAGGATCGCGTCGACGACCGCGCCCAGGTCGTCGCGCACGACCGTGACGTCCGCCGCTTCGATCGCAATCGCCGAGCCGGCGCCGATCGCGAAGCTCACGTCGGCCGCGGCGAGCGCGGGGGCGTCGTTGACGCCGTCGCCGACCATGCCGACGACGCGGCCTTGCGCCTGCAGTTCGCGGATGGCTTGCGCCTTGGCCGCCGGCGTCATGCTGCCTCGGTGATCGGCGATGCCCACCTCGGCTGCGATCGCCGCGACGGTTGCCGGGTTGTCGCCCGACATCATCACCACGTCGACGCCGTGAGCGGCGAGACGCGTGATCGCCGCGGCCGACGTCGGTCGCACGCGATCCGCCAGCGCGACGACGCCGGCAAGCGCTCCGTCGACCGCCACGGCGACGACGGTGTCGCCCGCCGCGTGCAGCGCGTCGATCTCGCGGGTATCGATCGCGATGCCCTCGTCGACCAGGAACTGCAGCGACCCCACGAGCGCAGGGCGGCGCTCGACGCCGACATGACCGCGCGCACCCTTGCCCGGAACGGCAACGAAACCGTCGACCACGGGCAATGCAACGTCCTCGTCGTGCGCCTGCGCGACGATCGCCTGCGCGAGCGGATGCAGCGCCCGCTGTTCCAGCGCAGCCGCGGTGGCGAGCACATCGCTGCGCGTCGCACCGGGGGCAGGCCGGACGTTCGTCACCGCGGGCACGCCCGCGGTGACGGTCCCCGTCTTGTCGACGACGAGCGTGGTCAGGCGGCCCGCGTTCTCGAGCGCGACGGCATTGCGGATCAGCACGCCGAGTTGCGCGCCGCGTCCGGTGCCGACGATGATCGCCGTCGGCGTCGCGAGGCCGAGCGCGCAGGGGCAGGCAATCACCAGCACCGCCACGGCGTTGACCAGGGCGACGGTCGGATCGCCTGCGAGCCACCAGGTGAGCAAGAAAGTCAGCAGCGCGATCGCGACGACGACCGGAACGAACACGCCCGAGACACGGTCGGCGAGCTTCTGGATCGGCGCCTTGGTGCCCTGCGCCTCGCCGACCAGTCGCACGATCCCGGCAAGCAGCGTCGCGCTGCCGACGCCGGTCGCCCTGCAGCGCAGGAAGCCATCGTGATTGAGCGTGCCGGCAAACACCTTCGCGTCCGCGGCCTTGGCGACCGGCAGGCTCTCACCGGTCAGCATGCTCTCGTCGAGCGACGACGTCCCTTCGACGACGACGCCGTCGACCGGGACCGCTTCGCCCGCGCGCACGACGTAGCGGTCGCCAACCTTCACCTCGGCGAGCGGGACGTCGACGATTTCGCCGCCGCGTTCGACGTGCGCGATCGACGGCTGCAGGCGCAGCAATCCTTCGAGTGCGGCGGACGTGCGCGCTCGCGCGCGGGCCTCCAGCGCCTTGCCGAGCAGCACCAGCGTGATGATGGAGGCCGACGCCTCGAAATAGACGTGCTGGTGCAGCCCGAGGACGGTGACGACGGCGCTGAACGTCCAGGCGATCGAGGTTCCCAGCGCGATCAGCACGTCCATGTTGGCCCCGCCGCCGCGAAGCGCATTCCAGGCGCCGACGTAGAAACGGCGCCCGATCAGAAACTGCACCGGCGTGGCCAGCGCGAACTGCAGCCAGCGGGGCAGGAGCTCCCCGTGGCCCGGCGCCATGCCGGGAACGAGCATCGCCACCATCTGCAGCAGCAGCGGCGCGGTCAGCGCAATGGAGATCGCGAGCTCCCGGCGCAATGCCCGCCACGCGGTTTCCCGGCGCGACGATTCGAGCTCGCGCTCTGCCCCCTCTTCGACCTTGAGGCGCGCGCCGTAGCCGGCGCGTGCGACCGCGGCGACCAGTGCGTCGACGTCGGCGCGTGCGCGGTCGTAGCGGACCGTCGCGGATTCGGTTGCGAAATTGACGGCGGCCTCGACCCCGTCGATGCGGTTCAGGACCTTTTCGATCCGGGTCGCGCAGGCGGCACAGGTCATGCCCTCGAGCGCCAGGTCGGCGCGCGCGTCGAGCTCGCAGACCTCGCCGGCTGCGCCCGCTCCGCCCCGTCCATCCACCCCCGCGACCTGCCCGCCCGGGTGGCCGGAAGGCATCTCTCCGGGGGCGGCGTCCCTCGGCCTGACCGTCGTGTCCATGGGCGGATCGTATACCCTGGCAGGGTATGTGTCAATATACCCGGCGCGGGTATGCCGGACCGCCTGCGGACGCGCATCCGCGCAAGGGGCGCGCCGCATCCATGCGAGCGACGGGCCCCATCCGGCACGAGTGGCTGGCCCCATGCGCCACGAGTGGCGAGCTTTGACGCCGCGCAGCCCCGCCGGCCCCGCCCCTCGACGCGACCGGGACCCGGCTAAGACTCGGGCTTCAACTGCGGGAACAGGATGACGTCGCGGATCGACGGGCTGTCGGTCAGGAGCATCACCAGGCGGTCGATGCCGATGCCCTCGCCGGCGGTCGGCGGCAGCCCGTATTCGAGCGCGCGCACGTAGTCGGCGTCGTAATACATCGCCTCCTCGTCGCCCGCCTCCTTCGCGGCAGCCTGGGCGGCGAAACGCGCCGCCTGGTCCTCGGGGTCGTTCAGCTCCGAGAAACCGTTCGCGATCTCCCGTCGCGTGATGAACAGTTCGAAGCGGTCGGTGATCGAAGGATTCGCGTCGTTGGCGCGCGCGAGCGGCGACACGTCGGTCGGGTGCGCGACGATGAACGTCGGCTGGACGAGCTTCTCCTCGGTCGTCTGCTCGAAGAGCTTCAGCTGCAGCAGCCCGACGCCGTCGGTCGGGAACACCTCCTCGTCGAACGGGGCGAGTGCCACGCGCAGGTATTCGGGTTTGGCGAGCTCGTGCAGCGGGTACTGCGGATTGTGCTTGTGGATCGCCTCGGCCATCGTCAGCCGGTCGAACCGGCGGCCGAGGTCGATCGTCTCGCCCTGGTAGGTGACGCTGGTCGTCCCGAGCACGCGCTGCGCGACCGTGCGCAGCAGCTCCTCGGTCAGGTCCATCAGGTAGCCGTAGTCCCGGTAGGCCTCGTAGAACTCCAGCATCGTGAACTCGGGGTTGTGCCGCGTCGAGATGCCTTCGTTGCGGAAGTTCCGGTTGATCTCGAAGACCTTCTCGAGGCCGCCGACGACCAGCCGCTTCAGGTAGAGCTCGGGCGCGATCCGCAGGTAGAGCTCCATGTCGAGCGCATTGTGGTGCGTCGCGAACGGGCGCGCCGCGGCGCCGCCCGGGATCGGATGCATCATCGGCGTCTCGACTTCGAGATAGCCGCGCGCGACGAAGAACTCGCGCATCGCCTGCACGATCTGCGAGCGCTTGACGAAGACGTCGCGCGATGCCGGGTTGGTGATCAGGTCGACGTGGCGCTGGCGGTAGCGCTGCTCCTGATCGGTCATGCCGTGAAACTTCTCGGGCAGCGGGCGCAGCGACTTGGCGAGCAGCCGCACCGAATCGCACCTGACCGAAAGCTCGCCGGTCTTGGTCTTGAACAGCGTGCCGGTCGCGCCGACGATGTCGCCCAGGTCCCAGTGCTTGAACGCCTCGAGGGTTTCTGCGCCGACGCCGTCGAGCGTGACGTAGAGCTGGAGGCGCCCCGACATGTCGGCGATCGTCGCGAAACACGCCTTGCCCATCACGCGCTTCAACAGCATGCGTCCCGCCACCGCCACCCGGATCGCGGCGGGCTCGAGCTCGGCGTTCTCCTTGGCATCGTGGGCGACGTGCAACTCGCCGGCCAGCGCATCGCGGCGGAAATCGTTCGGGTAGGCCTGGCCTGCGGTGCGCAGCGCCGCGAGCTTCGCGCGCCGCTCGGCGATGACCTGGTTCTCGTCGCGTGGTTCCGGTTCGTTCAAGTCAGACTCCCTGCTTCAGGCTCGCCGCGATGAAATCGTCGAGATCGCCGTCGAGCACCGCCTGCGTGTTGCCGACCTCGTAATTGGTCCGCAGGTCCTTGATCCGCGACTGGTCGAGCACGTACGAGCGGATCTGGTGTCCCCAGCCGATGTCGGTCTTCGAGTCCTCGAGCTTCGCCTGCTGTTCCTGGCGCTTGCGCAGCTCGAGCTCGTAGAGCTTGGACTTCAGCATCGAGAACGCCTCGGCGCGGTTGCGATGCTGCGAGCGGTCGTTCTGGCACTGCACGACGATGTTGGTCGGCAGATGGGTGATGCGGACGGCGGAATCGGTCTTGTTGATGTGCTGGCCGCCGGCCCCCGACGCCCGGTAGGTGTCGATGCGCAGGTCGGCGGGATTGATCTCGACCTCGATCGACTCGTCGACCTCGGGGTAGACGAAGACGCTCGCGAACGACGTGTGTCGCCGCGCGTTGGAGTCGAACGGGCTCTTGCGCACCAGCCGGTGGACGCCGGTCTCGGTGCGCAGGTAGCCGTACGCGTATTCGCCGTCGACCTTGATCGACGCGCTCTTGATGCCGGCGACTTCGCCCGGCGACTCCTCGAGGACTTCGACCTTGTAGCCCTTGCGCTCGCAGTAGCGCAGGTACATCCGGAGCAGCATCGACGCCCAGTCCTGCGCCTCGGTGCCGCCACTGCCCGCCTGGATGTCGATGAACGCGTTGCCGGGGTCGAGCGGATTGTGGAACATCCGCCGGAATTCGAGGCCGGCGACCGTGCGCTCGAGACTGGCGACGTCGGCCTCGATCGAGCCGAGCGTGGCGTCGTCGCCTTCCGCACGAGCCAGCTCGTACAGCTCGCTGCTGTCTTCGAGGCCCGATTGCAGCGCGGTCAGCGTCAGCACGACGCCGTCGAGCTCCTTCTTCTCCTTGCCGAGTTCCTGGGCGCGCTGCGGCTTGTCCCAGATCTTCGGGTCCTCGAGCTCGCGGTCGACCGCGGCCAGGCGCGCCGCTTTCACTTCGAAGTCAAAGATACCTCCGAAGTTGCGCGGTCCTGTCCTTCAGCCCGGCGATCGCATTGCCGATCGCGTTCAGATGTTCGGCTTCCATCTTGATTTCCCGTCGAATTCACCCCAACCGCGCATTATAGCTTTTCGCACGCCCCCGCTCGAGCCCGATCCACGCGGCGCACGTGCAGGAGCGTGACGGACCTGCCGGTGTCGCCGGAAAACGCCTAAAATCACGGGCTTCGCATCGATCTGTGCGTTCCCGGAGCAACCCATGCCGATCTTCTTCGTCAACAAGACCCGCGTCGACATCTCGGACAGCGTGCCGGGCGACACGCCCCTGCTGTGGATCCTGCGCGATTCGCTGAACCTCACCGGCACCAAGTACGGCTGCGGAAAGGCGCTGTGCGGCGCCTGCACGGTGCTGGTCGAGGGGCAACCTGCGCGTTCCTGCCAGGTCCCGCTGTCGTCGATCAAGCTCGGCACCGACGTCACGACGATCGAAGGGCTCAACACCCGCGAAGCGCGCGCCTTGCAGGCGGCGTGGGAGAAGCTCGACGTCCCCCAGTGCGGCTACTGCCAGTCCGGACAGATCATGTCGGCAGCAGCCCTGCTCGCGAAGAACCGGCATCCCAGCGATGCCGACATCGACAACGCGATGGCAGGCAACCTGTGCCGCTGCGCGACCTACGCGCGCATCCGCGCCGCGATCAAGGACGCCGGCAAGAGCCTGGGCTGAGGGAGCCGATGATGAATCCGATGCGCATGTCCCGCCTGCCCGGCGCGTTCACTTCCCAGTCCACGTCCGCACCCACGCAAGAGTCCGCAGCCGAAATCCCGAGCCGCCGCGTCTTCCTGAAGGTGACCGCGGCGACCGCCGGGGGCCTGACGCTCGGCATCTTCAGCGTCGACCCGGCGCTGGCCGCGACGGCGAAGACCGGGAAGGCCGCGGCCTCCGGCCCGGAATTCGCGCCCAACGCGTTCCTGAGGATCGCCCCCGACAGTTCGGTGACGGTGATCGTCAAGCACCTCGAGATGGGCCAGGGCACCTACACCGGATTGCCGACCCTGGTCGCGGAGGAGCTCGACGCCGCGTGGTCGCAGGTGAAGGTCGAAGGCGCCCCCGCCGACGCGAAGCTCTACAACAACCTCCAGTGGGGCCCGATGCAGGGCACCGGCGGCTCGAGCTCGATGGCGAACTCGTTCGGGCAGTACCGGCTGGCCGGTGCGGCCGCGCGCGCGATGCTGGTCGCCGCCGCGGCCGCGCGCTGGAAGGTGCCCGCCGACGCGATCGCGGTGAGCAACGGCGTCGTCTCCCACAGCGGCAGGAAGGCGAGCTTCGGCGAGCTCGCGACGGCCGCGGCGAAGGAGCCGGTTCCGGCTTCGCCGAAGCTCAAGGACCCGAAGGACTTCGTCTACATCGGCAAGCGCGTGCCGCGCACCGACTCGAAAGCGAAATCGACGGGAACGGCGATCTACACGCAGGACGTCAAGCTGCCGGGCATGCTGACCGCGGTCGTCGCGCATCCGCCGCGCTTCGGTGCCGGCGTCAAGAACATCGACGCGGGCGGCCTCAAGGGACTGCCCGGCATCCGCTTCGTCGTCGAGGTGCCCAACGGCGTCGCCGTGGTCGCGAACAGCTTCTGGGACGCCAAGCGCGGCCGCGACGCGCTGAAGATCGAGTGGGACGAAGCGACCGGCTTCAAGTACTCGTCGTCGGACATCCTCGCCGACTACAAGCGCCTCGCCGCCACGCCCGGGAAGGTCGCGCGCAACGACGGCGATGCGGCGGGTGCGCTCGCCAAGGCGGCGCACAAGCTCGATGCCGCCTACGAGTTTCCGTACCTCGCGCACGCGGCGATGGAACCGATGAACTGCGTGATCCGCCTCGACGCCGACCATGCCGAAGTGTGGAACGGCGAGCAGTTCCAGACAGTCGACCAGGCCGCCGTCGCCAAGACCCTCGGGCTCGAACCTGCCCAGGTCAGGCTGAACCAGCTCTACGCGGGCGGCAGCTTCGGGCGCCGGGCCAATCCGAATTCCGACTACGTGCTCGAGGCCGCCGCGATCGTCAAGGGCATGGCGGCGCAGGGCCAGCGCGGAATTCCGGTCAAGCTCGTCTGGACCCGCGAGGACGACATGCAGGCCGGCTACTTCCGTCCGGCGTACTACCACACGCTGCAGGCAGGGCTCGATGCCGACGGCAATGTCGTCGCGTGGCAGCAGCGGATCGTCGGCCAGTCGATCATGGACGGCACGCCGATGGCCGGGATGATCAAGGACGGCATCGACCCGACCTCGGTCGAAGGCGCGGCGAACCTGCCCTACGCGATCGCCAACCTCCACGTCGACCTGCATTCGCCGCAGGTCGGCGTGCCGGTGCAGTGGTGGCGCTCGGTGGGCTCGACGCACACGGCGTACTCGATCGAGACGTTCATCGACGAGCTCGCCGCAACGGCCGGCAAGGACCCGGTGGCTTTCCGCAAGACGCTGCTCGCCAAGCAGCCCAAGCACCTGTCGGTGCTCGAGCTCGCCGCCGACAAGGCCGGCTGGGGACAGCCGCTCGCCCCGGGCAGGAACGGCGCGAAGCGCGCGCGCGGGATCGCGGTCCACGAATCGTTCGACACGGCGGTCGCGCAGGTCGTCGAGGTCAGCGTCAACGCCGACAAGTCATTCACCGTCGATCGCGTCGTCTGCGCGGTCAACTGCGGACTCGCGGTCAATCCCGACGTCGTGCGCGCGCAGATGGAGGGCGGCATCGGCTATGGCCTGTCCGCCGCGCTCTACGGCGAGATCACGATCAGGAACGGCGCAGTCGAGCAGTCGAACTTCAACGACTACCGCGTGCTGCGCATCAACGAGATGCCGGCGATCGAGGTGCACATCGTGCCGTCGAGCGCCGCGCCGACCGGTGTCGGCGAGCCCGGCGTTCCGCCGATTGCGCCCGCCGTTGCGAACGCGCTGGCCGCGGCGACGGGCAAGCGGCTGCGCAAGCTGCCGCTCGACCTCGGGGCATAGGCGCGAGCGGCGACCGGGGGCTGGCGCAGGATGATGCACACACCCGCGGGCTTCGTGTCCTCGCAGGTCGCCCCGGCCGTGCTGCCGGGAACCGCGTTGGTGTTCGCCTTCTGCGACACGAAGCTGCTCGTGACGGGCGGCGACGTCGCCCCGACGGTGCCCACGCTCGCCGAATTCGAGCACGCGGGGCTTGCGGGGAACTGCCACTACCTCGGCCGGCTCCAGGGCATCGACTGCATCGCGGTCACCCTGCCCGATGCCGCGGCCGCTCCCGCAGGATGGCGCTGCGAGGGGCTGCGCGCGCTGTTCCTGCGCATGCGCGAGGACCTGCTCGCACTCGCCGCACGGGCGTTCCAGGTCGTCGACTGGGACCGCTCGCATCGCTATTGCGGGCGTTGCGGTACGCCCACGCGCGATCGCGACGGCGAGCGCGCGAAACTGTGTCCCGCCTGCGGTCACGTCGCCTATCCGCGGATTTCGCCGGCGATGATGGTGCTGGTCACGCGCGGGAGCGAGGTGCTGCTCGCCCGCGCGCGCCGCTTTCCGAAGCCCATGTACAGCGCGCTTGCGGGATTCGTCGAACCAGGCGAAACGATCGAGGACTGCATCCATCGCGAGGTCCGCGAGGAAGTCGGCATCGAGGTCACCGGTCTCGACTACTTCGCGAGCCAGTCGTGGGCTTTCCCCCATTCGCTGATGATCGCCTACACCGCGCGCTACGCGGGCGGTGAACTCGCCCCGGACGGCGAGGAGATCGCCGACGCCCGCTGGTTCGCCCCCGATGCGCTTCCCGCCGAGCTGCCGAGCACGGTCTCGATCGCGAGGCGCCTGATCGACGAGACCGTCACTCGACTGCGCAGCGCATCGCCGTCCGGGGCCCTGCGCTAGAATCGGGGCCCCGGCCTTGCTCCAGGCCCCGCATCCCCCGCCGATGTCGCGCAACCGATCCCATCCCCTCGCTGCGTTCGTGCTCGTCGCCTGCATGAGCGGCGCGGCACCGTCCGCGCTCGCCGCGGAGTCGCCGTCAGTCACGACGCCACCTGCAGCCGCGCAGCCGCCCGCGAAGCCGCGGGCCGCGACGGCCGCGCCTTCGAAGCCGCAGCCGCCGGCCCAGGATCCGCGCGGCATGAACGACGTCGAACGCAAGGCCTACACCCGGTCGCTGCGCGAAGCGCAGGGCCTGCTCGAGCGCAAGCAGTACGACGAGGCGATCGCGAAGCTCGACAAGCTGACCGCCGAGCAGCCACGCGAACCGCAGGCCCGATTCATCAAGGGCGTCGCGCTGACCGACGAGGGCAAGACCGAAGAGGCGATTGCACAGTTCCAGGCGCTGGTCGCGGACTTTCCTGAATTGCCGGAGCCGCGGAACAACCTCGCGGTCCTGTACGCGAAGAAAGGCGAATACGCGCTGGCCCGCGACGAACTGGAGCGCGCCGTGCAGACTGCGCCCGACTACGCCATCGCCCACGAGAACCTGGGCGACGTCTATGCGAGGCTCGCCCAGGTGCAGTACGAGCGCGTGGTGGCGCTGGACAAGCGCAATCACAGCGCTCCGGCCAAGCTCAAGCTGATTCGCGAGGCCGAGACCGTCGGCCAGTGATGCAACCCGACCGAGGAGAACATCGATGTTTCGCCGTATGCTGATCGCAGCGTCGCTCGCCCTGGGCGTCGCTGCCATGCCCGCGTTCGCGGCCAACCCCGAGGTCGAGCTCGACACGACGGCCGGGGTCATCAAGCTCGAGCTCTATCCGAAGGCGGCGCCGAAGACCGTCGAGAACTTCCTCGACTACGTCAAGGCGAAGCACTACGACGGCACGCAATTCCACCGTGTCATTGCCGGCTTCATGATCCAGGGAGGGGGTTACGACGCCAACTTCTGGCAGAAGCCGACGCGCCCGCCGATCCCGATCGAGTCCGAGCAGAGCGTCAAGGCCGGCCTTTCCAACGTGCCTGGGACGGTCGCGATGGCGCGCACCGGGGATCCGAATTCGGCAACCGCCCAGTTCTTCATCAACGTCGCCGACAACAGCCGTCTCGACTTCCATTCACCGGATCCCCGGGGCTGGGGCTACACGGTGTTCGGCAAGGTCATCGCCGGCATGGACGTCGTCGACAGGATCGCGAAGTCGAAGACCGGTCCCGCAGGGCCGTTCGGGTCGGACGTACCGGTCGAGCGCGTCATGATCAAATCGGCGCGAATCGTCACGCCATCCCACTGAAAGCACAGACCATGGTCATCCTGCACACCAACCACGGCGACATCACGATCGAGCTCGACGCCGAGAACGCCCCTGCGACCGTCGCCAACTTCCTGCAGTACGTGAAGGACGGCCACTACGACAACACGCTGTTCCATCGCGTGATCCCGGGCTTCATGATCCAGGGCGGCGGCTTCACCCCCGGCATGTCGCAGAAGCCGACGCGCGCGCCGGTCGCCAACGAGGCGGGGAACGGCCTCAAGAACGCGCGCTACACGCTCGCGATGGCGCGTACTTCGGATCCGCACTCGGCGACGGCGCAGTTCTTCATCAACGTCGCCGACAACGCGTTCCTCGACTACAAGGGACCGAGCCCGCAGGGCTGGGGCTACTGTGTCTTCGGCAAGGTCGTCGG
Organism: uncultured Pseudomonadota bacterium; assembly: GCA_963816415.1. GTDB lineage: Bacteria > Pseudomonadota > Gammaproteobacteria > Burkholderiales > Casimicrobiaceae > VBCG01. The sequence continues at coordinate 622,047 of CAWFKR010000017.1, forward strand.
CGGCACCGACGTGGTCGACCGGATCGCCGGCGTTGCCACCGGCACGTCGGGGTTCCACCAGGACGTGCCGACGCAGGATGTCGTGATCACGCGCGCCGAGGACGTCGCGGCCGCAGCCTGAGCGCGCGGGGCGGGACGACACTCCCGGTTCCACGGACCATGCGCGGGGGCCTGGGCAAAGGGCATCGCCGTCACGAAGCGGCCGCCGCGGCGCATCTCCGATGAAGCCGACGCTGCTGCTGTCGGACCTGCATCTCGCCCCCGAGCGGCCGGCTGCCGCCGCCGCATTCCATGCGTTCACGCGCGGGCCTGCCCGCGCCGCGGCCGACGTCTACATCCTCGGCGACCTGTTCGATTCCTGGGTCGGCGACGACCAGCGTCGCGAGCCCTTCGCGCGCGAGATCGTCGAGTCGCTGCGTGCGCTGACCCGCGCCGGCGTCGCGGTCTACGTCGCGCGCGGCAACCGCGATTTCCTGCTCGGCGCGGATTTCGCGCGCGCGACCGGCGCGACGCTGCTCGACGAGCAGACCATCCTCGACCTGCACGGCACGCGCACGCTGCTCTCGCACGGCGACGAGTTCTGCACCGACGACCTCGCCTACCAGCGCTACCGTGCATGGTCGCGCGATCCCGCGCGCCAGCGTCGCCTGCTGCGCCTGCCCTACCGGCTGCGGCGCTGGATCGCGGCGTGGATGCGCCGCAAGAGCGCGAGCGAGACCGCGCGCAAGCCCGAGGCCATCCTCGACGTCAACGCCGGGGCGATCGAAAGAGCGTTCCGGGCCCACGGCGTCGCGCGCATGATCCACGGTCACACGCACCGCCCGGCGCTTCATTCGCTGGTCGTCGACGGGAAGCCGCGCGAGCGCATCGTGCTTGCCGACTGGGACGACCGCGGCCATTTTCTCGAGATTGACGAGGCGGGCGTTCGCGCCCGGGACACCGACTGATGACTCCCGAACTCTTCTCCACCGAGTGGCTGTCGGCGCTGTCGTCGATCATCGTCATCGACCTGATCCTCGCCGGCGACAACGCGATCGTCATCGGGCTCGCCGCGCGCAACGTACCGGCCGCAATGCAGCGACGGGTGATCCTGTGGGGCACCGCGGGCGCGATCATCGTGCGCGCGCTGCTCACGGCGGTCGTCGTCTGGCTGCTCAAGATCCCGGGTTTCCTGCTGGTCGGCGGCATCGCGCTCGTCTACATCGGCTGGAAACTGACGCGCGGCGGGGAAACCGGACACGACAAGGTGGCGGCGAAGGATTCGGTGCGCGGCGCGGTCCAGACGATCGTCGTCGCCGACGCGGTGATGGGGGTGGACAACGTGCTGGCGGTGGGGGGTGCCGCGCACGGGTCGTTCGCGCTGGTCGCGATCGGCCTCGCGGTGTCGATCCCCATCGTGGTCTGGGGCTCGACGCTGGTGCTGCACTGGGTCGAGCGCTATCCGGCGATCCTGTGGCTGGGCGCGGGCGTGCTCGGATTCACCGCGGCGAAGATGATCGCGAGCGAGCCCATGCTGGCCGACACGATCGCCGGACAGCCGCCGCTTCGGCTGCTGCTCTACGCCGTCATCGTCGGCGGCCTGGTCGGTGCACCGCTGTTCCGGGCGCTGTCGCCGCGGCATCGCGTGCAGGCCGCGGCGCTGCTGGTCCTCGCCGCCTGGCTCGCCGGCTGGGGCTGGCTCGACCGGCGGCTGTCCGTCGGCCTCGATCCGGCCGGGGCTTGGCAGTGGGACGAGAGCCTGGTCGACTTCATCCGCTGGGTCGGCTGGATACCGCTGCTCGTCGCGCTGCAGCGCGGGCTGTCGCGCGTCTCGCCGAAGGCCTCCCGCGGCGAGTGACCGACGCCCCCCGGTCAGCCCGCGGTCTTCGGCTCGGGTTTCTTCGGTTGCTTGGGTTTCTTGGGTTCCTTGCGCTGCTTGTCGCGGTTTCCCATCACGGCCTCCTGGTGCGGATCACGATCAACGACGAAGATGACGATCGATGACGATTATGCGCCGGCGCTTCAGGCCGTGGCGAGCGCCTGTCGGAAGTCGCCGATCAGGTCTTCCCGGTCCTCGATGCCCACCGACACGCGTACGAGGGAATCGGCGATGCCCATCTCGGCGCGGCGCGCCGGCCCCATCTCCCAGTAGATCGTCTGGGCGACCGGAATGGCGAGGCTGCGGTTGTCGCCGAGGTTCGACGACAGCACGACGCTGCGCAGGCGGTTGAGCACCGCGAGCACGTCGCAGCCGTCGACGAGTTCGAAGGAGAACAGCGCGCCCGGTGCGCGGAACAGCGCCTTGGCGAGCCCGTGCTGCGGATGCCCGGCGAGCCCCGGGTAGTAGACGGCCCGCACCTTCGGGTGCGCGACCAGGAACTCCGCGAGCGCCTGCGCATTCGCGCACTGCCGGTCCATCCGCAGCGCCAGCGTCTCGGCACCGACGGCGATGTGGTGCGCCTGCTCGGCCCCGAGCGTCGCGCCGAAATCGCGCAGTCCCTTCTTGCGCATCTGGGTGATGCCCCACATCGCGGGCTTCTGCGACTTGTAGTTCTCCGCGATGTTCGGGAAGCGCGTCCAGTCGAAGCGACCGGTGTCGGTGACCGCACCGCCCAGTGCATTGCCGTGCCCGCCGATGTACTTGGTCAACGCGTTGACGACGAGGCTCGCGTCGACGGTGGCGGGCCTGAACAGCCAGGGCGAGGTCATCGTGTTGTCGACGACGTAGATGAGTCCGCGCTCACGGCACAGCGCGCCGATGCGCACCAGATCGGCGACCTGGGTGCGCGGATTGGCGATCGTCTCGACGAACACCAGTCGCGTTCGCGGGGTCAGCGCGCGCTCGACGTTCTCCGCCGACGTCGCGTCCACGAACGTGATCGGCGTCCCGTGGTCGACCAGCGTGCCGAGCAGGCTGTTGGTGTTGCCGAAGACGAATGAGCTCGACACGACGTGGTCGTCGCCGCGCAGCAGCGACATCATGATCGCGCCGATCGCCGCCATGCCCGTCGCGAAGCACACGGTCGCAACGCCCTGTTCCATCGCGGTGACCTTGGCTTCGAGCGCGGCCGTCGTCGGATTGCCCTGGCGCCCGTAGGCGTAGCCCGAGGCCCGGCCCTGGAACACGGCGATCAGGTCGGCGGCATCCCGGTAGCCGTAGGCGACCGACAGGTGCAGCGGCTTGTGCACCGCGCCGTGCTCGATGACCGCATCCCGGTCTCCATGGAGGATCGCGGTCGTGAAGCCGCGCTCGCGTGTCTCGTCGGTCATGTCCATGCTCCTGCACCAAACAAAAAACCCGTCGGGCTTCCGCCAAACGGGTTTCGTGTGCCCCGCCCGATATCCTCGGGCTGGAGCGAACCTCGCTTTAGCGGAATTTGTTATGCGCCCGCAAGCTGAAGCTCAAATCGGCGCCGCTAGACTATATCACGATTCGGCCGATTGCGGCTCCGACGCCCACTTCGGATCGCCATCCGCCTCGCCGCGCATCTCGTCGCGATCGGCGGCGAGCTGCGACAGGTATTCCGGCGTGATGTCGCCGGTGATGTACTTGCCGTCGAAGCACGAGGCCTCGAAACCGGACAGCGCCTGGCTGCCATCGCACACGGCCTCCTTCAACGCGTCCAGACGCTGGTAGATCAGGAGGTCTGCACCGATCTCGGTGGCGATCTCCGCTTCGGTGCGTCCCGTCGCGACCAGCTCGCGCTGGTTCGGCATGTCGATGCCGTAGACGTTCGGATAGCGCACAGGCGGGCTCGCCGACGCGAAGTAGACCTTGCGTGCGCCGGCGTCGCGCGCCATCTGCACGATCTCGCGCGACGTCGTCCCGCGGACGATGGAGTCGTCGACGAGCAGCACGACCTTGTCCTTGAATTCCATGCCGATCGGATTCAGCTTCTGGCGAACGCTCTTCTTGCGCATCGCCTGCCCCGGCATGATGAAGGTGCGGCCGATGTAGCGGTTCTTGACGAAACCCTCGCGGTACATCAGCCCCAGCCGATTCGCGAGCTCGAGGGCGGAGGGGCGGCTGGAATCGGGGATCGGGATGACGACGTCGATGTCACCGGCTTCGGGGATGCCGCGGATCTGGTTCGCGAGCACGCCGCCCATCCGCAGCCGCGCCTCGTACACCGACGTCCCGTCGATGACCGAGTCGGGGCGCGCCAGGTAGACGTACTCGAACAGGCAGGGATTGAGCGAGGGGTTGTCGGCGCACTGGCGCGCGTGGAAGCCGCCGGTCTGGTCGACGAATATCGCCTCGCCGGGGGCGACGTCGCGCAGCACCGAGAAGCCGAGCGGCTCGAGGGCGACCGATTCGGACGCGACCAGGTATTCGCGTCCACCCATCGCCTCGTTGGCGCCGATGATCAACGGACGGATGCCGTAGGGGTCGCGGAACGCCAGCATGCCGTAGCCGGCGATCATCGCCACGACCGCATACGCGCCGCGACAGCGCCGGTGCACGCCGGCGACGGCGCGGAAGATGGCGTCCGGGTCGAGGCGATGATGCTGCGCTGCGCGCTCGAGCTCGAGCGCCAGCACGTTGAGCAGGACCTCGCTGTCGGAATTCGTGTTGACATGGCGGAAATCGAGCTCCCACAGCTCGCGTTTCAGCGCCTCGCTGTTGGTCAGGTTGCCGTTGTGCCCCAGCGTCACGCCGAAAGGCGAATTGACGTAGAACGGCTGGGACTCGAGGTCCGAGAACGCCGACCCCGCCGTCGGATACCGGCAATGGGCGATGCCCGCGTTGCCGACGAGATCGCGCATGTTGCGCGTGCGGAAGACGTCGCGCACGTAGCCGGGCCCCTTGTAGGTGTGGAACATCGGCCCTTCGCTGGTCACGATGCCGGCCGCGTCCTGTCCCCGATGCTGCAGCAACAGGAGGCCGTCATAGAGTAGCTGGTTGACCGGCGTGTGCGCTACGACGCCGACGATGCCGCACATGGATGGGTTTCCTATGCTTTCTGCTGGCCAGGCGCCGGCCGCGGCCGCACGCCTCCCGGGGAATAGTCGAGCCGCTCCGCGAGCAGCTGCGGCAGCCAGGGCTTCAGTGCCTCGACGCCGGCAACGAGCGACGGTGCGAAGACCGAATTCTGCCACCACGCGCTGCGCGGCAGATCCGTCAGGCCCGCGACGACGGCGAACGCGAGCACGACGACGAGTCCGCGCGCCAAGCCGAACACCCCGCCCAGGAACCGGTCGACGAAACCGAGCCCGACCGCCCGGATCACTTTCGACAGCGCCCATGCGACCAGCGCGCCGACGATCAGGGCGCCGATCAGGATCAGCGCGAATGCGATCAGGTAGCGCAGCGCCGGATGACCCGCGACGTCGGGCAGCGATGCGCCGAGGATCGGCGAAAAGGCGATCGCGGCGGTGAAACCCACGACCCACGCGATCAGCGCGATCACCTCGCGGATGACCCCGCGCAGGAAAGCGAACAGCGTCGACAGGCCGACGATCGCCACCACAGCCCAGTCCAGAGGGGTCATCGGATGGTCATGGGTTCGCGCTGGCGGATCCTGCGCTCTCGTCGCGGGCGTGCATGCGGTGCCGGGCGCGCCCCAGGTCGCCCGATCGAAAGCCGTCGATGCCGCAGCATTCACCCCGCGCGCGTCCTAGCCTGCCGGTGCCACGATGCCGCTGTGGCCTTCCTGCTTCAGCCGGTCCCGCGCAGCGATCGCAGCCTCGCGCGACGGATAGGGACCGACGCGAACCCGCCACAGCGTTCCCTTGCTCGTCTTCAGAGGTTCCGTATATGCGGAAAAGCCGGCATTCTTCAAGCGATGCGCCAGCGCATTCGCGCCCTTGTCGTCGGAGAAGGCCGCGAGCTGCACCGCATAGCCCTCGTGAACGCTGCCGGCGGCACGCGCCGGCTGTTCCGCCTCGACCGCTGCGGCCGCGTGTGCAGCGGGCGCGGCCTTCGTCGCGTGCTTCGCGGTCGACGTCGATGGCTCGGCAGAGGCGACGCGGGAGGCCTTTTCGTGTGCCTTGGCCGCGGCGGCCGGCAGCTCGGCGGGCGCCTGCGCCTTCTCCGCGGCGACGGCGGCAGGCTTGCTGTCCGAACCTTCGGGGACGCGGGTGTCGTACTTCCGAGGTTTCGCCGCGTCGGCAGGCGCCGCGGTGGGGGCAGGGACCGCTGCGGGTGCCGCAGCGGGGGCAGAGGCCGTCGATGCCGCGGGTGGTGGGGCGGTCCCCGTGCCGGCCGCGTCGGCCACCGCGGCTTTCGGCCCCTCCCCACCCGACGCCGGGCTGCGGATGGCGCCCGACGTTGTCGTCGCGTCGGCAGCACTGCCGGAAAGCTGGTTGACGAACTTGCCGTTGTCGACCGGCGGGATCTTCACCGATACGTCGTCGCCCAGCGGCTTGGGCTGGCTTTCCAGCAACATCGGTACGATCACCGCGACCGCCAGCGCGAGCACGACGGCGCCCACCAGGCGTCGCCGCGCGCGTCGACGAAGCTCGTCGACATTGATGTCTGCAGGTTCTGCCATCGAATCCGTCCTGACGGGGGTCGTCAACCGCGGGCACGCGCGGCTTCGAGTGCTGCGGCAACGGTGAGAAACGAGCCGAAGGCTGCGATTCTATCAGTCTCCTGTGCCTCGTCCCGCGCGGCGCGGAACGCCCGCGCAACGCTGTCGAAGCTGCGGACCGCAGCCTCTGCGACGCCCGCCTTGCGCAGCCGCAGTGCGAGCTCGTCCGCGGACGCTCCGCGCGGCCCCGGCAGCGGCGCGACGTACCACATGTCGATGCGCTCGCGCAGCGCGGCGATCACGCCGTCGATGTCCTTGTCGGCGAGCATGCCGAAAACGGCGAAGCTGCGGGTGAAGTAGCCCATCGTTCCCAGCACCTCGGCGAGCGCGCGCGCCGCGTGCGGATTGTGCGCGACGTCGAGGACGACGGCCGGACGGCCCGGCAGGACCTGGAAGCGCCCCGCCAGTTCGACGTGCACGAGACCGTCGCGGATCGCGCCCGCCGAGACCGGCAGGCGCTCGCGCAGCGCGTCGATCGCGGCGAGCACCGTCGCGGCGTTGCCGACCTGATACGAACCCCGCAGCGCCGGCTGCGGCAATCCGTAGCGTGCGCCGCCAGGCCCGTGGTAGCGCCACTGGAGCGCCTGGACCTCGTATCCGTATTCGCGGCCGACTCGCCACAGCGTCGCCCCGACCGAGTTCGCGGATTCGATCAGCGAACGCGGAGGATCCGGTTCCCCGCAGATCGCGATCCTTCCGCGACGCATGACGCCCGCTTTCTCGCGCGCGATGTCCTCGCGCGTCGGTCCGAGGTACTCGACATGGTCGACGTCGATCGTCGTGACCACGGCGACGTCGGCGTCGATCGCGTTCACCGCATCGAGCCGCCCTCCGAGTCCGACCTCGAGGATCAGCACGTCGGGCTCCGCCTGCCGGAACAGCAGCAATGCGGCGAGGGTCGTGAATTCGAAGTACGTCAGCGCAACGACCGCAGGCGCGCCCGACCGCGCACGCTCGACGGTCTCGAACGCCGCGACGAGCTCGCCGTCGCCGGCCTCCTCGCCCGCGATGCGCACGCGCTCGTTGAAGCGCAGCAGGTGCGGCGACATGTACAGCCCCGTGCGGTAGCCCGCGTGCCGGTAGATCGACTCGAGCATCGCGCAGGTCGAGCCCTTGCCGTTGGTGCCGGCGACCGTGATGACGGGGCACGGGACGCGTATGCCCAGCCTCGCAGCGACGGCCACGACACGCTCGAGGCCCATCGCGATGGGCTTGGGATGCAGCGTCTCGAGGTAGGCGAGCCACTCCGGCAGGGTCGAAGGACCGGCCACGCGATACCCGCCCGACACCGGGCCGCCGATGCGGACCGGCGCCCTAGCTCGCGAGCGCGGGCTGCCGCGTCAGCATCGCGAGCAGGCGCGCCAGTTCGTCGCGCAGTTCCCTGCGGTCGACGATCATGTCGAGCGCGCCTTTTTCGACCAGGAATTCGGCGCGCTGGAAGCCTTCCGGCAGCTTCTCGCGCACCGTCTGCTCGATGACCCGCGGGCCGGCGAAACCGATCAGCGCGCCAGGCTCGGCCAGCACGAGATCGGCGACGAAGGCGAACGACGCGGAGACACCGCCCATCGTCGGGTCGGTGAGGACCGACACGAACGGCAGCCGCGCGCGCGTCAGCTCCTGCAGCACCGCGGTCGTCTTCGCCATCTGGAACAGCGAATTGACGCCTTCCTGCATCCGCGCGCCGCCGGAGGCCGATACGCAGACGAACGGCACCCGGTTCTCGAACGCGACGCGCACGCCTCGCACGAAGCGCTCGCCGACGACCGAACCCATCGAGCCGCCCATGAATTCGAACTCGAAAGCCGCGAGCACCAGCGGCACGTTCCGGATGCTGCCCTGCATCACGACCAGCGCGTCGGTCTCGCCCGTTTCCTCGAGCGCGGCCTCGAGGCGCTCGGGATACTTCTTCTGGTCCTTGAACTTGAGGCTGTCGATCGGAACGACTTCGGAGCCGATCTCGAAGCGCCCTTCCGCGTCGAGCAGCTGCTCGATCCGCTCGCGCGCCGACACGCGGTCGTGGAAGCCGCACTTGGGACAGACCGACAGGTTCTTCTCGAGGTCGGTCCGGTAGAGCGTCGCCTCGCAGGACGGGCACTTGACCCACAGGCCCTCGGGCACCGGCGTCTTGCGCACGCCCGGCGTGCTCTTGATCCGCGGCGGAAGCAGCTTCTGCAACCAGCTCATGTCGGTGCCCCCCGGTCAGGCGACCGATGCGCGCGTGTCGGTACTGGCCGGCTTGGTCGCCATGGTGTCGAGCGCGCGGCGGATCGTCGCGAGCCACGCCCCGGCGCGCGCCGACGCTTCGGCGGGCGCGCCCGTTTCGATCTCGGTGATGATGCGGCTGCCGATGACGACGGCGTCGGCGTGACGGGCGATCGCCTGCGCGCTCGCCGCGTCGCGGATGCCGAAACCCACTCCGACCGGCAGCGCGACGTGCGCGCGGATCTCGCGCAGCTTGGCCGCGACCGCGTCGGTGTCGAGATGGCCGGCGCCGGTGACACCTTTCAGCGAGACGTAGTACACATACCCCGCCCCGAGCTCCGCGACGTGCGTCATGCGCTCGGCGGGCGTCGTCGGCGCGATCAGGAAGATCGGCGCGATGTCGCGTGCGCGCAACAGGGCCGCGAACTCGGCGGCTTCCTCGGGCGGATAGTCGACGATGATCACGCCGTCGACGCCGACCGCCTGCGCACGTTCGGCGAACGCCGCCACGCCCATCGCCTCGACCGGATTGGCGTAGCCCATCAGCACGATCGGCGTCGTTGCATTGCGCTTGCGGTATCCCGCGACGAGGTCGAGCACGTGATGCAGTCCGACGTGCTGGGCGAGCGCCCGCTCGGACGCGCGCTGGATGACCGGGCCGTCGGCCATCGGGTCGGAAAAGGGCACGCCGAGCTCGATGATGTCCGCACCCGCACGCGTCAGCGCGTCGAGGATCTCGCCGGTCGCGGCAAGCGACGGATCGCCCGCAGTCACGTAGGGAATCAGGACCGTGCGTCCGGCCGCGCGCTGCCGCGCAAAGGTCGCGTCGATGCGGTTCACGGCGCGGCCTTCCTCGCGGCGTCGCGCTCGGCCACCGTCGCCATGTCCTTGTCGCCGCGGCCGGAGAGGTTGACGAGCAGGATGTTGTCGCGCGGAAGCGTCGGCGCGAGCTTCGTCGCATAGGCGAGCGCGTGCGACGACTCGAGCGCGGGGATGATGCCCTCGATCCGGCAGCACGCGTGGAACGCCGCGAGCGCCTCGTCGTCGGTGATCGCGACGTACTGCGCGCGTCCGGTGTCCTTGAGCCACGCGTGCTCGGGTCCGACCCCCGGATAGTCGAGGCCCGCCGACACCGAGTGCGTCTCGATGATCTGGCCGTCGGCGTCCTGCAGCAGGTAGGTGCGGTTGCCGTGCAGCACGCCCGGGCGTCCTGCACACAGCGACGCTGCATGGTGCCCGGTCGCGAGCCCCTCGCCGGCGGCCTCGACGCCGACCAGCTTGACGTCCGCATGCGGGACGTACGCGTGGAAGATGCCCATCGCATTGCTGCCGCCACCGACGCAGGCGATCACGTAGTCGGGCTGCCGCCCGGCGGACTCGGGCATCTGGGTCACGCATTCGCGGCCGATGACGCTCTGGAAATCGCGCACCAGCATCGGGTAGGGATGGGGGCCGGCGACCGTACCGATGATGTAGAACGTCGTGTCGACGTTGGTCACCCAGTCGCGCATCGCCTCGTTCAGGGCGTCCTTCAGCGTCTTCGAACCGGACTCGACCGGGACCACCCTGGCGCCGAGGAGGTTCATCCGGTACACGTTCTGCGCCTGGCGCCTGACGTCCTCCGATCCCATGTAGACGACGCACTCCATGCCGAAGCGCGCGGCCACCGTCGCCGTGGCGACGCCGTGCTGCCCGGCGCCGGTCTCGGCGATGACGCGGCGCTTGCCGAGCCTGCGCGCGAGCAGTGCCTGCCCCATGCAGTTGTTGATCTTGTGCGCGCCGGTGTGGTTGAGATCCTCGCGCTTCAGCCAGATCTGCGCGCCGCCCAGCTCGCGCGACCAGCGCTCGGCATGGTAGACGGGCGACGGGCGTCCGACGTAATGCTCGAGCTCGTAGTTGAGCTCGGCGATGAACTCGGGATCGTCGCGATAACGCGCGTACTGCGTCTTGAGCTCGTCGAGCGCCCCGATCAGGGTCTCGGCGACGAACACACCGCCATACGGGCCGAAATGCCCGTGCTCGTCGGGCAGCTCACGCCCGCGTGCCAACTCTGCCATCTGCACTGCGCACTCCTTGTACGAACGCTGCGATCCGTGCTGCATCCTTCAGCCCGCGCCGCGGCTTGCCTTCGGGGTCGCGTTCCTCGACACCCGAGGAAACATCGACCGCCCAGGGATCGATTTCGCGTATGGCGCGCTCGACATTGCCTGCGTCGAGCCCGCCGGAAAGAATCAGTCGCGGCCCGAGCGCTGCCCGGACGCCGTCCGACAGCCGGCGCCAGTCGAAGACCCGCCCGGTTCCCCCTGGAAGATCCCCTTCGAGATGCGTGTCGAACAAAAGCCCCGCGGCATCACCGTAGGGGCGCGTGCATTCTAGCAAATCGACCCCCTCCTTCACCGGAATGGCCTTCAGGTAGCGGCGGCCGAAGCCGCGGCAGAACTCGCCCGGTTCGCTGCCATGGAACTGCAGGACATCGAGCGGCACCGCGGCGAGCGCTGCGCGCACCGCCGCCGGTTCGGGGTCGACGAAAAGCCCGACGACCGTCACGAAGGCCGGCAACCCGCCGACGATCGCGCGCGCCTGCTCGTGCGAGACGACGCGCGGCGTTCCCGGCCAGAACACGAGCCCGATCGCGTCGGCACCGGCACGTGCGGCCGCCATCGCGTCGTCGACGCGCGTGATGCCGCAGATCTTGATGCGCGTGCGCCCGGACGTCATCCGGCGAATGGTGCCACATCGGTTGCCAGATCGCGGCGCGTCGCCGGCAGTCCGAAGCCCGGATCGTAGTCGGCCCCGGTGAAATAGAGCCCCGCCGCCGGGAACGTCGGCGCGCCGCGCCGGCGGTCGGCGGCCGCCAGGAGTTCGTCGATCCACGCCGGTTCGCACCTGCCGGCGCCGACGTTCACCAGCGTGCCGACGATGTTGCGGACCATGTGGTGCAGGAAGGCATCCGCGGCGAGGTCGAAGCGCAGCAGCGCGCCGTCGCCCGAGACCGCCAGCCGGGTCACGTCGAGGCGCCTCAGCGTCTTCACCGGCGAGCGGGCCTGGCACTCGGCTGCGCGGAACGACGAGAAATCGTGGGTTCCGAGGAGCCGCCCCGCCGCGTCGCGCATGGCGTCGGCGTCCAGCGGCACGTGATGCCAGCCGACGCGCCCGCTGGCGAGCCCCGGCCGCTGCGGCCGGTTCAGCAGCAGGTATGTGTAGTGACGGCCGGTGGCGGCGAAGCGCGCGTGGAATCCCTCGGCGACCTCGCGGCACCACAGCACCGACACGGCCGCCGGCAGGTGCGCGTTGACGCCGCGCACCCACGCCATCGCCGGACGCTGCGCTGCGGTGTCGAAGTGGACGATCTGCGATGTCGCGTGCACGCCCGCGTCGGTGCGGCCGGCGGCGGCGACGCGCACCGGCGCCGCGGCAATCGCCGTCAGCGCGCGCTCGAGTGCATCCTGGACCGCGCAGGCCGCAGGCTGCGATTGGAAGCCGCAGAAGGGCCCGCCGTCGTATTCGAGTGCGAGCGCGTAGCGCATGCCGCCACGCGGCGCGTCATCGGGCTGCTCGCGGATCAGGCGAGCTTGGCGAGCAGCGACTGCGCTTCGGACTTCTGCTGCTCGTCGCCTTCGTGCAGGACTTCCTGCAGGATCTCGCGGGCGCCTTCGCGGTCGCCCATTTCCTGATAGGCCTTGGCGAGGTCGAGCTTGGTCGCCGCATCGTGCCATTGACCGTCGAGCACCGAGGGCGTCGCATCCTCGAAGGCCGGACGGTCCGGATCGAACGACAGATCGAGCTTGTCGAGATCGAGCGGCGTCGCGGGCGTCGCAAACGGGGCCGGTGTGGAGGAGAGCACGGGCTCGGACCTCGCTTCGGCGACCGGCTTCAGCGGCGCAGGGCGATCGGCGTCATCGAGGTGGAAATCGAGATCGAACGTCGGCGGGGCTGCCTGGGTGTCGACGCGTTCCGACAGATCACCCGCAGGCGTCCCGAAACCGGAACCCAGGCCCGCCAGCGCATCTTCGAACCCCGCGGTCTCCGCGGCACCGGCGCCGGAAGTCTGGCCGGACAGTCGGGCCTTCTCGGCGGCGGCAACCGCCGCGATCGGCGTACTCGAGCTGCGCGCGAGCGCGCTCTCGGCGCCCGCCAGGATGTCGGCCGCCGACTTCATCGTCGGGGCCGACTGCGAAACGATCGAGATGTCGTCGTCGCTGAACTGCGGCGCCGCACGTGCCGCGGCACCCTGCGACCCGAGCGGGACGGTCGCGGCGCCCAGCGGGCTGCCGCCCGAGGCGAACGGGGCGGCCACCGCGGCGGCGGTCGCAGGCGCCGCAGGGGTCGGCGCGGCGGCCACGGCTGGCGCGACCGGTGCGGCTGCAGACGTCTCGTCCTGGAACATCGGATTGGCAGGATCGAGCTGGCGCCCGAGCATCACCGCCTTGTGCCAGACATCGCCCTGCCCGTGGCTCACCGCGAAGAGCTCGGAGGCGACGGTCTCGAATGCCGACGGCTTGTTGTGCTGGGAGTGAATTTCCAGCAGCTTCAGGTAGATTTCCTGGCGCTGCGGGTCCTTCTTCAGCGCGTCCTTCAGGATTTCCTCGGCCTGCGCATCGCGCCCGTAGGCGAGATAGACCTCGGCTTCGGCGATCGGGTCGACCTCGTCGGTGTCGATGTTGCCAAGACCCTCGCGGCTGAAGTCGGAAGCGAGCGAGTTGTCGCCGGTGTTGACGACGCCTCCGCCGGTCGACCCGAAGACGGTGTTGGTCTTGATGTCGGTGCCGGAGATGATGCTGTCCTCGAACTTCGTACCCTTGCGGCGACGCGTGGCGATGATTCCGGCGATGCCGCCGAGGATCGCCAGCGCACCGGCGCCGAGCGCCCAGTTCGGCGTGTTCGACAGCAGATCGGCAAAGAACCCGGGCGGCTCCGCCGGTGCCGCCTTCGGCGCTGCGGGCGTCGCCGGAGCGGGCTTCGGAGCCTCCGCAGGCTTGGGCGCTTCGGCAGCCGGCGCCGGTACAGGCGCGGCGCCGGCGGGCGCCGGGGTGGGTGTTGGAGCCGGAGCGGCCGGTGTCGCACCGGCCGCAGGCGTGGCTGGCGTCGTGGCCGGCGCGCCGCCCTGCGCGGCCGCCGCCTGGCTTTGCAGCTGGGCGAGCGTCTGGTTCTTGAGTTCCAGCGCCTGCTGCATGTCGGCGACGGTCTTCTCGAGCTGGGCGATCCGCGCTTCGGCGTCCTTCAGTTCCTGTCCGCGCGCGATCCTGTCCTCGGCGCTGCCGCCGGTGCCGGCGGCACCGGTGCCCGTGGCGCCACCCGTCGCCGCCTCGCGCGAAACCTTCAATTTGTCGCTGCCGGGCGCGCCCGCCGGCGTCTTGTCCTCGACGGCGACACCGATGCGCCCGGACGCTTCGCGGGTCGCGCCGCCGCCCGTCTGGGGAGCCGCCGCCGCGATGCGGTCGCGGTAGTTGCGCCAGTCCGTCGCCTGCACGTGCACGACGCGGGTCGCCTCTTCGGGAGCAATGGCCTGGACCTGCGCAGCAGTCGGAATCGTGATGATCGCCCCGGCACGCAGCCGGTTCATGTTCTCGCCGTCGAACGCGGAGGCGTTGCCGCGGAACAGCGCGTCCAGCATCTGGTCGAGCGTTGCCTGGTCCGGCTTGAACTGCGCAGCGATGTCACGCAGCGTGTCGCCGCGATGGACGGTGTATTTCTCGCCCCCCGCGCCATTGCCGCCCCTGGCCGTCGCCGAAGGCGTCGCTGCCGCCGCGGCCGTGCGAGTGGTCGCCGGCGTGGCGGCGCGGGGCGCCGCGATTTGCGCGCTCGCGGCGGCTTGCGTTCCCATGCCGGGCGGATCGAGCAGGAACGTGTACTCGCGCACGACGCGACCCGATGCCCAGTCGACCTCGACCAGCAGATCGAGGAAAGGCTCCTGCACCGACACCGGCGAGGTGACCTTCAGATAGGGGACTCCGCCGGCGTTCTCGAGCGCAATTCGCGTCCGCGAGAGCGTCGACTGGTACGAGAGGTTGTTCTGGCGATAGAGGCTCGGATCCGCAACCTTCGCACGCAGCGAATCGAGATCGTCCTTGCTGACCGACGTAAGTTCGATCCGGGCGGATAACGGCTGCCCGAGCGCCGATTCCACCGTCAGCTTGCCAAGCCCCAGCGCGAATGCATGCCCGGGTAGGGCCAACGCACCTGCGATGAGGCTGTAGGTGAAGATGGGTTTTGCGCGCATGCCCGACCTCTTCGCTATGGCTGATTGCTCAAGCTAACATAACATCATGTAGTTAGCGGTGCAAGCTAAACCCCGGTATTAAATAGCGTTTTATGCCGGCGTCCTTGCCGCCCCTTCGCTGCGCCGCCAAACGGACCATCGGCACGACGCAAGCCCTTGATTCCTTGCCCCCTGGCGACACAAGCTGTCGTGGGGCGGCCGATCGCGAGGGGTGTTGCATTCCCGTCCACGGCTGTGAGCGCGATCCTGCCGGCCGACACACACAACCTGGTCGGCATAAATCTGCCAAATATGCAGCATCGCGTCCACATCGGTGCCTCGTTGCGCCGAATACGGCCGATTAGCCCATGGGCATGAATCCGGGATAGCATGAATCGCGCCAATGGCGGACTCAGGTTCAGGCCCCCATTCCTCCTCCCCGCGCGGACATGATCAGCCCGGCCGTCGGGGCCCGCGTGTCTTCGGGGCGGTTGGGCGGCGGATTGCCTCTTCGGGGCGGCGGATTGCCTCTTCGGGGCGGCGGATTGCCTCTTCGCTGCGGCGCAGCGACCAGACCGAGGGAACAACGTACGGGGTGGAAACGCGCGTCAGAGACCCTGCACGATGCGCAGCATCCGCCGCAATGGCTCGGCGGCGCCCCACAGCAACTGGTCGCCGCAGGTGAACGCACCGAGATACTCGGGGCCCATCGCCAGCTTGCGCAGGCGGCCGACCGGGATGTCGAGGCGCCCGGTGACTGCGGCCGGGGTCAATCCCGCGATGCTGGCATCGCGCTGGTTGGGGATCACGCGCACCCATTCGTGCGCCGCGGCGATCATCGATTCGATCTCGGACAGCGGAACGTCGCGACGCAACTTGATGGTCATCGCCTGCGAATGGCAGCGCATCGCCCCCACGCGCACGCAGATCGACTCGACCGGAATCGGGTTGCGTTCCAAGCCAAGGATCTTGTTGGTCTCGGCGCCGCCTTTCCATTCCTCGCGGCTCATGCCGTTGCCGAGGTCCTTGTCGATCCACGGAATCAGGCTGCCGGCGAGCGGCACGCCGAAATGCTCGGTCGGGAAGCGTTCGTCGCGCAGGATTCCCGCGACCTCGCGGTCGATGTCGAGGATCGACGACGACGGATCGTCGAGCAGCGGCTTCGCCGCCAGATGCGCCTCGCCCATCTGCTGCAGCAGCTCGCGCATGTTCTGCGCACCCGCGCCGGAGGCAGCCTGATACGTCATGCACGTCATCCATTCGACGAGCCCATGCCTGAACAGGCCGGCCAGCGCCATCAGCATCAGGCTGACCGTGCAGTTGCCGCCGATGAAATTGCGCCCACCCGCGGCGAGCGAGCGATCGATGACGTCGCGATTGACCGGGTCGAGGATGATCACGGCGTCGTCCTGCATCCGCAGCGACGACGCCGCGTCGATCCAGTAGCCCCGGTAACCTACCTCGCGCAGCCGCGGGTACATCGCGCTGGTCCAGTCGCCGCCCTGGCAGGTGACGATGGCGTCGATGTCGCCGAAGGCCTTCGGGTCGTTCGCGTCGCGCAGCGCGGGAACCGCCTTGCCGATCGCCGGGCCCTTGCCGCCCGCGGCGGAGGTCGAGAAGAACACCGGCTCGATCGAATCGAAATCGCGCTCCTCCAGCATGCGCTGCAGCAGCACCGATCCCACCATTCCACGCCAACCGACGAATCCGACCCGCATCATCGACCCCAGCTTCCCTGTTCGTTCAATGTCACTGCGCGCGCAGCGCCGCGACGACCGCGTCGCCCATCGCCCGCGTACCCACCACGGCCTCGCCCGGCTGCGCGATGTCCGCGGTGCGCAGGCCCTGGCGCAGCGCGCCGCGTACGGCGGCCTCGATCCGGTCCGCGACGTCGGCGCGCGCGAACGTGTGGCGGAACATCATCGCCACCGAAAGGATCGTCGCCAGGGGGTTCGCGACGTCCTTGCCCGCGATGTCCGGCGCCGAACCGTGAATCGGCTCGTAGAGGCCCTTGCCGTTGGCGTCGAGCGACGCGGAGGGCAGCATGCCGATCGAACCCGCGAGCATCGACGCCTCGTCGGACAGGATGTCGCCGAACAGGTTGCCGGTGACGATGGTGTCGAAGCCCCTGGGATTGCGCACCAGCTGCATCGCAGCGTTGTCGACGTACATGTGCGACAGCGCGACGTCGGGATACTCGCCCGCGAGCCTGGTCACGACCTCGCGCCACAGGATCGACGTGTCGAGCACGTTGGCCTTGTCGACCGACGTCAGCTTGCGCCCGCGCTTGCGCGCGGTCTCGAAGCCGACGCGCGCGATGCGCTCGATCTCGGGCACCGAGTAGCGCATGGTGTCGAAACCCTCGTCGTCGCCGGCCGCGGTCTTGCGCCGGCCGCGGGGCTCGCCGAAATAGATGTCGCCGGTCAGCTCGCGAACGATCACGATGTCGAGGCCGGCGACGACCTCGGGTTTCAGCGTCGAGGCGGCGGCGAGCTCCGGATAGAGCAGCGCCGGGCGCAGGTTCGCGAACAACGCGAGCGCCTTGCGGATCCCGAGGATCCCCTGCTCGGGACGCAATTCGCGCGGAAGGGTGTCGTAGCGCGGGCCGCCAACGGCGCCGAGCAGCACCGCATCGGCCGCACGCGCGAGCGAGAGCGTCGCATCGGGCAGCGGATGGCGCGCGGCATCGTAGCCGGCGCCCCCGATCGGCGCGACCTCGGTCTCGACGCCCAAGCCCTGCTCGCGCAGCACCGCGAGCACCTTCTGCGCTTCGTTGACGATCTCGGTCCCGATGCCGTCACCGGGGAGGATGGCGATTTTCATTCGTTGATGGCGCGGCACCTTGCGGGACATCCGCCCCGCGGGCCTCGCTCCGTGGTCAGGCAAGCCAGGGTTGATCGTACAGCCGCCGCGCCTCGAATTCGCCAATCTCGTCGGCATGCTGCAGCGTGAGTCCGATGTCGTCCCATCCGTTCAGCAGGCAGCGCTTGCGGAACGGATCGACCTCGAAGCCGAAGACGAGGCTGCCGTCCGCAGTGGCGACGGTCTGGCGCTCGAGGTCGATCGTCAGCGTGTAGCCGGGGAACACCGCGACGTCGGCGAACAGCCGGTCGACTTCGAGCTCCGCGAGGACGATCGGCAACAGGCCGTTCTTGAAGCAGTTGTTGAAGAAGATGTCGGCGTAGGACGGCGCGATCAATGCGCGGAATCCGTAATCGGCCAGCGCCCACGGCGCGTGCTCGCGCGAGCTGCCACAGCCGAAGTTCTGCCGCGCGAGCAGGATCGATGCGCCGCGGTAGCGCACCTGGTTCAGCACGAAATCGGGATTCGGACGCCGCGTCTCGGGATCCTTCCCCGGTTCGCCGCGGTCGGTGTAGCGCCAGGCGTCGAACAGGTTCGGCCCGAAGCCCGATCGCTTGATCGACTTCAGGAACTGCTTGGGGATGATCGCGTCGGTGTCGACGTTCGCCCGGTCGAGCGGCGCGACGAGGCCCGCATGAACGCGAAAAGGCTGCATGGAGGTATCGATCCTGTCTACTTGGCCTGCTGCGCCGCCTTCTCGACCGCCGCCCCGGCGGCCTTGACGTCCTTGCCTGCGCCTTCGATCGTGTTGCACCCGGCGAGGCCGAGAACCATGCCGGCGAGTGCAATGACTGCAATGAGTGTCTTCATCATCGGGCTCCTCTGCTTCCCGCTTCCTTTGCCGTGCGTCCCTAGTAGATCCGGCGCACGTCGACGAAATGGCCTGCGATCGCGGCCGCAGCCGCCATCGCCGGGCTCACCAGGTGCGTGCGTCCGCCGGCGCCCTGCCGCCCTTCGAAATTGCGGTTCGACGTCGATGCGCAGCGCTCCCCCGGCTCGAGCCGGTCGTCGTTCATTGCCAGACACATCGAGCATCCGGGCTCGCGCCATTCGAAACCCGCATCGCGGAACGTCCGATCGAGGCCTTCGGCCTCGGCCTGCGCCTTGACCAGCCCGGAACCGGGGACGACCATCGCCAGCTTCACGCTGCCGGCCACGTGGCGGCCACGGACGACGCCCGCGGCTTCGCGCAGGTCCTCGATCCGCGAGTTCGTGCACGAACCGATGAACACCTTGTCGATGCGGATGTCGGTGATCGGCACGTTGGGCGTGAGCCCCATGTAATCGAGCGCTCGCGCGATGCCTTCGCGCCGCTCGGCATTGCGCTCGCGGTCGGGATCCGGAACGCGATCCTCGATCGACACGACCATCTCGGGCGAGGTCCCCCAGGTGACCTGCGGACGCAGCGTCGAGGCGTCGACCACGTGCGTCGTGTCGAATTTCGCGCCCGGATCGCTCGCCAGCGTGCGCCAGTGCTCGACCGCGCGCGGCCACAGGTCCCCCGCCGGTGCGAACGGGCGTCCTTTCAGGTATTCGATTGTCGTGTCGTCGACGGCGACCATGCCGGCGCGGGCACCGGCCTCGATCGCCATGTTGCACATGGTCATCCGGCTTTCCATCGACAGTGCCCGCACGGCCTCGCCCGCGAACTCGATCGCGTAGCCGGTGCCGCCCGCGGTACCGATCCGCCCGATGATCGACAGGACGAGGTCCTTCGCCGTCACGCCGCGCGGCAGCCTGCCGTCGACGCGAATCAGCATCGCTTTCGACTTCTTCATCAGCAGGCACTGGGTTGCCAGCACGTGCTCGACCTCGGACGTGCCGATGCCGAACGCCAGCGCAGCGAAAGCGCCGTGGGTGCTGGTGTGCGAGTCGCCGCAGACGACGGTCATGCCGGGCAGCGTCGCCCCCGATTCGGGACCGATGACGTGGACGATGCCCTGGCGGCGGTCGCGGAACGGGAAATAGGCCTTGGCGCCGAACGCTGCGATGTTCGCGTCGAGGGTCTCGACCTGGGTGCGCGAAATCGGGTCGCGGATGCCCTCGTCCCAGTGTGAGGTCGGCGTGTTGTGGTCCGCCGTCGCGACGATCGACTCGATGCGCCAGGGCTTGCGACCCGCGAGGCGCAGGCCCTCGTAGGCCTGAGGGCTCGTCACCTCGTGGACCAGGTGACGGTCGATGTAGATGAGCGCAGTTCCGTCACCTTCCTCGCGGACGACGTGGCTGTCCCACAGCTTGTCATAGAGCGTTCTGGCGGGCATGTTGCGAAGGCGCGGGGCCTCGGGCGTAAGAGCCGGATGCTGATTCTACCGGGTTGCGGCCGGCGCTCCGGCGCGTCGGCTTGACGCCGGCAAAGGCCACCCCACCGTAGCTCGGACACCGGGCGAAGCGCGTCTGCGCGCTCGGCGCCTGGAAGAGCCGCACTCTGCCGCGGATGGCGGGCGAAGCGCGTCTGCGCGCTCGAAGTGCGCAATCGCCGGCCTACGGGGCCCGGTGCGGCATCGCTCGAGGACATCCTGCAGGACACGCCACGGTCGGGCTCGCTCGCCGTCCTGACAAGGTGGTGCCGACTCCTTGCTCGCCGAGTGCCGCCGCCTCGATTGGCGCGCGGTGACCGGCTTCCGGACGGGGCGCCTGCGGCGCAGTCGTCGAAAAGCGGGTGGTGCGGCAAGCGAGCCCGACCACCGCGTCGGGTTCCGGATGTCCTCGAGCGATGCCGCACCGGGACCCGCTCAACGACACGCATTGCGCCGCCGAAGCCCCGCCCGGAAGCCGGTCACCGCGCGCCTGATGCCAATGCCGACTCCGACACCGACACTGACACGCACGAAAGCGCCGATGCCGGCTCGCCGTCGAGCGCGCCTGGGCCTAGGGCGCAGCCGCGGGCGTGGCGACGGTCGGTATGCGCCGCTCCTCGACCGCGTGGCAGGCGACCATCGCCCCGGCCTGCGCCGGCATGAGCTGCGGCACTGCGCTGCGGCAACGGTCGTTCGCGTGCGGGCAGCGCGGGTGGAACGTGCAACCTGGCGGAGGCGTCAGCGCATTGGGAACCTCGCCTGCCACCGGCGTGCGCGCCTTGCCCGTCATCGCTAGATCCGGTATCGCATCGAGCAGCATCCGCGTGTACGGATGCTGCGGATTCCCGAACAGCGCCCGCTTGTCCGCGAGCTCGACGATGCGCCCGAGGTACATCACACCGACGCGATCGGCGACGTGATGGACGACGGCGAGATTGTGGGAGATGAACAGGTAGGTGAGGCCCAGTTCGCGCTGGAGGTCGCGCATCAGGTTCAGCACCTGCGCCTGCACCGACACGTCGAGCGCCGAGGTGGGCTCGTCGCAAACCAGGAACTCGGGCTCGCTCGCCAGCGCGCGCGCAATCGAGATGCGTTGCCGCTGCCCCCCCGAGAACTGGTGCGGATATTTCTGGCCGTCGGCCGCGGCGAGACCTACGTGCGACAGCAGCGCGTCGACGCGCGCGCGTATCGCCTGCCTGCCGGCGACCAGGCGGTGCGCGCGGATCGGCTCGGCGACGATGTCGGCGACGCGCCAGCGCGGATTGAGGCTCGCGTAGGGGTCCTGGAAGATCATCTGCAACCTGCGGCGCAGCCCGCGGGAGCCCTTTCCGGACGCGAGCGCGGCGACGCTCTCGCCGGCATAGGTGATCTCGCCGGACGACGGCGGGTAGAGCCCCACGACCAGCCGCGCGACCGTCGACTTGCCGCAACCCGACTCGCCGACCAGCCCCAGCGTCTCGCCGCGACGGATGTCGAAGCTCACGTCGTCGACGGCGTGCAGCAGCTGCCGCGGCTGCCGGCTTAGCGTGCGCGCGAGCCATGGCAACGAAACGTCGAAAGTCCTGCCCGCGTGGGCAACCTGCAGGAGGACTTCGGCCGGGCCACTCACGACTGCACCCCATCCGCGCGCGGCGCATGCAGCCAGCAGGCGGCGCGTGTCGCGCCTGCGTCGAGCAATTCGGGACGCTCCCGCCGGCAACGATCGAACGCCCGGTCGCAGCGGGGGTGGAACGCGCAGCCCGGCGGGATCGCGGTGAGTCGCGGCATGGTTCCGTCGATCTGCACCAGGCGCTCGCGGTCGCCGACGATCGAGGGGATCGAGCCCATCAGTCCGGCCGTGTACGGATGCTTCGGCGCGCGGATCACGTCTGCGACCGGCCCGATCTCGACGATGCGCCCCGCGTACATCACGGCGACGCGGTCGGCCGTCTCGGCGATCACCCCCATGTCGTGGGTCACGAGCATCACCGCGGTGCCGTGGTCGCGGCCGAGCCGCTTCAGCAGCGCGATGATCTGGGCCTGGATCGACACGTCGAGTGCGGTCGTCGGCTCGTCGGCGATGACGAGCTGCGGCTGGGCGCAGATGGCGAGCGCGATCACCACGCGCTGGCGCATCCCGCCCGAGAACTGGTGCGGATAGTGGTCGATGCGCCGCTCGGCCGCCGGGATGCCGACCTCGCGCAGCAGGTCGATCGCGCGCTGCCTCGCGGCGGCCTCGCCCATGTCGAGATGGGTCCGGATCGTCTCGACGAGCTGCCTGCCGATCGAATACAGCGGGTTGAGCGAAGTCAGCGGATCCTGGAATATCGCGCCGATGCGGCGGCCGCGGATCCGGCGCATCGCATCCTGGGACAGGTTGTCGATGCGCATGCCGTCGAGCCGGATCTCCCCCGCGGCGATGCGTCCCGGCGGCTCGAGCAGGCCGATGATCGCAGCACCGGTCAGCGACTTTCCCGCGCCGGATTCGCCGACCACGCCCAGGACCTCGCCCGGCGCGATCTGGAACGACACGCCCTCGACCGCGACCAGCGTGCCGCGGCGCGTCGGGAACTCGACGCGAAGATCGCGCAGCTCGAGCAGCGGCTTCATCACGGAAGTCAGCGCAGGCGCGGGTTCAGCGCATCGCGCAGCCAGTCGCCCAGCATGTTGATCGCGAGCACCATGATGACCAGCGCGAGACCCGGGAACAGCGTCACCCACCACTCGCCGGAGAACATGAAATCGTTGCCGATGCGGATCAGCGTGCCCAGCGACGGCTCGGTCGGCGGCACGCCGACGCCCAGGAACGACAGCGTGGCTTCGGTGATGATCGCGGTGGCGATGTGGATGGTCGCGATGACCAGCACGGGTCCCAGCACGTTGGGCAGGACGTGCCGCGCCATGATCGCGAACGGATGGATGCCGAAGAGCCTCGCCGCCTGCACGTATTCCTTGTTCTTCTCGACCATCGTCGAGCCGCGCACCGTGCGCGCGTACTGCACCCAGCCGGAGACGCCGATCGACAGCACCAGCACCCAGAACGCCATCGAATCGTGCGCGCCCGGGAACACCGCCCGCGCGACACCGTCGATCAGGAGCGCGATCAGGATCGCCGGGAACGACAGCTGGACATCGGCGATGCGCATGATGAACGCGTCGGTCTTGCCTCCGACGTAGCCGGCGAGAAGCCCCAGCGCGACACCCAGCACCGTCGAGAACAGCACGGCGGCGATGCCGACCTCGAGCGAAATGCGCGCACCGAAGAAGATCGTCGACAGGATGTCGCGTCCCTGGTCGTCGGTGCCCAGCGGAAACGACGGGTCGCCCCCCTCGATCCATGCCGGCGGCTTCAGCGAGTTCGACAGGTCGAGCTTGGCGAGGTCGAACGGATTGTGCGGGGCGACCCAGGGTGCGAGCATCGCCGCGCCGACGCAGGCCGCGAACACCACCGCCGCGATGATCGCCCAGGGCGAGTGGCGAAAGCTCCAGGCGAGGTCGCTGTCCCAGGAGTCGCGCAGCGCGGCGGCGAGGCGGCTCCCCATGTCAGTGCCCCGCCGCGCCGGGACGATCGATGCGCAGCCGGGGATCGACGACGTAATAGAGCAGGTCGACGATCAGGTTGATGATCACGAACACCAGGGCGATCAGGCACAGGTACGCCGCCATCACCGGGATGTCGGCATAGCTCACCGCCTGGACGAACAGCAGTCCCATCCCCGGCCACTGGAACACCTGCTCGGTGATGATCGAGAATGCAATGATCGAGCCGAGCTGCAGGCCGGTGATCGTGATCACCGGCACCAGGGTGTTGCGCAGCGCGTGGCCGAAATGGATCGCCCGGTCGGAGAGACCGCGGGCGCGCGCGAACTTGATGTAATCGGCGCGCAGCACTTCCAGCATTTCCGAGCGGACCAGCCGCATGATCAGCGTCAGCTGGAACAGCGCCAGCGTGACCGTCGGCATGATCAGCGACTTGAGTCCGGTCGTCGTCAGCAGGCCCGTGGTCCAGCCCCCAAGGTGCACGACGTCGCCGCGGCCGAATGCGGGCAGCCAGCCGAGCTTCACCGCGAACACCAGGATCAGCAGGATGCCGATCAGGAACGTCGGCAGCGAGACGCCGATCAGCGATGCCGACATCGCCAGCCGCGCGAGCCACGAGTTCGGGCGCAATCCTGCGTACACCCCGGCCGGGATGCCCACTGCGAGGGCCAGCAAGGCGGCGCAGAGCGACAGCTCGAGCGTCGCCGGAAGCCGCTGCGCGAGCAGCACCGACACCGGCTTGCCGATGCGCAGCGACACGCCGAACTGGCCGTGCAGCGCATTGACGACGAAATGGAAGAACTGGACGTAGAACGGCTGGTCGAGCCCCAGTTCGTGGGTGAGCCTGATCCGGTCAGCCGGGGTGGCGAACTGCCCGAGCATCAGCTGGACCGGGTCGCCGACGTACTGGAACAGCGAAAACGCGACGAACGCGACGACGAGCATCACGACGATCGCCTGCAGCAGGCGACGGACGACGAAGGCGGTCAAGGGAAGCAGGCAGGGGCGGCGGACGCCGCCCCTGCGATCGGATCAGATGCTCAGTTGACGTGGACCCACCACATGCGCAGGCGGTTGTCGGCGCTGTGAATGGCGGTGATGTTCTTGCGCATCGCCCAGGGGATGATCTGCTGGTGCAGCATGATGTGCGCGACGTCCTGCGCGTGCAGCCGCAATGCGTCGTGGATCAGCGCGAGGCGCTTCGGAACATCCGATTCGACCTTCATCTTCTCGATCAGGTCGTCCATCTTCGGGTTGCTGTATGAGCCGTCGTTGTACTCGCCGCTGCCCTTGCCGTCGCGGGTGTGGACCAGGTTGATCAGCGCGTCCTGCGCGTCGAAGGTCGCCACGGCCCAGCCCAGCATGTAGAGACTGGTGTCGAGCTTGTTGATCTTCGCGAAGTACTGCGCCTTGGGCATCGCGTCGAGCCTGACCTTGAGGCCGATCTTCGCCCACATCGAGGTCAGCGCCTGGCAGATCAGGGCGTCGTTGATGTAGCGGTCGTTCGGGCAGTCGAGCGTCACCTCGAAACCGTCCGGGTAGCCGGCTTCCTTCAGCAGCGCTTTCGCCTTCGCGACGCTGAACGGCGGCAGCTTGATCGTCGGGTCGTAGCCGTAGCTCTCCGGCGTGATGAGCTCGCCGGTCGGGATCGACTGGCCGCGCATCAGCGTGCGCTTGATCGCCTCGCGATCGACCGCCATGTTCAGCGCCTGCCGCACGCGCAGGTCCTTGAACGGGTTCTTGCCCTTGACGTTCGAGTACAGGAGCTCGTCGCGCTTCTGGTCCATGCCGATGAAGACCGTGCGGTTCTCGGTCCCCTCGATGACCTTGATGTTCGGGTCGGACTTGAGCTTGGGCAGGTCCTGCGGCGGGGGATCGAGCACGAAATCGATCTCGCCGGAGAGCAGCGCCGCGGTGCGGGTGGCCGCCGACTTGATCGGCGTGTAGACGATCTCGGTGACGTTGCCCTCCATCTTGCCCCACCAGTGGGGATTCGCCTCGAGCACGGTCTTGACGTCCGGCTCGCGCGACTTGAGGACGTAGGGCCCGGTGCCGTTCGCGTGGCCGACCGCGTAGGTCTCCTCCTTCGCCACGTAGTCCTGGACGTCGACGACGTTGTGCTTCTCGCACCACGACTTGCTCATGATGCGCACGTCGGTCAGCTGGCGCAGCAGCACCGGCGCCGGTCCATCGGTGATGATGTCGACGGTGAGGTCGTCGACCTTCTTCGCGTCGACGACGCCGACCAGGTAGGACTTGGTCATCGACCGCTTCGACAGCTGGCGATGTACCGAGAACACGACGTCGTCGGCGGTGAACGGCTCGCCTTCCTGGAACTTGACGTTCGGCCGCAGGTGGAAGCGCCACTGCGTCGGCGTCACCTGCTCCCACTTGACGGCCAGCTGGGGAACGACATTGAACTTCTTGTCGTACTGGACCAGCGATTCGTAGACGTAGCTGTTGAACGTGTTGTTGAAGCTCTCGTTCTGGGCGTACGGATCGAAGGTCAGGATGTCACCCTGGCTCGCCCAACGGAACGTTGCCGCATGACCTGGCGCGGCGACCACGATGGCCGCGAACAGCGCCGAAATGCCGAGACTCACTCCCTTGCGCATGGGTCCTCTCCCTGTGTCTGCCGTCTGCCGTCTGCCGTCTGCCTGCCACCGTCGGCCTGCCCTTCGGCAGACCGGTGTACCGCCTGGCGCGGTGGCGCGGTGGCGATCGACCGGATCCGACGTCAGGCATCATGGCGAAGCCGGATCGCAGCGTCAATGTGATCCGGCATCCAGCGCCCGGGCGACGCGCGCAGCCGCCGTTTCCGCGACATCGTCCGTGAAGCAGTCGATGTTCGAAAGATCCATGCCGCGCAGCCAGGTCAGCTGCCTCCGGGCGAGCTGTCGCGTCGCGGCGATGCCCCGCTCGCGCAGTTCGCGCAGGCTGCCTCCGGACTCGAGGTATTCCAGCACCTGTCGGTATCCGACACAGCGCATCGACGGCAACCGGGGATTCAGCGCGTACCGCGCGCGCAACCCGCGGACCTCGTCGACGAGCCCCCGCGCGAGCATCGCATCGAAGCGCTCGGCGATGATCCGGTGCAGGCGCGCCCGGTCCTGCGGCACGAGCGCGATGACCAGCGAAGGCCCGGGCAGGGCGCCCGCGGCGCGGGTGCCCTGCAGCGAGGAAATCGGCGTGCCGGTCAGCGCGTACACCTCGAGCGCGCGCTGGATGCGCTGCGAATCGGTGGCCGCCAGGCGCGCTGCGGTCGCAGGATCGACCCGGGCGAGTTCGGCGTGCAGCGCGGGCCATCCCAGCGCCACCGCGCGTGCATCGAGCGTGGCCCGCAACGCCGGATCGGCCTCGGGCAGCGCGCTCAATCCCTCGGTCAGCGCCTTGAAATAGAGCATGGTGCCGCCGGCGACGATGGGGATGCGCCCGCGTGCCCGGATCGCCGCGATCGCCGCGACCGTGTCGCGGTGGAACCGCGCCGCCGAATACGCCTCGGTCGGTTCGATCAGGTCGAGCAGGTGATGCGGGACCTCGGCACGGGCGGCCGCCTCGGGCTTGGCCGTGCCGACGTCCATGCCGCGATAGACCTGGGCCGAATCGGCGGTGACGATCTCCCCGCCGAAGCGCAGCGCCAGCGCATGCGCGAGCGCCGACTTGCCCGATGCGGTCGGGCCCATCAGCAGCACCACCGGAATCACGATCGCCTTCCGGCGCCCGTCGCGCACGCCCGCGTCGGCGCGAAGCCCTGCGTCGACCCGCGGCGCCCGCACACGCTAGCGTCCCCGCATGAACAGCCGGTCGAGGTCGGCAAGGGAGAGCTGATACCACGTCGGGCGCCCGTGGTTGCATTGCCCCGCGCGCTCGGTCGCTTCCATGTCCCGCAGCAGCGCGTTCATCTCGGCGATCGTCAGGCTGCGGTTGGCGCGGACCGCGCCGTGGCAGGCCATCGTCGACAGCAGCTCGTCGCGACGCGCATCGAGGGCCCGCGTTCCCCCGAACTCGCGGATGTCGTGCAGGACCGCGCGGGCGAGCCCGACCGCATCGGCGTCCCGCAGGGGCGCCGGGATGCCTCGCACCGCGAGCGTCGCGGGGCCCATCGGCGACACCTCGAAACCCAGTGCCTCGAGGGCGTCCGCGTACTCGGTGGCGGCCTCGATCTCGAGCGGATCGGCGGAGAATGCCGCCGGCACGAGCAGCGGTTGCACCGGCACCCGGCCATCGAAGGCCGATTTGAGGCCTTCGTAGACGATGCGCTCGTGCGCCGCGTGCATGTCGACGAGGACCAGCCCGGCGCGGTTCTGCGCGAGCACGTAGATGCCATGCAATTGGGCGATGGCGAAACCCAGCGGATGCGGATCCTCGCCCGCATCCGGCGCCGCAATGCCGGTCCCGCCGATCGCCGCGCCGGCGAGAGATCCGGCATCGGGGACACCCGCTGCCATGCCCGGCGCAGGCTCGTCGCGCAGTCCGAACAGCCGCCGGTAGAACGCCGCCGGTTCGCCGGCACCCAACGGCAATCCGCGCTGCGGCCAGGTGCGATCCTGGTTGCCGGCCGCGGCGCCGGAACCGCCCGCCGTGTCGACGCCCGCTTCCGGCACCCGCGGCGGGATGCGTGCGGCGGCAAGGCCGAGGCGCTCGGCGGCGGACACCGCGGGCTGCTCGGCGGCCGTCGAGGCCAGCGCGCGCTCGATCGCGTGCCGGACGAACTGGTGGATCGCGCCGGAGTCGCGAAAACGCACTTCGGTCTTCTGCGGGTGCACGTTGACGTCCACGCGTCGCGGGTCGAGGGTCAGCCACAGCGCATAGGCGGGCTGGCGGTCGTGGTGCAGGACGTCGCGATACGCCTCGCGCAGCGCGTGCGCGAGCACGCGGTCGCGGACGAAGCGGCCGTTGACGAACACGTATTGCATCGGAGCGCCATCCGCGGCATAGGCGGGACGCACTGCGAAACCCGCAATGCGGACCTCGCCGCCATCGGCATCGACGGGGGTCGCGTGGACCGCGAAAGCGTCGCCCAGGAGCTCCTCGACGCGGGCGCGTCGCCCGGCCGCCTGCAGGCGTCGCGTCGCGCGCCCGTTGTGCGTCAGCGTGAATCCGGCCTCGCAGTGCGCAAGGGCGATCCGGCGAAAGGCCTCGTCGCAATGCGCCTTTTCGGTCGCCTCGGTCCGCAGGAATTTGCGGCGCGCGGGCGTGTTGAAGAAGAGCTCCTCGAGGGTCACCGTGGTGCCTGCCGCAAGCGCGGCCGGCGTCACCGGGCCGACCGTGCCGCCCTCGACCTCGATGCGCCACGCGTGCGGTCTCGATGCCGCGCGCGAGGCGATCGACAGCCTCGACACCGAGGCGATCGACGCCAGCGCCTCGCCGCGAAAACCCAGGGTCGCAATCGCCTCGAGATCGACCGCCGTCGAGATCTTCGACGTCGCGTGACGGCCGACGGCGAGCGGCAGGTCCTCGCGCTCGATGCCCGCACCGTTGTCGGCGACGCGAATGCGCTTGACACCCCCGGCTGCGATGTCGACGTCGATCTGCGTCGCGCCCGCGTCGAGCGCGTTCTCGAGCAGTTCCTTCAGCGCAGCGGCCGGACGTTCGACGACCTCGCCCGCGGCGATCTGGTTGATCAGCAGGTCGGGCAGCGTGTGGATTGAACCCATGTCAGCGGCGCGCGGCCGCCCGAAGCCGCTGACCACCCCCTCCGGGGGCAGCGAGCGCAAGCGAGCGTGGGGGATGGTTCATGTCAGCGGCGCAGCGCCTGCGCCCAGCGCGCGTAGACGTCGTCGGCGACTGCCTGCAGCGCGCCGATGCGAGCGGGCATGTCGCGCAGGATCTCGCCTCGCGGCTGCAGCGAAGGCAGCGTTGGCGCCGCGATCTCGGCCGCCGCGATGTCGCACCAGCTCTCGACCAGCGCGTGCGTCATCTCGACGTGGCACTGCAGGCCCAGGTGGATGTCGTCGACGACGTAAGCCTGGTCGGGATTGAAGGCATTGGTGAGCACGCGCGTCGCCCCGGGCGGAAGATCGAAAATCTCGTAGTGCCACTGGAACACCGTGAAGCGCCGGCGTCCACCGAACCACTCACGGCCCGA
Source organism: uncultured Pseudomonadota bacterium (assembly GCA_963816415.1). Classification (GTDB taxonomy): domain Bacteria; phylum Pseudomonadota; class Gammaproteobacteria; order Burkholderiales; family Casimicrobiaceae; genus VBCG01. The sequence goes on from CAWFKR010000017.1 coordinate 651,726, forward strand.
CGTCGCGTCGGGGACCTCGACGTCGGTCCAGCCGATCTCCGGCGTCGCGCTGCGCCGCACACGGGCCCCGAGCGCCTGCGCGAGCAGCTGGCCCCCGAGGCAATGGCCGATCACCGGGACGCGCTGCGCGACCGCGTTGCGCAGGAGGCCGGACAGCGACCCGATCCACGGCAGCGGATCGGTGACGCTCATCGGCCCGCCCATCATGCCGATGCCCGAGTACTCGAGCGGGTCGACCGGCACGCTGGCACCCTCGTCGACGGTAATCAGGCGCCAGTCCACTGCATGCCGGTCGAGCCAGTCCGCGAAATACGCAGGACCCTCGGACGGTGAAAAGCGGAAGACGGCAACCGGCCTCATCGAACACCCGAAGCGGGCATTCCCGTCGCGCTAGAAGCCGCGCGAAATGCGCGCGTAGGCCGAATGATTGTGGATCGACTCGAAGTTCTCGGCCTCGACCGTGTACGCGGCGATGCGCGAATCGGCCGCCAGACGCAACGCGACGCCGCGCACCAGGTCCTCGACGAAACGCGGATTGTCGTAGGCGCGCTCGGTCACGTATTTCTCGTCGGCGCGCTTCAGGATCCCGTAGAGCTCGGACGACGCTTCGTCCTCGGCGACACGCAGAAGCTCGGCGACCGTCACCGGTTCGCGCGGCTGCACGACGATCGTGACCAGCGAACGCTGGTTGTGCGCGCCGTAGTCCGAGATCTCCTTCGAGCACGGACAGAGCGACGTCACCGGCACCGACACGCCGATCGTCGATACAAAGCGGCCCTCGGACATCTCGGCGGTCAGGCGCAGGTCGTAGTCGAGCAGGCTCGCGACCCCCGAGATCGGCGCGATCTTGCGCACGAAATACGGGAAGGCCAGCTCGATGCGGCCACCGGGCGCATCCAGGCGCTGGACGAGGTCCGCGGCGAATGCGCGCAGGCCCGCGACGGTCAGCGGCGCGGCGCCGGGCAACGCCCGCTCCTCGAGCAGCGCGACCAGCCGCGACATGTGCGTGCCCTTGCGGTCCTCGGGCAGGGCCACGTAGACATTGCAGGTCGCGACGATCGTGTGCGCGATGCCGTCACCATCGGCGAAAGGAAGCGGATAGCGCAGGCCCTTGATGCCGACCTGGTCGATCGCGATGCGCCGTTCGTCGCGGCTCGATTGGATGTCGGGAATCGGCATCAGCCGGCTGGGAGTTTCGGGTCGGTTCATGAGTTCAAGTTTGCCACACGGCGGCTGCCCGTCACGCGGCGGGTTTCGCCCACACGCCCGGCTTGCGCTGCCCGAAACGCGCGTGGATCGACGCCGCGATGCCCCTGGCATCGAGCCCCACGTGAGCGAGCAGGAACGCAGGGTCGCCGTGGTCGATGAAGCTGTCGGGCAGGCCCAGGTGGAGGATCGGGATGGTCAGGCCCTCGCTGGCGAGAAACTCGGCGACGGCGCTGCCCGCCCCGCCGGCGACGACGTTCTCCTCGACCGTCACCAGCGCATCGTGCCCTTCGGCCAGCGTGCGCACCAGATCGGTGTCGAGCGGCTTGACGAAACGCATGTTCGCCACGCTCGCATCCAGTTCCTCGGCCGCGGCGAGCGCCGGATGAAGCAGCGAGCCGAAAGCCAGGATCGCGACCCGGTGATTGCGCCGCTTCGCTTCGCGCCGCATCTCGCCCTTGCCCACCGGCAGCGACACCAGCGCCGGGTCGACCGCCACGCCCGGGCCGGTCCCTCGCGGATAGCGCACGGCGGCGGGCGTGTCCATCCTGAACGCGGTGGTCAGCAGGCGCCGGCATTCGTTCTCGTCGGCGGGCGCCATCACCGTCGTGTTCGGCAGGCAACGCAGGTACGTCAGGTCGAACGCGCCGATGTGCGTCGGACCGTCGGCGCCGACGATGCCGGCGCGGTCGATCGCGAACACCACCGGAAGGTTCTGCAGCGCGACGTCGTGGATCAGCTGGTCGTAGGCGCGCTGCAGGAACGTCGAGTAGATCGCGACCACCGGCTTCATGCCTTCGCAGGCGAGCCCCGCCGCGAACGTCACCGCGTGCTGCTCGGCGATGCCGACGTCGAAATAGCGCTCCGGGAACTGCTGCGAGAACTCGACCAGCCCCGAGCCCTCGCGCATCGCCGGTGTGATGCCGACCAGGCGCCGGTCGGCACGGGCCATGTCGCAGAGCCAGTCGCCGAAGATCCTCGTGTACGTCGGCGCGCCGCCGGTCTTGGGAACGATGCCGATCGCGGGGTCGAACTTCGACACGCCGTGATAGAGGATCGGATCCTCTTCGGCACGCGCGTAACCGTAACCCTTGCGCGTGACCACGTGCAGGAACTGCGGGCCCTTCAGCTTGCGGACGTTCGCGAGCGTCCGGGTCAGCAGATCGATGTCGTGACCGTCGATCGGGCCGATGTAGTTGAAGCCGAATTCCTCGAACAGCGTGCCCGGCAGCACCATGCCCTTGACGTGCTCCTCGGCGCGCTTCGCGAGCTCGCGCACCGGCGGCAGCTTCGACAGCACTTCCTTGCCGCCGCTGCGCACGGTGTTGTAGAAGCGCGAGGCGAGCACCTTGGCGAGGTACTGGTTGATCGCGCCGACCGGCTCCGAGATCGACATGTCGTTGTCGTTCAGGATCACCAGCAGGTCGGCACCCTCGGCGTTGTTCAGCGCCTCGAAGGCCATCCCGGCGCTCATCGCGCCGTCGCCGATCACCGCGACGACGTGGCGCGAATCCCCGCTCAACCTCGCTGCCGCCGCCATGCCGAGTGCAGCGGAGATCGACGTCGACGAATGCGCGGTCCCGAAGGTGTCGTACTCGCTCTCGTCGCGCCGCGGAAAGCCCGCGGGTCCGCCCCACTGGCGCAGCTTGCCCATCTGCTCGCGCCGTCCGGTCAGGATCTTGTGCGCGTAGGTCTGGTGTCCGACGTCCCACACGATGCGATCGCGCGGGGTGTCGAAGATGTAGTGCAGCGCGACCGTCAGCTCGACGGTGCCGAGGTTCGACGACAGGTGGCCGCCGGTCTGCGCGACCGACTGCAGCAGGAACGCGCGCAGCTCGCGAACGAGCTGCGGCAGCTGGGCGCGGTCGAGGCCGCGCAGATCGGCCGGGGAGTCGATCGTTACGAGCAGCGGATAGTGCTCTGAAAGTCTCATCTCGTCCGCAGCACGATCCAGTCGGCGAGTTCGGCCAGGCGCGCGGCGGCCCCGCCGAACGGCGCGAGCGCTGCCCGCGCTTCCTCGCGCAACGCCGTCGCGCGACGCTTCGCTTCCGCGAGGCCGGTGAGGGTGACGAAGGTCGCCTTGTTCCGGGCGGCATCCTTGCCCGCGGTCTTGCCCAGGCTCGCATCCGAGCCTTCGGCGTCGAGCACGTCGTCGACGACCTGGAACGCGAGCCCGGCGGCACGCGCATAGGCGTCGAGCGCCGACGCTTCGGCCGGCTCGAGCGGCCGGCCGCAAAGCGCGCCGAGCCGAATCGCCGCGCCGATCAGCGCGCCGGTCTTCATCCGATGGAGCCGCTCGAGCGACGGCAGGTCGAGCGTCGCGCCGGTCGCATCGAGGTCGAGCTGCTGTCCGCCGGCCATTCCCGCACTGCCCGCGGCATCGGCCAGGATGCGGCAGGCTTCGGCGCCCATCGGTCCGGGATCGGCGGCGAGCACGGTGAAAGCGAGCGACTGCAGCGCATCCCCGGCAAGCAATGCGGTCGCCTCGCCGAACGCGACGTGGCAGGTCGGCTTGCCCCGGCGCAGCGTGTCGTCGTCCATGCACGGCAGGTCGTCGTGCACCAGCGAATAGGCGTGGATCAGCTCGACCGCGGCGGCGCGCGAATCGACACGGCCGGGATCCGCACCGACGAGTTCGGAGGCCGCGTACGCGAGCAGCGGCCGCAATCGCTTGCCCCCGCCGAGCACCGCATGGCGCATCGCGGCCGCAAGCCTCGCCGCCGGGGCGTCGAGCGGCGGCAACACCGCCTCCAGCACGCCCTCGACCCGCTGCTGGCGCTCCCGCGACCAGACAGCGAACGGGAGGTCGTTACGCATCGTCGGCCTCATCGGGACGGAACGGCTGCAGCATCCCCTTCTCGAGGACCTGGACCTGCTGCTGGGCGTCCTTGAGCGCCGCCTGGCAATAGGCGAGCAGCTCGGCACCGCGCTTGTACGCGGCAAGCGATGCCTGCAGCGGCAACTCGCCCCCCTCCATCCGACCGACGATTTCCTCCAGTTCAGCGAGCGCCGCTTCGAAACTGACGGGCGGTTCGGTTGTCTCGGTCATTGGACGATCGGAGTGCGGGTGGCGAGTGCAGGTGGTTCGGAGCGAAGACTTCGAGATTACGGCGGGGTTCCGCGCGCGGTCAAATGCGCGTGCGAGAGGCGGGTCGTGCCCGCTGCCGGCAATGACGCAAAGGATCTTCGAAAGATGCCTGGCCTTGACCCATGCGCAAAAAGCTTTATATACTAGCACGTTTGACGACGCGGCCTTTTGGGCGGTCCCGGGGTGTTCAGGAGGGGCCCTCACGCGATCCTTTCGCGCGGTCGACTTAGCAAAGCGGTCCGGGCGGCACCAGGTGCCGAAGCCGATATGCATTCCCGGGTTGTTGGGTTGGGTTGGTTGGTTATCGCCTGAGAGGATGGTCGATGTCGGATCTCGCCACTGCCGCGCGGTTGCGGCAAGCTGCATCACAGTTTCCCGCTTCGTGGTACTGCGACCCTCGCGTGTTCGAGGCCGAGCGGGCACACCTGCTCGCACGTGCCCCGGGCTACGTCGGCCACGAGCTGATGGTTCCCGAGGTCGGCGACTACTACGCGCTCGCCGCCCGCGACAACGCCCAGGCGCTGGTGCACGGTCCCGAAGGCGTCGAGCTGCTTTCGAACATCTGCCGCCACCGCCAGGCCATCATGCTGACCGGCAAGGGCAATGCGCAGAACATCGTCTGCCCGATCCATCGCTGGACCTACGACCTGGGCGGCAAGCTGCTGGGCGCACCGCATTTCGAGACCCAGCCCTGCGTACGCCTCGGCCGCTCGCCGCTCACCAACTGGAAAGGGCTGCTGTTCGACGGCCAGCGCGACGTGGCACGCGACCTCGCGGGCCTCACGCTGAAGGACCTCGACTTCTCGGGTTACGTGCTGAACCACGTCGACCTGCACCCGTGCAACTACAACTGGAAGACGTTCATCGAGGTCTACCTCGAGGACTACCACGTCGAGCCTTTCCATCCGGGCCTCGGGCATTTCGTCACCTGCGACGACCTGCGCTGGGAATTCGCCGAATGGGCGTCGGTCCAGTTCGTCGGCATCAACAACGGCCTCGCCCGGCCCGGCACCCCAACGTACCAGCGCTGGCACAAGGCGGTGCTCGACTACTATCGCGGCGAGCCGCCGCCGCATGGCGCCGTCTGGCTCACCTACTACCCCAACATCATGGTCGAGTGGTATCCGCACGTCCTGGTCATCAGCACGCTGATCCCGCAGGCAGTCGACCGCACGCTCAACGTCGTCGAGTTCTACTATCCCGAGGACATCGCGCTGTTCGAGCCGGAATTCATGGCGGCCGAGCAGGCGGCGTACCAGGAGACCGCGAAGGAAGACGACGAGATCGCCGAGCGCATGGACGCCGGACGCAAGGCGCTCTATGCGCAGGGACGCAGCGAAGTGGGGCCCTACCAGTCGCCGATGGAAGACGGCATGCAGCACTTCCACGAGTTCTACCGCCGCGAGATGGAAACGCATCTCGCCGGGCTTTGACCGATGACGGCACGAGCGACCCGGCACGCTTCGCGCGCACCCGCGGCAACGGCCGCAGGAGGCGGTGACATGCGCAGCTACACGACACTCATCGGTGCTGGGGATCTTGCGCACCATCTCGGCGATCCGGCCTTCGTCATCGTCGACGTCCGCCACGACCTCATGCAACCCGAGCGTTTCGGCATCGAGCAGTACGAACAGGGCCACGTGCCCGGCGCGGTGTTCGCGCACGTCGACTCGGACCTTTCCGCACCGATGACCGGACGCAACGGGCGCCACCCGCTGCCGACGCCGGAATTTGCCGCCGCGGTGTTCGGCCGCCTCGGCATCGACGCTTCGAAGCAGGTCGTCGCCTACGACCAGGACCAGGGCGCCTACGCGTCGCGGCTGTGGTGGATGCTGCGCTGGCTGGGACACGAGACGGTCGCGGTCCTCGACGGCGGATTCGCCCAGTGGAAGCGCGACGGGCACCCGGTCTCGACCGAGTCGACGCGCCCGCAGTCGGCGCGGTTCACGCCGCGCAACGTGCTGCCCACGGTCAGTGCCACCGGGATCGCCGCGAGCCTCACGCGGCGCTCGCTGGTGCTACTCGATGCGCGCAGCGCCGAGCGCTATCGCGGTGATTTCGAGCCGATCGACCGCGTCGCCGGTCACATCCCCGGGGCGCTGAACCGCCCTTACATGCGCAACGTCACGCCCGAGGGAACGTTCCGCAGCCCGCAGGAACTGCGCGCCGACTTCGAGGGCATGCTGCACGGCCGCTCGGCGGAGGATCTCGTCCACTACTGCGGGTCGGGGATCAGCGCCTGCCACAACGTGCTCGCGCTGACGATCGCGGGTTACCCGCTGACGCGCCTGTATCCCGGCTCCTGGAGCGAGTGGAGCTCGGACCCCCAGCGTCCAGTCGCCAAGGGCCAGATCTAAGGCGCGGTCGGCTACGAGCCGGCAGTGAGTGGCCACTTCGAGAGTGCGCGATAGCGCGCCCCTTCGACGCCGGTCACCGACTGCATCAGCACGAACTCGTCGATCGCCCACGCATAGGGGCCGATCGGCTGCTCATCGGGCTGCACCCGGCAGCGGCGCGCGATGGTCATGTGCGGGTGAAACGGCCGTTCGTCGCATTCGATGCCGGCCGCGGCCAGCGCCCGCGCAAGCGCGGCGGCGAACACGCCCAGCGCGTGCGGAGGTCGGGAGGTCCCGATCCAGGCGACGCCGGCCCGCCGGAAACCACCCAGCCGGTCGAGCACCAGCGTCATCGCCTCGCCGTGCAGTGCGGCGCCGACGTCGATCAGCGTTGGCAGCCGCGAGCGCGCGATTTCGCCGATGAAGGCCAGCGTCAGGTGCAGGTTCTCGGCCGGAACCGGGCGCCCGTGAACGAGGCGCGCGGTGCGCCGCGCGATGTCGCCGATCGGCGGACGCAGCTCGGGCGGAAGCACCAGCGCGTAGAACACGCGGATCGCCGATCCCTCGCCATTGGCAGTGGCCATCGGCAAAAGTGTAGCGGAGCGACCTGAAATCCGGGACGGACCACGTTTTCCGCGGAAACGTGGTCCGTCCCGGATTTTTCGTGGGCGCCGGAACGAAAAAACGGCGACCCGCAGGCCGCCGTGATCGGTTGCGGAGTTCCGGAGATCAGCCGTTGGCGACCTGCAGCTTCTTCGCCGCGTCGAAGAACTGCTCGTCCTCGGTCGAATGCTTGAGCGCCGTCGTCGACGACTGCGTTCCCTGCACCGTCGTGGTTACCGCGTCGAAATAGCCGGTGCCGACCTCGCGCTGGTGCTTGACCGCCGTGAAGCCCTTCTCGGCCGCAGCAAACTCCGCCTCCTGCATCTCGACGAACGCGCTCATGCCGCTGCGTGCGTAGCCGTGCGCGAGGTTGAACATCGAGTAGTTGAGGCTGTGGAAGCCGGCGAGCGTGATGAACTGGAACTTGTAACCCATCGCGCCGAGCTCGCGCTGGAACTTCGCGATCGTCGAATCGTCGAGGTTCTTCTTCCAGTTGAACGACGGCGAGCAGTTGTACGCGAGCATCTTGCCCGGGTACTTCGCCTGGATCGCCTCGGCGAAGGCCCTGGCGAACGCGAGATCCGGCTTGCCCGTTTCACACCAGATCAGGTCGGCAACCGCGGCATACGCGAGACCGCGCGAGACCGCCTGCTCGAGGCCGTTGCGGGTCCGGTAGAAACCTTCGCTGGTCCGCTCGCCGGTGCAGAACGGCTTGTCGGTCTCGTCGACGTCGGAGGTCAGCAGGTCCGCGGCTTCGGCGTCGGTGCGCGCCAGCAGGATCGTCGGAACCCCCATGCAGTCGGCTGCCAGCCGCGCTGCGACGAGCTTCTCGACCGCCTCGCGCGTGGGGACGAGCACCTTGCCGCCCATGTGACCGCATTTCTTGACCGACGCGAGCTGGTCCTCGAAATGCACGCCTGCGGCACCCGCCTCGATCATCGCCTTCATCAGCTCGAACGCGTTGAGCACGCCGCCGAATCCCGCCTCGGCGTCGGCGACGATCGGCGCGAAATAGTCGACGTCGTTCCTGCCTTCGGCATGCGCGATCTGGTCGGCGCGGATGAACGTGTTGTTGATCCGGCGCACGACCTGCGGCACGGAGTTGGCCGGATAGAGCGACTGGTCCGGGTACATCTCGCCGGCGATGTTTGCGTCGGCCGCGACCTGCCAGCCCGACAGGTAGATCGCCTTCAGACCCGCCTTGACCTGCTGCATCGCCTGATTGCCGGTCAGCGCGCCCAGCGTGTTGACGTAGGGCTCGTCGTGCAGAAGCTTCCACAGCTTCTCGGCGCCGCGCCGGGCCAGCGTGTGCTCGATGTGCAGGGACCCGCGCAGGCGGACGACGTCCTCTGCCGTGTAGCTCCGCTCGATGCCTTTCCAGCGCGGATTCTCCGCCCAGTCCTTCTTGAGCCTTGCCGATTCCAGATCGTAGTTCATTGACTGCTCCCATCGATGCCTTGCCGGCGACATCGCGCCGGCGGATTGGTCAGTGACGTCCGCAGCCTGCGAACGCCCGTCACGCGATCGACGCAGAACCGAGCCGGCGCCTTTCGCAACAGGGACCGGCGAGGATCGCCCGACCGGCCTGCGGGCATGGATGGGTTGCCCCTTGCCCTTCGCACCCTTGCCGCGGCGTGATCCTTCCGCGACTCGAGGTGACACCAACGCAAGTTAACAAAGACTTTCGCCGGTCACAAGGGGTTTTACTGCGTTGCACTATGATTTTTTTCTCAATAAATCAATGTATTAGAATCTATTTCCACGATGTGGAAATAGATTGGCGGTGTGGCCGACAAATCGCTGTTGCAACGCGCCCGGGAATGGGGCATCGATGCGAAGCTCTTTTGATGGCGCCGCTCAAGCCCATGAATTTCAAGGGTTTCTGCAAATCGCGGCTCCCACGACGACCGGGAATCGGTCTTGCGGGATTCGGAAATGAATTCCGCCGACGCGGTAACGGCCCTGCGAATGCCCACATGGCCGGCGCGATGCGCCGCAGACGATCAGGTCCGCCACGCCTCCTTGCGCAGCGCCAGCATCGCCTCGAGCAGGCCCGGATCGTCCCAGGGAATATCCACCGGATGCTTGCGCAACCAGGAACTCACCGGGTCGCGCAGCCATTCGCCGGGAAACGCGACCAGGATCCGCTCTTCGCCGGGATCCATTCCGGACCGCGTGGGCATCGGCTCCCCGCGCATGGCTGCGCGCAGCGCCGCGCAGAGGTCCACGCCGAGCACCGCGCCGTAATGCGTCGCCGGGGTGATCCTGCGGTTGATTTCGACGAGGTACTGGGTTCCCGTTCCCTCCTCGACCAGGTACTCGCTGCCGAACAGTCCGCTCATTCCGAGCGCCTCCACGAGCCGCCTGGAGAATTCGCGCAACTCGGGCGAATCGCACTGGCGGATGACCGTTGCGGGCGTCGTCGCATCGCCGAACGCCTGGAGGCGGTCGCCGGCATATCCGGCGAGCATGCGACCTTGCCATGCCGCGACGTTCTGGTATCGGATGTGACCCTTGATGAACTGCTGGACCAGCACGCGCCGTGACGCATCCGGCTCGAGATCCGCGGGGTTCGGCGCAGCGAGCGCCGACATCGCCGATACGAGTGCGGCCCGGTCGGCTGCGATCCGCACGCCATCCCCCGCGCTCGAATACGGCCGCTTGACGACCACCGGATAGCCGCGGTCCCCGGCGAAGCTCTCGGCTTCCTCGAGCGTCGAGACGACGGCGTAGGCCGGGACGCGCACGCCGGCACGCTCGGCGGCAGGGGGCAACAGCGTCTTGTCGACACTCTCGCGGTAATGCGCAGGGTCGCCCAGCGATTGCCGAATCAGCTGGGCAAGTTCCGCGTGCAGGTCCGGCCGCAGCTGCGCCGGAGGCGACAGCGCGAGCGCCGACATCAGGCGGAACGCGGTGTCGTCGCAGGGTATCGCCTGCACCGGCGCCACCGCCTTCACGACACCCGCGAATGCGTGGATCCATTGCAGGGACGTCGCCGCGTCGGGGAGGTAGGCGACCCGTGACACGTGGCGGCTGCGCTCGGCCAGCGAATTCCGCGGCGTCAGCAGCGTGACATCGAATCCCGCCTTGGCCAAGGCGCGCGGCACGCGTGCCGTGCCGTACCAGCGCGTAGCGGTCGAGACAAGGAGCACGGAATCGTCGTTGGCCATCCAGATCACTCGTTGCGGGAAGCGACCATCGCCTCGGCGACCATCGCGTCGAACAGCGCCGGGTCATCCCACGGAACGTCACAGGGGAAATCGCGCAGCCACCGGCTTTCCGGGTCCCGCAGCCACTCGCGGGGAAAGGACGTGATTGTGCCACCGTCGCTCTCGGGCATGTCGCCGGGAAGCGTCTGGATCTGGCCGGCGAAGCGCTGGAACAGGGCGCCGCACATGTCGACGCCGGCGAATTCGTCGAGGTGCGTCATCGATTCCAGGCGCCGGTTGATCTCCAGCAACAGGGGCGGCCCGCCGGCTGCGGGCGCAATGAATTCGGCGGAGAGAAAGCCGCTGGTACCGAATGCCCGGCACAGGCGCTCGGTGAATTCGCGGATCGACGGATTGCGGCGCAGCCGCATCACCGACGACGCCCCTTGGCCGGGGGCGTACGCGAGCTCGCGCTCGCGCGCGAATCCCGCGAGCGGCACGCCCTCCCATGCGACCATCGTCTGCGCCCAGGTCCGGCCTTCGACGAAGGACTGAACCAGAAGCCGCGGCTCGACCGGCACGCCGACGTCGACCTGCATCGGCTGCAGGAGCGCGCCAGCTGCAGCCGCCAACGCCTCTGGACCGCGCACGACCGCCACACCCTGGCTGGCAAAGCCGAAACGGCGCTTCAGGACGACCGGATATCCGAGGCGAGTCGCGTGCATCGCCGCGTCGCTGTCGGTCCTGGCGATCGCGTACGCGGGCACGGGAATTCCCAGCGCCCGAGCGGCGCCGGGAAGCGCGGTCTTGTCGACGCTCGTCTGGTAATGGGCGGGATCTCCGAGTGAACGACGCACGAGATCCCTGAGGTCGGATTCCCCGCGATCCAGAACCGGTCGCGGCTGCATTCGGACAAACTCGCTCAGCAGCCGGAACGCGATTTCATCGCAGGGGACGATCAATGCCGGCGCGACTTCCCTGGCCATCGCGGCCAGCGAAAGGATCCATTGCGCGGGGGTCGAGGTGTCGCGAACCGCGGCGGTGCGGGCGACGAATCGAGACTGCAACGCGAGCGAATCGCGCGGCGCGAGCAGCGATACCACGAATCCCGCCCGGGCGAGGGAGCGGGGCATCCGCGCCGTTCCGTACCAGCGCGACGCGGTGGCGGCCAGCAGCACGCTGCGATTCATCGGAACACGCAGAATCCCGCACCCGCCATGGCGGCGGCGTCGGAAACCGTGAGCCCACAATGGTCGCGCGAAGTGCGCGGCCTCCCCCTTGCCGGATGCGCCGCTCGCCGGACGAAATCCTCCGGAGGCGGGCCCCGCTATTGCTTGTCTTCCACCCCTGACACGCACGACCGCCGCAGCGGCTGTCCGCTGCGGACGATCGGATCACCCGAAGTCAGGCGACTTCGGCTTCGGGCGTTTCCTCGAAAGCGAGCTTGACGACATCGTCGTCGCCGATGTCGATGGTCACCTTGCCGCCACCGGTCAGGCGGCCGAACAGCAGCTCGTCGGCCAGCGCCTTGCGGATCGTGTCCTGGATCAGCCGCGCCATCGGACGCGCGCCCATCTGCGGATCGAAACCCTTGCGGGCAGAGGAATTCGCGCAGCCTCGGCGTGAACGACGGCTCGACCTTCTTCTCGTGCAACTGGGCCTCGAGCTCGAGCAGGAACTTGTCGACGACGCGCAGGATGACCTCGTGGCCGAGCGAGCCGAAGGAGATCGTCGCGTCGAGCCGGTTGCGGAACTCGGGCGTGAACAGGCGCTTGATCTCGACCATCTCGTCGCCCGCCTGCTTCTCGGTCGCGAAGCCCATCGTGTGCCGTGCGAGGTCGCCGGCGCCCGCGTTGGTCGTCATGATGATGATGACGTTGCGGAAGTCGGCCTTGCGCCCGTTGTTGTCGGTCAGCGTCCCGTGATCCATCACCTGCAGCAGGATGTTGAAGATGTCCGGATGCGCCTTCTCGATCTCGTCGAGCAGCAGCACGCTGTACGGGTGCTTGGTGATGCTCTCGGTCAGCTGGCCGCCCTGGTCGAAACCGACGTAGCCCGGCGGCGCGCCGATCAGCCGCGAAACGGCGTGGCGCTCCATGTACTCGGACATGTCGAAGCGGATCAGCTCGGTGCCGAGGCAGAACGCGAGCTGGCGCGCGACCTCGGTCTTGCCGACGCCGGTCGGGCCGCTGAACAGGAAGTTGCCGATCGGCTTGTGCGGATTGCCCAGCCCCGAGCGCGCCATGCGGATCGCGGAAACCAGCGCCTCGATCGCCTCGTCCTGCCCGAACACGACGTTCTTCAGGTCGCGGTCGAGGGTCTTCAGCGCGTTGCGGTCGTCGGAACTGACATTCCTCGCCGGGATGCGCGCGATCTTGGCGACGATCTCCTCGACCTCGGTCTTTCCGATCACCTTCTTCTGCCGTGACTTGGGCAGGATCTTCTGCGCCGCGCCCGCCTCGTCGATGACGTCGATCGCCTTGTCGGGAAGGTGCCGGTCGTTGATGAAGCGCGCGGCGAGCTCCGCCGCCGACGTCAGCGCCGCCGGCGCGTACTTGACGCCGTGGTGCTGCTCGAAACGCGTCTTCAGGCCCTTCAGGATCTCGACGGTCTCGGCGATCGACGGCTCGGGCACGTCGACCTTCTGGAAGCGCCTCGACAGCGCGTGATCCTTCTCGAAGATCTGTCGGTATTCGCCGTAGGTCGTGGCGCCGATGCACTTCAGCGCGCCGGTCGACAGCGCCGGCTTCAGCAGGTTCGACGCGTCGAGCGTGCCGCCCGACGCCGCGCCGGCGCCGATGATCGTGTGGATCTCGTCGATGAACAGGATCGACTTGGGATTCTCGGCGAGCTGCTTCAGCACCGCCTTCAGGCGCTGCTCGAAATCGCCCCGGTATTTCGTGCCGGCGAGCAGCGCGCCCATGTCGAGCGAATACACCTGGTATTCCTTGAGGAGCTCGGGCACGTCGCCTTCGTTGATGCGGCGCGCGAGACCCTCGGCGATCGCCGTCTTGCCGACCCCGGCCTCGCCGACCAGCAGCGGATTGTTCTTGCGCCTGCGGCAAAGCACCTGGATCACGCGCTCGAGTTCGTGCTCGCGGCCGATCAGCGGATCGATCTTGCCGTTGCGCGCCATCGTGTTCAGGCTGACCGTATAGGCGTCGAGCGCACCCTGCGACTCGCTGCCGCCCTCGGCATCTTCCTTGGATTCGGAGGCCTTTTCCTGCTTCTGCTGCGGCGTCTTGGTGATGCCGTGCGCGATGTAGTTGACGACGTCGAGCCGCGTCACTCCGCGCTGGTTCAGGAAATAGACGGCGTGCGATTCCTTCTCGCCGAACACCGCGACCAGCACGTTGGCGCCGGTGACTTCCTTCTTGCCCGACGACTGCACGTGCAGGATCGCGCGCTGGATGACGCGCTGGAAGCCCTGGGTCGGCTGCGTGTCGGCATCCGAGTGCGGCGCGAGCCGCGGCGTGTGCTCGTTGATGAAATCGGTGAGGACCCCGCGCAGCTCCTCCAGGTCGACGCCGCAGGCCTTCAGGACTTCGGCGGCCGACGGGTTGTCGAGCATCGCGAGCAGCAGGTGCTCGACGGTGATGAACTCATGCTGCTTCTGCCGGGCCTCGACAAAAGCCATGTGGAGGGAGACTTCGAGTTCCTGGGCAATCATCTTGCTTCCTCGACTTCAACGCACCGCCGGAAGGGGTTTCCGGCGCTGCGAGCGACCCGAAACGGGGCGCATGATCCGTTAACGCTCAAGTCTCCTCCATCGTGCACTGCAGGGGATGCTGGTGCTTGCGCGCGAGGTTGATGACCTGCTCGACCTTGGTCGCCGCCACCTCGCGCGTGTACGTGCCGCACACGCCCATCCCTTCGCGATGAACCTGGAGCATCACCAGCGTGGCCTTTTCGCGACTCATGCTGAACACAGTTTGGAGCACGACGACGACAAAGTCCATCGGCGTGTAGTCGTCGTTCAGCAGGACTACCTTGTAGAGCGGCGGCGGCTTGACTCGCGTCTGCTCGACCTCGAGGACGCTGCCGTGCTGTTCCTGATTGGACATCGCTTGCCGTCCTACCCAATTGGGGATCATGTTTGACGATTGCAACACATTTTTCAAGGGGACGACCGATGGACGGGCGGATGCTCGACGTCCGTCGGGCGAAATGCGCAAAAACGGGCCGGTTCGGCCTGGAAAAGGGGAAGCGAAGAGGGCTCGGGGCGGCGAGCGATGGCCGCCATGCGCGATGGGCATTGCCGTGGCCGGAAGGGTTCCGGCACCAGTTTCGAGCACAATCCGCCCGAAATTACCGATCATCGGGCCCTCCGCGACCCGCCGCCCGCGCGATTCCGGCCTCACCCACGCGTGGGGGCCGGCCCGCCAACGCCCGGGCGCAATGCAGGGGGCGGAAGGTGGCGCCAGCGCCTTCGCCCCGCACCCGGAGCAAGGGCACGCAGCCTGTGCGAAAAACGGGGGCGCCGGCGCGCCCCCCGGTACCGCTTACATCCGCTCGATCATCGCCTTGCCGAAGCCCGAGCAGGAAACCTGCGTCGCGCCCTGCATCAGACGGGCGAAATCGTAGGTGACGACCTTGTCGGCGATCGCCTTCTCGAGGCTGGACGTGATCAGCGCAGCGGCCTCGCGCCAACCCATGTGCACCAGCATCATCTCGGCGGACAGGATCTCGGAGCCGGGATTGACATAGTCCTTGCCCGCGTACTTCGGGGCCGTGCCGTGGGTCGCCTCGAACAGCGCGACCGAGTCCGACATGTTGGCACCCGGCGCGATGCCGATGCCGCCGACCTGCGCCGCCAGCGCGTCGGAGATGTAGTCGCCGTTGAGGTTCAGCGTCGCGATGACGTCGTACTCGGCTGGCCGCAGCAGGATCTGCTGCAGGAACGCATCGGTGATCACGTCCTTGACGATGATCTCGCGGCCTGTCCTGGGATTCTTGAACGAGCACCACGGCCCGCCGTCGACCTCCTTCGCGCCGAATTCCCGCTGCGCCAGCGCGTAGCCCCAGTCGCGGAACGCGCCTTCGGTGAACTTCTGGATGTTCCCCTTGTGCACCAGGGTCATCGAGCGCCGGTCGTTGTCGATCGTGTACTGGATCGCCTTGCGCACCAGGCGCTCGGTGCCCTCTCGGGAAACGGGCTTGATGCCGATGCCCGACGTCGCCGGGAAGCGGATCTTCTTGACGCCCATTTCGTTGATCAGGAAATCGATGACCTTCTTCGCCCCTTCCGACTCCGCCGGCCACTCGATGCCGGCGTAGATGTCCTCGGCATTCTCGCGGAAGATCACCATGTCGATCTTGTCGGGCTCCTTGACCGGCGACGGGACGCCCTTGAACCAGCGCACCGGGCGCAGGCAGACGTAGAGGTCGAGCTGCTGGCGCAACGCGACGTTGAGCGAGCGGATGCCGCCGCCGACCGGGGTCGTCAGGGGTCCCTTGATCGACACGACGTAATCCTTCAGGACCGACAGCGTCTCGTCGGGCAGCCACACGTCGGGACCGTAGATCTTGGTCGACTTCTCGCCGGCGTAGATCTCCATCCAGTGGATCTTGCGCTTGCCCCCGTAGGCCTTGGCGACTGCCGCGTCGACGACCTTGATCATCACCGGCGTGATGTCGAGACCGGTGCCGTCGCCCTCGATGTACGGAATGATCGGATTGTCGGGAACGCCGAGGCTGAAGTCCGGCTTGACGGTGATCCTGGCGCCGCCGGTCGGCACGGTCACGTGTTGGTACATTGCGTCTCCTGGGAAGACATCGGAAGCGCCACCCGGCAGGATGCGCGGATGCGGCGCCGCGAAACCTTCAATTATCCGCGAATCGGTCCCGGACCGCCATGCGACTCCCTCAGCTCGCCCCATAACCGGCTGCAAACACGATATCGCCCGGCGGCAACTCCCCAACCGTGGTCATCCTGCTCAACAAGCCCTTCGGCGTGCTCTGCCAGTTCAGCGGTGACGGCACGCGCCGCACGCTGAAGGACCTGGTCGACGTCCCCGACGTCTATCCCGCCGGACGCCTCGACACCGACAGCGAGGGGCTGGTGGTCCTGACCGACGACGGCGCCCTGCAGGCGCGGATCGCCGATCCGCGGTTCAAGCTTCCGAAGACCTACTGGGTCCAGATCGAAGGCTCGCCGACCCGGCAGCAACTCGACACCCTGCGCCACGGCGTGGACCTCGGCAGCTTCAGGACACGGCCGGCGAACGTGCGTGCATCCGGCGAGCCGCCCGGCCTCTGGCCACGGACGCCTCCGATCCGTGTGCGCCTTGCCATTCCGACGGCGTGGCTCGTGCTGACGATCGCCGAGGGCAGGAACCGGCAGGTGCGACGCATGACCGCGGCCGTCGGACTGCCCACGCTGCGCCTGATCCGCTGGTCGGTGGGGCCGTGGACGATCGAGGGCCTCGCGCCGGGCGCGTGGCGGACCACCGACGAGCGCCCGCCGCGGGCACTCTGCTAGAATCCGCGCCGATCCGTCGGCTCATCCGTCGGCTCCGGACACTCCCAGCCGGCCCCCAGCATCGCTCGCTTCCTCTCCTTTCAATGATCCGCCGCCTGCTCGCCCGCCTGCTCCCCGGCCGGCGCGCGCGCGATCCGCGCATCTATGGGCCGGACCGGCATCAGGTCCGCCGCGAACAGCTTTCGAACGCCGCGCAGAACGTCACGCGCAAGCTGCAGGAGGCCGGATTCAAGGCTTTCATCGTCGGCGGCGCGGTCCGCGACCTCCTGCTCGGCATCGAGCCCAAGGATTTCGACCTCGCGACCGACGCGACGCCCGAGCAGATCAAGCCGCTGTTCCGCCGCGCGTTCATCATCGGAAGGCGATTCAGGCTGGTGCATGTCCACGTCGGGAACGAGGTGATCGAGGTTTCGACGTTCCGCGCCGCGCAGACCGACGGCGATGCCACCGACGAGCACGGGCGACTGCTGTCCGACAACGTCTACGGCTCGCAGGCCGAGGACGCGGTGCGGCGCGATTTCACGATCAATGCCCTCTATTTCGATCCGGCCACCGAGTCGATCTGGGATTACGTCGGCGGCTTCGTCGACACCCGCGCCCGCCGGCTGAAGCTGATCGGCCCGCCGGTGACGCGGTATCGCGAAGATCCGGTGCGGATGCTGCGTGCCGTGCGGCTCGCCGCGAAGCTCTCGCTGACGATCGAAACGCGGACCGGGGAGCCGATCCCTCGCCTCGCCTCGCTGATGCAGAACGTCCCGCCGGCGCGGCTGTTCGACGAGATGCAGAAGCTGCTGCTGTCGGGACACGCACTCGAGACGCTGAAGAGCCTGCGTGCGCACGGCCTGTCGCACGGCCTGCTCCCGCTGCTGGACGTCATCCTCGAGCAGCCGTTCGGCCAGAAATTCATCGACGCCGCGCTCGCCGGGACGGACGCCCGCGTGCGCGAAGGCAAGGGCGTGTCGCCGGCCTTCCTGTTCGCGACGCTGCTGTGGCACGAGGTGCTCGCCACGTGGAACGCGGCGAAGGAGCGCGGCGAGCGGCCGCTGCCGGCACTGTTCGACGCCATGGACAAGGTGCTCTCGGCGCAGGCGGAGCGCATCGCGATTCCGCGCAGGTTCGAGGCGACGATCAAGGAGATCTGGTCGCTGCAGCCGCGCTTCGAGCAACGCGCCGGGTCCCGGCCCTTCCGGCTGCTCGAACACCCGCGCTTTCGCGCCGCCTACGATTTCCTGGCGCTGCGCGGCGAGAGCGGCGAGGCCCCTCAGTCGCTGGTCGACTGGTGGACGCGCTTCCAGGATGCGAACGAAGCGGAGCGCGAGGCGATGCTCCGTCCCGACGAGGCGCCGAAGAAGCGCCGCCGCCCGCGAGGCCGCGGCCGCAAGCGCGATGCCGGCCCCGGCAACGATGCGAGCCCCGCGCCCGAAGGCGGGACGTAGCACGCACGGCGCAGGCGGTGGCGCGCGCCTACATCGGGCTCGGCAGCAACCTCGCGCATCCCCGGCGCCAGATTGCCCGCGCGCTGCGCCGCATCGCCTCCCTGCGCGGCGTGCGCGTCGTGGCGCAATCGCCCAACTACGTGAGCGCCCCCATCGGCGGCATCCCGCAACCCGATTACGTCAATGCCGTCGTGGCGGTCGCAACGACGCTCGCGCCCCGCGCGCTGCTCGCCCGGCTCGCCGCGATCGAGCGCGCCGCGGGCCGTCGCCGCGATGCCATGACGCCGCGGAACTCCGCGCGGACGCTGGACCTCGATTTGCTACTATACGAACACCGTCGCGCGCACGGTGCGCTGCTCACGCTGCCGCACCCGCGCATGCACGAGCGTGCGTTCGTATTGAAACCATTGACGGACATCGCGCCGGCGGCGACGATTCCCGGGCGCGGGCTGGCCCGCCGGTTCCTGCCGCAGGTGCGGGACCAGCGCATCGCACGCACGCACACGACCCGCAAGACCTGCACGACCTTCCAGAATCCTGCCGCCGGACGCTGACCGCGATGGAACTCGCCGCCTGCCGCTACGTCGTAATCGAAGGGCCCATCGGCGCCGGCAAGACCAGCCTCGCGCGCGAGCTTGCGCAGCGGATCCATGCCGACACGCTGCTCGAGCAGCCCGAAGACAACCCGTTCCTCGCGCGCTTCTACGACGACATGACGCGCTTCGCGCTGCCCACCCAGCTGACGTTCCTGTTCCAGCGCGTCGATCAGCTGCGCGGGCTCACGCAGCTCGACATGTTCCGGCGGCCGACGATCGCGGATTTCCTGCTCGACAAGGATCCGCTGTTCGCGCGGATGAACCTCACCGACGACGAGTACGCGTTGTACGCCAAGGTGTATTCGCACCTCAGGCCGCAGACGCCGACCCCCGACCTCGTCGTCTACCTGCAGGCACCCGTCGACACGCTGGTCGGGCGCGTGCACCGGCGCGGCGTCGATTTCGAGCAGACGATTCCCGCCGACTACCTGGCGCGCCTGGCCGATGCCTACACGCGCTTCTTCTACCGCTACGAGGAGGCGCCGCTGCTGATCGTCAACAGCGAGCGTCTCAATTTCGTCGACGACGCAAGCCACGTCGACCTGCTGCTGCGTCGCATCGCCGACATGCGCAGCCAACGCGAGTTCTTCAACCTTGGCGCCTCCTGAACCCACGCCCGGAACCAAGCCGTCGGGCCCTGCCGACCCCGTCCCCGGTTCAAAGCCCGGGTACGCCGATCCCGCCGCGCGCCCCGCGCGCGTGACCGTTCCCGCGCTGCAGGCGATGGCGCGCGAAGGCAAGCGGATCGCGATGCTGACCTGCTACGACGCGAGCCTCGCCGCGCAATGCGAAGCGGCGGGCGTCGATTCGCTGCTGGTCGGCGATTCGCTCGGCATGGTGATCCAGGGTCACGCGTCGACGCTGCCGGTCACCCTGGCAGACGTCGTCTATCACACGCGCTGCGTCGCCCGCGGAAGCCAGCGCCCGCTGATCATCGCCGACATGCCTTTCGGCTCGTACCAGGCGAGCCCCGAGGCGGCCTACGCCGCGTCGGTCGAGGCGCTGCAGGCCGGTGCGCAGATGGTGAAGCTCGAGGGCGGCGCGTGGCTCGCGCCGACGATCGAGTTCCTGGTCCGCCGCAGCGTTCCGGTCTGCGGCCACATCGGGCTCACGCCGCAGTCGGTCCATGCGTTCGGCGGCTACCGCGTGCAGGGCAAGACCGACGCCGCCGCCGAGGCGCTGGTCGAAGACGCACGCACGCTTGGCGAAGCGGGCTGCTCGCTGATCGTCGTCGAATGCGTGCCGCGCACGCTGACGCCGCGGCTCGAGTCCGAGGCGCGCGTGCCGCTGATCGGCATCGGTGCCGGTCCCGAGTGTGCCGGCCAGGTGCTGGTAATCTATGACGCTCTCGGGATCACGCCGGGCAAGCCCGCACGCTTCGTGCGCGATTTCATGGCGGGCGCAGGCAGCGTCAGTGCCGCCCTTGCGGGTTACGTCGCCGCGGTGCGCGACGGATCATTCCCGGGACCGCAGCACTGTTTCTGACGCGGCAACACGGCCACAGCGGAGGATCACATGGACGTCATCGAGTCCGCCGAGGACCTGCGCAAGCGGCTGCGTGATGCCGGGCGCGTGGCCTTCGTCCCGACGATGGGCAACCTGCACGACGGTCACCTGTCGCTGATGCGCGTCGCGCGACAGCACGCCGACTGCGTCGTCGCGAGCATCTTCGTCAACCGGCTGCAATTCGGCCCCAACGAGGATTTCGACCGCTATCCGCGGACCATCGAGGCGGACACCACCGGCATGCACAACGTGGGCGTCGACGTGCTGTTCGCACCGCACGAGCAGGACATGTACCCGCAGCCGCAGGTGTACCGGGTGCAGCCGCCGCCGCTGTCCGACGAGCTCGAAGGCGCGTTCCGTCCGGGATTCTTCGACGGCGTGTGCACGGTCGTGCTGAAGCTCTTCAACCTGGTGCAGCCCGACGTCGCGGTGTTCGGCAAGAAGGACCGGCAGCAGCTGAAGATCGTCCGCGGCATGGTGCAGCAGTTCAACCTGCCGATCCAGGTCGTCGCCAGCGAGACCGTGCGCGCCGACGACGGCCTCGCGCTGGCGTCGCGCAACAGCTACCTGTCCCCCGCGGAACGCGCCGAAGCGCCGCGCCTGTACCGGACGTTGCGCAGGATCTGCGATGCGATCGCCGGCGGCCGCACCGATTACGCGAACCTCGAGTCCGAGGGGCGCAGGGAACTCGCGAGCCACGGCTGGAAGGTCGACTACGTCGCCGTCCGCCACGGGCTCGCGCTGCGCATCCCGCATCCGGAAGGCTACGATCATCCGAACCTCCTGATCGTGCTGGCCGCGGCCACGCTCGGCTCGACGCGCCTGATCGACAACCTCGACGTCATCCCCAAGGAAGGCGACTGACGACGTCTGCGTCGATGCGCCGCGTTCCCGCAGCAGGCGCGCAACTGCGCTGCGCATGACGCCCCCGGGCCTGCAGGCCGTTCCACGGCACCTTCCTGCGATCGCGGCAATCGTCGCAATCGTCGCCATCGCGGCACTGGCTGGCTGCGCGACCGCACCCGGGCCCGCGAGCCCCGCGATCAGCGCGACCGAAGGACGCGCCCGCGTCGAGCGGGCGCTGCCCGAGGGCGTCGCCGACCGCAAGGGCTGGACCACCGACATCTACGCCGCCCTCGCCTCGCTCGAGATCGCGGCCTCGGCCGACAACATCTGCGCGGTGATCGCGATCGCCGGACAGGAATCGGGCTTTCACGCCGATCCTGCGGTCCCCGGGCTCGCGAAGATCGCGTGGAAGGAAATCGAACGGCGACGCGAGCGCGCCGGCGTTCCGAAGATCGTCCTCGACGCCGCGCTGGCGCTGCCCTCCACCGATGGCAGGAGCTACGCCGAACGCATCGACGCGGTGCACACCGAGCGGGAGCTGAGCGAAATCTTCGACGACTTCATCGGCAGGATCCCGCTGGCGAAGACGTTCTTCGCCGACAGCAATCCGGTGCGCACCGGCGGCCCGATGCAGGTGAGCGTCGCGTTCGCCGAGTCCCTGGTCGCGACCAGACCCTATCCGTATCCAATGCACGGCAGCGTCCGCGACGAGGTGTTCACGCGTCGCGGCGGCCTGTACTTCGGGACGGCACACCTGCTCGACTACCGTGCGCCCTACGATCGCCACCTCTATCGCTTCGCGGACTTCAACGCCGGGCGCTATGCCAGCCGCAATGCGGCGTTCCAGAGCGCGGTGACCCAAGTCTCCGGCATCCCGCTGGCCCTCGACGGCGACCTCGTCCGCTACGACGGGCGGCGGGTTGCCGCCGAGCCCGGCAACACCGAGCTAGCGATACGCGTGCTCGCCCGGCGCCTCGACATGACCGACGAGGCCATCCACCGCGACCTGGCACTCGAAGCGTCGGAGGAGTTCGAACGCACGCGCCTGTACGCGCGGGTGTTCGCGCTGGCCGACCGTGCCGACGGCAAGCCGGCGCCACGCGCCGTCGTCCCGCAGATCCGGCTCGAGAGCCCCAAGATCACGCGCCGGCTGACCACCGCGTGGTTCGCGCAGCGCGTGGATGGTCGCTTCCACGCCTGTCTCGCGCGGCTCGGTGACTGAGGACCGATCACCCACTTACGAACGACCGACGCCCGACAACGAGACCGACGCCGAGGCGCAGCCGCCTGCGGCGACGGCAAATCACCGCCGCACCGCGACGCCGCGGATCATCGCGCCAACGCCGCTGCCTGCGCCGCGCGCCGCGACGCCTTGAGCGCCAACCAGTTCGCGAACACCGCGATCGCCACGCCGATCGCCGCGACCAGCGTCCAGCGGTAGCCCTCGAGCAGCGTCGACAGCAGCAGCGCGACGATGGGTGTGGCGATGCCGACGTAGGCCGCCGGACCCGGGCCCACGCTTCCCAGCAGCGTCAGGTAGGCACCGAAGGCGACGATGCTGCCGAACACCGCCAGGTACGTCACCGACAGGACGTACGCCGGGCGCGGGTCGAAAGTCCACGGCGCACCCTGGACGAGCGCGACCAGCCCCGCGGCGGCCGCGCCCCAGGCCATCCCCCAGGCCGCACCCGACATCACCGGAATGCCCGCGCGCTGGTTGCGCACGGCCGCGAGGTTGCCGCCGGTGGCGATCAGCGTCCCTCCCAGCCCAAGCACGATCCCCAGCGCGACGCCGCCGCCGTGCCTTGCCTGCAGCAGCTCCGGCACGAACAGCAGCGCCACGCCGAACACACCCAGTGCCGCCGCGCCCAGCATTGGCGCCGTCAACGGCGCGCCGAAGAGCAAGCGCGCACCGACCGGATTCATGAACACGATGGTCGAGAACAGGACCGCGACCAGCCCGGAGGTCGCGTAACGCTCCGCCTGGTAGACCGCGACGTAGTTGAAGCCGAACAGCAGCACGCCCTGCAGCGCGATGAAGGCGTGGCTGCGCGCGGAGAAGCGCAGCGACCGCCCGGTCGCCATGCACCAGGCGGCGAGCAGCACGGCGGCGATCGCGAACCGGTAGGCAACCGAAACCTCGGGCGCGACAACCCCCAGCTGGAACTTAATCGCGAGCCAGGTCGAGCCCCAGATCGCCGTGGAAATGAGGAACAGCGCGGCGGGTGAGCGCAGGGTGGACATGCCGCGATTCTAGCGGGGAGCCCGACTCCTCGCCGCGGCCTCGCGGCTGCGCGCTCCCTCTGCGGCAAGGCCCCAAGGCGAGGGTCGATGCGCGGTCTCTTACGGTGCGTAGCACAAACGCCGGTCGGCGCCAATCGGACGTCTGGATGACCACGCAAAACTGACAGTCAACGACATTGCGCGAACTCCCTAGGCTTCGCATCAACCGCGCGAAGGAGGCGCCATGGTCGATCGAATGCACGAGGCGAAGCGCTGGCTCGCGATCATGCTGGTCGCCGGCGCGCAAGCGGCGATGCCGGACGTTGCGCCCGCAAATGCGATGTCCGATGCGGTTCGCCACGGCGTGGCCGCCCGCTATGACCGGCTGCCGATGCTGTTCGAGGAATTCGACGGACGGACGGCCGAACGCCGCAGCTACGTCGCCCGCGGCGCAGGCTACCAAGTGGCGATATTCGCCGGTGGGGCGCGCGTCGCGCTGCGCGCGACGGCGGCCCCGGGTGAGCATTCTCCGGACCGGGGCGAGGCGACCGTCGTCGGATTCGCGTTCCCCAACGCGAACGCCAGCGCCTCGATCCGCGGTCTGGACCTGCAGCCGACGCGGATCCACCACCTGCGCGGGCGCGCCGGCGTCACCGACCGCACCGATGTCGAAACCTATGCCAGGGTCGAGATCGGCGGCCTCTATCCGGGGATCGATGCCGTGTTCTACGGCAATGGGCAGCGGCTCGAATACGACCTCATCGTCGCGCCGGGTGCCGATCCGTCGCGGGTCCGGCTGAAGATCGAAGGCATCCGGAGCATGGAGCTCGCCGAAAACGGCGACCTGCAACTCGACACCCGGCACGGCACGATGACCTTGCATCACCCCGTTGCATATCAGGAGCGCGACGGCAA
Organism: uncultured Pseudomonadota bacterium; assembly: GCA_963816415.1. Lineage (GTDB taxonomy): Bacteria > Pseudomonadota > Gammaproteobacteria > Burkholderiales > Casimicrobiaceae > VBCG01. Next base: position 676,111 of record CAWFKR010000017.1, read on the forward strand.
GCGCGAGCACGTCGACAGCGCCTATGCGATCGGCGACGGCAACATCGTCGCGATCCGCGTCGGCGCCTACGACGAGTCCCAGCGGCTGGTCATCGACCCGGTGGTGTCGTACGCGACCTATCTCGGCGGATCGCTCTCCGAGCGCGGTACCGCGATTGCAGTCGACGCCAACGGCAACGCCTACGTCACCGGCTACACGACATCGTCCGACTTCCCCGTGGTTTCGGCGTATGACCGGTCGCTGGGAAAGCGCGGCGACACCGACGTCTTCGTCGCCAAGCTGAATCCGGCCGGCACCGGCCTCGTGTACGCGACCTACCTCGGAGGCTCAACCGGCGTCGATCGCGCGACAGGAATTGCCGTCGACGCAGCCGGCAGCGCGTACGTCACCGGAATGACTTCCGCGGGGGACTTCCCGGTGAGCGCCAATGCGTACCAGCCGAGCACCACGGGCGGAGGAGCGTTCATCACCAAGCTAGCCCCCGCCGGCAATGCGCTCGTCTATTCGACGTACCTGTGGGGCACGACGGTTGCTGCGATCGCGGTCGACGCCTCGGGCAATGCGCTGGTCACCGGCAATGCGACATCGCTCTTCACGACGCCCGCCAACGCGATCCAGCGGACATTGCCCCCGCCGCTCGCGAACGCCGGTTTCGTCCTGAAACTCGATCCGACCGGAACCGCTGCCCGCTACGCGACGTTCCTGCCCGGCAGCGCCGCCAACCAGGCCAACGCGATCGCGGTCGACCTTCAAGGCAATGCGTATGTCGCCGGGTGGACGACCGCGACGGATTTCCCGGTGATCAAAGGGTACCAGCCGCTCCACAAGGGCCAGAAGGACGGATTCGTCGCGAAGATCGACCCCACGGGGTCGCGCTTCGTCTACTCGACCTTCCTCGGCGGATCCCTCGACGACATCATCAACGCGATCGCCGTCGACGCCGACGGCAATGCCTACGTGGCAGGCGAGACCTACTCTTCCGACTTCCCGTCGCTCAATGCCTTCCAGCCGAGGAAATCCGGATTCAGGCTGGTCAACTCGAGCCTCGGCAATGCATTCGTCACCAAGCTCGATGCGACCGGCTCGGCACTGCGCTATTCGTCGTTCCTGGGCGGAGAAATCTGTACGTCGTACTGCCAATCGCTCGGCGGTCTGCCGCAGTATCCCGGGGATGCGGCGTTCGGCATCGCCGTCGATCGGGATGGTCACGCCTTCGTCACCGGGCTCGCCGACACCTACACCTTTCCGCTGGTCGACTCGAGCGCACCGCGCAAGCAGCAGGACAACCAGGATTCGGCATTCGTCGCCAAGGTTTCGTCCAGCGGCGCAAGCCTGCTCTTTTCGACGTTCGTGCGTACCGGATATGCCCGTACCGACGACAGGGCCACCCGCTTTCCACCCGATGCTGCGGCCGCGGTCGCCACCGACGGGCACGGTGCCGCGTACGTCACCGGCTTCACCGACGGAACCGGCCAGTTCGTGACGACGCCCGGGGCGTTCCAGACCGACAACGGCGGCAGCCAGGGGGCGTATGTCGTCAAGTTCGCAGGGCCACCGGCGACGCTCGTTCTGGAGACGTCGAATCCAGAGGTCGCGTCTCCGGCGAACGCCACATTGACTGTCGCGATTGAAGGACCACCGATGTCGGGCAACGCCATGCTGCTTTCGGGGGCAAACGTCGTCGCCTCCGCCCCCATCGTCGACAACCGTGCGGCGTTCGACATCCCGTTGCCGGTCGGCATCCACTCGCTCAGCGCATTGCTCACTGCACCCGGGTCGTTCATGGATTCGGCATCCGTAACGCAGATCGTCGACAACCCGCTCGCCTGCGTCAGGTGACGGCCTGACCTCGGAAGATCGCGATGCACAATCCCCTTCGATATCTCCTTCGAGGCCTGATCGCCGTCGCGCTGGGATCTGCAGCCCTCCCCTGCGCTGCCGCCACGACTTCCGATGGCGCTGCCGTGGCTTCTGCCATCCCCGCCGCGATCGTCGACGCGGTCGTTGCCGCAGCCGCGCTCCCGGGGGAAATCGCAGCCACGGCCGACGGAGGCGCCTGGGTGCGCGTGCCGGATCGCCTCTGGTTCATCGGTCGCGACGGGCAGACCCGCAGCGAGCTTGCGCTGGTCGAGCGCGGCTACGGATCGGCCCTGCAACTCGCTGTCGATCCCTACGACGGCACGGCCTGGATCGCCACGCGGTCGAGACTGCTGCTGCACGTGGACGCCGAGGGAACGCTGCTCGCGGGCACGACCTTGCCGGCGCTCCCCGACGCCATCGCGCCGGCGCTCGACCAGAGCATCTGGGTTCTCGCCGGCGGGGACCTGCTCCACCACGCCCACGATGGACGCTGGCTCGAAACGCGACCGGTCCCGGCGCCGTCTCCGACGCAGCCGACGGCGATTGCAATCGACTCGATGGGATCACGCCTGTGGATCATCGGCGTCAACGAGCTCGTCCAGATCGCGCTCGATGCGACGCTTTCCGCTGCGAATCGGCGGATACCGCTCGATTGCGACGTGGGTGGGTCCACGCTCGACCCACGCACCGGACAGCTGTTCGTGGCCTGCGCAGACCGGTTGCTCGCATTCGACCGCGACGGCGTCGTGGCTCTCGACGTCGATCTGGCGCCATTCGGCATCGCTGCGCCCAATCGCCTGTTGTACGACTTCTCGACGGACACGCTCGTCGTGGCAAGCCGGAAGGCCGGCTTGCGGATCACCACGGACGGAAGTGCAATCGAACCACTGGACGCCACGGGCACCGCGACCCGCGTGCATCCGGTTCCATTCTCGATCGTCCCGACCGTCGCACTCGTGCGGCCGCCGGACGGAGCCGCGACTCATGACCCGGAACCCGAGATCGTTCTGGGTATCGGGGCCACATGCGCGGCGCGCGCTTGCGGAATGCCTGCCCACTATGTCGAAGCCTTGACGGTCGAGGTCGAACTCCAGGACGGTCGATCGGTGAAGGCGCCGATCGATGCGACGACCGGTCGGGCAATCGTCCGTGTACGACCGGCGCTGCGCCCCGGCACCAATCGCTTCAGCGCGCATGTGACCGATCGCTTCGGGCACCGCGCGGACGTGGTCGATGCTCGACTGACGCTGCTCGGCGGGGCCGATGCGTCTTCCACCGCAGGTGCCGCCACGACGACCGAAACGCCGAACGAACCCGGGCACCCGTCGATCCCGAAAGCGGCCAACAAGCCGCCAACGGTGGCGCTCACTTCCCCTGTGAACGGGGCAGTCTTCACCGCCGGCAGCGCGGTCACGCTTTCGGCAGCCGCGAGCGACAGCGATGGATCGATCGCGAAGGTCGAGTTCTACCGCAACGCCACGATCCTGATCGGTACCGCCACGGCGCCTCCATACACGTTCGTCTGGCCGAACGTCGTCGAAGGAAGCTACCCGCTGTCGGCCACGGCGTACGACAATCGCAATGGCAAGGCGACGTCGGCAACCGTGAATGTCACGGTCGTGGTCAATCAGGGTCCCAGCGTTGCGCTCGCATCGCCGTCGGACGGCAGCTTCCATGTCGTCGGCAGCCCGATCACCCTTGTCGCCAATGCGAGCGATTCGGACGGGACCGTCACCCGCATCGAATTCCTCGAGGGTGGCAGGTCGCTCGCGTCTTTGAGCGCCGCTCCGTGGGCATGGACGTGGTCCGACGCAACCGCAGGCCGCCATGCGATCACCGTTCGCGCCACCGACGATCGTGGCGCGTCCAGCACGTCGACCGTGGTGTATGTCGTCGTCGGTGACGGACCGAAGGTTGTCGTCACGCAGCCGGCCGCGTGCGGGCAGGTCGATGGCCCACTCGACCTGGCACTCGGGGCAGATGCAGTGAGCACGACCGGAACCATTGCGCGCGTCGAGTTTTTCGACGGCGCGAGCCTGGTCGGCACCGCGAACAGCCCTCCGTGGCGGGTCACGCTCGCGAGCGCGGCCGTCGGGACACACTCGATCACCGCACGCGCCACCGACAGCCACGGGCTCGCGACGACGTCGAGAGCGGCGCTGGTCGAGGTTCGCGGCGCCAACCAGCCCCCCAGCGTCTCGCTTGCCACGCCTGTCGACGGTGCAAGGTATCCGATCGGATCGACGGTGACCCTGACGGCGAACGCGTCCGACCCCGATGGCACGATTGCCGCCGTCGAATACCGGATCGGCGCTGCAGGCTCGCTCATCGGGCGTGCCACCAGCCCGCCTTACGCCGTCGCCTGGAGCGGCATGGCAGGCGGGACCTATGGACTGGTGGCCGTCGCCTACGATGACCGCGGTGCTTCGGCAACCTCCGCGGTTACCAGCGTCACCATCGCCCTTAACGCGGTGCCCACAATCACGCTGACCGCACCCGCCGATGGAGCGACCTTCGCCGCACCTGCGACGATTGGCGTGGCGGCTACAGCCACCGACAGCGATGGGTCGATCGCGAAGGTCGAGTTCTTCTCGGGATCGACGCTGATCGGCACCGCAACGTCCGCGCCATTCACCGCGACCTGGCCCAACGTTGCCGCCGGCGCGTACTCGCTCACCGCGAAAGCCACCGACAACCTGGGCGTAACCGCGATCTCTGCACCCGCGTCCGTGAGCGTGACGGCAAACGCCCCGCCCGTCGTGTCGCTGGGCGCGCCGGCGCCGGGAGCACGCTATTTCGCCCCGGCGACCATCCCACTGGCAGCAAGCGCGAGCGACCCGGACGGCACGATCGCCCGGGTCGATTTCTACGCAAACGGAAGGCTGGTCGCCACTTCGACATCGGCTCCGTTCAACGCCGTCTGGGATGGGGCTCCAGCCGGTACGTACTCGGTCGTTGCGCGTGCGGTGGATAACTTCGGGGCAGGCTCGGACTCATCGCCGATCGCAATCGAAGTCGCCGGCGCCATGATCATCAACATCGGCCCCGGGCTCGCGAATGCGGCCATCAACGACGACCGGGTAACCGTACGCGGATACGTGTCGGCACCGGACAATTCTGCGGTGACGATCAATGGCATCGTCGCGCACATCGACGATTTCGGCCACTTCAATGTCAACGACATTCCGCTCGCACCCGGGACCAATACCCTTACCGCGGTGGTCACAGGCATTGACGGCCAGACGGCTTCACAGGCCATCACGCTCGAAAGCACCGGGCCTGCACCGTTCGTCGCCGACGCCTCGCCTACCGAGGGTCTCGGCAGTCTCACCGTAGAGTTTTCGATCAGCAATCCTGCCCATACCCCGTTCAAGCAGATCATCGTCGACCTCGAAGGCGACGGCTATCCGAACCTGATCGCAACCCCTGCCGATCTGGACGATGGCTCATATGCATTCTCGGCCACCTATCCGGAGGGAACCTGGACCGCGACCATTACCGCTCTCGATGACCAGAACCAGCCCATCTATTCGACCACGCGGACGATCGTCGTGCTGATGCCGAAGCTTTTCGAGGGTCGGTTGCGCGCCGTCTACAGCGGCATGCTCGCCAGGCTCCGCGCGGGCAACATTGCAGGGGCACTCACCGCGTTTACGGGGTCCTCGTACGCCAAGTACCAGTCGATCTTCCAGCAATTGCAGCCTACTCTCCCCGCGCTGATCGACCAGATTGGTGAGGTCCAGGACATATCGTTCGGGATGGACCTCGCGGAATTCAGCATCGTCCGCAACACTTCCGATGGGCCGCAACGGTTCATGATGTATTTGATTCGCGCAGAAGACGGCATCTGGAGAATCGACAGCATGTGAGGGGTCCCCTGTGATGAAGCGCGGGCTTGCCTGGGTGGTGATGGTGCTGTTGGTCTACTGGTTCTGGAACAACGCGCCGATGGTGCTGAGCGGCAAGCGCACGGCAGGCCACGTCGTCGACGCCGGAACGGGTGCACCCATCCCCGGCGTCCACGTCGCCCTGCTATGGGAATCTGAAACGGTCCCGAAATCGTTCCTCGGCGGCGGCGGGCGAAGCGTCTGCGTGCACGCGGCTGCCACCGTCACCGATGCGCAAGGTGCCTTCGATATTCCGGCGTGGCGCGAGTTCAGCACCTATCGCGTCTACATGTACAACCCGGTGGCGTTGGTCTATGCGCGGGACTACGTCCCTCGGCAGATCCAACTCGACGCGGACAAAGATGGCGGCATCATTCCGCACCTAAGCGAGCGCTACGCGGTGGTGCGGTTCAGCGGATCGGCGGAGGAGCGCATCCAGATGCTGTTCTGGGGCATCGCCAACCGCGGCTGCATGTACGGAAAGGAGAGCCAGAAAAGCCTGTACCCGTTCATGAAAGCGATCTACGACGAAGGGCGCGCGATTGCCGAGACAGATGGTCAGCGGGGAACCATCGAAATCATCGCTGATCTGGCCGCGCGACCGCGTTGGCGACGGACCCGAATTCACCCAGCGACGACGCCGCTGTCCGAGCTTTCATCAAGGAGCATCTGCAATGATTGCGCGCATGCTTATGGCTACTGCGCTCGCAGTCGCCTTCGATGCGTCGGCCTACGAGCAGGCGACGCATGGATTCCTGACCCGCCAGGCCTATGCCGCCTCAGATTTGGGCAGCGTACCGGACGGTACTGGGCCAACGCTGGCCGGGCGTCTCGGACTGGACGGCTATCTGCCTTTCGGGGGTGTAGACCGGTATTTCGAGTTCATCACGACCGCGTTTGGTACATCGACGTACATGCGGCAATCTCAGGATTACGAGAAGCGGATGCTTGGGAACCTTGAAGTCAAGCTGACCTCCGACCAAGCCTTGATCTGGACAATGTTCGGGGCGATCCGCGAGGACGACAACCCCAACGAGGATCCGCCTACACCGCAGGACATCCAGCCTGGAATCAGACGACCACTGCACCACTTCTTCGATCCCTACTTCGATCGACCATTGACCGCTCCGGACCTGGACACCGTCGAGATCGGTGTCCAGAAGAATCCGGACTGGGCGATCGGTGCCCGCGACAGCTTCACCGACCCCAACCTCGCGGCGATTCCGCGCAGAAACGGATTCAGCGTCTTCGATGCACGCGAGGCGATGTTCCGTGCCCTGACCCTGAAGACACGGGCGGACGGCGGATATGTCGACATTGCCGCGGGCAAGGACGACGCGACGAAGCAGCAATGGCGGCAGGCATATTGGGCCACGGCGTTCCGCGCGCTGGGGGATGTTCTCCACCTGAACCAGGACATGGCACAGCCCCAGCACACGCGGAACGAGCCTCATTCCGGGAAGGGCTGCCTGTTCGGAATGTGCCTGGCGGGACACACCAGCGTCTATGAGCGGTACATCAATTCGCGCGCGCTGAAGGCAACATCGTTTTCCGCGGGGAGCGAATCCGATGTGCCGATCATGACCACGCTCGCGCCGCTGGCCATTGCAGCCTATCCCGTTCCTGCGTTCGCCAAGTACACCGACTACTGGAGCACGGCCCAAGGCAGCGCCAGCGCCGACGGCAAGGGGCTGGCTGACTACAGCAACCGGGGGTTCTTCACCGCGCAGAACAACCTGGGCTCGACGGAATACCCGCTGCCGGTGAGCAATATCCTCGCCTATGACGTCAAGGTCGTCGCGCCCCAGCGCTGGGACGGCTCCGCGCCGACCAATTCGGCCCCATCCTACGTCGTGCACGGCGCGGTGCCGGACAAGCTGATCGACTCCTTGGCGACCAACGTTGCACTCACGTCTTTCGGGGTCTGGGATCAGTTTCTGACGTCGTCATCGAACCTGCCGCGCTACACGCTCAACCGCGTCAACTACGACGCGATGGCGAACCTGCTCCTCCCGCGCGCAGTCGGGTATTCAGCGGGGTTGATCAACTTCTTCTTCCGCGGACGAATCGATGTCTCGCTGCCGGATGAAGGCGTCTACGCACTGACCGACCACGCAGGCAACGAAGGCTTCAATGTCCTGCGCGCAAGGTTGCGCAACGTGACCCGGCCATTCACCTCGGTCGACGGCCTTGCACAGCTACAGGACATGAACGGCGGGGACTTGTTCGCCGTCGTGCGCTACCACCGCGACCTCGCCTACTCGTCGTCGCTCGAGACCCTCGTCGGCATCGCGCCTTGTGCCGAGGCCCTTTCAGTCGTCCTCGAGACCGATCCGGGGGCGAGCACCGATTGCCGCAATGGGGTGGAGAACATCGTCGTGTCGCAGCCGATCACCGGGGTGAACCTGGCGTCGGGCAGCGAACGACTGGCCGAGTTCAAGTTCGCCGATACCCCGATTCCGCTCGACGCCACCGACGTCTCGCTGCAGGTCGTGTATCGAGGGCCTCTCGGCAGCGAGAGCGACGCGGTTGCGGTCGGCACGATCGACCTGTCCGAACCGACGTACTTCACCTACCAGAACGCCAGCGACTACGTGCATCTCGGGTCGACCGTCTACACCCGCGAGAGGATCGACAACGACCCGGCACTGCTCTCGATGATTCAGCCCCAGACCTGCGTCGACTACCGGCTATCGCCCCCGCGCCTCCGCGGCGATTGTCTCAACCCGTTCGCCCTCGATCTTGACGTGAGCTTCGGCGACCTCGCGAATCCCGCCGCCCGGGTCAGCGGGTTGCCCCTGCGCCGGTTCATCCGGCTCGCATACCTTGGCGACGTCGAGCCCGAGACCGGCGCCACCATCATCAAGAAGAAGTCGGCAAGAAACGTGCGCCTGAATGTCCGGCGTCATGGCACCAGCGAGAAGGCACTCATGTACCAGACGGGGACCTGTCTTCCACACGATCCTTTCGACGTTCCCCCACGTCGGTCCCAGCTTTCGATGGTCTCCGCGACCACGTTCACGTACACCGTGGATCAGCTGGCACCGCTGCGCGGCGTGAACGGTTGGTACGGCGCGGCATGCGTCGTCGACGGCGACTCCTCGCCACCTGGAACGCCGGATGATCGCGCCGAGGTGATGGCGCCACTGACGCCGATGTCCGATGAGGTCGTCCCCTATCCGGTCGAGATCATGCCGGCATACCTCTGATGCGGCCGTATCCCGTGTCCTCTCACGCCGCCCTCAGCGCGTCGACGATCTTCATCCGCGCGGCGCGCACGGCCGGCAGGAATCCGCCGATGAACCCCATCGCCAGCGCGAAGGCGAGCGACGCAGCGACGATGCCGGGCGTCAGGGTGAACGAGAACGCGATCTCGGCGAAGGTCTGGAAGTTGGTCGTCGATATCGTCAGCGCCTGCATCGTGGACGCGCCAAGGAGGCCGGCAATGCCGCCGATCAGGCCGAGCAGCAAAGCCTCGACCAGGAAGGCCAGCAGGATGGCGCCACGCGAGAATCCCAGGGCGCGCAGCGTGCCGATCTCGCTGGTGCGCGAGGCCACACTCGCGTACATCGTGATCGCCGCCCCGATCACCGCGCCGATCGAGAAGATGATCGAGATCCCGGTGCCCAGCGTGCTGATGAACTTCGCCAGTGCCTGGGACTGGTCGGCGTAGAACTGCTTTTCGCGCTTCACCTCCAGCGTCAGGCGCGGATCGTTCTCCAACGTCGCCTTGACGCTGTCGAAGCGGTCGGGATCGGCGAGCCTGAAGATCACCGACGAGAACGTGGTCCGCCGGAACGCCTGCAGCATCTGCTCCGCGTCGCCCCAGATCTCCGAGTCGAAGCCGGTATGCCCGGCGTCGAAGACGCCGACGACGGTCCAGTCGCGCGACGCGAAGCGCAGGCTCTCGTCGAGTCCGGCCCCGCGGAAGCCGGTCGCGATCGAGCGCCCGACGATCACTTCCGACGTGCCGGGCCGGAACATCCGGCCTTCGACCAGCTTGACCTGCGGGCGCAGATCGAGGCCCGCCGCAGTCACGCCGCGAATGACGACGTTGGCGGGCTTGCCGGTCGACCGCTTGGGCAGGCTGATCAGCACGACCGGTTCCTTCGAGACCAGCCGCCTGCCGTCGGCGGCGACTGCAATGTCCGGCAGGCTCTCGATGATGCCGGCCTGCGAGCGGTCGATGCCGCTCTGCACTTCGGTCTGCGATCCGCGGCGGATCACCACGACGTTGTCGTCCTGCCCGGTCGAGACCAGCGTCTGCCGCAGGCCGGCGGCGAGCATCAGCACGCTGGCGAACACGTACACGACCAGCGCCATGCCGCCTGCGGTGAGCGCAGTGGTCAGCCTCCGCGCGAGGAGGTTGCGGGCGATGTAGCCGAGAGGGATCGCCATGGCGTTCAGCCTGTCTTCGGCCCCGGTTTCCGCCCGGGCTTCAATCTCATTTCACCCAATGGCCCGCAGGCCATCGACGATGCGCACCCGCGCCGCCCGCCACGCCGGCACCACCGCGGCGACGACGCCGATCGCGACCGCGGCGGCAAGCTGGATCACCATGGTCTGCTGCGACACCCGGAAGCCCGAGAGCAACGACCCGATCGTGTCGACGAAGGCATGCGCGAGCGGGAAGGTCAGGGCGATGCCGAGCAGCCCACCGGCGACCGCGATGCCCATTGATTCGAGGAAGATCAGCAGCGCGACGAAACCGTTGCCAAAGCCGAGTGCCTTCAGCGTCGCGTATTCGCCGTAGCGCTCGCGCGCCGTCATCGCCATCGTGTTCGCCATCACCGCCATGATGATGACGATCACGATGTAGCTCACGGCCTGGATCGCCGCCAGGATCGCCTCGGACATGGCGACGAAGCCGAGCTGGAACGCCTTCTCGGTCTCGGTGAGGGTTTCGGCCAGCGAGTTCTTGAAGGTCGCATCGATCCCCTGCGAAACGGCGGCCGCGTCCTCGGGATGTGCGATCGATTCGACGAACACGCCGGTGTTGTCCCCGGCGCGGCCGTAGCGCTGCTTGACGGTCTCGTTCAGGTATTCGTAGTGGAAGAAGAACGTCGAGGTGTCGGTCGAAGGCTCGGCGCCGTCGTAGATGCCGCGCAGGTTGAACGTCCACGTGCCCGGATAGATCGTCCCGCGCAGCGGGATCTGGTCGCCGACCTTCCAGCCGAACTTGTCGGCGAGCTTGCGCCCCGCGATCGCGCCGGTGCGATCGGCGAGGAAGGCCTTGCGCTCGTCGTCCGACAGGACGAACTCGGGGTAGAGGTCGAGGTAGCTCGCGCCGCTGATCGCGAACTGGGGAAAGAAGTTGCGTTCGGTGATGTAGACGCCGCCGAACCAGTTGGCCCACGCGACGCCGGTGACCCCCTGGACCTGGCGGATCTTCTGTGCGTAATTGATCGGCAGCGGGAACACCAGCGACACCGCGCTGCGCGTGACAAGCCGCGCCGACGAGCTCGCGTTCGCGCCTGCGTACCAGGCGTCGACCAGCGTCCGCAGCAGCCCGAAGGCGGCGATCGCGACGACGATGCCGAGGATCGTCAGCGTCGTCCGCAGCTTGTGGCGAAGCGCGTTGCGCAGCACCAGCAGCGGAATGAACATGCGCGCAAGCTGCCGGTCAACCGACCAGCACGCCCTTCTCGAGGTGGATCAGGCGGTGCGCCGTCTCGGCGGCCTTGGGATCGTGGGTGACCATGATGATCGTCTTGCCGAGCTCGTCGTTCAGGCGCTCCAGCAGGCCCAGGATCTCCTGCGCCGTCACCCGGTCGAGGTCGCCGGTCGGCTCATCGGCGACGATCAGCGTCGGATCGGTGATCAGGGCGCGCGCGATCGCCACCCGCTGCTGCTGTCCTCCGGAGAGCTCGTTGGGCAGGTGCGTCGCGCGGTCGGTCAGCCCGACGAGCTCGAGCGCCGTCTCGACCCGCTCGCGCCGCTCGGCGCGCGAAAGTGTCGTCAGCTGCAGCGGCAGTTCGACGTTGCCGAACGCGGTCAGCACCGGCATCAGGTTGTAGAACTGGAAGATGAAGCCGACGTGCGCCGATCGCCAATGCGCCAGATCGGAATCGGAGAGGCTCGCGATGTCCACGCCCGCGACGCGAATCTCGCCGGCGGACGGCTTGTCGATGCCGGCGATGAGATTCAGCAGCGTCGATTTGCCCGATCCCGAGGGTCCCATCAACGCGACGTACTCGCCCGCGTAGACATCCAGGTCGAGGTCGACCAGCACCGGGATCACCTGGTCGCCGCGAACGTAGTACTTCGACAGTCCGTGAATCGCGACCAGCGGCTGTCGCTTCTCCGCCTCGGGCGCGGGCTGCGAGGCGACGCTTGCCTGGGCGTTCACCGGGCGCTCCTCATTTGCCGCTCATCTGCGACTCATCTGGCCGTGATGGCAACCCGCGTGCCGCTCTGCAGCGCGTCGTCCGGCTTCAGCACGACCTTGTCGCCCGACTTCACGCCCCCGGTGATCGCCGTCAGGTCCCCGATCTTCGCGCCGGCGGAGACGGGCACCGAGACCGCATGCCCGTCGCGCAGGGCGAACACGACGCTCGCCCCGTTGCGCTGGACGATCGCGTCAGGATTGACGGCGAGCAGCGGCTTCTCCTGCTCGGGCGTCACCTCCTGCGACAGGAAGCTCACCTTGGCGCTCATCTCGGGCAGGATGCGCGGGTCGATCGCGTCGAACTTCACCTTGGTCGTCACCGTCGCCTTGGCGCGGTCGACGGTGGGGACGATGCGGTTGATCCTGCCCCGGAAGCGCGCGTCCGGCAGCGCATCCAGCAGGATCTCCGCGGGCTGGCCGACCTTCACCTTGCCGAGGCTCGATTCGGAGACGTCGGCCTCGACTTCGAGCGTCGACATGTCGGCGATCGTCACGACGGCGCCCTTGGAATCGGTGGCGCTGGAGAATGGTGTCAGCAGGTCGCCCACGTTGGCGCTCTTGGACAGGATCACCCCGTCGAATGGCGCGCGGATCTTCGTGTAATCGATCGACAGCTCGGCATTGCGCGCATTGGCGAGGGCAGCGTTGAGGTTCGCCTTGGCGCTGGCGAGCGCCGCCTGCGCGCGATCGTAACGGGCTTTCGCCGTGTCGAGCGCCGACTGCGAGATGAATCCTTTTGCAACGAGCTCCTGATTGCGCGTGAGCTCGACCTGGGCATTCTGCAACTCGACTGCGCTGAGCTGGACGTTCGCCTGCGCGGCGCGTGCCGTCGCCTCGGCGCTCTGCGCCTGCGCGACCACGTCGCGGTCGTCGATGCGCGCGATCACGTCGCCCGTCTTCACGCGCGAACCCTCGGCGACGCCCAGCCACTCGAGCGTGCCCGTCGCCTTCGACGAAATCGCCGCCTTGCGCTGGGCGACCACGTAGCCGGTCGCGTTCAGGACGACGAACTGCTGCGACGCATACGCGGTCACCACCGGGGTCGTCTGCACGTCGAGGACGCGCGGCTTCAGCAGGTACCACGCACCCGCGCCGACGATCAGCACGGCGAGGAGACCCAGCCAGACCCACTTCCGGCGCCGGCGACGCTGGATCGGCGCAAGGCTGCGGTCGATCCTGAGTTTGGACAGGTCGGGAGGCGGGGTGGTGGTCATGGAAACCGTGGGAGGCCTGCGACCGGCCGAAGGCGACCGGAGCGATGCGGATTTTACAGCGCAGATGCGACAACGCCGCCGACAGTGCCGGCGGCGTTGCGCAATGGGGTGGGGAAGATCAGTTGCGCTCGGCTTGCGGCACCGCCGGACGCGCGGGCGTTGCTGCGGGCGCTGGCTTCGCCGGCCGCGGCGCGCGCAGGAACGTCAGGATCAGCATCCAGTAGGTCGCAAGTGCCGCGAGCGGCAGCAGCGCCGGACGCGAGCGATAGCCGGTGAACGAGGCGATCAGTCCGCCGAAGCGCCCGGAATCGTCGAGCAGCCAGGTCGTGTTCCACACCGGATCCACGATGTCGGGCAACGCGTCGAGGGCGATCAGCTTCTCGATGCCCGACACGATCAGTGCGCCGGCGAGCAGCAGCAGCAGGGTTTCGCTGACGCGGAAGAACACGCGCCACGACAGCCAGCGCGTGCCCTGCTGCAGCAGCCAGAACGTCGCGAACGCCGCGCCGATGCCCAGCACGAGAACGATCGGCAGGTTCGCGATGCCATTCTTCTCCGCCCCGAGGCCGTAGAGGAACACGACGGCTTCCGCGCTTTCGCGGCCGACCGCCAATGCGACGACGATGAGCAGGCCCCACCAGTTGGCCTTGCGAACGTTGTCGGCCATGTCGGCTTCGAGTTCCTTCTTGAACGTGCGCCCGTGCCGGCGCATCCAGAACACCATCTGCACGATCAGCGCCGCGGCGATCAGCATGATCGCGAGCTGGAACCAGTCGAGCGCATTGCCCGACAGCGACGACGCGATCCCGAGCATGATCAGCGCGAGCCCCAGCGCGAGACCTGCGCCGACGGCGACGCCGCCCCACAGGAAACGCATGCCGGTGGCGGCATCGGGCCGCTGCTTCAGCCACGCATACAGGATGCCGACGACGAGCATGGCCTCGGCCGATTCCCGCCAGACGATGAAGAGTGCGTTGCCCATTTCTGAATCGCTCCTGGGATCGGACGCCGGCCGGTGTCGCGCTACTTCGCGACCACCTTGCCCTGTCCGGTCTTTTCGTGGAACTCGTCGTAGAACCGATACTCGCCGGCCTTCAGCGCGTTGATCGTGACCGTCGCCGTCTTGCCGGGCGGAATCACTTTCTCCTGCTTCAAGTCCCGGCTCTCGAACTCGATCACCGACTTGCCCTCGTTGGACACCTCGAGCTTGAAGCGCTTGCCCGCCGGGACTTCGACGACCGTCGGATCGAACGTGCCGTCGCGGGCGACGACCTTGAACGTCGCGAGGTCTTCGGCGAGAGCACTGGAGGCAAGCAAGGCGCCCAGCATCAGGGCGAACAGGGGTCGGGTGCGCATCGGTGGCTTCGGCAGGTTCATTTGCCGACGAGGTTAGCAGAGGCACCCGGCAATGTAAATAGGAATGATTTGCGTTTAAGCAAGGTTTTGCCGGATCGCTCTGCGAGGGAACGGACGCCGGGCGGCCGCGGCCACCGTAATCATCAAACACTCGTTGAATCAATGTCTTGCAACGACGCACCAGCAAGCGAGCGGCACTGGGGCGTCGATCTGGCCCCGCCGTGAACCCAGGACACCCGAAACGCAGGCTCGACCGCCCGTCAGTCCAGCGGCACCGGGGCTGTCGGCTCGGCCAGCGACGCGCGGCGGCGTGCCCCGACCAGCGCGTAGACGGTGATCAGCGCCAGGCCGACGCCGATCAGGCCGATGCCCTGCCATTCGTTCGGCGCGAGCCGCTCGCCGAAGATCGCCATCGACGCGACCAGCGCGATGACCGGGATCGCGAACATGTTGAGCGACGCCGTGCCCGCCGGCAGCCAGCGCAGCACCGTCATCCAGATGAGGAAGCCGCCGGCGCTGGAAATCACGCTGACGTAGAGGAGCAGCGCCACCTGCCCCACGCTCCACTGGGTCGCGGTCACGTCGTAGAACCACGGCAATGCGGCGAGGGGGAGCGCCCCGAGCGCCATCTGCCAGGTGATGAACGTCAGCATGTCGAAGCCGCGGTCGCGCTGGTAGTGCTTGAGCGACACGGTGCCCGCCGCCCAGCCGAAGCCGGAGAGGATCGCCCACAGCTTGGACTGGATGTCGCCATGCCAGGCCCACGGCGCAACGACCAGGACCAGCCCGGCGAACGCGAAGGCGATCGCCGGGATCTGCAGGCCGCGGATGCGCTCGTGAAGGACCGGGCGCGCGATCAGCAGCGTCCAGAACGGCATCGTGAACACCAGCACCGAGGCCTTCCCCGCGCCTCCGGTGGCGACAGCCAGCATCGTCGCGCCGAAGTTGACGGTGGTCTGGAACAGCCCGGTGACGATGACGGCGCGCCAGCTGTGCGGCAGCAGGCGCCCGCGGCGCGCGATCAGCGCAGCGAACAGGACGGCCACGGCGAGCCACGTGCGTTCGGCGTTGAACACCAGGGCGTGCGCGTGCAGCAGCGCCGCCTTCATCACGACCCAGTTGAGTCCCCAGACGAGCGTCAGCAGTGCGAGCGCCACGTACGCGCCGCGCTGCGAATGGACGCGAAAGCGGGCGGGAATCAAGCGGCGAGGAACGACTCGATCAGCGCCGCGACGACGGCAGGCTGGTCGTGGTGGAGCATGTGACCCGCATCGGCAACTGTCTGCAGTCGGCCGTCCGGAATGTGCGCGAGCCTGCGGCGCACGCCGTCGAGCCCGTCGGTGCCGATCTCGCCCTCGGGATGACCGTCCAGCCAGCGCGGAATGTGCGAATCGGTCGCCGCGACCCACATCACCGGTGCCGCGATGCTGCGCCAGACCGCGAAGATCTCTTCCATCCGGTAGACCGTGGGAAACGGCAGCTTGTGGCGAGGATCGGAAACGAGCCGGGCGCGGCCATCGGGCAGCGTCGTCGCCCAGTGGCCAGCGAGGAAATCGGCCTTGTCGCGCGCAAGCCGCGGATTGTTCTTCTGCAGCCGATCGGCGACCGCGGCGATGCTCGCGTAGGAACTGAACGACGGCGGATCGGCGAGCGCGTCGAGCCAGGCCGCGAACTTGCGCGGCGCATCCGCGGACATTTCCGCCGGAATGCCGAAGCCGTCGAGCGAGACGACCCGGCGCACACGCTGCGGCCGCACGCCGGCGTAATGCATGACGACATTCCCGCCGAGGCTGTGCCCGACCAGGCTCACCTGCTCCTCAGGCGCGAATTGCGCGAGCAGCGCCTCGAGGTCGGCGACGTAGTCCTGGAACCAGTATCCCTGCGGCTGCCATGCCGAGCGCCCGAAACCGCGCAGGTCGGGCGCAATCGCGTACCAGTCGCGGGAAAACGCGTCGACCAGAAACTGGAACGACGCACCGACATCCATCCAACCGTGCAGCAGAAAGAGCTTCGGCGCGTCGGGTCGACCCCAGGTCAGCACGTGGTGACGCTCGCCACGGATGTCGACGAACTGCGAGGCGGAGGGCTTCATGATGCTGCGCGTGGGGACTTCGTGCGAATCCGCAGACGGTTGCGCCACGGGGTAGCCACGATCGTGCCTTATTTCTTGCGACAGAGCGCGATGCCGTCCTGCCAGCCGGTGCGATAGTTCGGATCGCCGGCGAAGCGCTGGCCATCCTTGTGCACGATCCCGCCGGCGCTCGCGCAACCGTCCGCATAGCCCTGGCGATAGGATAGCGGGAAACCTTCGAGATTGACCGGAGGCGGCGGAGGTTCGGCATTGCGCGGCAGCGGTGGCGCCGTCGGCTGGGTTGACCCCGGCCCTTGCATCGTGGGCGCGCCCGCACAGGCCGAGAGCAGCAGCGCCGCGCCGATGGCGCAGGCCCATGCCGATACACTTCGACGCGACGCGTCGACGCGGAAACCGCGGGAGCGCCGCGCGGTCATCGGATTACCTTCGGAGACATTGGCTGACCTTCGGGGTCATGGGTCGACCTTCGTGCTTCGGGCTCACGCGCGCTCCGTTTTTCCGCGACGGTCGGGGTAGAATTGTAGCAGGCAACCGTCACGCGATTTCGCGTCCCGGTCCGTTCCACCGCGAGTCGCACGCATCGTCGCACGCATCGTTTCCATGCCTTCTCCGAGCTTCGTCCACCTGCGACTTCACAGCGAGTTCTCGGTCGTCGACGGAACGGTTCGCATCGACGACGCGATCGCGGCGGCGCAAGCGGACAGCATGCCCGCGCTCGCGCTCACCGATCTCGCGAACCAGTTCGGGCTGATCAAGTTCTACAAGGCCGCGCGCTCGCGTGGCATCAAGCCGATCGCCGGCTGCGACGTCTGGATCGCCAACGAAGGCGAGCGCGACCAGCCTTCGCGCGCGCTGCTGCTCGTGGCCTCGCGCGAGGGTTACCTGAAACTCTGCGACTGGCTGTCGCGGGCCTACCGGCACCACCAGCATCGCGGACGCCCCGAGCTCAAGCGCGCGTGGTTCGCCGAAGGGACCGACGGCCTGATCGCGCTGTCCGGCGCGCGCGACGGCGACGTCGGCCAGGCGCTGCTGCAGGCCAACACCGTGGCGGCCGCCCGCCTCGCCCGCGAATGGGCCGGGTGGTTCCCGCAGCGCTACGTGCTGGAAGTCCAGCGCCCCGGACATCCGGACGACGACGCGCTGGTGCGTGCGACGGCCGAGCTCGCCGATCGCCTCGCGCTGCCGATCGCCGCGACGCACCCGATCCAGTTCCTGCGACCCGGGGACTTCCGGGCGCACGAAGCGCGCGTGTGCATCGCCGAAGGCCATTCGCTTGCCGACCCGCGCCGGCCGCGCCGCTTCACGCAGCAGCAGTATTTCCTGTCGCAGGCCGAGATGGCGGAGAAATTCGCCGACCTGCCGCAGGCGCTCGCCAACACGGTCGCGATCGCCCAGCGCTGCAACCTGACGATACCGCTGGGCAAGAACCACCTGCCGCAATTCCCGACGCCCGAGGGCGTGTCGCTCGACGACCACCTGCGCAACGAAGCCGCGCGCGGACTCGAGACGCGGCTCGCCCGGCTCTTCCCGGATCCCGCCGAGCGCGAGCAGCGCCGGCCCGAATACGCGACGCGCCTCGACTTCGAGACGAAGACGATCGTGCAGATGGGTTTCTCGGGCTACTTCCTGATCGTCGCCGATTTCATCAACTGGGCGAAGCACAACGGCGTGCCGGTGGGTCCGGGACGCGGCTCGGGCGCGGGCTCGCTGGTCGCGTATTCGCTGGGCATCACCGACCTCGACCCGCTGCGCTACCAGCTGCTGTTCGAGCGCTTCCTGAATCCCCAGCGGGTGTCGATGCCCGACTTCGACATCGACTTCTGCCAGGACGGCCGCGACCGGGTGATCGAGTACGTCAAGAACAAGTACGGCGCCGAGTCGGTGTCGCAGATCGCCACCTTCGGCACGCTCGCCGCCAAGGCCGCGGTGCGCGACGTCGGCCGCGTGCTCGACCTGCCCTACTCGTTCGTCGACGGCATCGCCAAGCTGATCCCCTTCCAGCCGGGCAAGACGGTGACCCTGCGCCGCCGCGAAGGCGAGCCCGAAGCCAACGTCATCTATGCGCGGGAGGTCGAGCCGCTGATCGACCAGCGCGAAGCCGACGAGGAGGAGGTGCGCCAGCTGCTGTCGCTCGCCTGCGAGCTCGAAGGCCTGCCGCGCAACGTCGGCATGCACGCAGGGGGCGTGCTGATCGCACCGGGCAAGCTCACCGATTTCTGCCCGCTCTACGTGCAGCCGGGCGCGCAGTCGCTGGTCTCGCAGTTCGACAAGGACGACGTCGAGGCGGTGGGGCTGGTCAAGTTCGACTTCCTGGGCCTCACGACGCTGACGATCCTCGACTGGACGCTGCGCTACGTGCGCCAGCTCGATCCGCAGTCGACGGTCTCCCTCGAGTCGCTGCCGCTCGACGACAAGGCTTCCTACGACGTCTTCCGCAGGGCCGACACGACCGCGGTATTCCAGTTTGAATCGCGCGGCATGCGCGAGCTGGTCAAGCAGGCCCAGCCCACGCGCTTCGAGGACATCATCGCCCTGGTCGCGCTGTACCGTCCGGGGCCGATGCAGCTGATCCCGGACTACAACGCGCGCAAGAGCGGCCGCGAACGCGTCGAGTACCTCGACCCGCGCCTCGCGCCGATCCTCGAGCCCACCTACGGCGTCATGGTGTACCAGGAGCAGGTGATGCAGATCGCGCAGGCGATCGGCGGCTACACACTCGGCGACGCCGACCTCCTTCGCCGGGCGATGGGCAAGAAGAAGAAGGAGGAGATGGACCAGCAGCGCGGCATCTTCGTCGCCGGCGCGGAGAAGACCGGGCTGTCGCACGGCAAGGCCGAGCAGCTGTTCGACCTGATGGCCAAGTTCGCCGACTACGGCTTCAACAAGTCGCACTCGGCCGCGTATGCGCTGGTCGCCTACCAGACCGCGTACTTCAAGGCACATCACCCTGCGGCGTTCATGGCGGCGAACCTGTCGCTGGTCATGGACGACACCGACAAGGTGAAATCCTTCTACGACGACACGGTGGCGCAGAAGCTCGCGATCCTGCCGCCCGACGTCAACGCGTCCCGCTACCGCTTCGAGCCGGTCGACGAGCGCAGCATCCGGTTCGGGCTGGGCGCCGTGAAAGGCACCGGCGAGGCGGCCATCAACGCGATCGTCGCCGCACGCGACGCGGGCGGGCCTTTCACCGACCTGTTCGATTTCTGCCGCCGCGTCGACAAGCGCCTGGTCAACCGGCGCGTCATCGAAGCCCTGGTGCGGGCCGGCGCGTTCGACTCGGTCGACCGCAGTCGCGCGACGCTGTTCGCGTCGGTGGGCATGGCGCTGGACGCCGGCGAACGTGCCGCGGCAACGGCGGCGCAGGTGTCGCTGTTCGGGGAAGAGGCCGCCGCGCACCTCGCGGCGGTGCCGTCGGTGCGCGAGTGGACCGACGCCGAGCGGCTGGTCCACGAAAAAGGCGCGCTGGGGTTCTACTTGAGCGGGCATCCGTTCGCAGGCTATGCCGCCGAGCTCGCGCCGATCGTCCGCACCTCGCTCGCCAGCCTCCAGCCCAAGAACGACCGCGTGCTGGTGGCCGGCGTCGTGACCGCGCTGCGCGTACAGGCGAGCCGGCGCGGCAAGATGGCGTTCGTCACGCTGGACGACGGCAAGGGCCGCGCCGAGATCATGGTCTACAACGAGACCCTGGACAGCGTGCGCTCGCTGCTGCGCGAGGACCAGCTCGTCGTCATGGAGGTGCGCGTGATGCAACGCGTCAGCGACGACGGGGAGGTGCAGGGCCTGCGCATCATCGGCGAAAGCGTCTACGACCTCGCCGCGGTGCGCAAGCGCTGGGCGAAGGGATTGCGCATCGCCTGCAACGGCAACGCGTCCGCCGACCGGCTGGAAGAGATCCTGCAACCGTTCCGCCCGGGCGAGAAACCGGTCACGATCCGCTACGTCAACGACCGCATCGCCGGCGACGTCGACCTGCCCGAGGCCTGGCGCGTCAATCTCGACGATGCGCTGATCGAGCGGCTGTCCGAGTGGCTCGCGCCCCAGAACGTGCAAGTCCTGTACTGAGCAATTCCGGCAGCACGCCCGCCATCGGCTGCGCTAGCACGCATCGCCGGAGGCAATGCCCTTCGTTCGCCCGTCTTCTCCGATGCGTCCATGCTGAGCTCCGCCACCGCACGCTACGCTGCGTTCTTCCGCCAGCCCGATGTAACGCGGCTGGTCGTGATGGCGCTGATCGCGCGGATGCCGCTCGGCACCGTCAACCTCGCGATGCTGCTGCACGTGCGCGCCCTGACGGGCTCCTACGCCGTCGCGGGCGCGACGGTGGGCGCCTGCCTCGCCGCCGCGGCGATCACGGCACCCTTCGTCGGCCGCTTCATCGACCGCAACGGCGCAGGCAAGGTGCTGATGGTCACCGGCGTCGTGTATCCGGCAGCGCTGCTGGTCATCTGGGTCGCACGACCACTGGCATTGTCGACACCGGAGATCTGGACGGTCGCTGCGATCGCGGGCGCGTTTGCGCCGCCGATCGCCGTGCTGACGCGCACGATGTGGCGCCATCGCTTCGACGATGCGCGCCAGCGCAACATCGCGTTCGCGCTCGATTCGGTCATGGTCGAGTTCGTCTTCACCGCAGGACCGGCGCTCGTCGCGCTGCTGCTCGCGATCGGCTCGCCCGTGGTCGCGTTCGGCGCAGCCTTCACGTTCGCGGCGCTGGCCGTGCCGGTGTTCGCCGCCTCGCCGGCGATGCGCTACCTGCAGCACGACCGGACCCAGGAACGCCACCTGCTGGGGCCATTGACCGAGGGCAAGCTCCTCGTCGTCTATGCGACGACGCTGATGACGGCCTTCTCCCTGGGGCTGCTCGAGGTCGCCTATCCCGGATTCGCGACGCAGTCGGGCCACACCCCGCTCGCGGGCATCCTGATCGCGATCAACTCCGTCGGCAGCGCTGCCGGCGGCCTGCTCTACGGCGGCATGCACGTCGCCCTTCCCGTCGAGAAGCAGTTGCGACGCCTGCTCGTGATGCTCGCGCTGTCGCTGGCGCTGCAGGCCGCCATTTCGTCGGTCGGCCTGCTGATGGTGGCGGCGTTGTTCGCAGGGCTCTGCATCGCGCCGACGGTGACCATCGCATCGGTGCTGGTGTCCACTTGCGCACCGCGGCGCTACGCGACCGAGGCCTTCACCTGGTCGACGACCAGCATCGTCACCGGCATCGGTGCAGGCAACGCGCTGGGCGGGTTGCTGGTCGAGCGCCACGGCGCGTCGCTGGTGTTCCTGGCGTCGGCCGCTGCAGCGCTCGGCGCCTCGATCTGCGCGCTGGCCTTGCGCCCGGGCAGCGCCCGGTAAAATCGAAGTTTCGATGGAGCTTGCCGACATGACGACACCCCCGACGATGCGCCACATTGCCGTACGTCAAGCCGGACCGCCCGAGGTCATGCAGATCGCCGAGGGGCCCGTGCCGTCGCCGCGCGGCGGCGAGGTGCTGATCGAAGTGGCCTGGGCAGGCATCAACCGTCCCGACTGCGCGCAGCGCGCCGGCACCTACCCGCCGCCGCCGGACGCCTCGCCGATCCTCGGCCTCGAAGTGGCCGGCCGCATCGCCGCCTGCGGTGAAGGGGTCACCGGCTGGAAGGCCGGCGATGACGTCTGCGCGCTGACGCCCGGAGGCGGCTACGCCGAATACTGCACGACCCCGGCATCGTGGTGCCTGCCGATCCCGAAAGGCTGGTCGCTGGAGCAGGCCGCGAGCCTGCCGGAAAACTACTTCACCGTCTGGAACAACGTGTTCGATCGCGCGGGATTGAAGCGCGGCGAGTCGTTCATGGTCCACGGCGGCACCAGCGGCATCGGCCTCGCGGCAATCCAGCTCGCCAAGGCCTTCGGGGCCAAGGTGATCGCCACCGCAGGCTCGCCCGACAAGACCGCGTTCTGCCTGAAGATGGGCGCCGACCACGCGATCGACTACCGGACGCAGGATTTCCAGGAGGAGATCAAGAGGATCACCAACAAGCGCGGCGTCGACGTGATCCTCGACATGGTCGGCGGCGACTACATCGAGAAGAACCTGAAGTGCCTGGCGCTCGAGGGGCGCCTGTCGCAGATCGCATTCCTCAAGGGCAGCCGTGTCGAATGCGACTGGCGCTTCATCATGATGAAACGCCTGACCGTCAGCGGCTCGACGCTGCGAGCGAGCCCCACCGAGCGCAAGGCCCGGCTCGCCAGCGAGCTGCGCGAGAAGGTGTGGCCGCTGCTGGAGCGCGGCGAGGTGAAGACGATCATCCACGCGTCCTTCGACCTCGCCGACGCGGCCAAGGGGCACGCGCTGATGGAGTCGTCGGCGCACATCGGGAAGATCATGCTGCGGGTGAAGGGATGATCGCAGGGCTGCTCACGGGGACATCCGGTATCGAATGCTGCAACGGCGGCAACAACGCGAGCCGCGATACGACTGATGGACGAGCGCAACGCACATGGCGGGGACGTACCGTTGACGGATACCATTAATGTCAATACAATTAATTGGAAATCACGTTCGACCCCGCGAAGCGCGAGCAGACGATGCGCGAGCGCGGACTCGATTTCGCTCGAGCCGACGAGCTGTTCGCGGGAGCGGCAGTCAGCTTCGAGGATGTCCGGCGCAATTGCGGCGAAGCGCGGATGGTGACCGTCGGACTGCTGGATGACCGAATCACGATCGTCGTGTGGACACAGCGGGGCTCCGAGCGCCGCATCATCTCGATGAGGCACTGCAATGAGCGGGAGCAAAGGCGGTTCGAAGCGTTCGTCGCGCGACCATGACGACTCACCCGAACTGACGACCAAGTCACTTGCGACCGGTCAGTGGACGGTCGGGGGAACGCCGGTATCTCCAGAGGAAGGACGCGCGGCGTTTCAGCGTGCGATGAAACGCGGGCGTCCGCGCAGCGAGTCACCGCGGACCATGGTATCCCTGCGTCTCGAGCGCGACGTCCTCGCGGCGCTTCGGGCGACCGGGCGTGGCTGGCAGACGCGAGTCAACGCCCTGCTGCGTGAAGCAGTGCTGAAGAAACGCGACTAAGCTCAGTACGTCGCGCGCCCGCCGGAAAGATCGAACACCGCGCCGGTCGAGAACGAGCACTCCTCGGAGGCGAGCCAGCAGACCATCGCGGCGATCTCCTCGACGCTGCCGAAGCGCCCCATCGGGATCTTCGACAGCATGAAGTCGATGTGCTGCTGCGTCATCTGGTCGAAGATCGCCGTGCGCACCGCCGCGGGCGTGACGCAGTTGACGCGGATGTCGGTCTTCGCGAGTTCCTTGCCCAGCGATTTGGTGAGCCCGATCACCGCAGCCTTGGACGCGCTGTAGGCCGGCGCATTCGGATTGCCTTCCTTGCCCGCGACCGACGCGATGTTGACGATGCGTCCGTAGCCGGTCTTGCGCATGATCGGCACGACCGCGCGATTGCAGTAGAAAAGTCCGTGGACGTTGACGTCGAACACATGCCGCCAGGCATCGACCGGATACTCCCAGGTCGTCGTGTTGGGTCCGGTGACACCCGCCGAGCAGACGAGGATGTCGATGCCCGACATCGCGGCCTCGGCTGCCTTGGCCGCGCGCTCGACCGCGTCGTTGTCGGCAACGTCGACCGCGATCATGACCGTCTGCTCGCCCAGGCGGTTGCGCGCCATCTCCAGCGCCGCCTGGTCGCGGTCCCACAGCGCGACCCGCGCCCCGCTCGCGATCATGCGCTGCGCGATCGCGAAACCGATGCCGGCGGCACCGCCGGTGACGACGGCGCGCCGGTTCTTCAAGTCGAGTTGGTTCATGCGTTCTCCGTCCGATGCGCCGATGCGCGTCGCGACGTAATTTAGCACCCCGGCGCAGCAGGGTCCGGCCAGACGGGCGACAGGCTGCGGTCACGGATCCAGAGTGCCGGATGGGCGACAAGTCGCGATCACAGGGCCAGAATGACGGGCACGATGGGAGCCTCGGACGGAACGAGTCACCGATGACGACGCGATCATGGGCGCGCCACTGGCAGGCCATCGCGATGGCCTGCACCTTGGGGGCCGCGCTCGCACTGCTTGCGGCCTGCGCGCCGCAGCCGGTCCGGCCACCGCAGCCGGTCCCGCCGCCCCAGCCTTCGCAACCTTCGCGGCCCGCAGGCGTAGCCGAGGTCCCCCCACCTTCGTTTCCGCTCGACCTCTATCGCAACGCATCACGGCGCGGCGAGCCGGTGTTCGAGGTCGATCCCGCGCAGTCGCTTGTCGTCGTCGAGGTCCGACGCGCCGGATCGCTCGCGCGCCTCGGGCACGACCACGTGGTCGCGAGCCACGACCTGCGCGGCTACCTTGCACCCGACGAGCGCCGGGCCGATCTCTACGTCAGGCTGGACCGGCTGACCGTCGACGAACCGCAGTTGCGCGCCCAGGCCGGATTCGACACCCAACCCAGCGCCGAGGACATCGCCGGGACGCGGCGCAACATGCTGGGACGCGTCCTCGACGCCGAGGCGCACCCTTACGCGCTGATCGCGGTGACCGGCAAGGCCGAAGGTTCCGGTCTCGACGTCGCGATCACGCTGCACGGGGTCACGCGCCACGTTTCGGTTGAGGCGGCGATCGAGTCCAACGCGGGTGACTACGTGGTGACGGGCACGCTGGCATTCGACCAGACCGATTTCGGCATCCGGCCGTTCTCGCTCCTCGGCGGGGCGGTGGCGGTCGCCGACCGCCTTCACCTCCGCTTTTCGATACGCGCGCATCGCATCGCGGGACTCCCCGCCACCGACCGGTAACGCCAGTTCAGCGCGCTACGCCCTCGGCCGCGACCAGCCAGTCGACGGACGCGACATACGCGTCGGCGTCGATCTTGCGAACGAGCCCACCCTGCGTCATCGACCGGACCGTGCCGAAGACCGGTCGCTCGGGCCACGGGCGGTCGTGCAGGCCGAAGCACCACGCGACGTTGGCGTACGAGTTCGGATCGCGGCCGTCGAGAAAGTAGCGGTTGTTGAGCGCCAGCGCGGTCGCGAAGCCTTCCTCGGGGCTCGCCGACCATTCCAGGATCTTCTTGCCCCAGTACATGCGCATGTGGTTGTGCATGTAGCCGGTGTCGCGCATCTCGCGCATCGCCGCGTTCCAGTACGGGTCGTACGTCCTCGCCGCCACGAGCTCGTCGCTGTCGTAGCGATGCGGTCGCGGATCGCTGCGGTGCCGATCGAGTGTATCGCGCGCCCAGCGCGGTAGGCAGGCATAGCGGTCGTAGTCGGGCTCGTACTCGACGACGTTGATCGCCAGCTCGCGTCGGACGATCAGCTCCTCGAGGTAGGCGGCTGGGCCCTCGGGAGCGGCATCGGATCGCACGATTTCCAACGCGATCTCCACCGGCGAGATCTGGCCGAAGTGGAGGTACGCAGAGAGGAACGACACCTGCGCGAGCGCCGGCTCGCCGCGCTCGGACGCATAGCGGGAGAGCCCGCCGTCCAGGAACGCCTGCAGGCGCCGCTTCGCCTCGGCGGTGCCGCCGTGAAAGCGCGCCACCGGCGCGATCGCGCGGTCGACGTTCAGGCGGGCGACGAGCGCGCCGACGTCCGACAGCGCAATCGCATCCGGATGGGCGAGGCGCCGCGCGAGCGCTTCGGCACGCACGATGACCGCCGTGGTGCGCAGCGGTTTGAGCCACGCGTCGCGCAACCTAGCAATCTTCGGCCGCAGCGTGCGCGCCGCCACCTCGCGCTTGTCCGACGCGAGATCCACCGGCACCACGGCGTCGCCCTCCACCTGCACGACCCGGCGGCCACAGGCCTTGGCGACGCGCGAACGCCACACCTTCTGGTGCCGCAGGTAGCCACGATCGCAGACGACCAGCGCGGCATGCTGCGCGAGCTCGATCGCGACCGCGTCGGGTGCGCCCCGGCGGATGACGAACGCGATGCCTCGTGCCGCCAGGGCCAACTCGACCTCGCGCAACCCCTCCAGCATGAACGCGTAGTGGCGCGCGTTCGCTTCCGGGTAGCCGTCGGTGAGGCCGAAGCCCACGACGACCGGCCGCCGGAGACGGTTGGCGTTCGCCACCGCCCATTCCAGCGCCGGATTGAAGTCTGCGCGCTGCGATTGCTGCATCCAGTACAGGACGTAGTCGCCCGGCACTTCGGGCGCGTCGTTCAGGAGCTGCAGGCGTTCGCGCTCGATCACACCGAAGTCTCTGCGATCAAGTGCGCGGTGAAACGATCGAGGCAGGCCGACGCCGGACCGATGATGTGGGGCGCCGAAGCGGCGATGCCGCTGCGACTGACGAAATCGAGAGCGTCGGTCATTTCTCGCTCGCTGCGGCGGCTCCCGCCGCCTTCCGTCGCGCAATGGCGGCCGGGGCGAGGAACACCCCGACCGAATCGATCAAGGCATGCGCAAGAACGCATGCCGCGAGATCGTGGGTGCCCACGAACAGCACCGAGAGCACCGACCCGGCCCAGAACACGGACAGCAGGTGGCTCATGCCCCAGCGGAAGTGGCCGAGCACGAAGGCTGCAAGCGACAACGCGACCGCCGGCCACGGGCCTCCAAGCAGGTGCTCGCCGATGCCGATCGCGTAGCCACGATAGAGGGTTTCCTCGACGACGACGGCCGTCAGGACGATGAAGAGCCTCGCGCCGACCGACAGGCGGGTGATGATCCTGAACGCGTCGCTCCGGTCGATCGAAACGCCACCGAGGCTCTTCTGGAGGCGCTGGAAGAAAGGCCATAGCCCCAGGACGACAGCCGTCGCAACGCCGGCTCTGAGGATCGACTCCCCATCCGGAACACGCAGGCCGAGATCCGCCTTGAAGTTCCCGGCGCCATGCGCCGCAATCGCCATCACCAGGATGCCCAGCAGCCAAAGCGCGAGACGCGACGCGACGGCCATGGGCGGGAACCCCAGCTGCCTGAAAGCCAGCGACATCAGCGGCGCGCCCAGCAATGCCGCGATCAGCCCGATGGTCAGTAGCGTCATCTACGGATCACTGTGCCCGACTTCGGCGCCGAATCAGCCGCTTCTGGCGACGATGTCCGTCGGAATGCCGTCGATGCTTGTCGTGTTCTTCTCCTGCCAGTACTGCCTCACCCCGCCCTCGCCTTTCTTCCGCGCCCAGTCGTTGAGCAGCTCGCGGTCGCCGGCGCGATCGTAGAGGGGGACCGCCATGCCGCAGGACGTCTGCACGAGCTCCACCGTCATGTCGAAGATCTGCCGCGCGCCCGGCAACGGCTTGAAAAGCGAATGCAGCGCGCTCCAGTCCGGATCGCCCCGGTGGACGACCTTCGCGGTGCCGTAGAGCCGCAGGATCAGCGGCGGCCCCTCGAACGCGGCGAACATCAGGGTCATCCGCGGCAGCCGCTGGACGTGAGCCGCGGTTTCGTTGCCGCTGCCGGTGACGTTCAGCCAGGCGACCCGGGATTTCCCGAGGACCCGCAGCGAATCCATGCCCTTGGGCGAGACGTTGACGCGGCTGTCGGCCGTCGCCGTTCCGACGAAGAATATCCGCTGCTTCTCGATGAACTGGACGTGCCGTTCCGATAGCTCCGCAAATCGCTGTCCCATCAATCTCTCCGTGATTCTGCAGCGCGCAGGTCGCACCACATGTGCAGCTTGGATACGAAACCGCCGTTCACCGCCACCGCGAGCGGTTCGACGCCGAACTCGACGAAGCCGCAGTGCCGATAGAGGGCCTCGGCCGCAACGTTGCCGTGCGTGACCGTCAGCTGCACCAGGCTCACGCCGGGCCGCGCCCGGGCGTAGTCCAGTGCGCCGGTCACGAGGGCGCGTCCCAGCCCACGTCCGCGCAGCACGGCCGGAACGTACATGCCGAAGAGCTTCGCCTTGTGGCTCGCCTTCTCGCGAGACTCGAACGAAAGACCGGCCACGCCCTGCAGCGACGAACCTTCGGTCGCGCCGAACACGACTTCCCGGGGCGCAGGTCCCTCCGCGAGCCGCGCTTCCCACCACGTGATCGGCAGCGCCGCACGCTCGCCGACGGTCGACGTGAACGCGTCCGGGTGCGCGGCATAGGCCTCGAGCATCAGTGCCCGGTAGGCCGGGGCGTGCTGCGGCGAGAGTCGCTGGACGTTCATCCGGATCGCTTGTGTTGCGCGGCGGACCTGGCGCGCAAGAGCAGCCAAGTATAGATGGCCGCGTTGACGACCAGGACGGCGCCGGCGAGGACGAACTGGACCTCGCGGGTCAGGCCCGACGGGTAGATCACGGCGAGGAGGTAGTGCTCGATGAAGCTCTCGCTGTAACCCGCCTGCCCGGCACGCAGGCGAAAGTGGTTCTCGAGCCAGGTCAGCGGGCAGACCCGTCCGCTCAGCTCGATATACACGCCCCATGCCGCCGCCGGGAGGTGGACCAGCGGCATCCAGCACCAGCGCAGGGCGAGAACGGCGCCGAGCAGCGCGAAGACGATGAACCCGAGGTGCAGGACGAGCACCGCATCGGCCGCGACCCGGTCGAGCATCCGCGCGTCAGGCGGCGCCGCCGCGCGAAGGGGCGCTGCCTGCGGTGTCTGCGATGGATCGCCGCATGCGCGCGACCGGCACCTGGATCGGCCCGGGCAGCGAAAGCTCGAAGCGCTCGGTCACCGCGAACCCCGACGCCGCATAGAGCGGCTCGCCCGGGAGCGTCGACACCAGTTCGAGCGAGCGAAAGCCTGCCGCTTTCGCCTCGCGCAGGCATCGGTCCATCAGCATGCGTCCGAGGCCACGGCGCGCCATCGCGGGCTCGACGAAGAACGCGCGGATGCGCGCCGGATCGACCGCGGGATCGAGCAGCGGGTCCGGCCCTGCCTTCGCCTGGTCGCCGCCAAACAGCGTCCGGCGTCGGCTCCACCCGCCGCAGGCGACGATCTCCCCATTGTCCTCGATCACGTGATACGTGCGATCGGCAATCAGCTGGCTGTCGACGCCGAAGACGTGGCGGGTGATCGCCTGGGCCTGCTCGGGCGTGTAGTAGCCAACGCCGAGCTCCACGCCCGAGCGGGCGATCAGCGCCCGCAGCGCTGGCACGTCGTCGGCCGTTGCGGGGCGCAGGTCGAACATGGGACCGCTAGGGCGCGGAAACTGCGGCGCGCGGCGCCTCGAACAGCGCACGGAACGCGCGCTCACCCGGCGCGTTGAACGCGATGACGCGCGACGCCCCGGTGCGGCGCGCCCAGCCCAGCGCGCAGACCCGCTCGAGCAGCGCCGTTCCGAGCGCGCCGGCGAGGTGATGACGCCGCTCGCCCCAGTCCAGGCAAGGGCGGCAGGCGGTGCGCCGCTTCGAAACGGCCGCAGCGACATCGATCCCGAACGACGCGAACCATCGTGCTCCGGCCTCGGTCAGCTGCAGCTCCCCGCCTTGCGCCTTGAACACCTGCCCGTCGAGCAGGCCCTCGTAGGCCAGGACTCCGAGCTCCCCCGCGAGATGGTCGTAGCAGATCCGGGCCTTGCGCAAGGCGGGCTCCCTCGGGCTGGACCGCAGCCGCACCGCCCCCGTGCGGAAGGCTACGCCCATCAGCGATTCCAGGAGCTGGGCGACATCCCGATCGGCGAGCCGGTAATAGCGGTGCCGGCCCTGATGCTCGACGGTGACCATTCCGGCATCGAGCAGCTTGGCGAGGTGCGCGCTGGCCGTCTGCTTGGTGACCCCGGCAATGCCCGCGAGCTCGGTCGCGGTCAGCGCGCGGTCCGCCAGCAGCGCGGTCAGCATCTCGGCGCGGGCATGGTCACCGACGAGTGCCGCGACGCGCGCGATATTGGGTCCGTCTTTCACGATTCGATCGTAGACGAACCATTCATGCCATGCAAGGCGCTATCGTTGCGGCCCGTACATTGCAGGGAGTGCACGACGATGAAGATGTGCCTGATCCGCTACCAGATCGATCCCTTCCAGCGCGAGGCTTTCAGGGCCTACGCGCAGAACTGGGGATCGATCATCCCCAGGTGCGGCGGTCACTTGGTGGGATACTTCCTGCCCTGCGAAGGGACCAACGACGTCGCCTGGGGCATGATCGCATTCGAGTCGCTCGCGGCCTACGAGGCGTACCGCGTGCGGGTGAAGGCCGACGCGGAGGGCCGCGCGAACTTCGCAACGACGGAGGCGGGAAGATTCATCCTGCGCGAGGAGCGCACGTTCGTCGAGGTCGTCCCCGGAACCTTCGGAATTGGCGCGCAAACGACGGGAGATTCGCAATGATTGCCGTGATTTTCGAGGTCGTTCCGCGGGAGGGGTCGAAGGATGCCTATCTCGCCGCCGCCGCATCGCTGCGGCCGCTGCTGGAGAAAATGGACGGCTTCATCTCCATCGAGCGTTTCGAAAGCCTGAGCCAGCCGGGGAAGCTGCTGTCCCTGTCGTTCTGGCGCGACGAGGATGCCGTCGGGCAGTGGCGCAATCTCGACGCGCATCGCCGGGTGCAGCGCGCAGGCCGCGAAGAGATCTTCGCCGACTATCGGCTGCGCGTCGCCGGGGTGCTGCGCGACTACGGCATGCAAGACCGCGCACAGGCGCCGGCCGACTCGGTCGCCGTCCACGGATAGCCGGTCGCGGCGCCCGGCATCGCCCGTCGTTTGCGCCCATGCCCCGGTTTCGAAGCGCAGCAGCGCGGGGCGGAGCGAGCGGCCTTTGCCCCGATCGAGGAGAACTGGATGAATGGCACGCCGCCAATCGCAAAGAACCACGAGTCCGCTCGGGGACAACCGAAGCTGCACTACAGGCGCGAACTGCATCGACTGCAGGTCGATCGTGGTACTTTCAGCGCTACGTGCCGCATCTGCCGGCGGCGCGAGAGGTAGTGCTGTTCAACCGCAGCCGGCACAACCGTGCCGGGGTCGATCAGGTGATGGGCTTCTGCACCAAGGCCGAGCATGAGGAATTCATGACCGCGGTTTCCAGGTTGCCGCGGCAGCGGCGACCCCGACGAACACCCGTTGCCGGCCGCTTGATGTCGACCGCATCGACTGCCATTGCTCATCGATGGTCGGCCACGCCCATTCGCCCGCTCCCGTCGCAGAATCGCTGATGACGGCGCCCAACCGCGACGACGCACCCCCCGGCGGCCTTTCAAGCGACGAGGCGCGGCGCCGGCTCGAGACCATCGGTCCCAACGCGACACCCGACACCGCCCTGCATCCGCTGCGGAGAGCATTCGGCAAACTCTGGGCGCCGGTTCCTTGGATGCTCGAGGCGGCGATCCTGCTGGAAATTGCGCTCGGAAAGTACGTCGAGGCCGCGATCATCGCCGGCCTGCTGGTGTTCAACGCGGTGCTCAGTTTCGTACAGGAAGGACTTGCGCAGGCAACGCTCCAGGCCCTGAAGTCCCGGCTCGCCTTGAACGCGTCGGTTCAACGCGATGCCGTCTGGAAGATCGTGCCCGCGACGGAGCTGGTGCCCGGCGATCGAGTGAAGCTTTCACTCGGTGCCGTCGTGGCGGCCGACGTGAAGCTCGTCGAGGGATCGGTTCTGCTGGATCAGTCGATGCTGACGGGCGAGTCGATACCGATCGAAGCGGGTCCGGGCGTCGACACCTACGCCGGTGCGCTGGTGCGGCGCGGCGAGGCGGTGGGCATCGTGACGGCGACTGGCGTTCGAACGAAATTCGGACGCACGTCGGAACTGGTCCGCACCGCGCACGTGGTCAGCACCCAGCAGAAAGCCGTGCTGCGGGTCGTGCGCGACCTCGCGCTGTTCAACGGCGCGGTCGTTGTCCTCCTGGTGGGCTGGGCCTATGCATCGGGGATGGCGCCAGCGGAGATCGTGCCGCTCGTACTGACGGCGGTGCTGGCCTCGATCCCGGTGGCGCTGCCCGCGACCTTCACGCTTGCGGCCGCGCTTGGCGCCCGGAACCTGGCCAAGGGGGGTGTCCTGCCGACGCGCCTCACCGCCGTCGACGAGGCTGCGACGATGGACGTCCTTTGCTCGGACAAGACAGGCACGCTGACGGCCAACGAGCTCAAGGTGACCACCGTTCATCCGATGCCGGGCTTCGACGAGGCGCGGGTCCTCGGACTGGCCGCGCTGGCAAGCTCCGAAGGTGGTCAGGACCCGGTGGACGGCGCAATTCGCGCCGCCGCGTCGCACAACCCTTCCGCCGATCCGCTCAAGCTCGTGAAGTTCGTACCCTTCGATCCGGCCACCAAGATGTCCGAGGCGACCGTCACCGATGCAGGCAGCGCCACACAGCGGGTCGTGAAGGGTGCCTTCGCCGCGGTGGTCGATCTCGCGCAGCCATCTCCTGCGGCGGCGACCGCCGCAACCGAGTTGGAGACGCAGGGCTTTCGGGTGCTGGCTGTCGCCGCGGGTGCGCCGGCATCGATGCAGTTCGCGGGAATCATCGCGCTCAGCGACCCGCCGCGCGCCGACTCGGCGGCGCTGATCACCGAACTGCGGACGCTGGGCGTGCGCACGGTGATGGTGACGGGCGACGCGCCGGCCACGGCGGCGATCGTCGCGCACGCCGTCGGCCTGGACGGTGGCGTATGTCCGCCCGGACCGATCCCCGACGGTGTGCGCCCCGAACAATACGCGGTCTTCGCAGGGGTGCTTCCCGAAGCCAAGTACAAGCTCGTGAAGGATTTCCAGAGCGGCGGCCATACGGTCGGCATGTGTGGCGACGGCGCCAACGATGCGCCGGCCCTGCGCCAGGCACAGATGGGAATCGCAGTGTCGACGGCGACCGACGTGGCCAAGTCGGCGGCCGGCATCGTGCTGACGCGGCCCGGACTCGTCGGCATCGTCGCGGCGGTCAAGGAGGGTCGCGTCACATTCCAGCGAATCCTGACCTACACGCTGAACTCGATCATCAAGAAGATCGTGACGGTGCTCTTCCTCGCCGTCGGACTACTTCTGACAGGGCAGGCAATCCTTACTCCCTTGCTGATGGTGCTGCTGATGGTCATCGGCGACTTCCTGGCCATGTCGCTGACCACAGACAACGTTCGACCGTCGGCGCTGCCGAATGTCTGGGGCATCGGCAGGCTGACGGCCGCAGGCGTCGCGATGGGACTCTGCCTGCTGACGTTTTGCGTCGGCGTGCTCGCGGTCGGCACGTACGCGGCGGGACTCGGCACCGATGCGCTGAGAACGCTGGCATTCATCACGCTCGCGTTCGGCAGCCAGGCAACGCTCTATTCGATACGCGAACGCGCAAGGCTGTGGGGTTCGCGGCCGGGTCCCTGGGTCATCGTCTCCTCGCTCGCCGACGTGTCGATTGCCGCCACGCTGGCGAGCCTGGGCGTGCTGATGGCGCCGCTGGGGCTTCCACTGGTGGCGGCTACGCTCACCGCCGCGATCGCTTTCGCGTTCGTCCTCGATCTGGTCAAGGGCCCGGTATTCGCTCGCCTTGGAATCGCATAGCGCGACTGAAGGCGCTGCGGCCCGAAGGAAAGCGACGATCATGAAACGATTGCCGGGGTTGGTGCTCGCTGTGTCGTTCGCACTGCCTCTGACGCTGCTCGCTGGATTCGTGTCTCGCGGCACAGGCGCGCGGCGCAAATTCGCTTAGAGCGATTCTGGCGCCATTGCCTCAACATTCACTTCCGGTCTGAAGAACGCGTACGTGTTGCGTCCGCTTTCCTTGGCGTGGTACATCGCGGTGTCGGCGCATTTGATCAGCGCTTCGGCATCCTGCCCATCATCAGGAAAGAAGCTGATGCCAATGCTTGCATCGACACGCAGGTCGTGCCCCGCGAGAGCGTGCGGCGCCGACAATGCGGCAAGGATCTTTTCGGCGTGGCGTGCGACGTTCTGCGGATTTTCGACCTCGCAGAGCATGACCACGAACTCGTCCCCGCCGTGACGACTCACCGTGTCCGAGGCACGAACCGCCGCCGCCAGCCGCTTGCCCGTGTTCTGCAGCACCCTGTCGCCGACTGCGTGCCCGAGCGAGTCGTTGATGTCCTTGAAGCCGTCCAGGTCCAGAAACAGCACCGCAACGCGGCGCCCGTGCCGCCGGGCCCGCGCGATCGCCTGGTCGAGGCGGTCCTTCAACAGCATTCGATTGGGAAGGCCTGTGAGAAAGTCGTGCTGGGCAAGATGCGACAACTTGCCCTCAATTGCGCGCGCCTTGCTCACGTCACGGAACACCATCACGGCTCCGGTTACCTGCCCGGAGGGCTCGTGGATCGGGGCGATGGAGTCCTCGATCGGGAATTCAAACCCGTCGCGCCGGATGAGCACGGAGTTGTAGGGAAGACTTGCGGTCCTGCCCTGGCGAACGGCCAATTGCATTGGATTCGGGACGGATTCCCGCGTGTCGCCATCGACAATTTGCAGCACCTCCGAAAGCATTCGCCCGGATGCCTGGTCGCGCGACCAGCCCGTCATGCGCTCGGCGACCGGATTGAGGTACGTCACCCTGCCCTCCCTGTCGGTGCTGATGACGCCGTCGCCGATGGAATCGAGGGTGACCTGCGCGCCGCGCTGGAGTGCTTCCCGGCCGTTCGCCTCTTCCTCCCGAATCGGGCGGACAAGAACCAACGCGCTACGGTCGCTGTCGATCATGGGGAACATTTACCGCCGGCGCACGGCCGCGTCTGTTCGCTGGCGCACATCTGCTGCGCTGCATCGATGCGAGACTGACCTCGTCTTCGGGCGTGCCGGCGGACAGTGCGTCGATCCGCGCGACCCGCTGTGCTGCCCGCGACGATCCACCTTGAAAGCCAAGGACGGCCGACATGAACCCGACATCCTCGATCAAACGTCCAGCGTCCACCCTGGATGAATCGTGCGTCAACACCCTGCGCTTCCTCTCGGTCGACGCGGTGCAGAAGGCCAACAGCGGACACCCCGGGCTGCCACTGGGCGCGGCGCCGATGGCCTGCGTGCTCTGGACCGGGTTCCTCAAGCACAATCCCGCCAATCCGGACTGGTTCGACCGCGATCGCTTCGTTCTCTCCGCGGGGCATGGATCGGCGCTGCTGTACAGCCTGTTGCACCTGACCGGTTACGCGCTTTCCCTCGAGCAGATCAAGCAGTTCCGCCAATGGGGCAGCCTCACGCCCGGCCACCCCGAGCGCGGCCTGACGCCCGGCGTCGAGGTCACAACCGGCCCGCTCGGACAGGGCTTCGGCAACGGCGTGGGCATGGCGATGGCGGAAGCGCATCTCGCCGCGCGATACAACCGCAGCGGTTTCCACGTCGTCGACCATTTCACCTATGGGATCGTGAGCGACGGCGACCTGATGGAAGGCGTCGCCTCCGAGGCCGCATCGCTGGCGGGCCATTTGAAGCTCGGAAAGCTGATCTATCTGTACGACGACAATTGCGTCACGCTTTCCGCCGGCACCGACATCACCTTCACCGAGGACCGCGCTCGACGCTTCGAATCCTACGGCTGGCACACTCAATCGGTCGACGACGGCAACGACCTCGCCGCGATCGACCAGGCGCTGCAGGCCGCGCGCGCCGAAACCGGGCGCCCGTCGCTGATTCTGGTGCGCACTCATCTCGGCTACGGCTCGCCGAACAAGCAGGACTCGTTCGAGGCGCACGGTTCGCCTCTCGGCGAAGAAGAAGTGCGCCTGACCAAACGCAACCTGGGCTGGCCGGCGGAGCCGGCGTTTTTCATCCCCGACGAGGCGCTTGAATTCTTTCGCCGGGCGCTCGAACGAGGCGCGCAAGCAGAAGCCGCGTGGAACGACCAATTCTCCGCGTACGCGCATGCGTTTCCCGATCTCGCGCAGGAGCTCGAGCAGATCCTTGGCGGCAGCTTGCCGGCGAACTGGGATGCGGACATCCCCGTCTTTCCTCCGGACGCCAAAGGCATGGCCACCCGGGTCGCGTCGGGCAAGGTGATGAACGCCGTCGCCCTGCACCTGCCATCGCTGATGGGCGGGTCGGCCGATCTGGATCCGTCGACCCACACCGCGCTGACAGGCCTGGGAGATTTCGAGCCCCCAGGCGCGAGTGCCCGCGATCGACAAGGCTCCGAGGGTGGCGGCTGGAGCTGTGCCGGCCGCAATGTGCACTTCGGTGTGCGCGAGCACGGCATGGGCGCGATTCTGAACGGCCTGGCCGCACATGGCGGAACGGTGCCGTTCGGTTCGACGTTTCTCGTCTTCTCCGACTACATGCGGCCGGCGATCCGCCTCGCAGCGCTGATGGGACTGCACGTCGTCCATGTGTTCACGCACGACAGCATTGCCCTGGGCGAGGATGGCTCCACGCATCAGCCAGTCGAACAGCTTGCCGGTCTGCGCTCGGTTCCGCAGCTCGTCGTCATCCGGCCCTGCGACGCCAACGAGACTGCGGTCGCCTGGCGTGTCGCGCTGGAAACGCGAGACCGGCCGGTGGCGCTGATATTGACGAGGCAGAACGTGCCGACGCTCGACCGTACCCGCTTTGCCGCAGCGGACGGCCTGCGGCGCGGCGCGTACGTGCTGGCCGAAGCGCCGCGCGGCAAACCCGACCTGATCCTGATTGCGACGGGATCGGAGGTCGGCCTGGTCATCGCGGCCGCCCAGGAACTGCTGGCGCAGGGAATTCAGGCGCGCGTCGTCTCGATGCCGAGCTGGGAGCTGTTCGACGCCCAGCCGGGGGAATATCGCGATGCGGTGTTGCCACCGTCGATCGGCGCGCGCCTCGCGGTGGAAGCAGGCGCATCGCAAGGATGGCATCGCTACACCGGAGATCACGGTGACGTGCTGGGCGCCGATCGTTTTGGCGCCTCGGCACCGGGCGATGTCGTCTTGCGTGAGTATGGCTTCACGGTCGACAACGTTTGCAAGCGGGCGCTCGCCATGGCGCGTTAGGCAGCGGGATCTCTGGCGCTTCGTGCGCCAGCGTACAGATGTGCGCCGCGCCGATTCGTATCCTGCACCTGCCGGCGCGCTGCGGTCGACGATCTCGTCGCCGGCTCGGCAATTTCGGTCGCACGGTCCCCTTGAGCCATGTCCAATGTGAAACTGCTGTCGAACGGCACCTACCACGTGATCGTCACGCAGGCGGGCGGCGGCTACAGTCGCTGCAACGGCCTCGCCGTGACGCGCTGGCGCGAAGATTCGACGCTCGACCCGTGGGGGGCGTTTTGCTATCTGCGCGACAGCGCCGATGGGACCGTCTGGTCGACGACAATGCAGCCGACGCTGCGACGGCCGGACGCTTCCGAAACCGGATTCGACGCGGGGACGGCCACCGCAACGTTCTCGCGCCGCAACCACGGTATCGAGGCGCGCAGCGAGATCGCCGTGTCGCCGGACGACCAGGTCGAGTTGCGGCGGCTCCGGCTCACGAACCTTTCCGGACGGCGCCGAACCCTTTCCGCGACAAGCTACGCCGAGATCGTCCTGGCCGCCGCGGGTGCCGACTCGGCGCACCCGGCGTTCAGCAAGCTTTTCGTCGAAACCGGGATCGACCCGGCGCTCCACGCGATCTTCGCGACCCGCCGCCCGAGCGCGCCCGGCGATCCGACGCCATGGCTCTTCCATCTGGCGAGCGTGTCCGACTCGGCCGCCACCGAATTCTCCTACGAGACCGACCGGATGCGCTTCGTCGGCCGCGGTCGCAGCCCGGTCGACCCCGCGGCGTTGTCCGGCGACGCCGCGCTGTCGGGCAGCGCGGGTCCGGTGCTCGATGCAGTGGCTGCCATCCGCGTTGCATTCGCCATCGAAGCCGGAGCTTCATTCACCGTCGACTGGATCACCGGCATTGCCGAGTCGCATGACGCGTGCGCGGCGCTTGCGCGCAGGTACCGGGACCCCGAATCGGCGCAGCGCGTTCTCGAGCGGGCGGGCACCTACCGGCAAGCCACGCTGCAGAGGCTCCAGGCGAGCGATGCCGATCTGCTCCTCTACGAGCGCGTGGCAGCGTCGATCATCCATGCCGGCGCGGCGCTGCGCTGCGACGCCCGCGTCATCGAGAGGAACCGCCGCGGGCAATCGGGCCTGTGGGGTTTCGGAATCTCCGGCGATCTCCCCGTGGTGGTGATGCAGATCGGCGACCCCGAAAGGATCGACCTGGTCCGGCAAATGGTCTCGGCCCACGCGTATTGGCGTGCGTACGGCATCGAGACCGAACTGGCGATCGTCGGCGCGACGTCCGACGATCGCACACCGACGACATTCGACTGGATCGCGCAGTCGCTCGACGCGGGCACCCGCGCCGAGTTGCTCGACCGGCCCGGTGGCATCTTCGTGCTCGACGACGCCAAGCTCGACGACGGCGACCGCACGTTGTTGCAAAGTGTCGCCCGTGTCGTGATCGACGACTCTGCCGGGACCCTTGCCGAGCAGCTCGATCGGCGCGACAGCGCGGCGAGCGCCGCCTCCGCTGCGCGGGCCGCTGCCTCGATGGCGATGGCCTCGCCGGGCGCAGTCGACCACGCCACCCGCGGCATCCCGCCGGCGACCGCCGCGGACCGCCCGCAACGCAGCGACCTCTCCGCCTTCAACGGCCTCGGCGGATTCACGCCCGACGCGCGCGAATACGTGATCACGACGACGGCGGCACAGATGACGCCGGCGCCGTGGGTCAACGTGCTCGCCAATCCCGACTTCGGAACCCTGGTCTCGGAGAGCGGGAGTGCCACGACCTGGAGCGAAAACGCGCACGAGTTCCGCCTCACGCCGTGGTCGAACGATCCGGTCGGCGACGCCAACACCGAGGCCTTCTACATCCGCGATGACGCGACCGGCCGCTGCTGGTCGCCGACCCTGCTGCCCGTTCGCGGCATCACGCCGTACGTCACGCGCCACGGCTTCGGCTACAGCGTCTTCGAACATGCCGAGTGCGACATCGAATCCGAGCTTCGCGTTCATGTCGCGATCGACGCCCCGGTCAAGTTCTCCGCACTGACCCTGCGCAATGGCTCGGATCGACGCCGGCGCCTGTCGGTCACCGGCTACCTCGACTGGGTGCTCGGCGACGAACGCCAGAAGACGCTGATGCACGTGGTGACCGAGCTCGACGCGCAAACCGGCGCGCTCTTCGCCCGCAATTCGTACAACACCGACTTCGCCGATCGCACCGCATTCTTCGACGTCGACGACGCGACGCGTCAGGCCTGCGGCGATCGCAGAGACTTCTTCGGCCCGGACGGCACGCTGGCGGCGCCGGCGGCGCTCGCTCATGCGCAGCTGTCGGGCCGCGTTGGCGCTGCGCTGGATCCCTGCGCAGCACTGCGCGTCGCGGTCGATCTGGCGCCGGGGGAAGAGCGCGAGATCGTCTTCCGGCTCGGCGCCGGCAAGACCGCCGATGAAGCGCGCGAGCTGGTCCGCCGCTGGCGCGGGGCCGACGCTGCACACACCGCCCTCGAAGCGGTGCATCGATACTGGCGCAAGACGCTCGGCGCGCTCCAGGTGCGAACCCCGGACCCGGCGCTGAATGCACTGACCAACGGCTGGCTGATCTATCAGGTGATTGCGTCGCGCCTGTGGGGCCGCACGGCGTTCTACCAGTCGAGCGGTGCGTTCGGCTTTCGCGACCAATTGCAGGATGTGATGGCCCTGGTCCACGCCGCGCCGCAACTGGTGCGCGAGCATCTATTGCGCGCGGCGTCGCGCCAGTTCCTCGAAGGCGATGTGCAGCACTGGTGGCATCCGCCTTCGGGGAAAGGCGTGCGAACGCGCTGCTCCGACGACTATCTGTGGCTGCCGCTGGCGACCTGCCGCTACGTCGAGACCACCGGTGACGCCGGCGTTCTCGACCAGGCGTGCCAATTCCTCGAGAGCCGTCCCCTGAAGGATGGCGAGCAGTCGAATTACGAGCTGCCGAGCGCGTCCGCGCAGGCCGCGAGCCTCTACGAGCATTGCGTGCGTGCGATTCGCCTCGGCCTGCGATACGGTTCGCATGGTTTGCCGTTGATGGGTTCGGGCGACTGGAACGACGGGATGAACCTGGTCGGAGCCGGCGGCAAGGGGGAAAGCGTCTGGCTGGCGTTCTTCCTGGCTGCGGTGCTCACCCGCTTTGCGCCTTTGGCGCGCGAGCGTTCAGACCCGGCGTTCGCGGAACTCTGTGAAAGCGAGTCGGCGCGGCTGCGCCAGCGCATCGAGGCATCGGCCTGGGACGGCGCCTGGTATCGACGCGCCTGGTTCGACGACGGCACGCCGCTCGGTTCGGCGACCAACGCAGAGTGCCAGATCGATTCGATCGCGCAGAGCTGGTCGGTGCTGTCCGGCACTGCCAGCGCCGAACGTGCGCGCAGCGCCATGGAGGCGGTCAATCGCCGCCTGGTGCACCGCGACACGCGCCTGATCCAACTTCTCGATCCGCCGTTCGACACCTCGAAACCGTCCCCCGGCTACATCCAGGGCTATGTCCCCGGCGTGCGCGAGAACGGTGGTCAATACACCCACGCGGCCGTCTGGGCCGCGCTCGCATTCGCGGGCCTGGGCGACGCCGAACGCACCTGGGAGCTGCTCGCGCTGCTCGACCCGGTACGCCACGCCGCCAATGCCGGTGACGTCGACACCTACAAGGTCGAGCCCTACGTCGTCGCCGGCGACGTCTACGCGTTCGCGCCGCACGCCGGTCGCGGCGGCTGGACCTGGTACACCGGGTCCGCGGGCTGGATGTACCAGCTGATCGTCGATTCGCTGCTGGGTCTCGGGCGCAACCGGAACCAACTGGTCCTGCGCCCGCTCCTACCCGGAGCCTGGAGCGCCTTCGAAATGACCTACCGCTTCGGCAAATCGACCTACAACATCGCCTGCCGCGAATCAGGATCGGCTGCCGCCGCGGGCGTCACCCTCGATGGCGTCGAGACGCCGGGCGAGACGATTGCGATGGTCGACGACGGCCGGCGTCACTCGGTCGTCGTGAACGTCTGGCGCGGGACCTGACCGCCAGCCCTGACAACGGAGAACCAGATGCAGCTCGGAATGATCGGTTTGGGTCGAATGGGGGCGAGCATGGTGCGGCGCCTGATGAGCAAGGGCCACGCCTGCGTCGTCCATGACGCGCACGCCGCAGCCGTCGCCAGCATGCGCAAGGAGGGCGCCGACGGTGCCGCGTCGCTCGCGGAACTGGCCTCGAAGATGGCCCGGCCAAGGGCGATCTGGATGATGGTGCCGGCAGCCGTCGTCGACCAGGTACTCGACGCGCTGGTGCCGCACCTCGACCCCGGCGACATCGTGATCGACGGCGGCAATTCGTACTACCGCGACGACATCCGACGCGCGAAGAAGCTGACCGGCTCGGGGCACCACTACGTCGACGTCGGCACCAGCGGGGGCGTCGCCGGGATGGATCGCGGCTACTGCCTGATGATCGGCGGCGAGTCCGCTGTCGTGGAACGCCTGAAGCCCATATTCTCGGCGCTCGCACCGGGCGTCGCAGCGGCGCCACGCACCCCCGGCCGCAGCGGCGACGTCAGCGGCGCCGAAGAGGGCTTCCTGCACTGCGGGCCGCACGGCGCTGGCCATTTCGTCAAGATGGTCCACAACGGCATCGAATACGGCGTGATGGCGGCGTATGCCGAAGGGCTCAACGTCCTGCGCAACGCCGGCGTCGGCAAGCACACGCGCACCAGCGACGCCGAGACCACGCCGCTGCGCGATCCCGAGTTCTACCAATACGAAATGAACCTTCCCGCGATCACCGAAGTGTGGCGCCGCGGGAGCGTGATCGGCTCGTGGCTGCTCGACCTGACGGCCGCCGCACTGCTGAAGGACCCGGAGCTCGCGGCCTACGACGGGCACGTCTCCGACTCGGGCGAAGGTCGCTGGACCATCCAGGCGGCGATCGACGAAGCGGTGCCGACACACGTTCTCAGCGCGGCGCTGTACGACCGCTTCACGTCGCGCGGCGAAGCCGGCTTCGCCAACCAGGTGCTGTCGGCGATGCGGCATGAATTCGGTGGCCACGTCGAGCCGACCGCAGGGGCCGCGAAATGAGCGCGCCGACGACGGCAGGGCCCACTGCCGACGCGCCGCATTCCGACGCGCTGGTCGTCTTCGGCTTCACCGGCGACCTCGCCAGCAAGAAGATCTTTCCGGCCCTCTATGCGATGGTCAAGGCAGGCACGCTGACCGTGCCGGTGATCGGCGTGGCATCGTCGAAGTGGAACACCGATCAGCTGCACCGGCGCGTTCGCGACAGCGTCGAGCGCGAAAGCGGAATCGACGACCCGGCCGCCTTCGATCGCCTGATGTCGCTGCTGCGGTACGTGTGCGGCGACTACAAGGATCCGGCGACTTTCACCGCGCTGAAAGCCGCCCTCGGCCGGGCGGAGCGCCCCGCGCACTACCTGGCGATCCCGCCGGCGCTGTTCGCGACCGTGATCAGGAGCCTCGGCGCTGCCGGGCTCGGCGCAAACGCGCGCGTCATCGTCGAAAAGCCCTTCGGTCGCGACCTGGCCTCGGCGCGCGAGCTCGACGCGATCGCGCACTCGGTCTTTCCGGAATCGTCGATCTTTCGCATCGACCACTATCTCGGAAAGGAGGCGATCATGAACATCCTCTATTTCCGATTCGCCAATTCGTTTCTCGAGCCGATCTGGAACCGCGACCGCGTTGCCAGCGTTCAAGTGACGCTGGCCGAGAGCTTCGGCGTCGGCCAGCGCGGCGGCTTCTATGAAAGTGCGGGTTGCCTGCGCGACGTGGTCGAGAACCACCTGTTCCAGATCGTCGCGCTGCTCGCGATGGAGCCTCCCGCCTATCAGAGCTTTGCGGCGGTGCACAGCGCCAAGTCGAGTGTCTTTCATGCAATGCAACCGCTGACACCCGACGACGTTGTGCGCGGACAGTATGCCGGCTACCGCGAGGAGAAGGATGTCGCTGCCGACTCCGATGTCGAGACCTATTGCGCGCTGCGCCTGTTCATCGACTCGTGGCGCTGGGCCGGCGTGCCGTGGTACCTGCGCGCAGGCAAGCGGCTGCCGAACACGGCAGTCGAGGTGCTGGTGCAACTGCGGCCGCCGCCGCAGAAGCTGTTCGACGATGCGCGCCCGGTGGAAGGCCGCGCCAATTACCTGCGGTTCAGGCTGCAGCCGGCCTCGGCCATCGCGCTCGCGGCTCGCGTCAAGCGCCAGGGCAAGGAATTCGTCGGCGATCAGCGCGAGCTCTACCTTTGCGAAGACCCCGAAAACGGCGAGACCACCTACCAGCGGCTGCTCGGCGATGCAATGGCCGGCGACGGCGCCCTCTTCACCAGTCAGGACGCGGTCGAGGCCGCCTGGGCGGTGGTCGACCCGGTGCTCGCGAACCACCATGCCGCGCTCCCTTACCCGCCCGGCACATGGGGACCGGGCG
Organism: uncultured Pseudomonadota bacterium; assembly: GCA_963816415.1. Classification (GTDB taxonomy): domain Bacteria; phylum Pseudomonadota; class Gammaproteobacteria; order Burkholderiales; family Casimicrobiaceae; genus VBCG01. Next base: position 720,083 of record CAWFKR010000017.1, read on the forward strand.
CCGCCGACGCGCTGATCGCCGGCGATGGCGGCTGGCACAACCCCGGACCCGACCCGAGGACCGAGGCATGACACCGAGGGGCCGCTCGGATACGGTGTTCCTGCTCGACGTCGACAACACGCTGCTCGACAACGACCAGGTCGTCGCCGACCTGCGCGGCCGCCTCGAAGGCGAATTCGGCGCCGCCAGCGCCAGGCGCTACTGGACGATCTTCGAAACGCTGCGCAGCGAGCTCGGCTATGCCGACTACCTCGGCGCATTGCAGCGCTACCGCAGTGATGCCGAACGCGGCGACGCGCAAGACCGGCGGCTGCTGCTGATGTCGAGCTTTCTCGTCGACTACCCGTTTGCCGAGCGCCTGTTTCCTCGCGCGCTCGAGGTCATCGCCCACCTCGACCGCTTCGGTCCGACGGTGATCCTCTCCGACGGCGACGTCGTATTCCAGCCGCGCAAGGTGCAGCGCTCGGGCCTCTGGGACGCCGCAGGAGGCCGTGTGCTGATCTACATTCACAAGGAACAGATGCTCGACGCGGTGCAGCGTCTCTACCCGGCCCGCCATTACGTCATGGTCGACGACAAGCTGCAGGTCCTGACGGCGATGAAGGACGTCCTGCAGGCGCGCCTCACGACGGTCTTTCCGCGCCAGGGCCATTACGCACTCGACCCGCTCAACCTCGCCAGCTACCCGTCGGCCGACGTCACCGTCGAGCATATCGGCGATCTGGTCGATTTCGATGTTCCGCAACTGCTCGAGGCGGCGGGTGCTGCAGTTCGCGCTCCGGGCGTGCCGGGATGACAAGGGAAAAATGATGAACCCGAATACCCGAAGGCTCCACGAGCTCGGCCAGAGCCTCTGGCTCGACAACATCACCCGGGAAATCCTGACGAACGGCACGCTGGCACGGTACATCGCCGAGCTGTCGGTGACGGGGCTGACCTCGAACCCCACGATCTTCGAGCATGCCATCGCCAACGGCCGTTTCTACGACGAGGCGATCGGCACCCTGGCGCGCCAGGGGAAGTCCGGCGAGGATCTCTTCTTCACGCTCGCACGGCAGGACCTGACGCAGGCGGCCGATTTGCTGCAGCCGGTCTTCGAAGCGACCGACGGCGTCGACGGCTGGGTCTCGCTCGAGGTCTCCCCGCTGCTCGCCGACGACACCACGAAGACGATCCGCGCCGCGGCGCGGCAGCATGCGGCCGCCGCACGACCCAATCTCTTCATCAAGATTCCGGGAACGCCGGCGGGCCTGCCGGCGATCGAGGAATCGATCTTCGCAGGCGTGCCGATCAACGTCACCTTGCTGTTCTCGCGCGAGCATTACCTCGCCGCCGCCGAGGCCTACCTGCGTGGCATCGAGCGGCGCATCGCTGCCGGCCTCGATCCGAAGGTCGGATCGGTCGCATCGCTGTTCGTCAGCCGCTGGGACGTTGCAGTGAAGGAAGAGGTCGCGCCGCAGCACCGAAACCGCCTCGGCATCGCGGTTGCGATGCGCACCTACAAGGCCTACCGCGATCTGCTTGCCTCGGCGCGCTGGCAAGGGCTCGCGAAGTCCGGCGCCCTCCCCCAGCGGCTGCTCTGGGCCAGCACCGGCACCAAGGACCCGGAGGCAGCCGACACCCTCTATGTCGAGGCGCTCGCGGCGCCCGATACCATCGACACCATGCCTGAGAAGACGCTGCATGCGTACGCCGACCACGGCAAGGTCGGCGCGGCGTTGCCGGCCGACGGCGGCGACGCCGAGGCGGTGCTCGAGGAATTCAGCCGCGAGGGCATCGACGACCAGGTACTGGCCGCACGCCTTCAGCGCGAGGGCGCCGACGCCTTTTCGAAATCGTGGAGCGCGCTGCTGTCGCGCATCCGGGAGAAGAGCTCGGCGCTGGCCGGGGCGGGTTTGCAGTGAGCGCCGCCGGGCCGACCCACGGCGGGAATGGCGGCCGCTCCGCGGGCGGCGCCGCGGGGTCCTCCTCCGGGCCGCTTGCGCTGACCTCGCGCCCGGCGTGGCGGGCACTCGCAGCGCACCACGCGAAGATCGGCCGGACCCACCTGCGCGAGCTGTTCGCGGCCGACGCCACGCGCGGCGATCGCTACGCGCTCGAGGCCGCCGGCCTCTACCTCGACTATTCGAAGAACCGCGTCACCGACGAAACGCTGACGCTACTCGCGACGCTCGCCGGTGAATGCGGGCTGCGCGAGCGCATCGCGGCGATGTTTCGCGGCGACGCGATCAATACGACCGAAAGGCGCGCGGTGCTGCACGTCGCGCTGCGCGCCCCGGCGAGCGAGAAGATCTTCGTCGACGGGGTCGAGGTCGTCGCCGAGGTCCACGCGGTGCTGGATCGCATGGCGGCGTTCGCCGAGGAGCTGCGCAGCGGCCGATGGCAGGGTCACACCGGCAAGCGCATCCGCAACGTCATCAGCATCGGCATCGGCGGCTCCGACCTCGGGCCGGTGATGGCCTGCGAAGCGCTGCGCTTCTACAGTCAACGCGACCTGACCGTGCGCTTCGTCTCCAACGTCGACGGCACCGACCTGGTCGAGGCGACGCGCGACCTCGACGCCGCCGAGACCCTCTTCATCGTCTGCTCGAAGACCTTCACGACCCTGGAGACGCTGACCAATGCCCACGCCGCGCGCGCCTGGAGCCTCGGCCAGCTCGGCGATGACCAGGCGGTCGCCCGGCATTTCGTCGCCGTGTCGACGAATGCGGAAGCCGTCAGGAACTTCGGCATCGCGCGCGAGAACATGTTCGGCTTCTGGGACTGGGTCGGCGGCCGCTATTCGATGGACTCGGCGATCGGCCTGGCGACGATGATCGCGATCGGGCCGGCCCACTTCCGCGCGATGCTGGCGGGATTCCGCGCGATGGATGAACACTTTCGCAGTGCCCCGGTCGAACGGAACCTGCCGGCGCTGCTCGGGCTGCTCGCGATCTGGAACGTCAACTTCCTCGGCGCACCGACACTTGCGGTGCTGCCTTACGACCAATACCTGAAGCGGTTTCCGGCGTACCTTCAGCAGTTGACGATGGAGAGCAACGGCAAGCACGTGACCCTGGGCGGGGTGCCGGTCGACTTCGAGACTGCGCCGATTCTCTGGGGGGAGCCGGGAACCAACGGCCAGCATTCGTTCTACCAGCTGATCCACCAGGGGACGCGGCTGGTGCCCTGCGACTTCATCGGCTTCTGCCAGAGCCTGAACCCCCAGGGCCGCCAGCACGACCTCTTGATGGCGAACCTGTTTGCGCAGACCGAGGCGCTCGCCTTCGGCAAGACTGCGGCGGAGGTCGCCGCCGAGGGAACGCCCGAGGCGCTGGTGCCGCACCGCGTTTTCGAGGGCAACCGGCCGACCAACACGCTGCTGGCCGAGCGCCTGACGCCGGCGACGCTCGGCGCGCTGGTCGCGCTCTACGAGCACAGCGTCTTCACGCAGGGCGTGATCTGGGACATCGATTCGTTCGACCAGTGGGGCGTCGAGCTCGGCAAGGCGCTGGCGCTGCGGACGACGCCGGAACTCGAGAGCGCGACCGAGCCCACGCTCACGCACGACAGCTCGACCAACGCGCTGATCCGGCGCTATCGCCGCGTCCGCGGCGATTCCCGGACCGGGTAGCAGCAGCGCCATGGCGACCCGAATCAGCCCTCTCGCCGGCAAGCCCGCGCCATCGTCGCTGCTCGTCGATGTGCCACGGCTCGTCACCGCGTATTACACCGGGATTCCCGACCCGTCGGTGCCGGCGCAGCGGGTCGCGTTCGGGACCTCGGGACACCGCGGCTCGGCGTTCGACGTCTCGTTCAACGAATGGCATGTGCTGGCGATCACGCAGGCGATCTGCCAGTACCGCAAGGGCCAGGGCATCGACGGGCCGCTCTTCCTCGGCATCGACACCCATGCGCTGTCCCAGCCGGCGTATGCCAGCGCACTCGAGGTGCTGGCGGCCAACGGCATCGACGTGATGCTGGCGACGCACGACGAATACACGCCGACACCGGCGATCTCGCACGCAATCCTGACCCACAATCGCGGCCGCACGTCGGGGCTCGCCGACGGCATCGTCGTGACGCCGTCGCACAACCCGCCCGACGACGGCGGCTTCAAGTACAACCCGCCCAACGGCGGCCCGGCCGGCGAGGACATCACCGGCGGGATCGAGGCCGCGGCCAACGTGCTGCTCGAGCGCGCCCTCGACGGCGTCAAGCGTGTCACCCACGCGCGGGCGCTGCGTGCGGCGACGACGCACCGGCACGATTTTCTCGACGCCTACGTCGCCGACCTCGGCAGCGTCATCGACATGGACGCGATCCGCGACGCGAAGATCCGCATGGGCGTCGATCCCCTCGGCGGAGCCGGGGTGCACTACTGGGCGCGGATTGCCGAGCGCTACGGGCTCGACCTGACCGTCGTCAGCGACGAGGTCGACCCGACGTTCCGCTTCATGACGGTCGACTGGGACGGCCGGATCCGCATGGATCCGTCGTCGCCCTACGCGATGCAGCGCCTGCTCGACCTCAAGGACCGCTTCGACATCGCATTCGCCTGCGACACCGATCACGACCGCCACGGCATCGTCACCGCGCAGGCCGGACTGCTGGCGCCCAACCACTACTTGTCGGTGGCGATCGACTATCTCTTTGCGCAGCGGCCGCAATGGGGGGCGCGTGCCGCCGTCGGCAAGACCGTCGTCAGCACGCGCATGATCGACCTGGTGACCGCGCGGCTCGGACGCAGGCTGTTCGAGGTTCCCGTCGGCTTCAAGTGGTTCGCCGAAGGACTTCTCGACGGCTCGCTCGGTTTCGGCGGCGAGGAAAGCGCCGGCGCGAGCTTCCTGCGTCGCGACGGCGCGGTCTGGACCACCGACAAGGATGGCATCGTTCCGGCGCTGCTCTCGGCCGAGATCACCGCGCGCTGCGGGCGCGACCCGGGCGCGCTGTACACAGAGCTTGCGCGCGAGTTCGGCGATCCGGTCTACGATCGGGTCGAGGCACCGGCGACGGCGCAGCAGAAGAAGCAGCTCGCGGCGCTCGCGCCACAGCGCATCGAGGCGACCGAACTCGCCGGCGAAAGGATCGCAAGCATTCTCGGCAATGCCCCGGGCAACGGCGCGCCGATCGGCGGCGTCAAGGTGATCGCGAAGAGCGGCTGGTTTGCGGCGCGGCCTTCCGGCACCGAGGATATCTACAAGATCTACGCCGAGAGTTTCGGCGGCGCCGATCACCTGCAGCGCATCGTGAAGGAAGCGCAGGCGATCGTCGACCGCGCGATTGCACATGGCGAGCCGACCTCACCCTCACCCTGACCCTCTCCCGAAGGGAGAGGGAACGCGCGGGACTTCGCATTCTTCGCGGGCGCGAGCCGCGGCCGAGCCATCCGACGATGCGCTCCTCGATCGCCTGCAGCGCGCCGCCTTCGACTATTTCCTGCAGACGGTGAATCCGCAGAACGGGTTGATCGCCGACACCACGCGTGACGGCGCGCCGTCCAGCATCGCGGTGGTCGGCTTCGCGCTGTCGGCGTATCCGATCGGCGTCGAGCACGGCTGGATCGAGCGCGCCGACGCGGTCGAGCGCACGCTCGCGGTCTTGCGATTCTTCTCCGGCAGCGATCAGTCGGGCAGCCCGGACGCGACCGGCTATCGCGGCTTCTACTTCCACTTTCTCGACATGCGAAGCGGAGCCCGCACCTGGCAGTCCGAGGTGTCGCTGATCGATACCGGTTTCCTGATGGCGGGCGTGCTGACCGCCGCGGCGTATTTCAGCGCCGAGACGCCGGCCGAGACCGAGTTGCGCCGCCTCGCCGACGCGCTCTACCGCAGGGTCGACTGGCGATGGGCGCAGCGCGACAGCTCTGCGGTGATGCATGGCTGGAAACCCGAGTGCGGCTTCCTGCATTACGGCTGGGAGGGCTACAGCGAGGCGATCCTTCTCTACGTGCTGGGGCTCGGCTCGCCCACGCATCCGCTCAGCGACCACAGCTTTCCCGCCTGGACCGTGACCTACCAGTGGGAGAACCTGTACGGGTACGACTTCCTGTACGCAGGCCCGCTCTTCATCCACGAGTTCTCCCACGCGTGGATCGATTTCCGCGGCATCCGGGATGCGTTCATGCGCGAGAAGGACTGCGACTATTTCGAGAACAGCCGCCGCGCGACCTACGTTCAGCGCGAGTACGCGACGCGCAATCCGCGCAGCTTCGAAGGCTACGCCGCGGACTGCTGGGGTCTCTCGGCGGGCGAAGGCCCCAGCGCGCCACCGCGGCTGGTGGCAGGGCGGCGCCAGGCCTTCTACGGCTATGCCGCGCGCGGCGTTCCCTACGGGCCGGACGACGGCACGATCGCCGGCTCGTCGGTCCTCTCGTCGCTGGTGTTCGCGCCCGAAATCGCGCTGCCGGCGCTGCGCAAACTGGTTGCGCGAGGGCCGACCGACGCCGGCGAATTGGTCCGGGCCAGCGGCTTCAACCGGACGCTCGGTGAAGCGGGGCCGAACGGCTGGATCTCGCCTGGCGCTTTCGGCCTCGACCAGGGGATGATCGTGCTGATGATCGAAAACTACCGTTCGGGCTTGCTCTGGCGGCTGGGCCGCGGCAACCCCTACATCAGGAGCGGTCTGCGCCGCGCGGGATTCCGCGGCGGCTGGTTGTAGGCGCGCAACAACCACACCGATGCTGCAGGTCCATCCGCTCCTCGAGCAGCCCGACTCGGGCCCTTTCGACCGCGCGCTTTGCGACAGCCTGCGGCCACCGGATTGGCGCAATCCGCGGCCGCGCGAGCCGTACCACCTGCTGGTCATCGGCGCCGGACCGGCGGGACTGGTCGCGGCGCGCCGCGCCGCAGCGCTCGGCGCCAGGGTCGCGCTGATCGAACGCCACCTGCTCGGCGGCAACTCGCTGAACTACGGCAGCGTGCCGTCCAAGGCCCTCATCCGCAGCTCGCGCCTGTACGCAGAGATGCGCGATGCCGCCCGCTACGGCGTCCACGCCCCCGACGGCATCCGGGTCGATTTTCCGATGGCCATGGAGCGCATGCGGCGCATCCGCACGCGTCTGGGCCGGGTCGACTCGGCAGCGCGCCTCGCGGCGGAAGGAATCGACGTGTTCTTCGGCACGGCGCGCTTCACGAGCGGCGATGCGGTCGACGTCGACGGCACCGCCCTGCGATTCAGGAAAGCGCTGATCGCGACCGGATCGCGCTCCAGGCTGCCGTCGATTCCAGGACTGGCGGAAGCGGGCTTCCTGACCAACGAGACGGTCTTCGACCTGACGACGCTGCCTGCCAGCCTGCTCGTGATCGGCGGGGGCCCCGTCGGCTGTGAGCTGGCGCAGGCCTTCGGCCGCTTCGGCTCGCGCACCGTCATCGCGCACGACGTGCCGCTGTTCCTGCCGAAGGAAGAGCGTGACGCCGCGCAGATGGTTGCCGCAGCACTGGTGCGCGACGGCGTCGAGATCCACCTCAACACGACGGCGGTCAACGTGCGGGTCGAAGGCGGGAAGAAGTGCGTCGAAACGGTCAACGACGGCAACGTCGCGACGATCCGCGTCGACCAGATATTGACAGGCATCGGCCGTGTTCCCGCGGTCGCGGGGTTGGATCTCGAGGCCGCCGGCGTCGCCTACGATGCCGAAACCGGAATCCGGACCGACGATTTCCTGCGAACCACCAACCGGCGCATCTATGCCGCGGGCGACGTCTGCCTCGAGCACCAGTTCACCGACGCCGCCGACGCTGCCGCGCGGATCGTCGTCCAGAACGCACTTGTCCTCGGCCGCAAGCGCGTCAGCGCATTGACGATTCCGTGGTGCACCTACACCGACCCGGAGATCGCCCACGTCGGAATCTACGTCAAGGAGGCGCGCGAGCGCGCCATTCCGGTGAAGACCTTCACGGTGCCGATGCACGACGTCGACCGCGCGATCGCCGATGGCGAGGAAGACGGCTTCGTCAAGATCCACGTTCGCGAAGGGACCGACACGATACTCGGCGCGACCGTGGTGGCACGCCACGCCGGCGAGATGATCAATGGCATCTCGCTGGCGATGGTCGCCGGAATCGGCCTGCGCACCGTGGCCCGCGTGATCCACACCTATCCGACGCAGGCCGAAGCGATCAAGAAAGCGGCGCACGCCTGCACCCGAAGCCGCCGGTCCCCGTTCGTCGCCTGGCTGGTGCGGAAATGGGTCAACCGCTGATGGGCAGCCCGCGCGGCGCTACGTCTGCCGGATGCCCTGATCGGTAAAGACCGTCACGTCCTTCGCCTGCGACAACAGCAAGTCGAGCGGTGTGGAAAGCTGCGTCCGCTGGATGGCGGCCTGGAGCACGTCGCGCTTCTTTGGACCGATGACCACGACCCAGATCTGCCGAGTCTGCTTCACGTACGACAGCGTGAGCGACAGCCGGCGTGGCGGCGGCTTGGGCGCGTCATCGACGGCAACCACCCGGCCTTCGGCCATCAGGGCACGGTGTCCGGGGAAGAGCGAGCAGATGTGACCGTCTTCGCCGACGCCGAGAATCGCGAGGTCGAGCGGGCCGCCGCGAAGCTCGCGGACCAGGATCTGGTCGTAGTGGACCGCGGCCTCGCCGAGATCGGCCTGTTCCGCCGGCATGCGAAAGGCGCGCGGCGCCTGGCGGCCCAACGGCGCAAGCAGCACCCGATGGGCCATGCCATAGTTCGAGTCCGGATCATCGGGCGGGACGGCGCGTTCGTCGACCCAGAACAGGCTGATGCGCGACCAGTCGACCCGGGCATTCCTGAGCGCGCCGAGGAACACCAGCGCGGTCGACCCGCCCGACAGGGCGCAGGAGCGCGCAGGGGACTGGCTCGCCCAGCCTTCGAACGCCTGCGTGAGGCGTGCGCGGAGCACTTCGACCGGGGCTATGACCAGTTCCATTCCACCCTAGGATACTGAAGTGCCACCTCGCTCGTTGCGACGGTGTTGAAGTTACGCCCCAGTCTGCGGC